>NZ_SJPY01000001.1:0-671576 GCF_007860185.1 Novipirellula aureliae
CGAAATTCTGAATGGGGGTAAGGGGGCGGTCCGCGCGGATCGAGCACCAAAGCACCTACCCCAGCGAATCTCACCCAAATTCTTTCAAACGTTCTCAAATCAGAACGCTCGTGAATAATCCGGGCTAGTGGATCTTGTTTTTGACGTGGCTGGGGCTTCCAGCCCCAGTTAAGAAGTACGCTGCGGCTGGAAGCCACAGCCACGAATCACGCAGCCTACGGCTTGTTGAAAAATGCTCTAGTGCATTTTGAATTTTGACGTGGCTGGGGCTTCCAGCCCCAGTTCAGAAGTATGCTGTGGCTGGAAGCCACAGCCACGAAACACGCAGCCTACGGCTTGTTGAAAAATGCTCTAGTGGATCTTGTTTTTGGTCCACTTCGAAAAGTCCTACTGCTCCACCGGCCGGAACACTCGTTCTCGAAACTCTTCAAAAGTTTCGAATGAGAATTCGCTGTGTTTGGAGACAAACACGTATAGATCAGGCTCGGGGGCAAAAAGCAGTCCGTGTAGAGTTCGCCAAAGTTTGACCTTCCGGATGGGCCACGAGAATTGACCATTAGGTGTTTTCAACTTGAATTGTGTTTCAGCCACACGAACCAGGCAGGTTGCGTCGGCCACCAACCCGACCGCCTTCATTCGCTGGCGCAGGTTTGCTTTGAAAGAATGGACCATCGACAAGTAGCCTGCTGTAGAAAAGAGCATCGCCGAAATCCAACCAACCATGAACAAGTTGTGTAACGCCAACCATCCGACCCAAAGAATACTCAGAGCGATCAGGGCAAATGATCCAAGCGACAAACGGGTCACATTCGAGTTGAGCACGAACTTCGCCTCGGCATGACGCAGATCCGAAGCCGTCAAATGGAACACGGCATCCCAATCACCTCCGCCGCCGATCAGCGTCGATGGTTCAACTGCGGGTAACGGTGCCGCGGGTTGATAAGGATTGATTTTGAATACCCCCTTACTTGGTAGACGCCTGAAGTCGTTGCGATGTTTATGGCTCTCGAGTCTGTGATTTTTTAGAGACCAGACGAAGTCACCGTATCTATCGTAGCGAAAATGGCCAAGTCATTCGGCTTTCGGACGTCTTTTTAGAGCCTTGACGAAACCCTTGGCGAGTTTCGCTACAAAAACGAGCCGAATTCCGGGCCTTGGTTCGTAGCTGCGACTTCAGCCGTCTCCGTTATTTTGGGGAGAGTGAAGTCTTGAATACGAATGGGTTAGGTGCCCCAACGGCTCAGTTTCTGTCGAAACAGCCAAATACGGTTACGAGCCAGCGAGCCCTTCCGGCAAGATACCTTTGGCAACCTCATCATCCCATTGGTCCATCAGCGGCCAACTTTCAGCGAGTGTTCCAAAGTCGGCCATCTGTAAATAACCACGAACACGATCGATGGTTCGGTTGAGAAAATCGTTATCCTTCGCAAAGATCGGGCCATGACTTGGTGCAAGCCATTTCACATCGCTATCGCGAATCCGTTCGAGTGATTGAATGAACGCCTTGATGTCGCTACCGTGATGTGCCGCAATCGCACCAATACACCCGTCGCGGTAGATATTGTCACCGCTGAGTAACAAATCACCATGGCGAAACGCTAATTGGCTATTCGTATGGCCGGGCGTGTGCCAAACTTCAAGTTCGAGCTTTCCGACGCGAAGGATGTCACCATCATTGACCTCGTGTTCGATCTCAACAGGCGGCATCGTCAGATGCAAATTCTGTGCTTTGATCTCGGCCAAGGTCACCAACGTATCACCGGTTCGAAGCGGCTGAACGGCATTGGGGTGTCCCGTCGCGGTCGTCTTGAGAATCTGCTTAATCTTTGCCAAACCTTGGATGTGATCCACATCTGCATGGGTGGCAACGACGGTTTTACAACGAGAAAGCGGGAAATCGATTAGGCGAATGATTTCAACGAAATCTTCTACGGTTTCCTCATACCCAATATCAATAAGTAGCCACTCGTCTTGATCATACACCAAATAAACGTTGCATCCGAGCACTTCTCCGGCCTGAAAGTTGAGTTCAATGACACCTGGATAAATCGGTTTTCGAGTAAGCATGTAGTAAAGAGATTTTCTGAAGGTGATTGAGAAAAGGAACGAGGAATACCCTCACCCGACGCATCAGCGATTCGGCGAATGGATTTCTCGGCTAGGCGTCGGACGGTTAAAAGGAGCAAACCGCGTTGCATTCTACAGCATATCCTCTTCCTCGTCGCCGGAACCAGGGCTTCCGAGACGAGAGACGCATGAATCGGCTAAAGTCTTGGCTTTCCGACAGGTTGGAGGCGGGCCTGTCGGTGATTTCCATCATGAGAAGAGGTGTAAAACGCGGCTAAATTCTGGATTCGAACGCCAATATTTGGGCCAATCCTTCACGATAGGTGGGGTAGTCCAGCTTGTTGAGTAGATCGTTCTTTAAGCGCCGATTCCAAATTCTCTTGTTGCTTTCCGAACGCTGGCTACGACTCGATTCAGCGGAGGGGGGCACAAAAGTGGGATTCGGGGCGTGGGTTTGACGTGCGATTTCGCGGTAAAATTCGGCTCGCCGCATCGGCTGATCATCACAGACCGCGTAGACGCGCCGCTTGGCATTTTCCCATGTCGAATGGACCGCTCGAGCTGCGTCATGGACGTGAATCAGATTCAAGAAACCGTCCTTGTCGGACGCGATCGGCCGTCCCTCAACCACGGAAGCAATTCTCGGAACTCGGTCCGGTCCATAAATCCCGGCCAAACGCAAAATCGTCCAAGCGGAATTCGGGCGGAAACGATGTAGCATGGACTCGGCTTCCAAATGTACTTTTCCCCCTACTCGAGTTGGACGAGTCGGTGACCGCTCATCAACCCAGCGACCATCGGTCTGGTGGTACACGCCGGTGGTCGAGATGTAACAAACATTCACGTTGTCATCGATCACACTTAGTAAATTACGAAACCCACCAACCTGGGAATCATAGCGCGACATACCGCAATCGGAATCGTAACTGACAGCGACCAAAACCCGGCCGACTTTGGGCAACCGCTTGAGGGATCTACGGTCGGTCCAATCCGCGACAACAGGCTGAAAACCCTGCTCTTCGAGACGCCGCCTCCGCGACGTAACACGCGTGGTTGCGTAGACTTGCCCTCCCGTCTGGGTCGCTAATCGACCATATATCTGCCCTAAATACCCACAGCCAAATATCAGAACGCTCGAATCGAAGTCGCTGGGCTCCGAATGAGTCGGTTCTAGCGATGTTTCGGATTTGCTAGGCAAACGACTATAATGGCAGCCAGGTTGGCTTATTTGGGAAACCAAATTTTTGCTTTCTTTACATCAAGGCTATAATGATCAACGACTTCATTTTCTACCCGTTTATCAAAACCTTCCGCAAAAAAGGATTTCGATTGAGTTTGTCATTGTATCGTACTAACAAACCGTCGCCACCGTTCGCTGGGACACCGTTAAAGGGGGCACATTTAAATGGGGGAATAACTCGTTCGATTTGTGCTCTTTTCTGGATCCTGTTCATTCTTTCAGCGCCAAATTCCAAATTGGCGGTCGGCCAAGATTTTCCAGGCAATGGCTCCACCGCAGGGACTCGCGTATCCCTACCTGCTGAGCTCGAACCATTGCTGGCTGCAGGCGGCGTTCCCCAAACCCTTGAACAGCTGCGAGTTCTCGAAAAGCAACAGCAACGGGTGGCCAACTTGGCCGCGAAATGCACCGTCAGTGTCCAAATCGGTTCGGCACAGGGTTGTGGCGTCATCGTTTCCGATTCAGGGTACATTTTAACAGCTGCTCATGTTGCCATGCGTCCCAACAAAACCGCGGTCATAAAATTGTCGGACGGACGGATCGTGACGGCAACGACGCGTGGGCTATACCGCAGTGTCGATGCGGGACTCATCAAAATAAACGAGGGACAAGACGGTGGTGCCGGATGGCCTCACGCGACCCTTGGCGACAGCAATAACCTGAAGCCCGGAATGTGGTGCATCGCCTCGGGGCACCCCGGCGGGTACGACCGTGGACGGGGCCCGGTAACCCGGGTGGGAAGGATATTGGCAGTCGAGAACGACAAGATCGTCACCGATTGTGCATTGATTGGAGGCGATAGTGGCGGCCCTCTCTTCGATATTGAAGGTCGTTTGATCGCAGTGCATAGCCGAATCGGAAACGACGTGGCGGACAATTTGCACATCCCAATCAACCACTACGACGTGAATTGGAAACGACTCGCCGCAGGAGAATCTTGGGGTTACCTTGATGGCTTCAAACCAATGCTCGGTGTCTCGGGAAACCAATCAACCGGAGTCGCCGAAGTGCTAAAGGTTGCGCCGGGATCGCCTGCCGATGATGCGGATATTCGCGTTGGCGATACCATCCAACGTTTTGGTGATGTGCCTATCACCGATTTCCACTCGCTGACCAAGGCGGTATCCGATACGATGCCGGGCGAACGAGTCGAAGTGTGGTTGCGTCGTAATAACCAAAGTCTTAGAAAAGTTGTTGAAATTGGTAGAGTGGAGTAACTGAATGCTGGAAAGAAGTAGCTTAATTGTTTTCGTGACTTTAGCGATTGGTTTTGCGACCGCCGAAGAAATGCTTTGCGCTCAAGATTTGCCAGCCCAGCAAACTCAGACGCAACAGTTGCAGGCTGAAAATCCGCAAGCGCCGAGAGAGAGGCGGCGGGGATCAAGGACGCCCGAATGGCTGCGCCGCGGCTATACCGTTCGCACATCGAGCCGCCGCGATAATTCCGAGATGGTGCAATTGGTCGAACCGATTACCAATACGACCAACGGCTCGGTCGTCCAGGTCCTAAGCGACGGAAAAGTTGTTTCACTCGGCACGATTGTCAGTGCCGATGGATACGCTCTCACCAAACGCAGCGAACTAAGTGCCGATCCGATCCGAGTCCGAATGCACGATGACCAAGTGCTGTCCGCTCGAGTGGCGGCGGTCGGGCGAGCGAACGATTTGGCTCTCTTGAAAATCGATGGTGATTTTGACTTTACGGCTGTCAAGTTTGATTCCAGCATCCCGCCTGTCGGCAGCTTTCTCATCAGTGCGGGGCGAACCGGTCGCCCGATCGGTATCGGATCGATGGGCGTATTGCCCCGCCGCATCAAACACAACGGACGCTTAGGCGTCGTCTTGCGAGAGGGGAGTGATGGCCGAGCATGGGTTTACGAGGTTTGGCGTGATAGTGGTGCCGATGATGCAGGTATCGAACCGGAAGACCGAATCATCGCTGTCAATGGCCAAGAGGTCTATACCAGTGAAAACGTGATTCAAAAACTTGGCCGCTTGTTCCCAGGCGAAATCGCTCAATTGACCATTCTTCGCAGTGGCAGCGTTTTGGAGATGAATGCTGGCATTCGAGAATTGGGAATTTTGCAGGAAACCGAAAATGATTCGCGGGTCAACGGGTCGCGAAGTACGCGGCTCAGTGGCTTTGACCAAGTCCTCCAGCACGACACGGTGCTGAAGCCCGATGAATGTGGCGGTCCACTGCTCGATCTAGAAGGACGTGTGATTGGACTCAACATCGCTCGCGCTGGACGTGTTGTCAGTTTTGCGTTGCCCTCTTCACTTGTTCTACCCGAAATGATCCGCCTACTTGAACAAGCGCGTAGTGCGGATCGGTGAATGGCAATTCTGTTTCCGCTGGGATCGCCCCGGTTCGAGGCAAGCTCGACGCAAGGAAGGCACTTACACTGCCCGAACAATCACACGCGCGCCCTGCTTGCCGATGACTTTCACCTTCGTGCCTGATTCGACAAACTCGCCTTCGGTCACAACATCGATCGTGTAATCCTCTATTTCCACTCGTCCGCTCGGTCGAAGCGGTGAGACGGTGGCTCCGACGTCACCGACGGCAACACGTTGCCATCCGGGAACCAACATTTCATCCGAGACATCGCGAGTGGGAAAGCCATCGATAGTCACCGCTGGCTTCAGCGTTAGACGGCCTAACCCAGGGATTTCGCCGATGTAATGCGCCAATAGGACCAAAGCGATTAAGAACGCCACAAATGCTCCTGCGACCGTCAACACGTCCGCCCCCAGCCCCGTAAAATCCGCGCCACCTTGTGGCAACGCAAATCGCCGAGACGCCATCACCAAGGAACCTAGCAACAACACGATTCCGCCCACACCGGCTACGCCAAACCCAGGTATTACGAAGACCTCTGCACCAATAAATAGAATCCCGATAACAAACAACGTCACCTCCAACCATCCCGAGGTCCCGCCGAGAAAACGGCTCCAGAAAAACAGACCAAAGCAAAGTACCGAGGTTAACCCGCCAATGCCCAAACCCGGCGCACTGAATTCGACAACTAACGCGATCAAGCCAATTGCAATCAACAAGAAAGTGACGAAACCGCTATTGAGAACAAACACCAAGGTATCGACCCACGATCGTTCCAAGACAGGAATCGGCTCGGCAACGTTCAAGACATCAGCTAACTCCTCGCGGCTATTCACCGTTTGATTGGCCATTCCAAGCTCGGTAGCTCGGCGGCCGTTGGCCGTGAAGAACATCTCTTTGCCCGCTTCGCGAACAGGCCTCCCCTTGATCCACTTCTCTTGCTCCTCAAACGCGACCCATTCCTTGTCACTAAAATAACGAATGGTGCCATCATCTTTGTTGATCGCTTTGAAGACAACCATGTCCTTGTCGGTCATTTTCTCAGCCAATGCGATCGGGCGATTGGTTGCGGCAGCCGTATCGCGAACCTTTTGTGCTAATACGCTGCGACTTTTCGCTTCGGTGTACCGAAACGCTCCGTCCGCCCCCATCACAATCTCGCCCGCATCGCCCATTCGCGCATCGGGCAGCATGATGATGCGGTCACATGCTAATGAGAACAAAGCCGCCCCGCTGATCGCGTCCTTTTCAATAAACGCCACGGTTTCGACGTCCTTGGCATCGAGCACCATGTCCATCAATTCGAAGGTGACATAGGTAAAACCGCCTGGGCTGTTGATATCGAAGATGACCACCTCGACACCTGATTCAACGGCCGTCTCGAATTTCCGCTGCAATAACGCACCGCTCAGAGGGTTGATGTCTTCCTGCAGTGGGATCATCACCGCTCGACGCCGCAGCTCGGCTTTGACCTCGTCCTGGACAACGGCGTCCTGTTCTGCCAACCCCAGGGCGGCAGGAAACAGAGTCAACAAAGCACCGGTGAAAAGAAGAGGAAGGATGATACGCATATTTTATTGATCGAAAAAGGCGAAAGAAACAACACGAAATACGTCAACCTAGCTGCTTGTCTCGATTATACCGAACAAACCAATAGGAAGCGAATGGCATCGGTTTCCTTTGCCACAGCCTATCGCTTTGTCAATCTTTCATTTTAGGGTAGTGGACGAGGTAACGAGTTCTTTTGGACCGCTTTCTTTTGGACCGCTGTGCAGTAAGGGACTGGTAACCTCGTCCACTACGACCACCTTAATTTTCAATCTGGACAAAGCACTAGGATCAACTCATTTCGCTCTGTCGGCATATCTGGCACGACGAGGGATCGGGTGGGAAGCTGGTTTGGACGCTCAAATGTTCGAAAACAAACCAGCCAATGTCTGCCTGATCTCGGAACGACGCAACTCAGAGACAATCGTTGCAATGACCACGCAGCAAAATTTCCGTGACCTTACCGACCTTCTCGCTCGCACGTTGACTGCTGGCGGTCAGTTTGACGTCGTCCAAGCACGATACCGTACCGCAATCAACGCACAGAAAATGAGGGTGCCCGCTGTTGTGTTTCGCAGAAACGGCCTCGAATCGCCAAACGTGATCACCGACCTCGGTTCGCCGCAGTAAACCGGCTTCGACGAGGTCGCTTAGATTGCGAAACGCGGTCGCCTTGTCGACACCGCTGGCGCTCAAATGATCCGCCACGACGGCATGAGTCAGCGGGGCATCGGATTCGCGCAGCAATTGCAAGGTTGCCATTCGCGCCGGCGTAGCTCGTAGCCCCGCGTCGCGAATCGCCTGTTTGACCCGGTCAAGCGATTCGTCGTTCATTATCATTCCCGTGTCCATTGACGATTTACTAGTTAGCTTCCCCTTATCTAAATCTAACTGCGACTTCATTGCAAGTGCACAGGCAAGAACACCTTACCGCCACGAAACATCCTTACCCTCATTCCTCGTTGTGCCAAAGCACTCGCCCAAGGTGTGGAGTTAGCATCGAGCCGCAATAACGAGACCTTTCAAGCACTTCGTCAGAAAAAGACCTGTGACGCTCTCAGGACAGTTGGAAGCCAGAAACCGACCGCTTTTGAAAGTGATTTCCTGTCTCCAAAAGACCCCTTCCCCTTCTTGCACGACACACGCACTTGCACAATAAATGCACATGCGTTAGTTTTGTTTCCATGCATTTGTAACCCGCACCCGCACCGTCGGTCACTTCTTCCCGCACCGAACGGTCTATCTACATGAAAAGAGCACTGCGTGATGCCGACGACGACAGAACCCCATTCCATCTCCACGCACGGTTTGCCGACCACATCGGAAGCGATCGCTGGGACCACGCCTCGTTGGCAAGACGGGATTGGGATTGCAGCGTCAATCGGATGCGCAATTCACTGCGCAGCGATGCCGTTTGTGATCTCGTTTCTGCCCGCTTTGGGGCTGAGCTTTCTAGCCGACGAGTCCTTCCATCGCTGGATGGCGTTCGCCTGTTTCGTGATCGCATTGGCGGCGTTTGTGCCCGGCTTTCGCCAGCATCGTCGCTGGATGCCCGGCGCGATCGCGGTGGCGGGCTTGTCGCTGCTCACCATTGCCGCCTTCGGTATCG
The DNA here is from genome assembly GCF_007860185.1 of Novipirellula aureliae. Lineage (NCBI taxonomy): Bacteria > Pseudomonadati > Planctomycetota > Planctomycetia > Pirellulales > Pirellulaceae > Novipirellula > Novipirellula aureliae. Next base: position 8,806 of record NZ_SJPY01000001.1, read on the forward strand.
TGGGTGATTGCTGCGCCGCTTGCAACCTACCTGGAACTCCCAGCGTGGCCGCTGCGGCGTGCACCGATGCGTGCTGCGAGTCGTGTGCTGCGGGGGCAATGAGCGAGCAAGTATCATCGGAAGAATTTACTGCTGACATCGCTACGGCTTCCGTTGTCACGCCGGGATTTCTAGCCCACCTAGCGGATTGGATCACACCGCTGGGAGGCATGTTGCTAGTCTCCGCTCACCTACTCAACCACCGCTATGGTTGCGTGTGCCGATGCTGCCGAACCTAGATGCTGCCGAACCTAGATGCTGCCGAACCTAAGCGAACCGTGGACGCGACCTGCGATCGTCGTGTCATCTTGAGACAACTCGAGTTCGTCCTTGCGAGATTTCCGGAGCAAGCGAGGGTGAAATAGCGAATTTGCAATCGACCGCTAACCCACAGCTTTTCGGCTGCTATTCTTGCGGGCTGGTTTGGACACCAAACGCAACTCAGGCATGGTCGCACGACCGCCGTGAAAGGTTCTTCGGCCTTCGATCGTGTGATCGAAGACGAAGGCCCCCTTTGCCAAGCCACCGCGTGGCGAGACGCGGAGAATCGCTGGATGTCCGCATTCACTGCATCGAACCCGTAGACCATGACGGTCCAACAGAGCGTGGATCGATGTGGCGACTTGCTGGTTCTCGGCGAGCGACCCAAAAGAACGACCAGCAAACTTTCGCAGTTGAGCTTCGATCGCCAATCGGATCGATCGCTGCAATCGATTCAATTCACGCTCTAACTCGGCGATTTCGCTAGCAGCACCTTCGTTCATGGGGGCATTCTGTTTGGGGTTGAAGGACAATTGCCGTCGATGCAGAGCGCAATCGCAAAAAAACTGTCAAGTTTTTCCAATCATTCTGTAGACGAGTTTATACAAATTGTATAAGCTGTCCAGAGAGAAAGTTCCACTTCTGCCCCAAAGTCAACTTGGCGGCGGGTGGCCGAATTGACTACTGTTCGCGAAACGGACGTCCCTTTTCCCACGAAATCCTCCATTTCGTCCCAAGAACTCGCTAGCTTCAAGAAACGCTATGTCGGCCAATCAACAAACTGTCGAGGAAACCAAGGCTCAAATCCGCTCGTTGGTTAACGAGATCGCTGCGCTCGCGAAATCGGGTGCGACGGCGGACGAGTTTTATCCCGAGCTTTTATCGCGAATCATCACCGCGTTGGCTGCTGCCGGCGGCGCCATTTGGCTGCTCGATGAAGACCGCCAACTTAGGCTGCAGTACCAAATCAATGCGGAACCGTCGATTTTGACGCCTGACAGCGAGGACGCGACCCGCCACACCCGGCTGATTCAGCGTGTCGCCAACACCGGCCAATCGTTGATTGTGCCTCCTTATTCGGGCACGACCGATGGTGAGGCAGAGGGAAATCCGACTCGATATTTATTGGTGCTCGGCGCCCTCAAACACGATGAGCAGCAAGACGGGCTCATTGAAATATTCCAACGTCCCGATACCGCTCCTGATACCCAACGAGGTTACCTGCGGTTTTTGCAGCAGATGTGCGAACTGGCTGCCGATTGGCTTCGCGGTCAAAGGTTGCAAAAGCTTGGTGACCGGCAAACGCTTTGGCAACAAGCGGACTCCTTTGCACGTGCTTCGCATGAATCGCTCGACATGTTGGAGACCGCGCACATTGTTGCCAACGAAGGCCGTTTATTGATCGGCTGCGACCGAGTCAGCGTGGCGATCAAGAAGGGGCGTAAATGCACGGTCAAAGCGATCAGCGGCCAGGACACGATTGAAACCCGCTCGAACATCGTGACGTCGCTCAACAAATTAGCAACTCGAGTCGTCGCGGCGGGCGAGCCGTTGTGGCACGATGGAACGACCGAGGATTTGCCGCCACAGATCGAAGAAGCACTGGAAGATTACGTCGACCAATCCTACGGACGGAACATCGCCGTTCTACCGCTTCGTGAGCCTCAACGCAAATTGGGTGCAGCCGAAGACACCGGAGCAGCGGGCGAGATCGATCGCGACAATGCTCACCGTGGCGAAGTGATTGGGGCATTGATCGTCGAGCAGATCGAGAGCAACATTCCACCAGAGATCTTTCATGCGCGGTGCGACCTCGTCTACGAGCATGGCACCCGTGCGCTTGCCAATTCGATGGCGCATAGCAATCTATTCTTGATGCCTGTATGGCGAGCACTCGGACGGGCGACTTGGGTGCTTCGAGCACGAACGCTTCCAAAGACGATCGCCGTGTTGGCTCTGATCACCGCCGTCATTCTCGGTTTAATCTTTATACCAAAAGATTTCAATCTGGAAGCTGACGGGACACTGACTCCCGAAATCCGTCGCGAGGTCTTTGCCCCGATCGACGGGGAGGTGATTGAGGTGTTGGTGGACCACAACCAGCCGGTAAAAAAAGGACAGGAGCTGATCCGACTGCGTAACCGCGACATGGAAATTCAAGTGACCGATGTCGAAGGGCAAATCCAAACGACATTGGCAGAAGCGATTCGCGTCGATGGCCAGTTGAACTACAAGGACCGACTTGAGGATGCGGAACGACGGGCACTCGAAGGCGAAAAAGGGGAACTGCAAACCAAATTGTCGGTTCTGAAGGCGAAACGCGACTTGCTGCTCGAGCGAGCGGACCAATTGATCGTCCGTTCGCCAATTGACGGAGTCGTCACGAGCTGGGATGTGGAAAAAATGCTTCGCAGTCGTCCCATTTCAACCGGCCAGGTTTTGCTAGAAGTAGCCGATCTGTCTCAGCCGCTATTCTTGAAACTAGAACTCCCGGAAAAGCGAGAGGGACATCTCGATAAGTACATTGTGCAGACCAACAAAGATGTCTTGGACGTCAGCTATATCTTGGCGACGGATCCCGACGTGGAACTCGAAGCAAAATTACCGATCTCTGAGATTTCGGCACGAGCCGAACCGAACGAAGAACACGGTGCGGTCATCTTAATGGAAGCCACCCCCGATCAGGAAGAGCTGCGTGAACTGGTACCACGTCCAGGAGCCAAAGTGATTGCGAAAGTTCATTGTGGCCGCCGAGCAAGCGGCTTCGTTTTCTTTCATGAAATTCTGGAATGGTGCCACAAGTTCTTTTTCTAGAAGTTTGCGTGAATTCGGTAGTGGATTTTGTTAAAGATCCATTGCGGAAGGAGATCTTTAACAAGATCCACTACAACACACCCCCAACTTATCGAGTCGTCGGATGAAATACCTTTTTCTACTTAGCAGCTTTGTGATCGTGTTAACCACGACCACCCAAGCTCAGCAAAACACGCCCTCTCAAGCGAATGAAGTTCGCGCTGAAAACTGCATGGTAAAAATAATCAACAACGTCAATGTGCCTGCGGAGGTGGAAGGCAAGTTGATGGAACTTCGCTTCGAAGAAGGTGCGACCGTCGCCAAAGGCGATATCTTGGCAATCATTGATGATACGCAGGCCAAGCTTGGCGTCGAGCTCAAAATGGCTGAAGAGAAGGAAGCGTTGCTCAATGCAACCAATGAAGTCAATCTAACCGATGCGATCAACAATGAAAAACTTGCCAGTGCCGAGGCGGAGGCGTACAAGGAACTGCGCCGCGAGGGAGCGATTCCGTTTTGGGAACTGGAAAAGAAACGACTCGAGGCGACGCGAGCGAAGTTGAGAATCGACTTGGCCGAACAACAGATGCAAATTGCCAAAGTGCAATTCAAGGCCAAGGAAACCGAACGCCAGATGGCCGAATACGAACTGCAAAAACGAAAGGTCACCGCTCCATTCGATGGCTTTATCGAAACGCGTATCGCCCAACCGGGCGGTTGGGTGCAAGCAGGAACGCCGATTGCAACACTCGTCCAACTCGACCGACTGCGGATTGAAGGTGACATCGACATCCGCCGCTACCCCGAAATCGTCCGTCGTGGCACTCCTGTCACCGTCTTGATCTTTCCAGAAATCAATCGCACCAATGAACTTAACCGAGAGCGAGCGATCAAAGTCGAAGGGAAAATCGATTTTGTCAGCAGCGAGATCGATCTGAACAGCGGCTACCGAGTCTGGGTCGAAATCCCAAACAAGCAACTCAATGGAGAATGGCAAATCAAACGCGGCATGAGAGGGGAGATTGTCGTTAGGCAGTAGTCTTGAGTCTTGAGTCTTGAGTCTTGAGTCTTGAGTCTTGAGTCTTGAGTCTTGAGTCTTGAGCTGCTCTTCACTCTTCACTCTTCACTCTTCACCCTTCACCCTTCACCCTTCACCCTTCCCAAAATGGCTAGTCTTGCTGAATCCCTTGTTAGCAGCTCTTCTCGGGCGCTAACGGTGCGCAAACGCCCGGACTTGACGGCGAGTCGACATCGCTATCAAGGAACAGGCTATTGGGTGGTGAAAGAGCCTGTGGGGCTACAGTACTTTCGCTTTCATGACGAAGAGTATTTCATCATGAATATGCTCGACGGACACGTCAGCCTGCAGCAGATCAAGGATGGGTTCGAACAGCGGTTTGCACCACAAAAGATTACATTCGGTGATCTACAACAATTTATCGGAATGCTGCACCGTAGCGGCCTCGTCATCAGCAATTCACCTGGCCAAGGTAAAGCACTGCGTGAACGGGGACGCAAGAAGAAGAACAAGGAGATGATGGGCAAAGTCTCGAACGTCTTTGCGCTGCGTTTCCGTGGTTTCGACCCCGAGAGAATCCTGAATGCGATTTTGCCGTGGTTCGGCTGGATCTTCACCGTCCCTGCACTGCTATTCTTCGTAGCCCTTTTCTGTACCGCTGGTTTGCTACTAGCGAGTCAATACGAGACGGTTTATGCGAAGCTGCCGACGTTCCAGCAATTTTTCGCTGCCGACCGCTGGATGATCTTGGCAGGAACGATGGCGGTAGTGAAAGTGCTGCATGAGTTTGGGCATGGATTGAGTTGTAAAAAATTTGGTGGCGAGTGTCACGAGATTGGCTTCATGCTGTTGGTCTTTACGCCCTGCTTGTACTGCAACGTGTCCGATTCATGGATGCTGCCAAACAAATGGAAACGTGTTTGGATCGGCGCAGGAGGGATCTATGTCGAGATGATCTTGGCATCGATCGCTGCGTTCGTTTGGTGGTTCACCGAACAGGGGACGACGATCAATGACCTGTGTTTGAACATGATGTTTTTAAATGCGGTGAGCACGCTATTAGTCAATGGAAACCCGTTGCTACGATTCGACGGCTATTACATCTTGATGGATTTTTTAGAGATCCCCAACCTGCGGCAAAAGAGTACAGAGGTATTGAAGCGTTGGTTCCAAGAAACGTGCTTGGGATTGGAACTTCAAGACGATCCGTTTATGCCCACACGCGGCAGGTTGTGGTTCGGATTGTTTACGATTTGTAGCGTCATCTATCGCTGGGTCGTTGTATTTTCGATTTGTTGGTTTGTGATTAAAGTGCTTGAACCTTATGGTTTGCAAGCGATTGGCCGCATGGTGGCTGTGGTGGGTTTCTTCGGCTTGGTAGCTCAACCGGTAATCCAAACTTGGAAATTCTGTCGTACTCCTGGGAGGTTATCAAAAGTGAAACGAGGTCGTTTACTGGCAACATTGGTGATCGTGGGTTCGATCATCGCAGCGGTTGCTTACATCCCGCTTCCCCACCACATTGATTGTGCGTTCGAGATTCGCCCGAGCAAAGCGGGTGCCGTATACGCTGGGTCGCCTGGTCAAATCGAATGGACGATTGAAGACGGAGAGAAGGTTAGCATCGATGATACGATTGCCGTTCTGAAGAATCCCGATCTCGAAATCCGCTACGCTGATTTAAAGGGTGAAGAAGCGGTCGCGGAAGTAAAGCTTCGTAATATGGTGCTGCGAAGCCGTAGCGACTACGCCTTAAAAGCGCAGCTCGATACTCAGGTGGAACTTATCGAGTCGATCCGCGCTCTAAAGGCAAAGACCAAAGAAGAACTCGATCGCTTGGTAATCAGGGCGAAACAAGAGGGATTTGTCTTGCCACCACCAAAGAAAAAACCACAAGACGCTGGCGATGGACGATTGCCCGGCTGGACCGGCACGCCACTTGACCCTCGAAACCGGGGAGCGATGTTGACACCCGATGACTTGATTTGCGAAGTAGGCAATCCTGATGAATTTGAAGCCGTTTTAGTGATTGACCAAGGGGATGTCCAAATGGTTCGCGAAGGACAGACGGTCGATTTGAAGTTGGATTCAAGACGACTCGATACCTTTCACGGAGTGATTGAGGAAAAGTCAAATGAACCACTGAAGGCAACCTCGACGTCGATGGCTAGTCAAACAGGCGGAGATTTGCAAACCGAGATTGATCCACGCACGGGAGCGATCAAACCACGTAGTGTCTCCTACCAAGCTCGCGTGCCACTCGACCCAAGCGAACTACCCTTCCGGCCTGGATATCGTGGCAGTGCAAAAGTGCATGTCGATCCAATGTCGTTAGGAGCAAGGCTATGGCGAGTGATTGCCCAAACATTTAACTTTGAGTTTTAACCCTCGCCATAACGGCGCCCAAGTCTACGCAGTCTTCGCTGTTTAACACGCGATAGAGACAACCTTACAAATTTAGACCTTCACCCCTTTGTATCACGTTGCAGCGTCGCAACGGATTGTTACGATTTCCTTACCACCCAACCTAATTGTTCTCGAACGTTTGTAGCACGAGAGCGCCTTGAATCCCTTTCTCAACTTTTGGAGAGACTTAACTGATGGCAGACGACACACAAACCGCTGACGATCAAGCACCCGAAGCGGCTGCGACGGCATCTCCTGCCGAGCAAGCTCAGACACCACCTCAACAACCGGTCCAAGTTCAGGTAAATGATGACAACGCGATGGCGACTTACGCCAATTTCTGCCGCGTTACTGGATCGCCCGAAGAATTGATCGTGGACTTCGGTTTGAACCCACAACCGATTGGCGTGCCAAAGGATCCCATTCAAGTCAAGCAGCGCATCATTGTAAACTTTTTCACGGCCAAGCGTTTGTTGGCTGCACTGCAAATGTCGGTCGCCCGTCACGAATCGGTCTTCGGCGTTTTGGAAACGGATATCAACAAGCGAGTTCGTCCAGGACTTCAGCAACAACAGCAGCCCAAGGGCTAGTTGACCATTTAGCTGAGCAAAAGTGTTATATTAAGCCGCGTCTTCCTCTATTTGGGGTACGCGGCTTTTTTTGATGTCGCCCGGCTCTCGGGAGCGGAAAGCGTCCGCCGGTTGGCTCGTGCTAACGTTCGTTATTTGGGCCGAAGACGCATTCCCTTCGCAGAGTACAGCGACCAAGCAACGATAACGGATTGGCACCGCCCATCTCTTGAACTCTTTCCCCCTTGAAACCAACCATGCAATACCCGATCGAACTGCGTTTCAAAATTTTGACTTTCGGACAACGAATCACCGTGACCGATGCTAGTGCTAATACGTTGATGTTCATTAAGCAAAAGATGTTCAAGCTAAAAGAGAACGTGCAAATCTACAGCGATTCGACTCAAACAAACAAGATCTTTCAAATCGCATCCGACCGGATCATTGACTTCTCAGCCAACTACGACTTCACCGATGCCGCAGGAAACGATTGGGGTGCGGTACGACGCAAAGGGATGCGGTCGCTTTGGTCTGCCCACTACGAGATCATGCAGGACGGAAAAATCGACATGACCATTTCCGAAGAGAGTCCGATCAAGAAGGTCGTCGAGAGTTTGTTGGGCGAGATACCGATTGTCGGCTTTGTTGCCGCAATGCTTCTCAACCCAAGCTATATCGTTTCAAGGCCTGATGGAACGCCACTGTTGAGACTCACAAAAAAGCCAGCGGTCTTTGAAGGCATGTTCACCCTGGACAAACTCAATGAGATGCCTGAAGACGACGAACTTCGTTCGTTGCTAGGATTGATCATGATGGTACTACTCGAACGAGGCCGTGGCTAGGCGATCATCTAGGTGGCCACCCTCTCAATCGCCTCATCCATTTTTCCGTTGGCCCTCATTCGCCAAGAACGCGTCGATAGGTGGACAGGTAGTTGTCGGCCATCCGATCAACTGTAAATCGCTCCTCGACCGCACGACGAACGCCGGTGCGACTTCCGCTTCATAGTAGGCACGGTCCTGAACGATGCCGTAGAGATGCAGATGACGTCCGCTGCTGCGCGCAACAGATATCGCCTCTGCAGCACCCTTGTGAGGATGAATTCGTCCGAAGAAGAGCAAATCGTCGCTAAGCTTTGGCTTGAACGGAAAATCCTCGATTGGAATCCCATGGTGAATGGTTGCCGCATATTTCAAGTCGGGATGGCGATCAGAGTCACGAATGGAAACATAATGGACCACGTCTTGATATTCCAGGTACATCGGCAGGATGCGGTCCGAAGAGAAGCCGTGGATCGTTGTGAGGATCGGCGTGTCGACCAGACGCGCGAAGGCGTGTGCGGGAAAGTCCGCCTGATGGTTTCGAATCGTTGCTCGAAGAACGCCCTCGGTTTCTGGTGGCGTCCGTTGAATTCATTGAGTACGTGTCCGATTTGGTTGTCGACCTCCTTTTCCGACAGCGTACAGACACGCCCGGGTTGAAAAAACGCACATGCTTTGCCCCCCCCGACTCCTTCGCCATCCGCTCTAAGCTAATCCGATAGCGTTCACCCTGTACACGAATCAAACTTGGATGCGTCGCTCCGAGGACGATGTAGATGAAGTCTGGAAACTTGGCCACAATCTCTGGAATCGTTACGTGATGGTTGAATGTCGCGAGGTTGCAGTAGTAGTGATTTCCCTTTCATGAAACAACTTTTTCAGGCGTCGCATTTGCGATCTCCTGAATTCGGTAGCCTTGCGAGGCAGCGTCACGGATGAGTTGATGCGTTACTGAAACGGAATCCGAATCGGTTTGAAACGCCGCCAACACGTTCTCAAACGTTGCTGCATCCAGTACCTCTTGCTCCGGATCCGAAGCATCCAAAACGATCAATCGCAACAAATCGACATCCAAGTCGATTTGGTTTTGCAAATAGCCCCTCACCAGCGGGTAGGGAGTCAACGCCTGTGAGCGAGCGTTGAGGAACGTGTCGTACTCTGGCTTGTCGGAAAACCCAAAGACCACGGTGAGTTCCGCGTCGGTAGCGGCCAGCAAAACGATCGGGCTCGCAGGATGCAAACCATCCTTCAAAACATATCGCGGTGTCTTGGCAAAACCATGCACCATGACTGCCTCCTTTGGCAATCGAGAGACCTGCTGCAGCATGTCCACCGAAGAGAGTCTTCGGCGAAAGCGAACTGCGAATGGCGAACGGCAAGCTGCGATTCGCATTACACGGATCTTCAGCAAGCCAACTTCTTAGCTGTTTCGCGCAGGCCAACATTGCATCGTACCACGTTTCTGATCCAACGCAATTGCTTAAGTGTTCTTGCGGCACGCGAACATGGATCATTCTGACGGCCATGGAAAGCGAACACCATACCAAGAACTTTCTCACGCCTACCAATATCGTTATGATAGACGTGTACAGCGTTCCCATTCATGTATAGCCGTACCACCCAATTCGATCAAGCCAATTCAATGCATTCAACCGTCGGACCTGCCGAAACTCGAACGTTGCTAGAAAACGTTCGCTGGGAAACCTATGTCGATCTTGCGGATTCTCGGCGCGGAAGTGTCCCCCGAATGACCTATTTTGAAGGAATGCTCGAACTGATGAATCCAAGTAGACAACACGAAAATATTGGATGCTTGATCGGTCGAATGGTCGAAACGTATACGGAGGTGCAAGGCATCGAGATTCAAAGTGTCGCTTCGACGACCTTCAAGCGACAAGAGATAAAAAAAGGGTTTGAAGCTGATGAATCGGATTACGTTCAACACGCTGAACAAATTCGTGTCAAAGAAGAAGTGGATTTAAAAATCGACCCGCCACCCGATTTGGTGATCGAAGTGGAGATCACGACTTCGGCAATCCCCAAGATGGTCCTGTTCGCCGCAATGGGAGTGCCCGAGGTATGGCGGCATGATGGTGAGCAGTTGACAATGCATCTCTTATCGGGCGGTAAGTATGAATCGATTGAAGAGAGTTCCACACTTCCTGGCTACACCATTGCGATGGTCGAAGCGATTCTCGACAAGCGATTCGAGATCGGTGAAACAGCACTCATTCGCTCTTTTCGAGAATCTCTGTCGCTTCGATAATGTTGCGAGCCTGCTTTGCCGCTGGTAAAGACTAGAATCGAAACTCACTGTCTTTGATTTTCGACTGGTGCTTCGTCAGGGATAAGGATTAGGGTTGGCGGAAGTGGATCTTGTTAAGGGTCCTCACGCGGAAGGATCTTTGACAAGATCCACTACCCTATTCGACGATCAGTTCATCGATATACATCCCAAGGATCTTTGACAAGATCCACTACCCTACTCGACGATCAGTTCATCGATATACATCCCACCGCGTCCAATGGTTGAAAGCACAATGTGGTTGGCACCACTATTTAACCTAGCTTCCACAGTAACCGTCTTCCAGTCCGAACCCCAGTTCGCTGTATTCTTAAAAAACAGTTCGGATTCCACCCCATTGACGATAAGTTTCATCGGGCGGCCACTGCGTCCCTTCGCGTTACCCGAATAGCGAAAATGAAGTGCGACGGTTTCCGGGCTTCCGTCATTCTCCTGATACCATTCCACGGATCCTTGGTTGTTACCGAAATCGACATAACCTTTGCCGTGGAATCCCTTACCATTGCGTTTGACGACGGCGGATGAAAGCTTGGCATCTTCGGCTTGATCGCCTATCGCCGCTTGAGAGGCCTCATCACTTCCAGCATCCCCCCAGTAAAGTCCCAGCCCCTCGGCAAATTGTTCTTCCATATCGAACAAGAACAAATCGCCGTCATAGACCGCCGCCTTCACCGTCGTACCAGGCTGAACCTCAAATCCACCGATGTAGGGCGTTCTCGGATCCGAGCCATCCGTTGAATAGAAAATCTTCAAATCGCGAGGCATCACTTCGCCTCGAATCGAACACGATTGTGCATCGATGTGGATCTTGTTTGAAGTCAGCAATTGCGGCTCGCCACAGATAGCGCCGACGACTGCAGAGACTTTGTTTTCGTTTTCTGATACCTCAACGCCTGATAGCCTTAGAAAAGCTCGGCCAAGACCAAAGAACGCAGTTCGCGACGTGGTGCCGAAGTTATTTTCCGTATTCACCGGATTACCACTTTCGAGCGACAAGATGGACGCTGGCCCAGAGATGAAATAGTGGATTCGGTTTTCCGCGTAAGGATTCAGCACACCGTTTTCGTCCACTTCGGAAACCGTAATGATTGGGCAGGCGTCCCCTTCAACTGTCACCTTTAGCGCGGCTGGAGCACCCGAAGTCGTTTGTGATCTGCGAGCCACCTCTCGGCCGTTGCGATAGCCAACCGCTTCGACCGTGCCAGACGTCCAGGGCACCAACCACTCGCACTGCATTTCGTCCCATTTCGTTCCGGGGCGGTCTTTACCGAGCGACTTACCGTTGAGGAAGAGTTCGACTTCATCGCAATTGGAATAGACCCAAACAGGAATCTCGGTGCCAGACTCCATGACGGGATGGGTCCAGTGCGGCAGGATGTGTACCATCGGCTCCTCCGTCCATTGGCTTTGGTAGAAATAGTAGAGATCCTTTTTGAAGCCAGCCAGATCGAGAGCTCCGCCCATAAAAGCACGGAAAGGCCAACCGCCATGCACATAGCCAGCCTCACCGAGGTAGTCGAATCCGGTCCAGCGGAAATGACCGCTGTACCAGGGCAGATCTCGCATCAGTTCCCAATTCTTACGAGCCGTGATCCTCACCATCGCGTTGTCGTAGGAGGAATTGAATATCTGCTTGCGGTTGCGGTTGCCGCCGGGAGGAGCCCAGTCGTAGTGGAAGATCTCTTGCTCGGTCAGATCGGGGCACGCGAAAGCTCTCTTCGCGTTGTTCGCTGGATAACCATCCCGGAACCAAGTCTTCGTGCGATAGTATCCGCGTACTTGCCAGGTATGCGGTGCTTCGGTAGCCACGAACGGCTTGTCGGGCGTATGGTCGAAGAACATCGGTCGTTCACTCGCCCCATTCACTCCCTCCACATCCATGAACTCCGAACCTGAATGTCCTGAGGTTACCGATCGCGTTGGATCGACCTCGTGGCAGACCCTGACCAGTTCTTTCGCGATGTTGCCGCCGGTTTCATTGCCCAGGCTCCACACAACAACGCTCGGGTGATTGCGGTCGCGGCGGAGCCAGGCCCGCAAATCACGCTCCCACCACTGGTCGAACGCCTGCTTTCCATAGTCCTGTGCCGCCTTTTTCTTCCAGCCGTCAAAGATTTCATCCATCACCAACATGCCCATCTCGTCACACAATTCATAGAACTTCGGCACCTGCGGATTATGCGCCGTTCGGATGGCATTGCAGCCCATCTCTTTTAGCAGTCGGATTTTCCATGCAATCAATTCGTCAGGCGAAGCCGCACCGACGGGTCCCGCTTCGAGATGATCGCAGACGCCTTGGAGTTTGACATTCTTTTCGTTCAGCCAAAATCCCGTTGCCGTGTCCCAGCGGATCGTTCGAATGCCAAAACGCGATCGGGTTTCACCGAGCCATTTACCATTGAGTTTGATGCGGCTGACCACCGTGTAAAGCGAAGGCGTTTTCGTATCCCAACGTCTAGGAGAGGAAACTTGAAACTTCTTATCGAAAACTTGAATCCCGTTACCGCCGATCGAATGGCCCTCCGATTCCCGAGCGATTTCTTTTCCGTCCGGATCAAGCAGCAGAGTTTCTAAAGTGATACGTTCGCTTCGATCCAACGTGTTAGCGATCTCGGTCTGCACGTTAACTTCCGCCATGCGATCGGAGACCTCGGGCGTAGTGATGCACACGCCATCGGTGACGACATGGACCGCAGCGTGGGCCTCTAGCTTTACGTGCCCATAAATACCACAGCCATGATACCAGCGTGCGGCAGGTTCGCGTGAACAGTCCACTCGGACCGCTAGTACGTTGTTCTTCGGCTGCAAATACGGAGTCAGGTCGTATTCGAAACGGATATAGCCATAGGGGCGTTCGCCTAGCAGGTGACCATTGAGCCACACCTTGCTATTCATGAACACACCGTCGAATGCGATGAAGACCTTTTGGTTTTCCCATTCATCGGAAAAATCAAACGCCTTGCGGTACCATCCGATGCCGCCTGGTTTATAACCGCCCTTGTCGGTTTGCGCCGCATCCCTGGAGTAGTCCGACTCAAACGCCCAATCATGCGGCAATCGCAGGCTTCGCCAAGATTGATCATTCAATGTCGGTTGCTCCGCACCAGGAGCGTCGCCCAAATGGAATTTCCAATCCGCATCGAAATCAGTCGATACGGACTGGGCTTGACTTGTCATCATCAAACCCAGCAGGAATGAAAGTAGTATCGAGCTTTTCATTGTTCTATTTTGGGGTGGCGGTCGTGGATCTTGTTCAAGATCCACGACGGTAGGATTTAATGTTGAAAACGCACGAGGCAAACGTGCAAGCAGGGCACCGTTGAGTTGATGGGATCGTACCGGACAGGTCAACGAGGCGGCACCGCCGCGACAGCCGTTCCAACTTTAATGCACTCGCTCCGCCCCTAGCTTCACTGAAGTTCTTTGAGTTTTGCAATCAAGAATTCCGTGGTGGTTTCGTTCTTCACGTCGGGTACTCCCGGATAGAACAATTCGCAGGACACTCCGTTCGCGAGGCAATGCTCTTGAAGCTTGACACCGAAATTCGACGTATGAGTCGGATCCTTTTCCACCTTGCCAAGAGCTGGGGGGGACGTGTAACTCATATAGACGGCGGGATCATCTTTACTAACCAGGGCGTAAGGCGAGTACTCCGCAATCCAGGGCAGTAGTTGCTCGCGATCTCGTAAGAACTCGGCGAAGTTCGATTTGCCAAAGGCATGGCCTCCGTATTGGCAATTGGGAGTCCACTGCTTCATTTGCTTAGGATCGAGGCTGGTTTGCGGCCTGGTCACCGCTGCGCACCAAAGCCGACTCGATTCTCGAGCGACCGGATCATCGCTTTCGGGCTCGGCAAGGTCATCATGAAAAGCGATCCAGAGACTTGAACACGCACCGGCGGATCCACCCGCGGCACCAATTCTTTGCTTGTCGATATTCCACTCGGTCGCCTTGCTGCGAACGAACTGCAACGCGCGGGCTGCATCGTGCAGTGGTGCCTGGACCGGCGGTTTCAAATCACCAGCCTGCCGGATGTATCGGTAATTGATCGCGACGACGGAAATCCCCTCTTTCAGTAATGCCGCAACGTTTACAAAACGGTCGATCCGCTCCTTGCTGCCACCGTTCCAACCACCACCGTGAATGACGAACACCAACGGGGTAGGTGAAGTCGACTTCGCCTTCCAAAAATCCATTATCTGTCGCGGATGATCGCCATACTTCACTTCCGTTAGCGTCGGCGTGGGGACCCCCCCAGCGTATTGCACGGACGTCTTGACGCTGCGATTCGCAGCCTGGTTCGGCTTCGATACGACATCGGGGACTTGGGCTCGAACGGGAACATTGATCCCCAGACCAACCAAGAAGCACGCGATCAGTCGTCTCAAACGGGGCATGCATCTCAAGAGAGCATGCGTTTCAAGGATTGTCATTCGCCGGTTCTTCATCGTTGTCTTTTCCTATTTGAGTGGAAAGCGGAGGGTTCGCAATCAAAGAGTCATTTGTTGCTAACGCTTTGTCACCGCTTGATTTTGGGCTTGGCAAAAAAGTGGCTGTGGTATCTTGCCCCAGTACGCTGCGGCTGGAAACCACGGCCACAATAGATCCTTACCCTCATTCTTCGTTATGACAAAGCACGAGGCTCCTGTCTAGTAAGCACGCATTTCCCGTTTACGGTGTCCACGACGGCATCGCTCAGCTGCTGCATTGGCCGAACATCATAACAGCGGTACCGATGCTTGTTCTCTTCAAGTTGACCGGACCATTCAGAATCCGTGTTCTCGAACACAAACCCTCGCCCTTGAACAACCCCGTCGAGACTCACAAAGTAAGAGGAAACATCATAGTAGTATAGACAAACCGTTGCACTTGGCATTGCCGGGTCTTTCATTCGCGGATGAATCGGATACCTTTTTCACGTAGGCTCGTCTCTCCGCGAAGGGGGCCGCAGTATTGGCGAGGCTCAGAGAGACTCACCTAGGTAAAAGCCATCCGTCGGGAGCTAAAGTAGATGGCATGGTGGCTGGGAACCAGCATAGCGGTGAATCCTCAGGCAAGAGCCCGGGAACCAGAACAAGAGACGCGCACAGTCGAAACTCGTGCCCCGCTGGGCACACGGCTAAACAGACATACAACCAACACGGACGCAAAATGAACTCAACCAACGATTTAATTTTCGCGATGGTAACGATGGGGATTGCTGCGATTGCCGCTGGAGTCATTGCCTCGACGAAACAGGTGGCGGGAAAGCTTCAACAGGGCCAGTCGATGATTCTGGCTCTGACCGTCGTCGTCGTAGGAATGTTCACCTTTCTGTTTTATGCTGCCGGTCGCATGTTTTGGGCTAGATTCATCGAAGACTCCGCCGTGATTGTTTGGTCCAACTTCACTCCCTTGTTTGCAGCGGTGTCGGCTGGATTGGTGTTTCGATTGCCAAAAACGCCTCTTTGGCGACGAATCTTGTTGTTCGTATCACTCTCGATCGCGGCGGTGCTTGCGGTGCTTTGGCCATTCTTAAACATTTGGCTTCGCCCACCTCTTCCGGCTGGGAACGAGGTGCATAGCGGAGTGACGATGCAAACCGCCTGGGCAACGTGTAGTCCCGCAGCTGCATCAACATTCCTCCGGGCTGGCGGGATCGAGGTTACCGAAGGAGATTTGATTCCGCTTTGCTTGACGGACCGTAGCGGGACGCCAACGCTGGGTTTGTACCGAGGTCTCAAGTTGGCTGCAAATGCGAACCAGCGAGATGTCGAAGCCGTATCGATGACGCACGAAGAATTGGCATCGAACCAGGAGTGGCCGCTTTTGATAACCGTACAGTTACCCGCATCGGGTGTTGAGAACCCAAGCTATGAAGAGGACTGGGGCTGGATCCCTGGGCTTGGACATTCCGTCGTTGTCTTTGGCCGAATAGCAGATACGGGGCATTATCGAATCGGCGACCCGTCAATCGGTGCCGAACTTTGGACGAGTGTGGACATGCAAGTTTTATGGCACGGGGACGCGATTCGCTTCAAGGGGCGTTCGCGTTAAGTCAACCGCTTGAGGTTAACGCGTCGTGCCACGGAGCGGCATCGCACTACCAGCGTCGGCGGTGTACTCGGTCGCCATTGCTGGCGCGGCCATCCCCGCCGAGAGCGTGGTCAAATCGATCGCCCGCGAAGCCGTTTGAGGCATCACGAATAGCTGAGGGTCATCCGTCAGTAGTTGATTGATGACATACGTTCCAATATCGATTTGCATCGCCAGTGGCTCACCGACCGCAGGCGTTAGATGCAACTCCACTCGGTGCGGCAAAGCACATTGTTGTTCTTCGTAGTAACGATGATTACTCGCTTTGCTCTTTGCGATCAAACGGTTGTCGGGTGCGTAGAGAAACTGATCGGTGACATAACCCGCACTACTTTCAAACAACGAAACCTTTTGGTAGACGCCATCTGGCATTTGCATAATCGAACGGATCTCCAGTTTGCCGTCGTCGCGTCGGACCGGGCCAGCAACGACCGTACTAGGATCGAGCTGAGCAAGTCCGAGCGCATCCATGATCCAGGTCGGGTCGACGGGCAATACCGCCCGCCCGAGTTGCTGGCGATACTGTTCGTGGCTCGCGTAGTAAAGCGTTTTCGACATCGTTGGTCCTTCAGGCACCTCGAACCAGAACATCTCATCGTTACTGCCCATGTCCATGCCCGCTCCCAAAACGATCGGTAAGGCCGCTCGCAATCGAAATCGCTTCTCGCGACTTAGGTTCAACGTTCCACTCAGTCGCGGCAGACTTGGCATACTCAAGACTTCAACGGTTGCCGTATTGGTCGATAATTGTTGAATCGAATAGGTGCGGTTGACCACAGCGGCTAGCTCCGCGATGCTCGGAGTACCGTTCAATACCGGCGGTGGTGGTGGATAAGGAATCGGTGTATCACGCCGTTGGCACGTGGCTCCACCAGAGACAAAACAGACCACCAAGAGGCCAATCCATAGCAAGGTTCGCATCCGTCGCTTTTCCGTAGCCGCGTCTCTCCGAGACGCGAAGGTATCGTAACCGCGTCTCCCCGAGACGCGAAGGTATCGTAACCGCGTCTCCCCGAGACGCGAAATATCGTAGCCGCGTCTCCCCCAAGACGCGAAGTATCGTAACCGCATCTCTCCGAGACGCGAAGTATCGTAACCGCATCTCTCCGAGACGCGAAGTATCACAACCGCGTCTCTCCGAGACGCGAAGGTAAACACATAACTCCAATGGTGACTCAGAGAGACACCGCTACTTACTCAATCACTTCGGCTTCACAGTACAACAAATCGTTGAGTTCTAAGCGAAGCGTTTCGGCTTCGGACTTAGTGATCGACACCGTCTCGACTTCGATTGTAGATCCATCGGCAACCACCTCCACGCACATCGTTTGCTCGAGTGGGTTGGAAGCAGGTCGAATCAATCGTTTTCGCATCAACATCAACGCCAACAAATAGCGGGTTTTGGCTTTCTCGGGAAAAGCGGCCATTTGACGCAAAAGATCGATCAAAACTTCTGGAGGTGCCAGAACCAACCTCTTCTCGTCGGAGCGTGGCATCCGGTTTTTCCACCAACCGATCGCTCCTTCTGGTGGTCCTTGCCAACTCTCGAGTGAATAGTCGTGGCGGATAAAATCATCGCCTGATTCCATCACGACGGAATAATACCACTCCCCCTCCGCCAACGGGCGTTTGAGAGAGAAGCATTGCCGCGTACAACGGCTAACACGGTATTCGCCTAGCATGACAATTCAAAACGAGAATCAATTGGGATAAAACGATCATCAGAAGACCGAAGACGATTCGAAACTAACACAACTCGACCGACTTGCGAAAGGGCGAATCGCGAAGGAGCAATGTGCAATGTCAATGTCACGATAGGCGGTAACCGATCGATTTGAGTTTCTCTTTGACCCTTTGCAAATGATCGCCTTGAATTTCCAGCTGCGTTCCCTGCAGAGAGCCGCCTGCTCCGCATGTCGACTGTAGTGTGGAAAGCAGTTGGCTTAGGTCCGTTTCGTCGGGAGCCAAGCCTTTGACAATGGTCATCGTGCGTTTATTTTTGCGGCGTTCGGTAAAGACCTTGGCCTTCTGCTTGCTGGGGTCAGCAAACGGGATCACTGGAGGTGGACAATCGCACTCGGATTCTAATTTCCCGCACACTTCACAGGTTGGTGGAATATCGAATGGGGTGCCAGCAAAGAGTCTTGTCATAACTAAGCAGCAATTTTTCCTGGTTGGTCTCTATCGGTCTGAGCAACTGGTTTTTCATCGGCATCGTCCACAACGATTTTGCATTCGCCTGAGAACATTTCGTCTGGTACGGCTTTTACCGGGCGACGTTCGGACTCCATGCGGTCAAACAACCCTCCAAGCAACTTGGGGTGAAAGCAGATGTAGGCCCAGCATAAACCGAATGCAGCCCCGCCACAAACGTCACTCAAAAAGTGAGCGCCCACAAACATTTGTTTTAGCAAGACGCCGACAAGGAAAATGCTGTAGATAATTCGCCCTCTTGGCAGTACCGCCCACAACCCGACGGTAAAGGCGGTCGCCGTTGTCATGTTCCCGCTCGGAAACGCTCGCGTGCTCGAGTCAAACGCGGCGACACGGTCGAGCGACCAATCAAACACCCAACGCCAAGCAACGTCGTAGGAGGCGATATCCAAATTGATATTTCCAGGCCGTTCGCGAAGCACAAACATTTTCACGATGGTCGCGACTGCCCCGGCACCAAGAGCCAAAACAGCCAATCGTGAAATATACCGGCGGCTACGGGGGGCCATGACGAGGATCGTCAAAAGTATCAGAAAGATCCCCAATCCATGGGGAAAAAAACTCGTCAGCGTCAAGAAATCGGTTATTTCACGTGGTAGCTCGGTGCGATCAAACCAGCGACCAACGGGAACATCGACCAACGTCAACATCGGCACGCTCATCAAAGCGATACCCGATATCCACATCAAACTCGTCGTCCGAAAAGGCGCGAACTCGTCTGCATGAGAGCCACCAAACATCGAAATTTTGGGGCGTAACTTCGTCCCGGTGTTGCGTTGAGTGTTTGTTCCAAGTCTGGCGTCCATCGAGCAACCCACATTCAGGTAATGAAAAATTCGACATCTTTACCGTAACGAAAAAATGGATTTCAGCGAAAGAGCATTTGCTGGTCGTTGATCCTGATCCTACAATCCAGATCCTTTCACTACCGATCCGCATTACCGATGGGCCAACCGTACGGATGAGTCAGCAGAATTCAACAAAATGGACAGCGGAAGTGATCTCGATTGGCGACGAGATGACGAGCGGTGCCAGGCTCGATACGAACGCCCAATGGCTTAGCCAACGATTGGCGGAACTCGGCATCGAAGTCCTCTTTCATACTACCGTTTGCGATACGTTGGCTCACAATGTCAACGTCTTTCAAACCGCAGCTCGCCGGGTCGATTTCGTCGTTTGCACCGGTGGACTCGGACCAACGCGAGACGACCTGACTCGCGAAGCGCTGTCCGAAGTCGCAAGCGACCCCTTGGAACTTCGCAAACAAGCTCTCGATCACATTGAAACCCTGTTTTCGAGTCGTGGGCGTCCGATGTCCGAGCGAAATCGGTTGCAAGCAATGTTTCCGTCGACGAGCACAATCATTCCCAACCCGCTCGGCACCGCACCTGGGATCGATCTGCGACTTCGGGAGGATGCTTCCGATCACGTTTGCCGGGTCTTTGCGTTGCCGGGTGTGCCAGCGGAAATGATGCCGATGTTCGACCAATACGTTGCCCCCTCGCTGGTTTCCAATAACGGTGACCAACATGTGATTCGCAGCCTTGTAATGAAATTCTTTGGAACGGGGGAAAGTGCGATGGAAGAACGGCTCGGCGATACGATTGCGCGTGATCGGCAACCGCGAGTCGGAATCACCGTAAGCGCCGCAACGATCTCCCTCCGCATAACCGCTCATGCTGAAACCGCCCAAGAATGCGAAGCGATGATTGCCGACACCAAGACCGAAATACTCGGCAGAGTGCCCGAATATTATTTCGGTGATGGCGAAAACTACGAGCAATATCACGCGATCGACTCGTCGCTGAGAAGCCGAGGCGAATCCTTGATGGTCGTTGAACTAGGCTATGCGGCACCGTTAAACGATTGGTTTGCCTCGCTTGGCGACACGCCGTCGTATCGAGGTGGCCTATCGCTGGCAAACGAACGGGAACTACGAAGACATACCTCCGCATCTGCCCTTGCCGAAGCGATCACCCAACTCAAGTCGCAATTCGATGTGGACTGGCTACTGTTGGTCGACGGTTATCCGTCACTCAATAGCCCGCTCGTTAGAGAGCCGTCAGAGACGATGCCGAATGCCAGCGTCAAGATGCTCGTCTCATCGCCAGACGGAGTCTTGCATGAGCGAAAATCAACGATTGCCGGTCATCCTGATATTTTGCAGCCGCGAATAGGCAAAACGGCGATGGAGCATTTGCGAGCGGTGATGGCGGCGACCGATTTAGCGTAAGGCGGCTCAGCTTCCGGTCGTAGCGAGCCGGCGGGACGTACGATTTTCTGGCACGCGTGCAAATGAATCGTACTCGCCCTCAATCAAATGGTACTCGTACAAATGGTACTCGTACAAATGGTACTCGTACTCGGGCGGAAAAGACAATTCGGGGACGGGGACGAAAAAACTGTCGGTTCCGATGTTTGACAGCAGTTGGCGGTGGCGTTTACCGAGAAGCGTCGAGTGAATTCCGTTCCACGATTTGCCGCCATGTCCAGATAACGGAACAAATTCCGTTCTACCGCAGCCCTCGAGGCAAAGAAAAGGAAAAACCGTACGTTTTTCGCTCGCTAGGCCCTCCATTGGTCTCGACGATTCTGCTAGCCGCCTGCTACACTTCTGGGCTTGATCGAGTCTTGCAGCTTGAAAACCTACCCAATTTACAATTAAACGCTAAAACCGTCTAAACAACCTCCAACGGGAGCCATTCACGTGTCGCGCCGAACTTTGATTGCTGGAAACTGGAAAATGAACATGCGGTGCGAAAGTGCCGTTGCGTTAGCAAAAGGCGTTGTCGCAGCCGTTGGAAGTCAGCCCAGCGCGGAAGTCGTCCTTTGCCCGCCGTCGGTCTACTTGTCCAAAGTAGGTGAAGCGGTCGCTGGCACTCCCGTCGAATTGGGTGCTCAAAACGTTTACGCAGCCGATGACGGTGCGTTCACCGGAGAGGTCAACCCGTCAATGTTGACCGATGTGGGATGCCAATTTGTGATTCTCGGGCATAGTGAACGCCGCACGTTGATGGGCGAAACAGACGCGGACGTGAGCAAAAAGCTTCATGCCGCACTCGCCGGGCGTTTGGTTCCAATCGTATGTGTTGGTGAATCACTTGAGCAGCGTGAAGGTGACGAGACCGAGCAAGTGATCGAACGACAAATCAACGGCTCGCTCGCTGGACTCGATGACGTTCGCGCAGCAGGAATTGTCATCGCTTACGAACCCATTTGGGCTATCGGAACCGGTAAAGTTGCATCGCCCGAACAAGCCGAAGAAGTCCACGCATTCATTCGCCAAGAACTCAGCAAAATGTTCGGCAAAGAAGTCGCCGACCAAATCCGAATTCAATACGGCGGCAGCGTGAAGCCAGGCAACGCAAAGGAATTGCTGGGGCAACCCAACATTGACGGGGCACTGGTCGGCGGGGCAAGCTTAACCGTAGAAGACTTCTCGGGTATCATCGCCGCAGTCTAGTGGCTTGTCTCCGTCAAGAATTACGGTCGGCGGTAGTGGATCTTGTTAAAGATCCCAGGCCTCAGGATCTTTAACAAGATCCACTTCCTAAGATGGGGCGGTGACAATGCTTCGTCTTAGATTACTCCTTTTAAACCCGTTGTTTATCCTTTAGGACCAACGAAATATGACGACGTTATTGATTGGTTCCATCTCCGGCATGATCCTGGGGTGGTTGATGGGCTTTTTGTCACTGTTTCTGATCTTGTTGGTACTCATCCAGCGGGGCAAAGGAGGCGGCTTGACAGGTGCTTTGGGCGGCCCAGGTGGACAGAGCGCGTTTGGCAGCAAAGCGGGCGATACCTTCACGGTCATCACCGTTGTCGTCGCTTCGGTTTGGGGCTTTACCTGTGCCTTCACCATGTGGCTACTCGGCACTCATTCCCCTTCGGTCTCGATCAGCAATTCGGAAATCAAATCAGGACCTGGCGACGAAGATGCGGAGCCATCCTCTGGTCAAGAGGGCTTGACCGTTCCCCCGATGAGCCCCGAAGAGGAAGCCGCACCCGCACCTGCGATCGACGGTGGCGAAAGCAATTCGGTTGAATTGACTCCCGCGAATGCCGAAGCAACCGAGCCCGAAGCAACCGAGCCCGAAGCAACCGAGCCCGAAGCAACTGAGCCCGAAGCAACTGAGCCCGAAGCATCTGAGCCCGAAGCAACTGAGCCCGAGACAACCGATACTGAAACCGAGCAGCCTGCTGCCGGCGACGGCCAATAGCTCTGATGACATCGACTCCCCATCGTCAAATCCGCAGCATGACAGGCCAAGGTCATGCGTCACGAAGTAGTAGCCAAGGGATCATTGCGGTCGAGATCCGTACGGTCAATAACCGTGGCTTCAAATGCATTCTACGGTCACCCGATTCACTGTCAGGGTTCGATTCACGAATGGAGGGGCTAGCGCGGTCATTGATCCATCGTGGCAGCGTAAGCATGTCAGTCTCATGGAAACGCCCACCCTCCGAATCGATGCCGCAAATCGATCAAGAGCTGTTGCAAAGCTACGTCAAACAGCTCAAGGCCGGCCGCGATGCAATTGGTGTTGATGTCATGGCCACCATCGATCTCGCCCAAGTGGCCATGTTGCCTGGTGTGATCGCGCCGGCTCAAAGCGACCAACGTGACAATAAATTGCTCTGGCAAGAGATCGAGCAAGCGGTCTACGAGGCGATTGAAAATCTCAATGCGATGCGAGACCAAGAGGGATCGCATATGGCGGAAACGATTCGAGCCGAATGCGATACGATCGAGTCTCATTTGGAGCAAATTGGCGTATTGGCACCGCGAAGTGTGGAGGTCTACCAGAATCGCCTCGAATCCAAGATCAAGAAACTTCTTGCCAGACATGAAGTGGAATATTCCAAGATTGATTTGCTGCGTGAGATTCAAATCTATGCAGACCGGGCAGACGTTAGCGAAGAGATCACTCGCTTGACGAGCCACCTAAAAATGGTGCGTGGCGTCCTCGGCGACGCAAACACGGCGGATCCGCATACGGTGGATTCAGGTGAGGAAAAAGCCAAAGAGGGTGAGCCCACCGGCAGAAAACTTGAGTTCATCGTTCAAGAATTGCTTCGAGAAACCAACACAATTGGCAGCAAGGCATCCGACAGTGAAATCGCAGCGTTCGTTGTCGAGATCAAATGCGCGATCGAGCGGATGCGAGAATTGGTCCTGAACTTAGAGTAGACTTTCACTTTCTTTGGCTTATGAGCGACACAAACGATGGTCGATTGATTATCATTTCGGGACCAAGCGGTGCCGGAAAATCAACCGTTCTGCGCCGTTTGCTAAGCAAATGTGACCTGCCACTGAAAATGAGCATCTCGGCGACGACCCGAAAGCCTCGCCAGGGCGAACGAGACGGAATCGATTACTTTTTTTTGTCAGCGGAAGAGTTTGAGCGGCGACGAGAAGCAGGAGACTTTCTGGAGTGCAAGCGAGTTTTTAAGCTTGGCGATTGGTATGGAACGCTAAAAAGTCAAGTCGCTACTGGCCTAAAAGCAGGTCAATGGGTTATTTTAGAAATTGACGTCCAAGGGGCTCTGGCCGTCCTGGAACAAAAGGATTTCGATCCGGTTTCGTTGTTCATTCATCCTGGAACAATGCAAGAACTGGAACGACGATTACGAAATCGAGCCACCGAATCCGAAGAAGCGATCGCCGCGCGGCTGGAAACGGCGAAGAGTGAAATGCGGTTCATCGATCGCTACCAACATGAAATCATCAACGATTCCGTCGACCAAACGGTCTCGAATATTTGTCTGATCTTAAAAGAACATAGGGAACACCAAGCATGCTCGAAGAACTAAAAGAAGAAGAAATCGTCAACAAGGTTGGCGGCCGTTTCAAGCTAAGTACCCTGATCCAAAAACGATTGGTTCAACTCAATCAAGGCAGTCGAGCGCTTGTGAATGTCGACACGCATGACAAAATGTCGATCGTTTTACAGGAAATTGTGCAAGACAAAATCGTGCTCAACATGGACAACGAGATCCAAACACTCGAGGATTTAACGGCCGACGCCGAAGCCGCAACGGACGGTCCCGATTTGGACGCCTCGGATTTGTAGTTCATCGCCCCGAAACTTCATCGCCCCGAAACAAGGTTCCCGCCTCCTTACACTGGAAACGGCTGAAAAGGGTAGCGACGAACCTAGCTTTGTCACCGCTGGGTTATCGACTTGGCAAAAGGGTGGCTGGGGTTGCAAGCCCAAGTCACGTTATACCGCACCTAAAATACCGCACCTAAAGTTAAATCTGGACAAAACGCTGGGCTGAAACGAATCGAGGCCGTAGGTCGAAACACCGTCTGCCGGTGGCTGACGGGCTGTCGATTTAATCGGTTTGACTCGACTGATTGTTTAACGCCAAGCCATAGGCGACCGATTATGAAAAAGCTGACGCCTTCGGCTAAGCGTTAAACGATTAAGATAAGCGTTAAACGATTCAATCGACAGGCCGTGAGCCACCGGATTGTCGTAAACGCACCATCAAATAAACCTTTTCAGAGCTACACGGTATCAATGGGTAGCAAGAGATTGTGTAGTAAGAGATTTCGAGCATTTCATGATGAGTCCGAACGATCGATCGATCTTGTTGGCCGTTGGCGGTGGGATTGCGGCCTATAAATCAGCGGTGCTTTGTAGCCGATTGGTACAGGCGGGGCATGATCTGCAGATCGTCATGACCGCATCGGCGACCGAGTTCGTTGGCAAGGCAACCTTCTCAGCGCTGTCCGGTAAACCAGTGCAATCCGACTCGTTCGCTCATCATTCGATGCCGCTCGGGGCACACATCGAATGCAGTGAAGACGTCGACCTAATGATCGTTGCCCCCGCGACAGCAAATTTGTTGGCGAAGTTCGCGGCTGGGATAGCCGACGATTTGCTCAGCACGTTGTATCTGCAAGTCGCTTGTCCGGTTCTGTTGGCGCCTGCGATGAGTGCGTCGATGTGGAGCAAGCCTGCGGTACAGCGAAATGTGGAAGCATTACGCCAAGATGGGTGTCACCTAGTCGGTCCCGAATCAGGGTGGCTCAGTTGCCGCGTCAAAGGCGAAGGTCGGATGTCGGAACCAGAATCGATTTTCGATGCAGCAACGGCTCTGCTTGCCTAGTGCGTTTCATCGATAAGCGATTTGTGTTCGGGGGGAGTGGATCTTGTAAAAGATCCCCATGCGGAAGGATCTTCAGCAAGATCCACTACATCAAAAAGAGATAACGACGGATGACAATTCATGTTTTCGGGCATCGAAATCCCGATACCGATTCGATTTGTAGCGCTCTCGCGTATGCTGAGTTCCTAAAAAAAACGATACGGCCCGATGCAATCGCGGCGAGTTGTGGTGCGCCGAACCAGCGGACGGAGTTTGCCCTTCGCAAAGCAAACGTGACCCACCCGCGGATCATCATGGACATTCGTCCAGAGCTGCAAGACGTTTGCCAACGGCAAGTGATTGCGGCTCGCCACAGCGATGCCTTTTTCGAGGTCTATCGGCTGATGAAAGAGCATTCGCTGCGAGCGATCCCCGTGCTCGATGATGACGATCAATTGTTGGGGATCGTCTCGTTGCTCGATCTTTTTGAATTGGTTTTTCAAGGTGACGTGGATGCGGCGCATTCACGCGACGTTTGTAGCAATCTTTCTAAGGTCGCGTCGGTCCTTGGCGGTAAACTCGCCCATGCGGTCGAACCAGACCGCACCGACGATTTTGTGCTGACAGTCGGGGCGATGAGTGCGGGTGGGTTCACCGACCGATTGCATGGCTTTGCACCTGAGCGGTTGTTGGTCGTCAGTGGTGACCGTCCAACGATCCAGCTTCCCGCTGTAGAATGGGGAGTGAGAGCATTGGTGGTGACGGGCGGGTTTGAGCTTTCCAGCGGTCTGATGCACCTCGCCGAGGCAAGGGGCGTTTCAGTGATCACGAGTCCTCATGATACCGCAACGACAACGATGCGTATCAAGGCGGCGCGATTGATCCGTTCGACAATCGACCGCAACTTCGTCTCCCTTCCCGCAAAGATGCCTGTATGTACGGCACGCCAGCAGATTGTTCGCTCAAGGCAAACGATCTTTCCGGTTCTCGATGGGGGAAAACTCATTGGAGTGATCTCCAAGAGCGATTTGGTCAATCCACCCAAGCCTGAGATTATCTTGGTCGATCATAATGAACTGACTCAATCGGTCAACGGAGCCGAGGATGCTGACATCATCGAGGTCCTCGACCATCACCGTCTCGGTGGCTCTCTCAAATCGTCGGATCCTATCCGCTTTACACTTGAACCGGTTGGTTCAACATGTACTTTGGTGGCTCAGAAGTACCAAAAGGCTCAAATGGATCCATCCCCATCGATGGCACTCTGCATGGCATCGGGGATTATTAGCGACACACTTTACCTGCGCTCGCCAACGACGACGGACGTCGACCGCGAGATGTTGGAATGGCTACAAGCATTCTGTAAGGTCGACTTGGCGGAATATGCCAATGAGTTCTTTGAAATTGGCTCGGCACTGCGCTCGTGTACGCCCCGCGAAGTCGTGCGAGAGGACTGCAAGGAATTCCAAGAGGCCGCCTGCAAGTTTTCAATCTCACAAATCGAAGAGATTGGCTTCGATCTGTTCTGGCAACGCAAAAAGGAATTGTCGGTCGCACTCGAAGAGTTGGCTCGCGAAAACAATTATGATTTTTCTGCCTTGCTCGTCACCAATATCGCCAGTAACGGCAGTCTACTGCTGATGAGTCGCCAACCGGAGGGTTGGGAAGAGATCAACTACCCCGAATTGGAGGACAACCTTTTTGAATTGGAGGAAGTGGTCAGCCGCAAAAAGCAATTGCTACCGTTGATCATCAGCCTACTCGATTCGTCCATGCCTGAGGAAAACGGCGCATAGTTTGCTGTCTTTTTTACGCCGCGTGCCCAACGGGCCGCGCGTGCCATGGTGACCGCGCAGCCGGTTGGGCACGCGGTTTAACGAGCAAAACCCCCATCGGTATTCTTAGCATGAGCAACCCATCTTTACCCGATTCGGAAGCCTCGCCTTGGCTGGTCCAACAGTGGATTTTGGCTGGCATTGTTTCGTCGGCTGCTCGGTTTATCCCAATCCCCTATGTGGATGAGTACGTTCGTGACCGATGCCGTCGTTTCGTTGTATCACGGACGCTGGCGGCCCACGAGAAACCCGAGTGGCTCGATCCTCTTCAGCCCTACTACTCAAGCAGCGGTGGTTTTCTAAGCTCCGTCGCTGGAAAGGCGGCTCGCTTGCCGCTCAAACTGCTACTTTTCCCCATCCGTAAAGCGATTGCAATTGCCACTTCGATTCGTGGGGTTCCACTCGAGATCATGCGTACGGTATTGCTTGCCCGATCACTGGATCGCATCCTCCAATCAGGCCCCGAGTCGATCGACAGCGAACAAGCGAAAGCCATGCGTCAAGCATTCGACCAAACCTTCAAGCGGATGGATTTTCGCGTCTTTAAAGCCGCCATGAGCGACGTGTTCGATGGCGTTAGTGGTTTAAAAGCGGCAGCGATCGGGGCGGCGAGACGGATCGCTCAAAACGAGGAAGAATCGCCGGAGAAGCTTGAAGCCGAACAACCGCTTCGCAAAGGTGCCGAGCGGGTTCAAGAGGTTTTCAATCGGCCCGAAATACTAAAACTCTTCGCCGAGTTCGACCGCCGTTATGAAAAGGCCTGCTATTGGAATGTTTCGCACTGAGCGACTTTCGCGTTGTAGAAACTGTCCGTGATCGACCATTCCTCGAACAGAAGTCGCAACTGTCTAAGCCGTCCCTGAACCTGCTTCGCGGTGAACTGGGGGACGTCGCCCGATCGTGCCTTTTGATAATCCAATTTGCTCGGACGTGGTGGTAGAGGTCGTTGAAATTCTGGTTCCTCTTTAGGACCAAAAACAATAGCAGAGAACCCTGCTTCGGTCGGCACCAGGTGTCGCCATAGGAACGCTTGCATCTTGTCTTCGCATGCCACCGCTCGTCGAACCACTTGCTGACCATCGATTTCGGCGATCCCTTCGATCAAAATCTCGCTTGGTGAGTCTTTCGCATTTCGTAGACTCTTGATCCATATTTTCGTCGAATCCGCTGCTTTTTTCATTCCAGGCGACGACGCCGAAAATCGTTTGACGGAATCATTGAGGCGAATTTGGATATCGCCATCGAACCCATCCTTGCGAATCGCATAGACGTTGACTCCCATCGCCTTGCCACTGCGGAGTGCCAAACCAGACGGTTCAGCACGCAACTCAAAATCAGGACATGGTGGGCTTAGACGCAAGCGGTAGGCGAAAGCTTTACCACCACTTTGGCTGGTGTCCCTAATTTGCACGTAATAGACGCCGTCCTCGGGAAGCTTCACCATCAAGTAGGAATCGGCATGATGCGTATTCAGCCCTGAAGCGACATCGGCATGATCATCATTCGCGGCAACCAACCTACCCTTTGTATCTCGGATCTCTAACATCGAATCGAGTGGCGAATCCAATCGGCGAGCGGTCACTTCGGCAACCAGTGTTTGGCCTGCTTTCGCCTCGACGGCAAAGAGGTCCATGTCCCCTGCCTGCTCAATGCGTCCATTGACAATCGTAGGCAAATCGATCGTTTGCGCTTGTGACGTCCTGTTATTGGGTTCCACTTCGAACAATTCGTTCATCGTACTGATCGCGAACGGCACCCGATTGGAAGCCATCCCATCAACGATCGCGGACACCCAAACCGTGGGTGATTGTGTAGCGGGATTGATTGGCGCTACGGCAGCACCCTTCAAATTCCAGCCCTGAAGTTCGGCTTTCGATACCGACTCAAGCGAACCACCAAGCGGAAAAAGACTCGTGATCGTCGGCAATTCTCCGATCGAGATTCGATAGACAAAATCTTCGCGGCCACGGTAGATCGCATCGTGAATACAAAGGCGATATTCGCCATCGGCAGGTACCTCGATGAAAATCGTTGGGTCGGGTTTGAAGCGAAAATCATCATTGTAGGCAACTTGGTTACCGTTTTCATCGTACAACGCCATCACGGCTTGGAACCAGCCTGGAACCGCATCGGCGATGTAAGGGATCAATTGTCGAGCGAAGCAGGAGATGACCAACCGCTGCCCTTGCTTCGCTTTAAACCGATACCAATTGACCTCACCGGAGGCAATTTGGCCATTGACGGTACAAGGCAATTCGATGCTTTCTTCCACCTCGTCCGCCGGTCGATTGCGCAGTGCCAACTCCTCTTTCCCAAGAACTTGCATGCTGGTCGTTCGCATCGGCTCACGAGTCACTTCGGGGATTTGGCCGATAGGAAAGATGATTGGATTGGAAATGCCGCGTGAGGTGACCACACGGATTTCTCTCGGCCCCGGCTTTGCATCGGGAGCGATCGAGACTTGGACATAAACCAGCTCAGCGATCGAAGTGGACGCAGGGCGGGCGACGTAGTCGGCCAATCGGGATTCGATGTTGCTAAGAATCTTTTTCTCGGTGGGACTGAGTGCCGTACCTGTCTCTCCACTTCCACGTTTTTGTTTTTGTCGGAGCAGTTGGGCTTGTTCGCGCAGCAGTGCCCGATCCTGGTTGTTCATTTTGCGGAAGGTGTCCGTGATCTCGGCGGTCACGCCATCGCCAGACACCAGAACATCTTCCAAGCCGATAAGTCGTTGGCCGCCGAGCTTGACCGCGAACGTCGTCCCCTGCTGGCCACCGGCTGGATAGGCGTACCCGATATAGGGTGACGGTTGTGCCCAGGCGGTTACGGCAGTGGTCGTCGATAGCGACAGAAAACCGAGAAAAACGGATACGGTAAGTTTACTCATTCGTCCAATCCACAATGGATGTTAGCGTCACATAATCTCGGTCAATAAGCCACCCGATTTGACGTCTTCCGACGCATCGGGTAGCACTTGCGCATCGGCCCCGAGGGGATGCGGCAATTTGGCATGCGGATCGATGCCTGCGAGTGTGTAGATGCTGCCCAATAAATCGACGGGATAGACCGGACGCTCCTTGACCGTTTCGCCCTTCTCGTCGGAAGCACCCACGATTTCTCCTCCCTGAAAACCACCGCCTGCGACCAAGACGGAGAAGACTTTTCCGTAGTGATTGCGTCCTCCGTTCCATGGCGGTTGCCAATCCACTTTGGGACCACGGCCGAATTCACCGGAACACCAAACGATCGTACTATCGAGCAGCCCACGGTCACTTAGGTCTTCCAACAATGCCGCCAAACCCTGGTCTAATTGGGGTACTTGCCGCCGCATTGTTTGGAAGTGGTTCTTGTGGGTATCCCATCCACCGGGGTAGTTGATCACAATGTAGGGAACGCCCGTTTCCACCATCCGCCGAGCGACCAAGCATTCTTGGCCAAACGTGTTTCGACCGTATCGCTCACGAAGTTTGTCATCTTCTTTCGATAGATCGAACACCTCTTTACCGCGACCAAGGATCAACTCATAGGCTCGCTCTTTGGTTGCAAATGCCGACTCGAGCTGCGGCATCGTTTGAGCAAACGGATCGAGGTTTCCGAGTAGGTCACGCCGCGACTTCTGACGCTCATCGGTGATATTCTTGGCGACGACTCCTTCGACGGCGAAACGTTGCGCATTCGGATCGCCGCCCGTTGCGAACGGTTTGTACTTTGGTCCCAAAAAGCCCTCTTCGGAAAACCGACCTTGCGGTTTTGTTAGCACGACATACGGAGGAATCAAGCCTTCGTAGTCACGGCCTTTGAAGAGCGAAAAAACCGCACCAACACTGGGATAAGCCAAGCGTTCGCCAGGCATATGTCCGGTTTGCATCAGATAAGCAGCCGTTTCATGACCGTTGTTGCCGTGCGTCATGCTGCGGATCAACGAATACTTGTCCGCTTGTTTCGAAAGTGCCGGAAACAGCTCACCCAATTGGATGCCAGGGACGTTGGTCGAAATCACGCCTGAAAACTCACCCGTGTAATCGCGTCCGGCGTCGGGTTTAGGGTCCCATGTATCGACGTGCGACATACCTCCCCACAAAAAGATCTGAATCACCGATTTCGCTTTCGCAGGCAGCTCCGACGCAAACGCCTGGGCCGGTACAGTATGTCCCACGGCAACGCCTGCGGCACCGAGCACTCCACTTTGTAACGTTTGACGTCGTGAGAATTCGACTTGAATTTGGTGATTCCGGTTGTCATTCATTTCGAGGGGCCTTGTTAGTGTTTGTATGAGAATTCGGTACTGTTGATCAGCGCCCAACAAATATCAATCCAATCCTCTCGGCGAAATCGTCCGCGATTGTTTGGATAGGCCATCACAATGCTGATTTCAGATTCGCTTGGATGGCGAGACAGAATAGTGAGGT
This sequence comes from Novipirellula aureliae, assembly GCF_007860185.1. Lineage (NCBI taxonomy): Bacteria > Pseudomonadati > Planctomycetota > Planctomycetia > Pirellulales > Pirellulaceae > Novipirellula > Novipirellula aureliae. The sequence continues at coordinate 40,652 of NZ_SJPY01000001.1, forward strand.
ACAATTCGTCGATGGTTTGCTGCGGTTTTCGATTTGCAGCGAAAAACCTCTTAAGTTTTTGCCCCCTTTCGAGTTTTTGCTGGATGTGACTCGAATTGAGTAGGTGTAGCCATTGGGCCGGAACCGGGTTGTTGCTGCGTTCATCGGCCATGCCGGTGGCTCGCGCCGATCTTCCGAACAAAGCAAGAAACGGGCTCGTGATGCTACCGTCAGCTATCGAAACCGCAGGCTGCCCGCGAGGAATGTAGGTGAACGGCTCCGGAATCGCACTGGTGTAAAGATCGTTTGATCCAGTGATTTGGTTGATCGCATCAATCAATACTTCGGCATCGAGACGACGCAGCGGATAATTTGCTAACTCGGCAACCGAGCGGCTTTCGCCATCCGTCGACGCAGCATTTGATAGGGACGAAAACTGGTAGACCTCCGAGGTGAGGATCAACCGATAGAGCGATTTCAGATCATAGTGGCTCTTGACGAACTCGCTCTCTAAGTAGGCCAGCAGTTCAGGGTGGATCGGCGGGTTATCGGCTCGAAAATCGTCGGCGGGTTCCACCAACCCACGTCCCAACAACCAAGCCCAAACGCGATTGACTGCGCTACGGGCAAAATAGGGATTGTCGTCTCGGATTAACCACGCTGCAAACGCGATACGGGGATCCGCTTCCGTCGTCAATTTCACCGTCTTTCCATCGGGAAAGGTCGCTACGGTTGGACGGACGATCGAAGGCAGGCTCCCATCGGTTTCAGGCGACGCAGCAACCTTCCCGGGAACGGCACTGCCGGGTGCAACGTTGGACGCGTCCACGCTCTGGTGCAGCGGATCCCAAAACACGATTTCTTCTTTCCATTCCGCAGTCGGCTTGTATCCGATTTGCGAAAAGAACGCAGCCATCCCTTCCAGCTTTGTTGGCGACCACGAATCGCTGCGGCAACCCATAAAAGTCAAGGCAACGGCATTGGCGATGCCTTCCGGTGTTTTATTTTGCACAGCCCGATAAAAATTAACCTCAGGAGCCCGAAAGTTGCTACCACTTGATGTCAATAGCTCCCGCGCGAATTGATCGTATGGCTTGTTCTGAGCGATCGAATCGCGAACCCAATGGTGATAAGCCTGGGCTGCGTTGGGCCATAGGTTAATCGGGAATTCAGCTTTGATCCGTAGCGTATCACCCCACTTCATCGACCAGTAGTCGGCGAACTCATCTCGCTCGAGCAGTTGGTCGATCAAGCGAACACGTTTTGTCTTCGTGTCGGTATCGGAAAGAAACGCTCGGACTTCCGCAGCGGTCGGCAGACAACCGATCGTGTCCAAATACGCTCGGCGTATAAATACGCAGTCGGAACAAATGACCGGTTCGATGCCAAGCTCGGAAAGCGACCGGAAAACCAAGCGGTCGATCTCACTCGTGGGAACCGCTGGACGATCCGATTCAAAGACAGCCCGCATCGCCGGGGAAAACGTAGGTTGTTCGGCGATAACGCCTGGAGCGAAGGAAACAAGAAACGCAAAGACAGCAAGCCACAGTGAGTATTTCACGGCGAACGGACTCCAGCGGGGAGTTAATTGCAGGCGGGATAGGTGGGATGAAGAAAAACGAATCGAATCGTGAAACTATTTCCCCCTATCATCCTAATCTCCGATCGATCGGAGAGTTACGGCATATTTTCAAAATCTATCCGAACGCGACAATATTCCGCACCGAGTCAGTGATCGTGTGGAGGCGGCTTCGGTGTACAAAACCTCTTTTGTCAGCTCGCTACCCTCTTACGCTGAACTGATCCCCGTTTGCACATCGTCGGAAGGAAGGAGCCGGCTACTTGGGCTCATGTCGCTAGCCCAAACAAAAACTTCAGTGCTTTCCGCTTCACCTCGAATCGTCGCAAACGCAACATCAGCGGCATCACGACCAGTTCCGATCCTGACAAACCCTCCGACGGGTGCCAGTCGCGTTGCATCGAACAAAAACCAACGCCGATCCAAGTACGCTTCAAAAAAACCATGAAAGTCGGGTGGGTGTAGGTTGACCGCGTAGCCCGAAACGTACCGCGCAGGTATCCCCATCGCTCGGCAGAGACTGATCGCGACATGCGCGTAATCTCGACAAACTCCCGTGCGCTGTATCAAGACATCGCACGCGGTGGTCGTCGGGCCTGTGCTACCAGGCGTGTAGGCGAGTTGCTGGTACGTCCAGTTACAGATCGCGGTGACTCGTGAATAGCCAGTCAGTAATTGCCCGAATTCTTCAAACGCAAAACGGTACAACTTGTCCGATTCGCAGTAACGACTTGGATTCAGGTACGATAGCACGTCAGCGGGCAATTGCTCGTAATTCGTCTCACCCACATTCGTGGAATCGACCTCGTCGGAACGGAGTTCAGCCGTAGCGGTGTAGCGGATCGTAAGTTCGCCAGGCGTCGCGTTGAGCCGAACCACTCGATTGCCAAGTGGTCCAACCTCACACTCTTCGATCACTTGATAGGGAACAACCTCCAACGATTCGGATGTGACCGTTTGGTGGGCATTCCGAGCCACCGATAGATTCAATAGAAAAACGGTAGGGGACCACACGCGGTAGCGCAACTGACAGCCGACTTCAATGATGTTCATGGTTAGAATTCATTTGGCGATGGGTTTCGAGGATGCCCACGGAGGATGGATAGCTGTAGTGGATCTTGTTAAAGATCCTCATACGCCAGGATCTTTAACAAGATCCACTACGGGCGGATTGATGGCATTGAGCCAGGATCTTTAACAAGATCCACTACGGGCGGATTGATGGCCTTGGGGCAGGATCTTTAACAAGATCCACTACGGGCGGATTGATGGCATTGAGCCAGGATCTTTAACAAGATCCACTACGGGTGCATTGATGGTCTTGGGCCAGGATCTTTAATAAGATCCACTACGGGCCGCTGATGGCGCTGAGTTCGTGACTGGCTCTCGTCCCCAAGGCTCCCCATAGTCCGTATGGACTTTCAATTAACTCCTCATTGACGCTGCCGACAAAGACGCTCGCTGCACTGGGGTGGCCAGCATCGATACTGTCATTGACGAAGGTGACTTTGCCATCGCCCATACAGACATGGGCACCGCCCTGATGCCGGCTACTGGCACCGAGTACGCCCCACGTGTCATCCCGGTCCGCCTGCAAGACGATCTCGCGGTTTGGTGGCAAAATGGTATTGACGGCCGTGTAAACGGGCATTCCGTCGGCCCAACGACTTCCGCGCCCGACCGAGTTGTCGGCTGCTAAGACGGAAGCGTTCGATTGCATCTGCCAAAACTCAGGCCGGTCGACGTCAATGAGTTGTTGATCGCGGGCCCAATTCGGATTCGACGCCAACACGATGCCTGGACCTGCAATCGGCTTGGTGAGTATCGATTGATCGCCGAGATCGGTCGCAATCTCGGCCATCATGATCGTCGTGCTAAGACCATCGGTGACGTCGGAAAACCGCATGATCACTCGCGGGACAAACATCCCTCGCATCGCCAGCTCGGTTTGCTTTTCCAGTTTCGCATCGATGACGAATCGACCATTCCGCTCTTTCATAGGTCCTGAATCCGCCGCGACCATGCCATCACCAAGACAGACCGCGTAGTTGGTTCGCCCCAGTGCAGGAAGACCAATCCCAGGATCGCTCGGGCAGCGCAGCGGTCTAATTTCTGAAGACCAAGGATAGTAGTCGCCGTCGAACGGCTCAGGACCGCCTGCTACCCACGTTGCATCGGAGTCCGGCTCTTCCGCTTCCTCTTCATCCATCGACATACCCCAGCCGTCATTATAGCTATATCCAAGGTAAAAGGCATAGCTTCGGAGTCTGGAGTCATCCTTTCTAATTGATCGATTGATAATTTCCCATCTTGGTTGTTCATCCAAAAATGGCAACAAAGCGACAAACGCACTCAGCCGGCGGTCGTTATCGACGCTCGGCGTTGTACTGCCTTCGCTGCCCGATAATTGAACCGGCAATTGTTTGAACGCCTGATGGTAGCCGTGGATGGCCAGACCGATTTGCATGAAGTTGTTTGCACAACTCGTCCGCCGCACCATTTCTCGCGATGCTTGAATCGCAGGCAACAATAGTCCGACCAAAACACCGATGATTGCCACGACCGTAAACACTTCGACCATCGTAAACGCAGTTTTTTGTTTCACTCCGCTGCCTCCGCTGGAGTTGGATCCGCTTTGGGAGCTGGAGCAACGTTCGGCGTCAAGGTTTCGCTATTCGGTTCACTACTCTTCCACTCGATCGGAATGCCACCATCGGCACGATTGCCCATCTGTTTGAGAATTTCCAGGTCGATCGACTCGCTGCAAAACTTGTATTCGCCGCTGCCCATCAATACATGTGCACCACTGCCGTGATCACTGGCGATGCCACCGACATACAGCGGATCTAGCGTCGTCGTAAAACTGGACTTGCCGCGAACGTTCGCCAATTCAGCGTTAATCGGATGCCCCGTATTACGCAAACTCGATCGTGTTCCACTCATCCAGCCCAAGTCGTCTTCGAACCGCGACAATTTCTCAGCAACGAAGGCGGTATAAGCGAGACCATCGCTGATGTCCTCATCGCGAACGGGGACGTTTAGGAACATCACACCGTCATTATTGGTGTCGATTGGCGTCTCGGTCGACGAAACAATGCCAGCATAACAGGACGTGTTTTCTCGCATCTTGGTCGCCGATGGGCATTGCAAGAAAGGCAGACGAAGGTTTCGCACCTCGGCATTTTCCGGCGCATAGACGCTCTTGTTTTTATCGACAGCATCGTAGACGGTTTGTGCATCGAGCATCGGCAACAATCCGATGATCCAATTATGGTGGTCACCGACGGCTTCGCTTCGGACCGGTCCCGAATCCGCGATCGTGCCGACCGGGTAATGAGTATGCTCCATGGCGTAAGTGGAAAGAGCCAAGGAAAGCTGGGTCAAGTTTTGCTGGCAATTCGACCGCCGCGACATTTCACGCAGGTTCTGCATCGCCGGCAGCATGAGTCCGACCAGGACGCCGATGATAGCGATAACGACCAGCAACTCGACGAGGGTAAAGCCGGCCTTTCCCCTATTTTCCGGGCGCAGTGGTCGTGCAGCTTTTAACTCCAACGGAGTCAACAACTTAACCACCTCCACCGAGCGAAGCTTGGGAGAGTTGCCCAGACGGGTGCTTGGAAACGAGTTTTCTGTCATCACGTTCATTGGTCCGCTCCATCTTCTTCCAAATGGATTTGCCGAGTCATTTCGTCAACAACTTTGTCGCCTTGATACCACGTCGCCGTAACGATCGATTGATTTTGGTCCAGAGTGACCTGAATAAATTCGTTGGCTGCTTCGTCGATGGGAAGTCTGCAGGTCTGAAACGAGTTATCGACAATCGGCATCGCCGCGTCGATCGCCGCGGCAAGAGTTTGGTTGCGTCGCCCGAGTAAATCATGACGACGGGAAGAAGTCTCGGCGACCACCATCGTCCGAACGGCCGCTAAAACGACCATCGTCACCAACACCACCAGCAGCAAAAACGCGGCACCACGGCGTCCGATCATCCGCCGGCTACGAATAGGATTCGTCAACGTTTTACCCCTCTTTCCATCATCGCATTTCCAACGGCCCGATTGTCACGACCGTTTATGATAACACAAAATGGATAGGGTAAGGCTATTTGATTTGGTCGAGTGGAACTTCGCGATAGAGAGCCAACATACTGCCGATTTCTTCGATTTGCTTCAAATCTTTTTGGCTTAGTTGCTTGATGACCTCATGCTTAGCATGGAATCGATCGGTCGCGATGCCTCGGCGGATCGACAAAGTCGTTTCTTTGGGCATTTTCCCGTCTGCCGCGATCCGTTGGTTGAGCGACATGCGTGCAAATGGCGGCAATCCGATCCGTCGGACCAAGTTCAAACGAGACGCCAAGTCGGCGAATTGACCGTATGCGATGGCGGAATCTAACGCGACCGAGTCATCGACGACGGTTTCGTACGCGGTATCCTCAAATGAAATTCGATAGGTATTTGTCTCAGCGTCGAATTCGGGAGTAGCCAAAATACCCAGCCTTTCTTGCTGGCTGCGTGTTTCAGCAGCACTTTTCGCTTGCGCGGTCACGCGGACGAGATCATCAATTGTGAGCGTCGTACGAGTCTTGGCCACGCGATCGATCAGGATCACCCGGCTACGGGGCGAGTCGTAAATGGTCACAAAACGATCATCGATCACTGGCACATCGTACACCAATCCGCTGTCAAACAGAATCAGATGATGAGCCGCCGGCTTGGCTTGCTTGCCTTCAAAAATCTTGGTCTCGACCCGAAAATGGGTGTGTCCCGAGGTTTGCGCCTCTGCAGGCGGCATCGCGGCAAAGGTACCAACAATCGTGCCGCTGAACGTAACAGCGAGCAAGACAGGAGTCAGGAAAGACATGGAAAATCGCATCATGGTAGGTTTAGCCCTTAGTAGCGGCGAAGACGTCTAGACGTTTCGATTGGCTGCAGCGTAGAAAAGAAGCTGGCAACACGTCCAGACCAACCCGTTTCTTTGTTTCGAGTAAAATTGCACCAGCCATGCGTAGCACCTTGTTTTTCATTCCGCACGAAGTCGCCGGACTACCGGTGTTCGGATTCGGCTGGGGCCTGATCCTGATCGCGGTCGGTTTCCTGATTCGACTGCTACTGCTCAAAAAAACGCACCAATCACCGAGAGCGTTCCTAGCCAGCGAAGGGCCGATGTGGGGTTTGATAGCCTTTGCAATCGTGTTCATTTTGCCGGTGGTGGAGCTAAAGAACCTGGCTGGTGAGCCAGTTGGCATGGCAATTCGCGGCTATGGCGTAATGCTGTTATTGGGTGTTTTATCAGCGGTTGCGCTGGCCATGGCTCGTGCTCGGCGGCGAGGTATCGATCCCGATGCGATCATTGGCATGGCACCGTGGGTTTTCATCGGCGGGATCGTAGGGGCCCGTCTGTTCTACGTCGTTCAGTACTCGGACCGCTTCATGCACGACAGCTGGGGTGAAACGATTCGTAGCATGCTGACGTTTACCGAAGGCGGGCTGGTGGTTTACGGTGGTTTTATCTTCGGAACACTCGCTGGTGTCTTCTATGCCGTTCGCCAGCGATTACCGCTATGGCGATTGGGGGATGCGATCGTTCCCTGTATGTTTATCGGCCTAGCGTTTGGCCGAATCGGTTGCCTTCTCAATGGCTGCTGTTACGGTGGAGCGTGTCCTGACTACTGGGCTGCCCTACATTTTCCGGTCGGCAGTCCTGTTTATGTCGACCAACTACAAAGCGGCTCATTGGTTGGTCTTGATGTCGACCCCGACAGTGGCATCATTCGCCGTGTTCGGCCGGGCAGCTTGGCTGCAAAAGACGGAATTGAGAGTGGTAGTCGACTTGAAAAACTGCAACTCGACGACCGAGACCTCGAAAAACTATCCAGCGACATGCCGTATGAACGAGCCCCACGCGGAGTGTTGGCAATGATCGATGGAAAGGTCTATCAGTGGAGTAGCGATCAGTTGCCAGAACGAGCGATGCCGGTCCAGCCAGCTCAGTTAATCAGTAGTTTCTCGGCAATCTGTTTGTGCGGGCTACTCTGCGCCGCCTCGTATTGGTTCCGACGCGAAGGGGCGATTATGATGTTGGGATTCGCCAGCTATGCGGTATTGAGGTTTGGGTTAGAGTGGATCCGTGTTGATGAACAGGGGCAATTTGGGACCGATTTATCGATTTCACAGTGGGTCAGTGTGCTGGTATTTGCATTGTCAGTTGTCGGACTCTTTTGGATCTACGGTCGGAAGCAGCCAAGCAGCAAAGTGGAGGCATGAATTTGAACCGAATCAAAGAAGCTCCGTGGTTGGACGACCCATCGCTTGGAGAACACGAGCGAATGCAAGCGATAGCAGGGATGGCACGTTTCAATCGTTTAAGCGGAATTGGTGATGTTCTGTTTCATCGTCTCGAGCGTTTCGCTTCGAATGTTCCAGGCCGTCCACTCAAGGTACTCGATTTGGAAAGCGGTAGTGCTGATTTACCAATCCATTGGGCGGTCAAGGCCAAGCGACGGAGCGTTGACCTGCAAATCACGGCATCGGATCATCGTGAAGCGGTCCTCGAACAACATCGACAAGCGATTATAGAGCATGACGTCGATGTTCATTCAGCCAAAATCGACTGCTTGAACCATCCACTCCCATCCGGATTCGACGTCATTGTCTGCTCAGACCTGATGCACCAATTGGAAGAACCGCAAGTGTTTCGGTTGCTTCAATCGATGCAGCAATCAGCTGGCTTGGCGATGGTGGTATGTGACTTCGAAAGAACTCGATGGAATTTCACAGTTGCCAAGACCGCGTCCCGTTTGCTGACACGATCCCGAGTGCTCCAGCATGACACACCGCTGAGAATTAGAGCGGCGTACACGCGCGAGGAATTCTCGAAAATCGCCAATGCGGCATTATGCCGCACCATCATGATTCGTGCGATCGTCCCCTGCCGAATGCTTGCGGTGGCCAGTGAAGTGGTTGCACCGGTCCCCGCGCCTGCATTTGCGTAATCCCGCAGGTCGCCGTCCGCCGCAAGGCATAGGATCGGTCATGTTGCTTTCTTTTCTTAATGACGCAGACCCGGCAAGAAACCAAGACGACGTTGTTCGGTTGGGGATGCTGGGGACGTGGTTTCACAGCCAAAATGCGCGAACCTATTTTGAATATTTTCGCTGTTTAACAATTGATTTCTGTAGCCACCTCAAAGAAATGCGTTAACTTAAAGGAGTAGAGAGATCGGGGATGAGCGTCATCGCATTCAGAGCCGTTCATTCCTCGAACATGGCCCTCTAACACGGCCCTCTAACACGGCCCTCTAACACGGCCCTCTAGCACGGCCCTTTAACATGGCAAAGAGGGCCTCTCCAATCGGAGGTTGTGGACAATGCCAAAAGAAACGACTGCGATCATCGAACAGATCGCACATCAGTTTGAGAACGATCCTACGCGGTTGATGGATGTCGCCCGGGCTGTCCATGGGCGATTGGGACATCTTTCGGAACTTAGCATCGGGCTGATCGCTAAAAACTTGGGAATCCATCGTGCTCAAGTCCGCGACATGGTCAGTTTCTATGCCTTCTTTTCGCGGTCACCTCAAGGCAAGAACGTCATCCGTATCTGTACGGCAGTCGTTGAAAGAATGAAGGGTGCCGATGCATTGGTCGAAGCTTTTGAGAAAGAGCTTGGCATTTTTCTTGGCGAGACAACCGAGGACGGTAAAGTCACTTTGGAAAAGGCTTCCTGTATCGGCCTTAGTGACCAAGCCCCGAGTGTATTGATCAACGGCATCGCGCTGACACAACTTACACCCGAGGATGTTCCCGCAATCGTTGCCGCGATTCGATCGGGTGACGAGTTTGATACGCTACCGCAGGCGCGAGTGCGTAAGAATTTGCGGCAAAGTGGACCCATTCTTTTGGGGCCCTACGACAGTGGAGCGGCGCTACGAAAGGCGATCCGCAAAACACCTGCCGAAATCCTTGCCGAGTTGTACACTTCCCATTTGCGAGGTTGTGGTGGTGCGGGTTTCCCCACCGCCAGCAAGTGGGATAAATGCCGAAACTCGCCTGGCAAATCACATTATGTCATCTGCAATGCCGATGAAGGGGAACCGGGGACGTTCAAGGATCGTGTGATCCTGATGGAAAATCCCGAGCTTGTTTTTGACGGCATGACGATCGCCGGTTTTACAATCGGTGCCAAAGAGGGAATGATCTACCTTCGTGGCGAGTACGACTATTTGCGAGGGGATCTCGAACGCGCCCTTGCGAACCATCGCCAACTTGGGCTGTTGGGAAATGACATCTGTGGCCTCGAAGGATTTGACTTTGATATCCGCATCCAAGCGGCAGCCGGTGCTTATATCTGTGGTGAAGAGTCAGCGTTGATCGAATCCTTAGAAGGCAAACGCGGAGCCCCTCGAGACCGACCGCCCTTTCCCGTCGAACGCGGCTACAAGGAACAACCGACTCTTGTGAACAACGTCGAAACGTTTGTCGGTGTTTCGCGGATTCTCGAAAACGGTGGCGAATGGTTCTCGCGTCTTGGGACCGAGCAAAGCAAAGGAACGAAACTGCTTAGCATCTCAGGCGATTGCCAACTACCGGGGGTCTACGAAGTCGAATATGGCATCACGGTTGCCAAACTGTTGCAACAAGTAGGAGCCGAGGACGCCCAGGCGGTCCAGATTGGCGGTCCATCAGGGCATTGTATCGGACCAAAGGATTACTTGCGGAAAATCGCATTCGAAGACCTGCCGACGGGCGGTTCGATCATTCTCTTCGGTCCCGATCGCGATATTTTGGAATACATGTATCAATTTGGTGAATTCTTTGCCGAGGAGTCTTGTGGTTGGTGTGTTCCCTGTCGCGTTGGCACCACCCTCCTACTCAAAGAACTTCGCGAGGTTCTCGATGGACACGCAACGCATACGGAATTGGATGCGCTGAAAAAACTTTGTGGGACGATCAAGACGATGAGCCAATGTGGGTTGGGCCAAACCGCGCCGAATCCAATACTGAGTACGATTGACCAGTTCCCCGAATTGTACGAAGCCCGCTTGCAGAAGGGCGACTTCTACCCGCGGCTAAATTTGCAAGAAGCGTTGAAAGCAGGATCTGCCTGTTCGGGACGCGAACCGATTCAGATCGAAGTTGAAAAACACACGGTGAACACTTAAGCCAACTTCGCCGAGAAAAATATGGCCCCGACTTCTAGCCTGGGACCAGAACAAACCTCAGGCTGGAAGCCTAGGCCACGGCCAAAGGACACATCGATCCCGATAATTTACTTAGAAAGGGAATCCAACGATGAGTGACAACACCGTCACGATTACGATCGACTCAAAACCGATCCAAGCAAAGCTAGGCCAGAAGATCATTGAGGCAGCAGAGGATGCCGGAATCTATATCCCGAGACTCTGCCACCACAAGGATTTGCCACCGCGAGGTCATTGTCGGTTGTGCGTGGTGAAAGTCGATGGGCGTCCACGAAGCTCTTGCACCATCCCGGTCGAAGAGGGGATGACGATCGAAAACGATACCGAAGAGTTGAATGCCCATCGCCGCATGGTGCTCGAAATGATGTTTGTCGAAGGCAATCATTTTTGTCCTTCTTGTGAAACAAGCGGCAACTGCGAACTGCAAGCCGAAGGCTATCGGCTAGGCATGATCTCGCCAACACTGCCCTACATTGAAACGCACCGTGAACTGGATGCGACCCATCCCGATGTATTTATCAACCGGGACTTGTGCATTCTCTGCGGACGCTGTGTGCGAGCGTCGGCGATTCAAGACGGCAAAACCGTGTTTGCCTTTGAAGGTCGAGGCATTCACAAAGTGATTACAGTCAATGCCGAGCATGGCTTGTCCGAAACCACGATGGACGTTGCAGACGCGGCGGCACGCGTTTGCCCTACGGGATGCTTGCGCACCAAACGTGTCGGATACTCGATTCCGATTGGACAAAGACGGTACGACCATACGCCGATCGGATCGGAGATTGAACGGGCGGGGTCAAAATGAAACCGTCTTTTTGAGGCAGCTCGGCTGCAACAACTTTACCCTCCCCAAAAACACCGGAGTTCGAGCGGTTCTTATGTGCAACGTGGCAAACGACTTCGATAGGCCCCCACCCGAACGGCGGCTGAACGCCGCGTTCGACCTCCCCCAAACGAAGTTTGGGAGAGGAGGTTAAGTTGTTGACTCAGATGAACTTAAAAGCGGCACGACCTCGGCTGTGCCGGGAGAGATAGATAATGCGTAAACGCTTTCAAAACAACAACTTAAAAGTCGTACATCTTTCGCGACAAGAAAGGTTTAATCCTCCAATGTCAAAGCCAACCATTGCCACGGGCCATTTTACCGGTTGTTTCGGATGCCACATGTCACTGCTTGATATCGATGAGCGGATCTTGCAACTGACGGAGCTGGTCGAATTCGACAAGTCGCCAATCAATGACAAAAAGCGATTCAATCGAATGGTCGATATCGGAATCATCGAAGGAGGTTGCAGCAATGATGAGAATGTCGAATTCTTACGGATGTTCCGCGAAAATTGCCACACCCTCGTTGCGATCGGAGCTTGTGCCCTGACCGGCGGTGTGCCTGCAATGCGAAACACCGTGCCGCTGCGCGAGTGTCTCGAGGAAGCGTTTCTGAGTGGACCGTCGGTGGTTGATGGAGTCATCCCCAACGATCCAGATATCCCGATCATGCTCGACCGTGTGTACCCAGCCCATGAAGTGGTCAAAATCGATTACTTCATTCCTGGCTGCCCACCTTCCGCCGACGCTCTTTGGACCGCGATTGTGGCGTTGCTCGAAGGCCGAGAACCCGTGCTCGATTATGAACTGCTCAAATACGACTGATCTATTACGAGGCTTTGTCCGAAAAGGGGGCTGACCCTAACCAGACAAGCCGAAAACGATTGAGAAACGAATGTCCTCCAAAGGGGTCAGACCCCCTTTTCGGAGAAAGCCTAGGCGAAGAAAATGACAACGACCACTCAAAACGGCACTCGCAAAATCGTGATCAATCCGGTGACCCGAGTCGAAGGTCATGGCAAGGTTACGATTCAATTGGACGAGGCCAACCATGTGACCCAAGCACGGTTTCACATTATCGAGTTTCGCGGATTCGAGCGATTCGTACAGGGGCATTTTTACTGGGAAGTTCCGGTAATGGTGCAACGGCTTTGCGGTATTTGTCCGGTCAGCCATCATCTATGCGCGTCGAAGGCGTGTGACAGGATCGTCGGTGCAGAGCCCATCACACCGACTGCGGAAAAGATTCGGCGGCTGATGCACTATGGCCAAACCTTTCAATCGCACGCACTGCATTTCTATCACTTGTCGTCGCCTGATCTTTTATTCGGATTCGATGCTCCGGTCGAACAACGCAACGTGATTGGCGTGATCGAGGCGTACCCCGAAATCGCAAAAAAAGCAGTGCTGATGCGAAAGTTTGGGCAGGAGGTCATCAAGGCGACTGCGGGCAAGAAGATCCACGGTACTGGCTCGATCCCCGGCGGCATGAATAAGCATCTATCACTCGAAGATCGTGACCGTTTGGCTGCCGAAGTCGACACGATGGTCGAGTGGAGTTTAGAAGGATTGCAGTTATGCAAAAAGGTGACTCGCGGCAGTGCGGAAACGCTACTGCCGTTCGGTACGTTTGAATCCAACTTTCTCAGCATCGTTCGCTCCGATGGCTGTTTGGATCTCTACGATGGAAAACTTCGCGCCAAGGATGCCGATGGCAACATCATCTTTGACCAAGTCGACCCGTCTGATTATTTGGATGTCATCCGCGAAGGTGTCCGCAATTGGAGTTACATGAAGTTTCCGTTCCTTCGAGACCTGGGACAAGACAAAGGATGGTACCGCGTCGGTCCGCTCGCACGCATCAACAATTGCGACTTCATCGACACTCCGATCGCTGAAACAGAACGCCAAGAATTTATGCAGCTTGGTGCAGGTCGTCCCATCCATTCCACCATGGCCTATCATTGGGCTCGATTGATCGAATTAGTGCATAGCGCTGAGAAGATGCAAGAATTGCTGGCGGATCCAGACGTTTTGCGTGGCGAGTTGACGACCAGCGGCGAACGTCGGGGGACCGGAATCGCGATTATCGAAGCTCCGCGTGGCACGCTCATTCATCATTACGACGTCGATGAAAACGATCAGGTCCTCCGAGGCAACTTGATCGTCTCGACAACACATAACAACGAAGCGATGAACCAAGCCGTTCGCGTCGTCGCCGACCAGTATATCGAGGGACAAGCTGAAATCAGCGAGGGGATGCTCAATGCGATTGAAGTTGGCATCCGCGCTTATGATCCCTGCCTTAGTTGCGCGACGCATGCCTTGGGTCAAATGCGTTTACGCGTCCAATTGATTGGACCTGACGGTGCCGTGCTTGACGAGAAAGCGCGAGAATGAACCACACCCGGACACTGATAATTGCTTGTGGCAATCCGCTACGAGGTGATGACGGGCTCGGACCAGCGCTCGTCGATCGGCTTTCTAGCCTCCAGCGGTCCGATATCGAAACCGACGTCGATTATCAACTCAATATCGAAGACGCCGTGACTATCGCGGCCTACAAAAGAGTTCTGTTTGTTGACGCCAGCGTGACTGCACCATCACCGTTCTTGCTGCAACCGCTTGCCCCATCTAGCGAAATCACTTTCACCAGTCACAGCGTAACACCAGGAGCGATTCTTGCGATTTGCCAGGACCACTTTCATCATCGACCCGAGGCGTGGGTGATGGGCATCCGCGGCTTTCGCTTCGAACTTGGCGAAGGCTTATCCATCGACGCACGTACCAATCTCGATGACGCTTTCGCTGGCGTTATCGAGTGGATCCAAAGGTGATGGGATACTTGGGCTGGGTCAAGGATTCTTTACGACGTTGACCCGGTCTACGACAGCTCCAAACCCGAGCTCGCGATCTCGATGTGCTACAATGAAACCAATCGATAACACGAAATGGGGTTGGCGATGAGAATGCAACGTTGGCGAATTCGGGTAACAGGCGTGGTGCAAGGCGTTGGGTATCGACCTTTCGTTTGGCGGTTGGCACATTCTTCCCGATTATCCGGTTGGGTTCGCAATGATTCGATGGGAGTCCTAATCGAGGCACAGGGTTCTCGTACAGAATTGGCGGAATTCTGCGGGCGTCTACGATCCGAGGCTCCGTCGTTATCGCTTGTTCGCGATATTCTTCATGAGACGATCGACTCCGTTCCAAAGGAGCACGCGTTTCGTATCAACACAGGGCAAAAGGAGGCAGATCCGCATGCGTTCGTCTCGCCCGATGTCAGTATTTGTTCTGACTGTTTAGCCGAGATCAATGATCCAGCGGATCGACGGTATCAATACCCCTTCACCAATTGTACGGCTTGTGGTCCTCGCTATACGATCATTACAAAACTGCCCTATGACCGGGCATCGACGACAATGAGTGACTTTGAGATGTGCACGTCGTGTCGACGGGAGTACGACAATCCTGCGGATCGACGTTTTCATGCTCAACCAAATGCCTGCCCCGAGTGCGGGCCATCGACATGGTTCATCAAGTCAGGTGAGAATCAAGAAATCCGAGGAAGGGATGCGATGCAAGCGGTGAAGGAATCGGTCGCGCGGGGTGGCATCGTCGCCATCAAAGGCGTTGGCGGTTTCCATCTGGCTTGTGACGCCAGGAACTCGGAAGCCGTTGCGAAATTACGAGAGCGAAAACATCGTTTCGAAAAACCGCTGGCAGTCATGGTTGCTGACATTGCAACGTGCGAATCAATCGCCGTGCTTAGCGATGCCGATCGGGTCCTGCTCGAAAGTCGGCAACGCCCTATCGTTGTGCTGCACCGGCAAGAAGGAGCGGAATCGTTGTGCGAATTGGTTGCCCCCGGCAGCGACTTTGTTGGAGTGGTGTTGGCCTATTCACCGCTGCACAGCTTGTTGCTGCGACCCGGTGATGTCTGGGTGATGACGTCGGGGAATTTGTCGGACGAGCCCATTGCGTACGACAACGATGACGCGATCGAGCGATTGAGAAAAATTGCGGACGCTTTTCTGCTTCATGACCGGCGAATTGAGACGGTTTGCGATGACTCGGTTCTTCGTGTCTTAGATGGCGAGGTGCTGCCGATTCGACGTTCCCGTGGCTATGCGCCCCTGCCGATTAAACTACCTACCGATGGGCCTCCGGTGCTTGCGGTTGGCGGCGAGATCAAGGCGACCGCGTGCGTGACCAAAGGACACCACTGTTTCCTGAGCCAACATATTGGTGACATGGGAAACCAAGAAACACTGTCGGCGATGGAAAATGCCGTGGATCATTTGTTGCGACTCTACAACATCAAGCCCGACTCGGTCGTCGCAGATCAGCATCCCAATTATTTGTCGAGCGCCTGGGCAGAGCAGTTTTCAAGGAAACACGCAGTCCCGATGCTGCGAGTTCAGCATCACCATGCCCATGTTGCATCCCTGCTAGCCGAGCATTCGATCGTACCCGAAGAAAAGATAATTGGTGTTTGTTTCGATGGAACGGGATTCGGAACCGACGAAGCGATTTGGGGTGGCGAATGGCTGATCGCGAATGCAAGTGACTTTGAACGCTACGCGCATCTGGCGTATCTGCCGCTGCCGGGAGGCGATGCCTGTATCCGGCATCCGTCGAGATCGGCTTTGGCAGCCCTTTATCAAGCTGGGATTGAGTGGTCCGATTCTCTGGCGTCCGTCTTCGTAACGGCAGCGAAGGAGCGAACCGTGTTGGACCAGCAGCTTCAGCGAAACTTTCGTTGTGTACCAAGCAGCAGTATGGGGCGGCTTTTCGACGCTGTCGCTTCACTTTGTGGCGTGCGTCATGTGGTGAGTTATGAAGGGCAAGCGGCGATGGAGTGCGAGGCAATTGCCGCTCGAAAATTGGATGAGTCGCAATTCAAACCCTACGATATTACGGTTATCGACGGTGACATTCAGCAAATCGATACGACGCATTTGATTCACCAAATTGTTTCGGAACTTCTTCGAAAACGATCCGCTGCGGATATTTTAGTTCGTTTCCATCTCACCGTTGCTGAAATGATTGCTCGCATCAGTCTCAACGCGCGTGCAAAGCACCGAATCGATCGAGTCGGGCTGACTGGCGGAGTGTTCCAAAATGTCTTGCTGACGCGGCTCGCCCGGCAACGGCTAATGCACGAGGGGTTCGAGGTTTTGACGCACACCATTGTGCCGCCAAATGACGGCGGTCTCGCATTGGGACAAGCGTGGATTGCCCAGCGTCGCACGGTGCTCCTCCACCGCGAGAGGTATCTGTTCGGTGGCGAAGCACCAAGCTACGATCAAGATCGATAACGGATGTAATCTTTCACTCAACCGATGACGGTAACCAATATGTGCTTAGCCGTTCCTGGACAAGTCGAATCTCTGTTCTGCGAAAACGAAACCTCAATGGGACGAGTCAATTTTGGCGGCGTCGTCAAGGAGGTCTGCATGGCATTCTTGCCAGAGATCAAGGTTGGCGATTATGTCATCGTCCATGTCGGGTTTGCGATCAATCAAATCGATGAAGAGTCGGCTCAGGAAACATTGGAAACGTTTGCCGAACTTGGATGGCTGGAGGATGAACTCGAGGAACTTCGGGCCAATGGAGAAGAAGCCAATGGAGAAGAAGCGTGAAACACTTAACGGAGTATCGTGATGGCGAAAAATCGCTAAAGCTTGCTGAACAGATTTCTCGAATCTGTACTCGCCCATGGTCCATCATGGAAGTTTGTGGCGGTCAAACCCATTCGATCATACGCAATGGGATCGACCAGATTTTGCCTGATTCGATCGAGATGATTCATGGACCGGGGTGCCCCGTTTGCGTGACGCCAATCTCAGTGATTGATAAAGCTCTACAAATGGCAGCACGGCCAGAGGTAATCTTTTGCTCCTTCGGCGATATGCTCCGGGTGCCTGGAACAAGTGAAGACCTGTTTCGTGTGAAAGGCAGTGGCGGTGACGTGCGAATCGTCTACTCGCCGCTCGATGCCGTTAAGTTGGCTCGTGAAAACCCGAATCGCGAAGTTGTCTTCTTGGCAATTGGTTTTGAAACCACTGCGCCAGCGAATGCGATGGCAGTCAAGATCGCGAAACAGCAATCGATCTATAATTTTTCAGTGCTCGTATCCCATGTGCTCGTCCCGCCAGCAATCGAGGCGATCATGGATTCGCCGGAGAATCGAGTGCAAGCGTTCTTGGCTGCAGGGCATGTTTGTAGTGTGATGGGCTATCACCAATACCACGAAATTGCCGAGAAATATGCGGTGCCGATCGTGGTCACAGGTTTCGAACCACTCGACCTTCTCGATGGCATTCGTCGCACGGTGATGCAGCTGGAAACCGGGAAAAGTCATGTCGAGAACGCGTTCCCAAGGGTTGTCAGCGAAGCGGGTAACGAGGCAGCCCAGGCAACGATCGCAGAAGTCTTCGAACCCACGGATCGCGATTGGCGAGGCATCGGCATGATCCCGCAAAGTGGCTGGCGTTTGAACAGCGATTTTTCTGACTTTGATGCGGAAAGGAGGTTTGATGTGAAGCATGTTGCCGAAGCAGCGAGCACGATTTGCCGAGCAGGCGAAGTGCTGCGTGGTGCGATCAAGCCGCATCAATGTGCCGCGTTCGGAAAGCAATGCACGCCCCGAAATCCGCTCGGTGCAACAATGGTTTCAAGCGAAGGAGCATGCGCGGCGTACTACAACTATGGAAGGTTCTTGAACCGATGACCCAATCACCGCAGTGTCCGATACCACTTCGTGACTACCCCAACGTTATTCTTGCGCATGGTGGAGGTGGAAAGCTTTCGGCTGAATTGATCGAGCATGTCTTTGCACCAGCGTTTGCCAACGAACATGTGACTCTATTGGGCGATTCGACAACACTTTCCTTGCCCGGTCAACGAATTGCGGTCTCGACCGATTCATTTGTTGTCCAGCCACTTTTTTTCCCCGGCGGAAGTATCGGACATCTAGCCGTCAACGGTACGGTCAATGATCTGGCAATGAGCGGGTCCAAACCGCTGTATTTGACGGCAGGTTTCATTATCGAAGAGGGGCTGCCGGTCGAAAAATTGATCCGCATCGCGAACGACATGGGCGCAGCCGCCAAACAAGTGGGAGTGTCGATCATTGCAGGTGATACGAAAGTGGTCGAGCGAGAATGTGGGGACGGATGCTACATCAATACGTCAGGAATTGGCGTTTTGCCGACCAACCTGCACATCGCTTCCAATCAAGCCAAACCGGGTGATGTGGTGATCATCAGCGGGACGGTTGGTGATCACGGTGTAGCGATCATGAGTGTCCGCGAAGGACTGAGTTTCGAGAGTCAGATAGAGAGCGATTGTGCATCGCTAGCGGGATTGGTCCAAGTGATGATTGATACATCGCCGAATATCCACGTGTTGCGTGATCCAACGCGAGGTGGGGTGGCGATGAGCTTGAATGAGATCGCTGCCGATTCTGGTTGCGGTATCGAACTTGACGATGCGAGCATCCCAATCAAAGAGGCCGTTCGTTCGGCGTGTGAGTTCTTAGGACTCGATCCGTTGCTGGTCGCAAACGAGGGAAAGCTAATAGCGATTGTGTCCGCTGTTGACGCCGATCGATTGCTCGAGACGATGAAGTTGCACCCACTTGGACAAGACGCCGCCATCATTGGCCGCGTCGTCGAAGATGCCCACCACCTAGTCGTCGCCCGGACGGCGGTAGGAACCAAACGAATCGTATCGATACCAATCGGTGAGCAATTGCCACGGATCTGCTAGAGGTAGGCACGCAGAACATAGCAGGTTCGTCTTGGACTGTTAAACATTTGGTTATTGACACGTTTTTTGCGCCCTCTCGGTCGTCGTTCACGGCCAGTACAATGTCATAGAGCATTTTACAGAATGCCGTAGGCTGGGTGTTTAGTGGCTGTGGCTTCTAGCCACAGCGTTCTTCTCAACTTGGACTGGAAGCCCCAGCCACATCAAAATCAAAATGCTCTAGCTGAATTTAAACGGCCCCATTTTCAAAAGGAAAACACGATGTCGGAATCTGCAAATTCGATCAAGAATCAAACTCCACGCCATATTCATATTGAAAAGTTAACTCAACCAACTGCGGGGTGGGCACCGCTTTTCGTTTTCACGGGGCTAGTTTTCCTTGCCATTCTCGTCTTCATTGCATCGGTTGCTAGTGAGTTCTGGCCAGCGATTCTATTGGCTACTTTGATCGGTGTCGTCGGGATGGTAGGACTGTGTGGATTGATGGCGATTGCTCCGAACGATTCGCGTGTTTTATTGTTGTTCGGTGAGTATCGCGGCACGGTCAAGGAATCAGGATTCTTTTGGGTCAACCCGTTTTTCAGCAAAAAGAAGGTCAGCTTGCGAGTGCGGAATTTTGAAACCGGCTCCTCTTCAACCCCAGAAGAAAAAAACGCCTCCGGGCAAGTCGTTCGAGCGAAATCACGGACTGCCAGCCGCCCATCCAAGGTTAATGATAGTGATGGAAACCCGATCGAGATTTCGGCCGTTGTCGTGTGGCGAGTGATGGATACCGCGGAAGCTTTGTTCGAGGTCGACGACTACGAACACTTTGTTGAAGTGCAAAGTGAAGCAGCACTAAGAAGTCTTGCAACCCGTTTCCCCTACGATAGTGAGGATCATGAAGTTTCACTACGAGGAAGCACGGAACAGATCTGCGACCGGCTTCGAGAGGACATTCAAGAGCGACTTAAAAAAGCAGGCGTCACGGTACTTGAGGCACGAATCAGTCATCTTGCGTACGCAGCCGAAATCGCTGCGGCGATGTTGCAGCGACAGCAGGCTGGTGCCGTCGTGGCAGCTCGTCGTTTGATTGTTGACGGTGCGGTTGGCATGGTCGAAATGGCTCTCGAGCATCTGAATCGAGATGAGATTGTTGATCTGGATCCGCAACAGCGTGCCACGTTGGTTTCGAATCTATTGGTCGTCCTGTGCAGTGATCGGCATACGCAGCCTGTCGTACAAACAGGTGCGTAGCGGAATGATTGCTTGCGCCGTTCATTGATACAGAGGAGCGTTTTGATAATCTCACTGACTGGAACCCTATCATGCACGAGCTTTCGATCGCATTGAATGTTCTCGACATCGCTGAACAAACGATGAACGAGCATCCTGAGTCGGAGCTTGTCGCCATTCACATTCGACTCGGGCCGATGTCAGGCGTGGTGTGTGAAGCACTTGAATCGGCGTTCACGATTGCTCGCCAGCAAACGTTGTATCCCGAGGTGGAACTTGTGATTGAAGAAACGCAATTGCTGATTGATTGCCCACAATGTAGAAAACATCAAATGGCTATTTCGATCAACGATCTGCGTTGCCGGACGTGTGGTACAATATCCGGTAAGATCGTCGGGGGACGAGAACTCGAAATTGCTGCACTCGAAGTAAGGGACGAACAGCTCGATGACACGCTTAGTCGAAGTACGGACGCAGATTCTAAAACAGAATGACGTTGTCGCCCGCGAGTTGCGCAAACAATTCGCCGAGCAGCGACGGTTTGTTGTCAGCATGGTGTCAAGTCCAGGATCAGGAAAAACGGAACTGTTGCAAAAGACACTCGAGCAAATTGGCCAGCGTTACAGAGTCGCAGCAGTCGTTGGCGACCTGGCGACTGACAATGACGCTGACCGCTTAGCTCGCTCCGGTGCAATGGTTCGTCAAATCACCACAGGCACGCTTTGTCACTTGGAAGCGGAGATGGTCCGTGAAGCGATCAAGCCGTGGAATGAACAGCCTCTGGATTTCTTGTTCATCGAAAACGTTGGCAACCTGGTTTGCCCATCCAGCTACGATTTGGGCGAGAGCCTACGTGTCGTTTTGTTCTCGGTAACGGAGGGAGAGGACAAACCGAGAAAGTATCCAACTATTTTTAACACAGCCGATGCCACCGTGATCACAAAAATCGATCTTGCGGATGCGGTTGAGTTCGACGAGGCCGCAGCCCGAGCGAGCGTTGAGCGTGTTCGTCCCGGAATGCCGATCCTTCAAGTATCAGCAAAGACGGATGAAGGCATGCTCGAGTGGATCGACTGGCTAGCGGAGCAACATCAAAAAATATAGACGCGTTCACTGTTCGGCTACGCGTGCCGACGGTTGCTGGGCAGCGTCCAAGGTAGCCAAACCCACACTACCGAGGTGGTCATTGACAGCGGCTATTTGCATCGTCGAAAGCTGAGGTGACACAAGATTCCAGTAGGTGGGATCATTGACCATCAACATTGCCAACGACCGAGGCGTATCTTCAACTTGTGGCCGTAGCATGCGAATGGTTTGTTGGACTCGCATCCGTTGTTCCGCATCGATATCAGACGACAACGATTCGTGAAGTGCAGCGATGACCGGCGTCCCCCACAACAACAATTGCTGTTGCGCATGCCGCCGTGTCGCCTGCCGTTTCGCAGACAACATTGCCACACATTCATCGATTGAAGAGCGATGCGGTAGAGTGCCCTTCATAGCGTGCGTCATACTCCAATGTCTCGTCTTGCTACTTAGGCTCGCTAACGATCGACCACCGAGGATGCGTTCGATCAATCCTCCATAGTGTATATCGAAGATCTCAGGATTTTGATAACGAACATGTAGTAGCGTCGTTCCTTGATAGCGGTCCATCATGCCACCTCGCTCGATCGTCCAGTAAACCAAGCCATATGGAGATTGTTCGAGTACACTTCGCTCTTCTGTTTTGCTTAAACTCGATTCCATTCGAACCGTTACCGCGTCAAGCACGTCCAGCTTGAGCGTTTGACTTGGGCGTTTTGACACGTAATGGACTGACGGAAGTCCTCGCTCCGCAGAGACAACGATGCTCTCAAACGAGTGATCGGACGCGATCGTTTCGGCACCGATGCGATGCCGTGGTGCATCGAGACGGAGACGTCCTTGGATCATTTGGAATCGTACCACACCCCCGTCTGAAAAAAGCTTATCGACGTGGGGATCGCTTCGTGCCGTAGAAAGAGAATCAGCTTCGGGCGGTCCTTGAGCAAAAGACGCCACGCAGCGAATGGACAAATCGAGTACGACGGCAAGCATAACAGGCCACTTCATCTTTTTTTCCTCTTACGAGAAAGCGATTGACGAGAGTGGACACGCGGGCCGAACCATGGTCGGGCGCGGCCCGACAAGTCCATACCTCCAAGTATCGACAAATTGTCGCACCTAGATAAAGGGCAATTTGCCGAGGGAATCGCTAAGGTGGCCTATTCGCCATTAGAACGCCCGTTTTCGTCGCCAGGAAATCCCTCGTTGGATTGGGACGACCAACGGAACTCGGGCATCCGAGGGCGAACGCGATCCGAGGGCCAACGCGATCCAAACACCAACCCGGTTTCTTATCGGGCCCGCGCCACAACAAAAGCAACTTGACGGAGACTACCTCCGCCGTCCTACGTCCCGAACTTCAACTGGATTTTGGTTTTGGGCAACTTCACTTGTAGCTCCCCAACCCCCTGCTTCGTGACTTGTGTTCTTGTGACAATCAAGTCTTGAAGATTCGTTAGCATCTGCAAGGATGGTAATCCTGCATCGCTAATCGAGGTCGAGCCTAGATGTAAGAACGTCAATTGATGAAGCTTGCCCAGCGGTGGCAAACCAGCATCGCTGATCGATGTGTTGTCTAAGTTCAACGACTCAAGTGCCACCAGTTGTCCGAGTGAATCGATGCCGACATCGGTGATAGGGACTCTCCACAGATTCAGTTTCTTAAGCTGCTTTAGTTTGGCCAATGAAGTGGTCACTTCGTCGTTCAGACGAGTGCATTCGCTGAGATCGAGCTCTACAAGCTTGCCCAAACCCAATAGCGATTCGATCGCGTTCGAATTGATTGCGTTCTGTGCAAGACGTAGCTTCCGAAGTTGCCCCAGCTCTGCGATCGACTCGACCCCCAAATCGCTAATGCCCGTATTGGCCGCATATAGTTCTTCGAGTCGATCGAGCTTGACTATCTGAGCCATGCCTGAATCTCCCATTGGCAAAAAATCAATTGCCAAAACCTTTAGGTTCTCGAGTGCCGCAATCGTCGACATTGATGTTTCGCTGACAGAGCTCTTTCCGTTTTTCCCCGACAACTTGAGCACCTTCAATTCACGAAGCGTACCAAGTTGTAGGATTCCGTCGTCACTAATCGGGCATTCGCGAAGATCCGCGTTCTCGAGCGTCTTGATTTCCCCAAGCGTAGCTAACCCAACATCGCCAACGCTTGTACCGGCCAGTATTACGGAGCGAAGTCGCGGCAACGACGACAACAACACCAAGTCATCCTCGCGCACATCGGTATCGCGAAAGTCGACTTCGATGACCGCGTTATTTCCATCATGCCGGAGCTTCGCTCCCAACGCTTCGATTTCGTTTGCTGCCAATGATGAATTCTTGTCTTGAGCGAAAGTCCTTGATTCGACCACGACCTTCTTTGGTGCGTCGACTTGCCCGCAACCGAGTAGGCCACAGAGGGCAGGGACAAGAAGTGCTTTCTGACAACGAATCATGATCGGTTCTCAATGGTTGGTGCGGAAGAGCGTTTAGCGACACCTGTGGCGAAGCCCCCTATAAATCCTTCGCAATTTTCTTCAAAGCTTGAATCGAATGCTGCATCAAGGGCACATCCATTTCATGAACGTTGACGCTTTCCGCGATCCCGTTGAGCATTGTGACTGTCAAGCGACCGCCGAGATGTTGCCGGAATTCCTCCAGCCCCTCGATGATTCGGTCCATTGGTTCAAGTGCAGAATGCCAAAGCGGTAGTTGTAACCGCCTCAAGCAATCGATCGCACGCATTGCATCTTGTAGCGGAAAGCCGAGTTTTTCGACGGAGTAGAGACAATCGATGGCGACACCGATGGCCACCGCCTCGCCATGTCGTATTTCATAGTTCGTCAATGCTTCTAATCGATGGGCTGACCAATGACCGAAATCGAGAGGCCTTGCTTCCAACATTTCAAAAGGATCGCCACCGTTAGTGATATGCTGTAGGTGCAACTGACAAGAGCGAAAAATTGCCCGCGTTGAAACGCTGTCTTCTCGAGCGGCAATCGCATTTGCATTCGTGCAAAGCCAATCGAATTCATTGCGGTCTTTTAGAAGAGCGACCTTGACCGCTTCACTAAACCCGCTGACGTAATCCCGATCGGATAAGGTATGAAGCAGCGTGGTGTCGTTGATCACCGCCCAGGGAACAGCAAACGTCCCGACCCAATTTTTCTTGCCAAAGTAGTTGATGGCGTTTTTAACCCCAACCCCCGAATCCGCTTGCGCCAATGTTGTCGTTGGGATTCGGACCAACCGTATTCCTCGGTGGGCAATCGCAACGGCAAAGCCCACCGCGTCCAGCATCGCTCCTCCACCGATCGCGATCACATAACTGCGTCGGTCGAGGTTGCCTTCGTTGACAGTGCTAAGAATTTGCTGGACGACAGCCTGAGAATTCTTGACCGCTTCGCCGCCTTCGATCAATACGATTGGACAGACCCTTTCAATTCGGTCGGTGCTAGCGAGTTGGCTGGAAATTCTTTCCACGCGGTCGCTCAATCGAGCCACAGCTTTCTCTGCAATCACGACAACCCGCACCGACGACGATTCCTCGGCATGGAGGACGCCGAGAAGCGCGTGAAAATCTTGGTTTGCCACATCAGAAGTCACTCGTAAACGGTGAACAAAAGGAACCGAAAACGGAATGTCGGTTGCTGCGTCGATCATGGGGGCGATTATGGAAAGAGCTGATGGGCGGGAAAGCGATCTCACATTCTAACACGATTCCGATCCTTTTTCGTGTGGGCTTGAAATTCTCGTCAGAACGGAGAACGATATTGCGAATGTTACGGTTGAATACAGATTCTTTATAGTAAAGAAAGACGAATGCAAAGTAGACGATTAGGCAGTAGTGGCGTGTATGTGTCAGATATCTGTATGGGCACGATGACATTTGGCAGCCAATGTGACAAGAAAACGAGCCATGCGATCTGTGACATGGCATTCAACTCGGGTATCGATTTTTTTGATGTGGCCGAAATTTATCCCGCTCCGCCCCAAAAAGAGACGATCGGTTTGACCGAAAAAATCTTTGGTGAATGGCTAAAAGGCAAACCTCGCGATTCGGTCGTCGTCGCAACCAAAGTAACTGGCCCCTCACATGGCTGGTTCTGTTCGCCGGTACGACACGGTAAAGCGACTCTCGATCGCCACCAAATCATCCGAGCATGCGAGGATTCCCTGAGTCGGCTTGGTACCGATGTGATCGATCTGTATCAGGTTCATTGGCCTGATCATGGGATGCCGTATGAAGAGTTGCTCGGCACGCTGACCGAACTTCGCGATACTGGGAAAGTGCGGGTGATCGGATGTAGCAACGAAACGAGTTGGGGTGTGATGAAAAGCTTGTGGGCTGCCGACACGCATGGACTCGATCGCTTCGAAACGGTGCAAAACAATTTTAGCTTGATCAATCGCCGCTGTGAAAGTGAATTGGCTCAGGTGCTAAGACGTGAAAACATGAGTTTGCTTCCCTATTCACCTCTTGGCGGCGGCGTGCTGACTGGCAAGTACAATGACGGACCGCCACCCGGTGCTCGCTTTACCGCCTACTTGCTTGAAGGCGAGGCAAGGCAAAAGAGAATGGCGAAGCGGTTTGTCAATGATCGCTCCGTCGAAACCGCACGCCGTTTGGGTGAAATCGCTAAGTCGATCGGAGTGAGTGTTACCAGCCTATCGGTCGCCTGGAGCCGCCAACACGATTTTGTCGCCTCCACGATCATCGGTGCAACCAGTACCGAGCAGCTAGCCGAATCGCTAGCGGCTAAAGATCTCGTGCTCGACCCTGAGGTCCTCGAAAAAATTGATCAACTCGATGCAGAGATCCCCACGCCGATGACCGAGGACGGTCTACGACGGTTGTAGTGATTATGCGCGGCGGTTACGCAAAAGTCGTAAAAGATTCGTTCGATTTTCAGGCATCCGTCTCAAACGCGAACTATTTTGGCGTTTATGAACAACGCCTTCGCTGTCCTACTGACTCTCGCTGTCTCAACGATCGGTTACGCCTCCGATTGGTTGACTTGGCCGAGTACGTACACGCACGATTCGGCAACGATGCAGCGAGTTGCCCAGTATCAACCGATCGCCGCTCCGACGACCACTCAAGTCGCCGATTTCCAAACCAGCGGCTACACCCACATGCGCAGTTCGCTTAATTACGGGCAATCGGCTGACAATTATCACCGAGTCGAATCGTGGGGCCCCCCCGTTCGCCCCTACGGTGAGTGGCGATTTCCGTATCGTCCGTACAGTACACCGTATGCCGCGTGGGGTGCTCCCTATGCCGGGCTGAATCTCGGTCCAAACTTTTATGGCGGACCACTGCAAAATGGTAGCGGGCAATACAACAGCCCCTCCAATCGCCAAACGCCGAACAGTGGCTGGCAACCAAGCAATGGACAGCGACCTGACAACGATTGGCCCAGCGAACGACGCCGAAGCGACCAATCATCGCCTTTTGGTGCTGGATCGCTCAATCCGTATCCGTTCGGTCCCGGCACCCCCGCCCCGCTGCCGCCCTACTACGACGGTCACTATCCCAACTATCGCGATTAGAAGCAACGTCGTGAACGTGCGGCTTTCGCGTGCTCCCCCAAGCTTCGCTTGAGGGAGGTTGTAAGTTGTGAGCCATGTTGCACTTGAAAGCTGCACGACCGCTTCGCTCGGGAGAGGTGGTTATCGTCCACTACGCCAAAGGTCGGGCGATCGTCTGGTCTCGCAAATAATCGTCGAACGTTTCAGGCGAATTTACCCCGCCACCTACGCCACTTAGGTTCACACCACCATAGGGTAAACCATATGCGAAGACGTTGTGGGCATTGATCCAACTGTTGCCAGAAACAATTTGCTCGGCAATGGCATTCGCTCGATCTAAATCGCGGCCCCAAACGCTATTGGCCAATCCGTACGCGAGACTGTTGACCCGCTTGATTGCATCGGAGTCCTCTTTGAACTTTACCAAGTAAGCGGTCGGACCAAACACTTCCTCGCGGAAACAGATGTTGTTGTCATCGCCGGCTAGCAGGTGTGGACTCACGAAATAGCCTTCCTCACCGCCCCCAACAACAGGGCGTTTGAGTTCGACAATCGCCGTCGCACCTTCGGACAAACCCTTTTTGTAGTAGTCTTCAACCCGATCGACTTGAGCCTTCGAAACCAGCGGGCCCATTTGGGTGCCCTCTTCTAAGCCATGGCCAATTGCCGTTTTGTTTAGTAGCTCTTGAATTTTCGCAACGAAGGGGTCATAGATTTTTTCGTGGATAAACCAGCGAGTGGCGGTACAGCAAACTTGTCCCGTGTTCAGCGTGATCGCGCCCGCCAATGCCTCGGCAACCTGATCGACATCAACATCGTCCAAGACGACGGCTGCACCCTTTCCGCCAAGTTCGAGTTTGCAAGGAATCAGCCGCTCGCCACAAATTCGCCCAATCATCTTTCCAACCGCCGAGGAGCCAGTGAAAGAGATCCGTCTGACGAGCGGATGTTCAACAAGCGGTTGACCACACTCGGGCCCTGTGCCGGTGTAGATATTGATGACGCCATCGGGGATGCCGACCTCTTTGGCGAGGTAGCCGAGGTACAGGGTTGACAGCGGAGTAACTTCCGAAGCTTTGATCACGACGGTATTGCCCGCAGCCAATGCGGGGCCGATGCCCCAACAACAAAGGGTAAAAGGGAAGTTCCATGGAAAAATAAAGCCGCAAACCCCGTAGGGAGCACGGTGGACGCGAGCGTCCATGCCTTCGACGTTCAAAGGACGATCGTAAACCGCATCGATACTCATATCGGCAAAGTAGCGAAGACAATCGGCGCCGAAGGGCACATCGAATCCTCGTGCGTTCACGATTGGTTTTCCAACGTCGAGTGCTTCGAGTTGTGCCAAAACCTCGCTCTGTTCGGCAATCTTGTCGGCCAACCGGTTCAACAGCTCTGCCCGCTCCTTCGGTTTCATCGCTGACCAACCAGCGAATGCCTCGTCCGCACTTTCGACGGCGTCCGCAACGTCGTTGGCGTTCGCGGTTGATACGACCGCAATCGTTTTCCCCGTCGCTGGATCCTTGACATCCATCGTTCCGCCAGACAACTCGCGCCATTGGCCGCCAATGAAAGCGGGAATGCTCGGTTGGTCCAGGAATGCTGCGACCGACGGGTGCTTTTCTATCGTATGGGTCATGATTGATACTCATTGCCTGAGGAGTGAAGGAAGAGTTAGCAAGTTTTGGTTGACAAACGCTTTGCAACTTTTTTTGCCAAGTAGGGAATCGATCTTCGAATCGCTCTCCAAGAAGGCTTCGCGCCCTTTTTGGGACGAACCACGATGTCGATGCCGCCTGGGATTTCATCGATTTGCGTTCGAAACGATTCACGAATCCATCGTTTCCAACGGTTGCGAACGACCGCGTTGCCGACCTTCTTGGGGATCGTGATACCGATTCGGGCTGTTGCGTCATCCGCTCGATCACCGTCATGGATCATACTCACTTTTCGCTCAACTGCGAACATGACCAAAATGCCATCCGCTGCGCAGGCCCCCTTTCGCAGCACGAACGTAAACCGCATCGGGCTGCGGATACGACGAGATTTTGAAAAAGAATATTTCAAACCAGCATCCCATGTAAGTCCGTCTCAGTAGCTCCCCTCAGTAGCTCCGTCTCTCCGAGACGGAGAATTCAGCAGTAGCTTCGTCTCTCCGAGACGGAGAATCCGGTAGTAGCTCCGTCTCTCCGAGACGGAGAATTCAGTAGTAGCTCCGTCTCTCCGAGACGGAGAATCCAGCAGTAGCTTCGTCTCTCCGAGACGGAGAATTCAGCCGTAGCTTCGTCTCTCCGAGACGGAGAACAAAAATCACGAGTCTCGGAGAGACTCGGCTACTAACCAACACGACGAGTCTCGGAGAGACTCGGCTACTGGCATTTAGAACGTGATATCATCCCGCGGTGACATCGGATTATGCTCGGCAAACTGCTGGATCCATTCCTTTGATTGTTGATCGAGCGATTCAGGCATTCGTATTTGAATCTCGACGATCAAATCGCCAGCGTTGCCATCCCGATCGCGAACACCTTGTCCCTTCAACCGCAAACGCCGCCCGCTACTCGTCGACGGCGGCACCGTTAAGGTTACGGTGCCGGTCGGCGTTGGGACGTCCACTTTGGCACCGAGGGCGGCCTCGGCCAGCGTTACGGGAAGTTTCAACTCCAAATTCTTACCGATTCTTTTGAAGTAGGGGTGATCCGAAACGGTAATCAGCAGGATCAAATCGCCATTGGGTCCACCATTATGCGACGGATGTCCTTTTTCGCGCAATCGGATTTTCGAACCTGTCTCGACGCCTGGCGGTATGGTGACCGATAGTTTTTCGTTCTTGCCACCTCGATTGAGGTAGAATTCAGTCGTCCCACCGAGCACGGCCGTCGTGAGGGGCAATTCGAGTTCATGCCTCACGTTCGAACCACGTTGGGGAGCTTGAGGTTGCCGCCTTCTGCCCCGTCCGCCTCGTTGCGGTGCGGCTCCGGCCCCCATTAGCTGCTCGAAAAAGTCAGAAAAACCGTGTTCGAATTGAACACCGCCACCGCCTCGGCCGCCACGTCCGCCGAAAATCTGTTCCAAGTCGAGACCTTCAAATCCGGCTCCTCCTGCGGCCCCGCCAGCTCCTGGATGAAAACCACTGCTGCGGATTTTTTCGAAATCAGCTCCGTAGCGATCGTAGGCAGCCCGCTTGTCTTCGTCGCTCAAGACGTCATAGGCTTCCTGTACCCGTTTAAACTTCTCGTGCGCCGTCTTGTCGTCTGGATTCTTGTCCGGATGGAACTTTAACGCCAACCGACGGTGGGCCTTCTTAATTTCGTCTTTGGAAGCGTCGCGGGCGACGCCCAGAGTTTGAT
The DNA here is from genome assembly GCF_007860185.1 of Novipirellula aureliae. Classification (NCBI taxonomy): domain Bacteria; kingdom Pseudomonadati; phylum Planctomycetota; class Planctomycetia; order Pirellulales; family Pirellulaceae; genus Novipirellula; species Novipirellula aureliae. Next base: position 71,186 of record NZ_SJPY01000001.1, read on the forward strand.
AGAGATCTTCGCTCACTGCGATTAAATACCAGTCGAGGAAACAAAATGATAGTCGATCCAATAGCTTGGCATGTTTTCCTGCTTTCGCCTAGCAGGAAAACACCCCTTCGGCTGCTTTCATAAACGGAAACGCGAGCATGGAAGCGAGTCAAGCTCTATTCCTCGCCTACGCGTTTTGAAGCGGCGCATCTTAGTGCCGAAGGCATGATATGCACTAGCCCCGGACTTGCGTCTGAGGCTAGTACCTATCGTCGCTCCGCGACGACGGTCATCCGCAGCGATTCCGCCACCTGCCTTTTCCAAATCTCAAACCACTTGCCTAGGCCGTATTCTCTGGCTTTTTTGACGCGATACAGTTAGAATCCGCCCCCATGAGCACTTTATTTATCGCATTGGCGTCGATGATCGGCTTTGTCGTTGCCTACAACACTTACGGACGCTGGCTATCGAGTCGGTTGTTTGCTCTCGATCCGAGGGCGCTCGTGCCCAGTCACGAACTTCGTGACGGCGTCGACTTCGTACCCACTCGGCGGTCGGTGATTTTTGGTCACCATTTCACCAGTATCGCGGGAACGGGACCGATCGTGGGGCCGGCATTGGCAGTGTTTTGGGGTTGGCTACCAGCGTTGTTGTGGGTCGTTTTTGGATCCATTTTGATCGGCGGCGTCCACGACATGGCGGCATTGGTGATGTCGCTGAGAAACCGCGGCCAGACGATCGGCGAGATCGCTGGACGTCTGATCTCGCCGAGAGCGAAGGTTTTGTTCTTGGGCGTCTTGGCGCTCGCACTATCAATCGTCCTGGCAATTTTCGGGCTCGTGATTGCGATCATCTTCGCCATCTATCCCGAATCGGTCCTCAGCGTGTGGGTCGCAATGCCGGTCGCGATTGCAATCGGATACTGGACCTACAAAAAAAATGGTGCATTGCTAATCCCCAGTCTGCTCGGGCTGTTCATCCTGTACGCCGCTGTCTACGTCGGAGCCTACTATTGCCCGCTTGAATTGCCAGCCAATGAATCCAGCTTCTTCACCCCCGTCGTCGTTTGGACATTGGCGTTACTTGTCTATGCGTTCTTTGCCTCGGTATTACCCGTATGGCTCTTGTTGCAACCGCGCGACTACATCAACAGCCATCAATTGTATGTCGCTTTGGCGATGTTAGTCGTAGGATTGACGATCGCATCGCTAACGGGCGAAGCGGACTTATTTGCTTCGGCACCCGCAATCGCCGAACGGTCAAATGTGCCAGCGGATGCGCCACCGATTTTGCCGTTTCTATTTATCACAATCGCCTGTGGTGCTTGCAGCGGTTTTCATTGTTTGGTCAGCAGTGGGACGACGAGTAAACAACTCGCGTGTGAAACCGACGCTCAAGCGGTTGGTTATGGAGCAATGCTGCTCGAAGGAGCGTTGGCGGTCTTGGTCATCCTAGCTTGTTGTGCGGGCATTGGCATGGGAAGAGTCGAGCGGACGACCGAGGCTGGGATCGGCAAATACACCTATGCGGTCGATGCGTCGGGAGCCGAATTAAAGGGATCGTCCGCATGGAGATCGTATTACCGAGCCACGAAAGCGGACGGTTCGCCAGGTGGTTGGCAAGATCACAAACTGCCACAAAAGCTCGCTGCGTTTATCGATGGCGGTGCGAATTTTCTCGGAGTGCTCGGGGTGCCGCTAAAATTCTCGGTCGCATTGATGGCTGTGTTGGTGGCTTGCTTTGCCGCCACCACGCTCGACACCGCGACTCGACTGCAACGATATGTCTTACAAGAACTCGGTAGCACGATGCGAGTCAAACCGATGACGAACAAGTACGTCGCAACCGGACTAGCTGTGCTTATCGGAGCGGCGATCGCACTCGGCGTCGGCGAAAAACCGGGGACGGGCGGCATGATCCTCTGGCCGTTGTTCGGAGCAACCAACCAACTCTTGGCCGGATTGGCGCTTATGGTGGCATTGTTCTATCTGGTCCGGCGCAGCAAACCGATCGCCTTTGTTGCCATCCCTATGCTGATGATGCTCGTCATGCCCGCGTGGGCGATGACCTACGACCTCCTCTATCACTGGATCCCCGATCGAAGTTGGACACTGATCGTGTTTGGACTCGGAATTCTAGGGCTACAGTTTTGGATGATCGTCGAAGGGACGCTGATGTGGCGAAAAAGCAAGGGGGTCCTGGAAGAAGCAGGCTTGGAAAAACAGATCGTGTGACAAGAGGAGGCAGGGCCTCACCTAAACACGCTTGCGAAACAAGCCGGTCTCCTTCAAGTGTTTACGCAGATGAGCCCGACAATCGGCGGTGAATTGCTTGACCGTATCGGTCCGATAATCGGGATACGTCCACCGGTGGCTGACCCACTCTTTGTGAACGTAATTCAGGGTAACCTCGGCAAAGATACCGTTGCGCAGATAGATTCGATGGTCACGGTCTTTGGTTGTCGCCAAGACAAGTTTTGCTTGCGTCACGTAACCACAATCGAGGTTCAACGGCCGTTTTTGAGCATAGTCAAACGCTGCAGCGCAAGCTTCCTCCCAGCCGTTGGTAGCCAGTTTCCAATCCGCCAACGGTGTCGGGTCGCAGGGACTTTCGAAAGCGACGAGTGTCTTGACGAGTTCTTCTCCCATCTCGCTTTGATAGTAACCGCCCGCGTGAAACGGCATCGGCTCGGTCGTCAGGAAAACGTTTCCCCACGCTTCGGAAAGCGTTTGGATGCCCCACGAGCGAACCTCCTCATAGCGGGAAATCACGGCACAAATTCGAATCACCGGTTCGACAAGCTGAATCTCGGCCACGATTGTTTTGCCCCTCTGCTCTAAAGTAGGAAACATTTGCTACATTTGGGTCTGTATCGCTTCGGATACCCGGATCACATCCGTTCCCATTCACCCACGACCCCGCGTTTTATCATGCACCCTTGGATCGCCGATCGTACCACGACGTTTGACAGCAGTGGAATCCGCAAAGTATTCGATTTGGCTGCTAAGTTAAAGGATCCTGTCAACCTGTCGATCGGGCAACCCGATTTTGACGTTCCCGATCCGATCAAGAATGCGGCCATCGAAGCGATCACGTCGGGCAAGAATGCCTACTCGCCAACTCAAGGCATCGAACCACTCCGCCAAGCATTGCGACAACAGATCGAGCAAACCTATCCTGGCCAAGATCGCGACGTCTTTATCAGCAGTGGTACGAGCGGTGGATTGATGCTTGCGATGATGGCAATGATCAATCCTGGCGACGAAGTCATCTTTCTGGATCCGTACTTTGTGATGTATCCCGCGCTACTGCAAATGTGTGGCGGTGTTCCCATTCGGATCAATTCCTACCCCGACTTTCGACTCGATGCCGCTAAGATCGAAGCAGCAATCACGCCGAAAACAAAAATGATACTGGTCAACAGCCCCGCCAATCCGACCGGAGTCACCGCGACGCCGGCCGAGCTCGAAGCGGTTGCAAAACTGGCAAAAAAACACAACATCGCTCTGGTCTCTGATGAGATCTACAGCCAGTTTTTCTACGACGGTGATTTCGCGTCCCCCGCAACCTACAACGATCAAACCATCGTGATTGACGGATTTAGTAAAAGTCACGCCATGACGGGGTGGCGAGTCGGCTATGTTCACGGGCCGAGTGAGATCATGCGAACGATGCTAAAGATTCAACAATACTCGTTCGTTTGCTCGCCCCAACCGGCACAGTGGGGAGCCGTGCGGGCGATGGAGGTGCGGCTCGATGAGCACATCGAACATTATCGCCAAAAGCGAGATTTCATCTACGAATCTCTTTGCGACTTGTACGAAATTGCCAAACCAAACGGTGCATTCTATGTATTCCCCAAAGTTCCAAGCGATGGAGCCCAAACGATGACGGCAACCCAGTTTGTCGAAAAAGCGATCGAACGTGGATTACTGATCATTCCTGGCAATATCTTCAGCCGCCAAGACACGCATTTTCGAATCAGTTTTGCGGCCAGCGACGAACAGCTAAAACGCGGTGTCGAAATCCTGCGGAGCTTGGCCCTTTCATGAAACATTTCCAGCGACCGCTCGCTCTGCTCTCCGAGCAACATTCCGGCGCCGCGGCCTCACGAAAAAGCCCCGGCCACATTGGGCTTCCGCTGACGGCAGGTTACGCGTTAGGCTAGCTTTCCCAAATAGCCGTTCATTGCTAGACTACAGGTTTGTTTGCTTGTCGACTCGAATGATAAAAATAGAAAGGATGCACCGTGTTTGTTTCTGCTTCGACAGAATGTTGCCCAGGGCTGGAGTTGCGAGAAACGGTCGAGCTACTCCATGACTTGGAGTTTTCGGCGATCGAAATCGCGATTCATGAGTCAGGCTTGATCAAACCAAGCGATTTGATCACTGATTTGGAGCGTGGAGTCCAGATTCTGCGCAGCTCCCACCGTATGGAGATTTCAGGCTACAGCGTGGAACTCGGTTCCGTCGGTGATCAGCACTATGTGGACTTTAAAGAGATTTGTCGGCTGGCCAAAGCAACAAAAGTCGTCAACTTGACCGTCCCCTCTGCGGAACTTGGCACCCCGTTCAACGAGGAGGTTGAACATTTACGAAAACTGGTCGAGGTTGCTGAAACCGAAGGCGTCCGCGTGGCCGTTAAGTGCCAATTAGGGTGTCTGAGTGAAGATCCCGATACGCTGATGGTGTTGTGCAATAACGTCGACGGTTTGGGCGTGACGATGGACCCAAGTGTTTACATCGCGGGAAAGGCCAACACAAAAAATCTGGATAAAATACTGCCGTTCGTCTGCAATGTCCATCTTCGCGATACTCGGCCGGATGCGTTTCAAGTCAGCGTCGGCCAAGGTGAGGTCGACTACGGCAAATTGGTCACTCAACTGCTTCGTGAAAAATACGACCGCGCTTTGACGGTGCACATGTCACCGATCGAAGGGCATGACCACCGAGTCGAACTGCGCAAACTTCGTCGCTTGCTCGAATCGCTGGTCTGATTCGGCATCCCCGAGGCTCTGGCCGAAAACCTGAGCCGATGGCGCTAGCGGGCTGTTGATTCAATCGTTTAACGCTTAGCCGAAGGCGTCAGCTTTTCCACAAGCGGTCGCCTATGGCTTGGCGTTAAACAATCAGTCGAGTCAAACCGATTAAATCGACAGCCTGCTAGCCGCGGGTGCCGATAGGACGTTTTCGCGGAACCCGCGGCGAATACCGTCGGCGAACGTTCTCCGCTTCAAGCAATTTTCGGACAGAGCCCAGCCATGACATTTACCATCACGTTTGACAACCATCGCCGCGATCAGCGATTGTGTCCGATGCAGCCTGGCCTGGCCTACGGGCGTCATCGTGGGCCCGCACCGGCCGGTGTGCGACGGGCATCCGTGGCGGTGTGCGTTTACCAAAACCAAAACGACGATTGGGTCGTGCCTTTGACGCGCCGTTCGACGGCGATTCGACATCATGCAGGCCAAATTTGTTTTCCGGGTGGAAAAATTGAACGAGGCGAAAACGCTGAACAGGCCGCATTAAGGGAATTCGAAGAAGAACTCGGCCTCCGGCCAAGGGTCCGTGAACGGAGCGGTAAATTGTCGCGTCAGTACGTTTATGCAAGTGACAATCTGGTCGAACCCATGGTCTTTGTCATCGAGCCCCCCGATGCAGATTGGAAGCCCGACCCGGTCGAAGTCGCCGAAGTCCTGCTATTGCCGATCACGGAACTTTATCGGCCCGAATCTCGAGTTGCCAAACGATTGAAACGAAAAGTCATTTCAAAAACGGCTTCCACGGACGCCGTGCCCCGTTTCCTAGAGTTTACCGCTCCCGCATTTAAATGGGGGGAATACCGGATTTGGGGTGCAACCGCAATCATTTTAGATGAATTGGCGCAGCACTTGCTTGAGAAAGCGGGCTGTGGGTCAGGTCACTGCCAATTTGGAACTCTGCCGCGAAATCGTCAGTTTCCGTTGGCCATGTAAGCCTTTCTCCCAAATTGACATGCTGGTCAATCGTCCTACAATCTCGCTTGTAGGCTCCACCATTTAGAACACTTACTTGTTCGAAGAAACTCCGTTCGACTTAACAAAAGGAACGCACTCATGGCGTCAGACGCTGTAAAAGAATTCACCGACGAGAATTTCGATAGCGAAGTTCTAAAATCCGACACGCCAGTTCTCGTTGACTTTTGGGCTCCTTGGTGTGGCCCGTGCCGCCAAATCGCTCCGATGATCGACGAATTGGCACAAGAAAACCCGACTGTCAAAGTTGGCAAGATCAACATTGATGACAATCCCGGCATTGCTCAACAATTTGGCATCAGCAGCATCCCCACGCTGCTAGTCTTCAAGTCAGGCGAAGTTTCCGAAAGCTTTGTGGGCGTGCGTCCAAAATCGGCACTCCAGCAAGCACTCGACGCGTCAAGCGTCTAAGTCTCAGCTTTTTAGCCGCGAAGCGACGGCAGGCGAAAGCCCCGGACGCAAGTCCGGGGAAACGCGTCAAACCAATTCGCGAAGTCCCCGACAGGGACGAAAGTTTCCTCGCTGTGTTTCCTGGCGTTCCGACCGGGACCTTAAAAATGGGAAATCGCAAACAGCCCCCCCCCAGACAGCGTCCAGCACTGCCTCCCGTGCCTTCGGCTGCCCCGCGTGCCTTCGGCGCTGAAAAAAACGGACGATTCCGCGCCACCCACTCGCGATTCTCAGCACGAAGTGAACCGTGTTAACCGCCAAAAAAGTCTTGGCGACTTCCACTACCGTCAAACTGACAAGCGTCCTCTAAGATGCCGCCGAGTCCGGTTCGGCATTCCCTTCCGCCGTCACTGGCTCACCGGCTTTCGTATCAGCGGCGGTATCGGCTTTCGGCACGTCCCACGGATTCTGCCAATGTTTCCAGGCGTTTAAATAGTCCGCGTAGGCCTTTGAATCGGTCGAGCGTGTTTCGATCCATTGCCTTGCCTCTTCCACCAACTCGATCTCTTTCTCTAGCGTCAGGTTGCCCATCATTACCATAGAACGCAAGAACACAAAGTAAGTGTCTAGAACATCGCAGCGGCAATAATCGCTAATCTCTTTCCACTTCCCATCGTCGTACTGCTGCTGAACCTGGTCACCGGTAATGTCCATTTTCCCCGGCTTACTAATCAGCTTTGAAATGAGGTTCAGCCCTCCGTTGCAGCGTGTTGCCCCGTAGTTGGTCAACAGTTCCTGCAAATCCAGATGGGCATTCACACTGAATCGATTTCGGGGGGAACGAAAACCATCGTTTTTGAACCAAGCTCCAATTGAAATCCCGTAGCGGAAGGCTGCCAATTCCATGATGGGCAAATCAAAGGAACGACCATTGAACGTCACCCACTGTGGTTTCCCGTAAATCTCCCACCCCTTCCAAAAGTGCTCGGTAATCACATGAGGTCGAAAGTTGGGGTCATCAAGCGAAACGACATCGATCAAGCGGAAATCGGGAGCAACCTTGGCGACGACTACCGAGATGGGAATCTGAAAGGTGTAAGGAACAAACGTCGTGCCGTTCAGTTCCATCAATTCATCTTGGTACGTGGCAACCGCTTGCTGTGCATCAAGACCTTGCCCACCATAGCGAACCGCCGATATCAAGTCTCCATCCGCAATACTCTCCACATCAAAGATTAAATGGGATACCTTCTCGGTCATAAGAATCCTTTGTCAAGTTTTCGCGTCGCGGTAGGCTAGCAACTGATAGATTGTTAGGATACCAGACTTCGCGGGCTATCGCAGTGGATCAACAGCAATCCTTTCCCATCAATACCATTCGCCCTGTGCTATGAATCAAAAAGCAAAAATCACGATCAACCGAACTCGTTTGCTAGAACGATTTCTTCGCTATGTTCGTTTCGACACAGCAGCGGACCCAAGAAGTGATGCCTATCCGAGCAGCGAAAAACAACGCCGTCTAGCTGAATTGCTCGCCTCGGAACTAGCCGCGATGACGGTCTCGGACGCTCATGTTGACGAAAACTCGCTGGTTTGGGGAACGGTTCCAGCGACCGATGGTGACCTTAGCCCGACCGTCGCTTTGGTTGCTCATATCGACACGTCTCCGGAAGCCCCTAGCGATCGCGTGTCGCCACAAGTGATTGAGCGTTACCCGGGCGGCGACATCCGGCTCGAGGCAGGCAACCAAATCACGGTTGCGGCCTGCCCTGCACTCGAATCGTTGGTAGGAAAAACACTGGTCACGACCGACGGGAAAACACTGCTCGGCGGAGACGACAAGGCAGGCGTGGCGATTATCATGGAATTGGCTCAAACCTTGATCGAAAATCCGCACTTGCAGCATGGCAAACTTCGATTGCTGTTTACCTGCGATGAAGAGATTGGGCGAGGAACAGACAAGATCGATTTGAACAAGGTCGATGCGATGGTTGCCTATACGATCGACGGCGGTGGCGCAGGCGTGATCGATGTTGAGACCTTTTCCGCCGATGCGGCAACGGTCCGCTTCCAGGGAAACAACATCCATCCAGCGATCGCCAAAGGAGTCATGGTGAACGCCATTCGAGCGGCTGCTGATTTTGTCGCCGAACTGCCTCGCACCCGAATGTCTCCAGAGACCACCTCCGATCGTGAAGGCTTCGTTCATCCTCATTCGATTCGAGGCGGAGTCGGTGAGGCATCGGTCGAATTGATCCTCCGCAGCTTCGATGCCGATGAGCTCAACGAGTATGCTGCGATGATCCGCGAAGCCGCTCACGCAGCTGCCGATAAGACCCCAGGCGTCGAGGCCAGCGTCGAGGTGCGGCGCCAATATCGAAACCTGCGAGACGGTTTGCAGCGTTTGCCACAGGCCGTCGATCTAGCGGAAATCGCTTTCACCAACTTGGGGCGGACGAGTACGCAAGAGATCATTCGAGGTGGAACCGACGGAAGCCAATTGACCGAAAAAGGTTTGCCAACGCCTAACCTATCTAGTGGTCAACACAACATTCACAGTGTGACCGAGTTTGCCTGCCTTGACGAAATGGTCGAGGCGACCGAGCATTTAGTAGAGCTGTTGTCGCTATGGAGCGATCAACGCAGTTAACCGTAGCAGCGTCTCTCCGAGACGCTGAAACCCGCAACAACGTCTCCTCCAAGACGTTGAACCCCAGTAGCAGCGTCTCTCCGAGACGCTGAAACCCGCAACAACGTCTCTCCGAGACGTTGAAACCTAGTAGCAGCGTCTCTCCGAGACGCTGAAACCCGCAACAACGTCTCTCCGAGACGTTGAACCCCAGTAGCAGCGTCTCTCCGAGACGCTGAAACCCGCAACAACGTCTCTCCGAGACGCTGAACCGATTGGCGTCTCGGAGAGACGCCGCTACTAACCTATAGCGAATAAATCCATGCCTGAACTAACGCCTGAAACCGTACAAGCTGCCATCGAGTCGTACCCTGACCCTGAAACCGGGCGTCCCATTGGATCGATGGGCCAGATTAAAGAAATCACCGTCGATGGGCAATCGACAACCATCACCATTGGCATCACCACCCATTCGCGACCCATTGCCGACGAGGTCGCTGACCGCATCGAATCGAAAGTGGCTGCAGCATTACCTGGCACCAAGGTTGAAGTCAAATTCGTCGACCATACCCGTCCACCAGCTCGCTTGGGACAAGTCGGAATACGCGTCAAAAGCGTCATCGCTGTCGGCAGTGGCAAAGGAGGCGTCGGCAAGAGTACGGTCGCGGCATCGATCGCTTTGACACTGCGGCAAATGGGCTCGAAAGTCGGTTTGATGGATTCGGATGTCTACGGTCCGAGCGTCCCTCATTTACTTGGATTGTCGGGCCGTCCAGCGGTGAGCGAGGAAAAAAAGATCCAACCGATTATGCTCAACGGGCCAGGTGAATTGCCACCGATGCCAGTGATGTCGATGGGTTTTTTGGTCGAAGCCGACCAAGCGGTGATTTGGCGAGGCCCGATGTTGCACGGATCGATCAACCAATTCCTTGGCGACACCAACTGGGGCGAACTCGATTACTTGGTCATTGACTTGCCGCCAGGAACAGGCGACGTCGTGCTGACGTTGTCTCAAGCCCTGCCGCTCGCCGGTTCGGTTGTCGTTTGCACACCACAAGAAGTGGCGCTTCTTGATGCAATCAAAGCAATCAGCATGTTCCGAAAGGTCAACATTCCGATCTTGGGAATGGTTGAAAACATGAGCGGATTCATGTGCCCCGACTGTGGAAAAACGTACGACATTTTCGGGCGAGGTGGAGCACGTGATCGAGCGGAAGAATTGAAGGTTCCCTTCCTGGGGGGCTTGCCGATCGAGATGAATCTTCGGATTGCCGGTGACGAAGGACGATTGGCGGAAGAGCTTGCCGAAAACACTCAAGCTCGTGCGCCAATCGAAGCAATCTCTAAAGCTCTTGTCCGTACAATTGCGGCCAAAGCTGCCCAAAACCCACCCAAACCAGCACTGCCGACCTTGTAGAAATTCCTGCAGTGTAGCCGCTAGCCCGGATCATCGTGAAGGGTCATCATGAATCGGCTAAAGCCTGCACTCCAACAAAAAACCTCGCCGATCATACGATTGGCGAGGTTTTCGATTTTGAACCAGCCGAGCAAATCTCTCGGCTTTGCACTGACTAGATATCGGTGTTTTCTTTCGCAGCTGCTTCTTTCGCAGCTGAACCTACTCCGTCTGCCTCCACTTCTGGAACGGGAGGAGCATCGCTGCTGCTCTCGACGGCATCCGCAGCTGCTGCAGCTGGTTCTGCTGTTGCGTCCGCTGCTTCCGAAGCAGCTTCTGCTTCCGAAGTTGTTACGCTACCTGGAACCAATGTTTCGCCGGGAGCAAGATCGAGAGCTTCCGAGCTAGCTTCCATCGGGGATTGCATCGTCGATCCGCCGCCATCTACGACGACTCCACCACCACAAGAGGTGCAACCTTGTGCGACAGGTGCTGCAACCGACTGGCCACAGCAACTTGGTGCTGGTGCACAGCAACTTGGTTCTGGAGTGCAGCAACTTGGTGCTGGTGCACAGCAAGTTGGTGCTGGAGTGCAGCAAGTCGGTGCGCACCTGTTCTTCGCAGCGCAAAGCCGCGAGAACAAACCACCACCGCAGTGTCGGTTACCAAAAATCCCTGCTTCGGCATTGCCGCTAAAAGCGATCGTGGAACCAATCATCAGCGTGAAGGCAGCCATACTGCTTACTAAAGTTCGATTCATCTTCATCATATTCTCCCAAAGTTTCTGAGCTGGGTGCGTTCCGATTCGCACATCTTCATCAAGGCGACGTCCCGTCACCCACTCGAAAACATGGACAAACCGCCGGTTACATCACCGACTACCGAATGACCATGATTGCTGCTGATCGCCACTCCCCATAACGCAAACCAGCGTTAGATAGTTGAATCAGGGGGGGTTACGCCGTATTTGCAGCTAACGTGATTTTCAAGATACAGTAACCCTGGGGCACCCTATGTCAATCACCCAAACGACAAATTCGCTCCATATTTACCATTGTGACGTAGCTTGTAAGCCTTATGCCACGCTCCAAGTGATCGCATCAAGCACCACAACCAACCCGAAAGTGCACATTGGAACACATACCAAGAGCTAACCCAAAGGCTAGCGGCAGACAATCATTGACCGCAGTGGATGTTGCCAAACCCCCTACCGAGCGGGGCGGGGGGGGGGGGGGATTTTTTTGGTTCTATCGCATGGTACCGGCAGCATCCGGCCGCCGCTGACACAGCTTGCAGTCTGAGAACATAGGCGCACGGCCTTCAAACACGACTTTCAACACGACTTTCAGGCACGAAATTTGAGCCTGAGAAATTTGAGTGCGAAAAATTGACACGCCGTTAACAAGCCACACGATCAGGGAGGAGATTGTCGACAGCTCGCCTTCCGACTCGCACCGCTCACGGTTAGACTGTGGGTTGACCGCTAACGAAATCTTTTGCGAATCAAATACTTGAACACGGATCCAATTCCAACGACAAACGGACGCATTCGCAAACGTCGTCACAAACGTTCTGCACGAAGAAGTATGCGGACTCGTCCATTGGTCACTCGTTTAATGGGCATGGAAACCGAATACGCCACGCTATGTGCTGATCCACAAAAGATTGACAGCGACGAGTTACCCCCGTCAGGTTTTGTCTACGACCAGATTTGTGAAGCCATTCGTCGTGATCAGCCGACCGCGAAAGGCTTGTTTGACAACGAGCAACTGTTCCTTGCCAATGGCGGAGCGGTTTCCTTCGAGTCTCATCCACTGATGCACACCCAGCCGGGCGGATTGATTGAAGTAGCAACCCCCGAGGTGCGTAGCCCTGAAGAACTTTTAGCCTGTCAACGTTCGATCGACCAATTGGTCGCAGACGCAACGGCCGATTCGGAAACAAGTTTTGACATACGAGTACTAAAAAACAGCTCCGATGCCCTCGGACACATCTACGGTTGCCAAGAAAACTACGAAGCGGTCGTGGCGAGTGGCATTTGGCTGGTCGTTTACCGAAGCTTCATTTTGTTGTTATGGATGATGCAGGTTGCCAGTCTTCTACTGTCACTTCCGCTGCTATGGGGCATGTTGACGATCAGCTACCTTTCTCGCATTTGGCAGCGAAAAGACCGAGTCCGTGATCGGGAATCGGAAGAGACGGTGGATTGGGACGCTGACGCCGATTTATCATACGAAAGCGGTCTTGATGCGACATTTGAGAGTGTTCCCCCTTGGTTGACATTGGCCTTTGTTCAGGTTCTCCGCCTGATTCATTTCCCCGCGGTGATCCTATTGCGGGTTGTCGCCAAGCACATCGCATTTCGCCCGCAACGACGCTATCTGATTGCCTACTTCGCTTCGCGTCCATCGATCTGTGGTGCTGGCAACTTGGACCACGCGGGACGTTTTCGATTGAGTGCCAAAGCGATGGCAATCGATTGCATCGCAGATATGGGCGGTTTTCGTGGTGAACGACCCGTTTTCGTATTCGGGCATTGGCTAAACCAGTTTTGTGCGAAATCGTTTATCTCGCTTTCTTCCACCGCTAAAATGTTTTCTCGTGTCCAACGACTACAGATCGGCCTGTCTGATTCGAACATGTCCGACCACGCGGAATATGTCAAGTTTGCGTCAACCTCTTTGTTACTTGACATGATCGAAGCGGGCGAGGTCAGCGAATTGCCTGTTTTGAAACAGAGTGTTGCATCGATCCATCGCATTGGTTCGGATTGGAACATGATATCGCGAGTGCCGACCAATCGTGGAGAGTTGTCGGCACTTGAGATCCAAAGAATGTACCTAGCTGCTGCTAAAGCGTTTGTTGCACAAACGCCAGTGCCTTGGCTGGGGGAATCGCTGACCGTGATCACTCGCTGGGAATCGCTCATCGACTGCGTCAACGCATTTCGCCATGACCAAGATCCTCAGCACCTCCTGCAATCTCACTCAGCCATTGGACGAATCGATTGGCTAACGAAGCACTGGGTGATGGAGAGTTTGGAAGCGGCCGAATCAGGCGAGGTATCGTGGAGCGACAAGAAAAAGATTGACTTGCGCTACCACGAATTGTCGCCCGATGGTTACTACTATCAACTCTTGGAAGCTCGACCCGATGTCATCCTCGTCGACCAAGATCTGGTACAGCGTAGGCGGCGAAGCCCACCCGCTGGATCGCCAGCGGCAAAGCGAGGGTGGATGATCCGCGAATTCTCAGGCTCCGAAGAAGCGATTCAAACCGAATGGACCCACGCCATGATCGGGCGCGGTCGCAAAAGAAGGCGGGTTAATTTTTGATTGATGGAATATTGTAGGGGCGTTGACGAAAGCGGCGTAGCGGATAAAACTATGTCGAAATTGCCAAACAGATTCAGGTTCCACGCGGCCGTGGCGGAACTGGCAGACGCGCTAGGTTGAGGGCCTAGTGGGAGTTAATCCCGTGGAGGTTCGAGTCCTCTCGGCCGCATCCCGTAAATTACGGGGTTTTCTAATCGCCCCAAAACTGCCTTTTTTGGCAGTTTTTCGACTTTGGGGACAAAATGGGGACAATGTTGAGGCTGCGTTTACTTCGCATTGCCTATCAACGCTTCTCCCCTTTCTTGCACTGCGATTGCCTTGGCTTTGGATCGCTGGCTCTTTCCGCATCCCCTGCGGACAATCCAAACCATGGCTTCCCTAGAACAAAGAAACGGCTTTTACCGCGTTGTCTTCCGCTATGGCGGACAGAAATTCTCTCGCTCTCTGAAAACAACCAATCAGCGAACAGCGCGGCTAACTTTTGACCAGCTCGAAGACAACCTTCGGCGATTGGAACTTGGCACCCTAATCTTGGAACCGGGTGCCGACGTTGCAGCAGTGCTGCTATCCTCGGGGGCGATCAGTAAGCAGCCCAAAGCGAGCGCCCGCATATTGTTCGGCGACATGCTTGATCGCTACATCGCAAGCATCCCCGAAACTTCCATCGAGCAAACGACCAGGGGCATGCTGGGCACTCACGTCAAACACCTGAAACGCTTGTTTGGTATTCGTTTCAAGCCTTCCGAGATAACCCTTGAGAAGCTGCAAGCCTACGTGAACAATCGCGCCGCTGAGAAAGGAATTCGAGGTCGAACGGTCAGCGCAGTGACAATCGGCAAGGAACTCACGACGCTAAAGACAGCATGGAGTTGGGCGGGTGAGTCGGGATTTGTTCATGCGGAACTGCCGAATCGATCTCGCCTCCGTATGCCAAAAACGGAGGAGAAACCGCCGTTCAAGACGTGGGTTGAGATTGAGCGGATTATCAACCGGGCTCAGTTAAGCGAATCGGAGGCTCGAGACTATTGGGACTGTGTCTATTTGAACCAGGAAGAGATCGCCGACTTGCTAACCGACATCGCTGCTTTCGAGGTCTATTCGTTTATCTTTCCGATGTTCGCGGCTGCTGCCTACACCGGGGCACGCCGCAGCGAACTGCTGCGTTCACAGATTGAAGACGTTGATCTTGAAACAGGGGTGTTCGTGATTCGGGAAAAGAAGAGAATCAAGGGCACACGGTCCACGCGTTCGGTCCCCATTTCGCCAAAGCTATCTGAGATTCTGACTACCTGGTTCGATCAGCATCCCGGCGGCAGAAACACCTTCTCGCTTACCGGCGAGCCCCTCTCGCCAGACCAAGCCCACGACTACTTCGTCCGTACACTGGAGAATTCCAAGTGGGACACCCTGCGTGGCTGGCATGTGCTGCGACATAGCTTCATCAGCAATTGTGCTTCCGCCGGCGTCGATCAGCGAATGATCGACGATTGGGTGGGCCACCAGACGGAGGCTATGCGCCGTCGCTATCGTCACCTGTTCCCCGCAAAACAGAAAGAAGCCTTGGCTGCCGTGTTTAGCTAGGGCAATCGTTTATTGCCATTTATCGCCACACCTGGTATTCTTGAGGAGAACCATGATTCAGGAGAATTCCCCTATGTCCAGCTCGCTTAATCTCTCGCTCACAGACGAACTTCGAGCCTTCGTGAACCAGAATTCTGGTGACGGCACCCTGTATGCGACGCCGAGCGAATATGTCCGAGACTTACTAAGGCAACAGAAAGCCCGTCAGGAAGCCGCATCAGCTCGTGACGCCATCATCGAAGGCTACCAGGATGCAATCGAAGGCCGAACCTTCGAGTTCAAGGGCGACTTGCAGAGCTTGCTGAAGAAGGTCAAGAAGTGAGCAAACGCAAACCAACCACGGTTCGCGTTCACCTCACCGAGCGTGCGCTTCGAGACATTGCCCAGATCGAACAGTATTCGATTGAGCAATTCGGCAAGGCGACTGCCAAGCGGTATCTCAGCGACCTAGAAGCAGCGATTCATCGTCTCGCTGAACATCCTGGATTGTTGACTCAGACGACCGATTTCCATCCGTCGCTGCATTTCTACCGCTCTGGTCGTCACGTGCTGGTCTGCGACAGGCAAGCGGACGGCATTGTCATTCTGACACTGCTGCACGCAACGATGGACATTCCCGAGCGTCTCAGCGAACTCGAACC
The DNA here is from genome assembly GCF_007860185.1 of Novipirellula aureliae. Taxonomy (NCBI): domain Bacteria; kingdom Pseudomonadati; phylum Planctomycetota; class Planctomycetia; order Pirellulales; family Pirellulaceae; genus Novipirellula; species Novipirellula aureliae. Next base: position 87,150 of record NZ_SJPY01000001.1, read on the forward strand.
GACGCTGCGAGCGGAGACGGAATTGCTGAACCGAAAACTCCAGCAAGCGAAGAAGAGTTCCGACTAACGGGCACCCCTCACTGAATCGGAAGCAAACCCTCGTTTCGGATTCGATCAAGTTCCTCGTGCGAGATGATCCACTCTTTCGCACGGCCTCGCCCACACGCCCGCTTCTCTGCGAGAACGCGACGAAGCCGACACCACTCGCGAACCGTGAACTCCGCCCGCTGGAGCATCTTCGCTACCTCGGCGGTCGTGTAGTATTCTTTTGCTTGCTCTTGCTCAATCAGTGTTGACAATAGAATCTCAATACGGTCGAGACGGGTTGATAGTTCTGTCTCACTCACAGTTGTTCCTTCCGGCTTGCGTAACAAGTAATTCCTCTTTCTGAACAGTCTAATCTCTGTACCCAAATCACCCTAGAATTTGGCCCGCCATACGGCACCACCTGAGCGGTTTCTCGCGACAGTATTTCCCCTTTTTACGACGCTTATGAAACCCTTCTTCGGTGACACGTTGGTCACCGCCGCCAGCCGCCATTCTTTCTCGTTTTGTAATGCCGGCTGATTAAGTGGAAATGGATTTGGTATTCCCTCCCGACTTTCGTCGCAATCAACGCTCGCGCCAGACAGAGTCTGTCACTCGCCTTGACCCCGCTCCCACGGTCTCCACGCTTACCAAACCCAAAGAACATCATTTTGTTTTTGTATCCAAATGGCCTTGAACGCTTGTGAAAGGCCATTCGGAAGCAAAAACATGCCTCGGAGCGGCACCTAACAACACCGGGCAAAACGCTCGACAATTGGAGATAAACCATGATCAATCAGAAACCAACAAATGCAAAAATGCCCTTACCCATCATCCTTTCTAAATTCCCGATAGGTCGCTTATGCGCTACGCCAGGGGCTGAGAAAACCTTGGAGGACTACGAATTACATGAAATGGTGCAGCGTCACGCCTCGTGTGATTGGGGCGACTGCTGCGAGCATGACCGCCAAGCAAATAACAACGCCCTACTTACCGGCGCTCGCCTGTTTTCGGTTTACCGAAACAGATCGGGCGAAAAGATCTGGGTCATCACGGAAGCCGACCGCCGCTCGACAACTGTCTTGCTCCCTTCGGAGTACTAAGCACCGAAGCCGAAGCCGGCAGTAACACCGGCTTCGGCTTTCCAAAATTTTTGCGCTACGTTCCGTAGCGAATTTACTCGCCCTGCTGCTTCGAGAATATCCAAGTATGGGCTTGATCACTGACCTTGGATATCAGCGGCAAATCATCTCTTCCAAACCGGGATGATTCAACCCAGCTCTCCCCATTCTTGAATAGCCGCGTCAAGGTTGTCGTATACTTCACTCCATGCTTTGTTTGGTTCTCCCAAATGGTCGCCTTGATCAATCCCATCCGAAATTCTTTCACAGGTGGCTTGCTCATTATTATCTTCCTCATCGGTATCAAGTAAGAATGCCGGCAGCTGACCAACTGCCGGTGGGTGCAACATCCCGCACCAAGGGCAACACAGCGGCTGGAACGGCGCGAACCAGACGCTTGCACATTTCTCGCAGTCCGCACGAAACCATTCAGCTGTCATCGCTTACCCGGCAACATTGCCAACCGCGTGCGGGCCGATCCGCAAACAGCTCCAAATACGGGCCAGGGCTTACCGTCTCAATCAACTCTCGGACTTTGCTTGGCTTTCCGCCATGGCGAGGCCGGTTTGCCTGAATCCAACTATGAATCGACTTATCCAAGAACGGGCAGTCTCCACGAACGCCTAGCATCAACAGCTCATGAGCCCGCCGCCAATACTCGCCTGGTCCCCTTTTGGGTTTCACCCAAATAAAGATGTCACGAGGCTCAAACCCCCATGCCCGGAGAATGCTCTCAGCATGGTTTGATTGCTCGTGAGATGTCCATAAATGACAATGGGACTGCTCAGCGGCAATCGACTCAATTTCCAATTGACGCAGTTTTTCTAGGGGCATGGCGTTCCCAGATCCATGATCGAGAGATGCATAAATACATCCGAACTTGATGCCCGCCTCAACCAACTCTGGCCACTGCAAAAGCCCGCTATCTGTTTGCTCTGGCTGTCCCCCGGTTGCAGCACTCTCCTTTCGCGCTTTCAGGGTCCTGGCATAGCGGAGTGCCTCTGCCGTCGTGAGTTCCACCTGATGCACGGTAAACTGCGCCACAAAGTCATCAAATAGCTTTGCGGGCACGCGGGCCAATAGCTGCCACCGAGAAGACTGATCCTTGGAAATACCAAGGTCAGTTAATCGCAATCGATCGTCTTGTTCGTCACTGCGACGATCACCACCATGCAGCTTCATCTCAGCAAGCATCTCACCTGCTTTGCGTTCCGCACGCAGTTTCAGCTCTGCTGCTTTGTTCTGCATTTCCAGACCAAGCCCAGCGCTCTCGACATACTTGCGCACTGCCTCCGCTTTATCACGGATCTCTTTGATGTCTTCGACGGACTCGATCTCCGATAGCGCCCGTTGGACTTCGGACAATGCTAGAAGCTCGCCCGATGAATCCTTCACTACATCACTCTTGTCCATACCAGACTCTATGACGAGTTCTCCTTGCTTGAGGTCTACGTCCGCTCGGGGAGTTGTTCCACCTGACTCACTCTTGCTAAAAATTCCCATCAGCACCCTTTCATGTTGGAGGTATGTCACACCGACGACAAATACCGGTGCGACATCACCATTAAAGACTGCTATCTGAAAACAACCTAAAAAATGGAACTCTCCCCGGCACCTCAATTTCAAGGACGATGCTCTCCGACTTTGTTTTCTTCGAGACAAACACCCTCATGGATTCCAACACCTTGGCTTCTGCAATGGGGATCTGCTTTTCGTGTGGTGGGACCTTTTCCTCGGGTGGTGCAGGAGCCAGTCGGGTTCGTTGTTTCCGCTTCGCGGAAAACAACTGTCAAGGGTTCCCGCGTTGCGGGAAACCCTCGCCACCCTCTGCCATGCCGCTCCCCCGGCGGCAAGGTCCGCTTCGCTTCGCTGCGCTCTCCACCTTGCCTCCGTGCTCGACGGCATGGCAGCTGTCTCCTGCACCACCCGAGGAAAAGGTCACGTGCGTTTTGTCAAATTACAACAAAGGAAAGAAATCATGTTCAAGTCAAGAACCAATGAAACAACAATCAGCGACAATGCAAAGAAGTATGATCCATACGATCAACGAACTTACGGCAACGTCTGGACCAGGGTTTGGAAGAACCACGATCGCCGCGGCCAGGCCTATCTCACTTTCAGCCAGCATCGACTCTATGAACAAGATGGAGTGCAGGGAGTCGCCAAAAGCTTCCGCACAGAAGACTTTGAAGATGTGATTCGGGGCGCTCAATGGGTTGCTGGTGTAGTCGCCACTTTGTCAGCCAACAGTGAGCCAAGACAGCCACAGCGAAGAACTCAGAATGTGAGGCCATTACCAGAACGACAAGCGAACTAGAACCAAAAACGGAGGAGCTGCCAGCCCTCCGTTTTTGGCCTCCAAACGCACTGCGCTTCGCTGCGTCCTCTTTTCTGACCGCATCCTATTCCCGACCGCTGTAGCGGTCAGGAGATAGGATGCGATGCATTGCCCCACGGCTGGCGCCGTGGCCCTCTTTCTGCCGCTCCGGTTGGGATTCCCCAGTGCATAGCACTTGGGAGATCCCGCCCTACGGGCTTATGGCGTGCTGAACGCACGCTGGCCTGAACGGCCATGTCGCGGATCCGCTTGGGCGGATGCCGCTGCGACCTGAACGGTCGCTCGCCCCGCTAGGTCGCGGGGCTCTGTGCCCAACCCGGCTGGGGCCGGGTGTGGGCACTTTGCGAGTCCTGAACGGACTCGCAGCATGTTTCGCCCCACGGCTGGCGCCGCGGTCCTCTTTCTGCCGCTTCGGTCGGGATTCCCCAGTGCATAGCACTTGGGAGATCCCGCCCTACGGGCTTATGGCGTGCTGAACGCACGCTGGCCTGAACGGCCATGTCGCGGATCCGCTTGGGCGGATGCCGCTGCGACCTGAACGGTCGCTCGCTCCGCTAGGCCGCGGGGCTCTGTGCCCAACCCGGCTAGGGCCGGGTGTGGGCACTTTGCGAGTCCTGAACGGACTCGCCTTCCGGGCGGGTGTGAACACCCGCCCTCGCTCCCTCACTGCACGCTTGAAACGGCACCACGACCTCAGACCCCAAGGGCCGCCCGACCTGCCGTCCGCATCGACCTAAGTACACCATCGACAAGCACTTGCTACCTCAATCCTGTCCAAGGTGTCGACTCATAGAATCCCTCGCCACCTTATAATGCCGATCATTTCTGATTGCCGATTGAAATTCATCTCCGTTTTAATCATCCTCTTTGATGGATACCAATACCGTGACAGCACTTACGACACGCGACAGAGAAGTCATTCTTGCACTCTGCACCAAAGTTAGACTGTTTACTTTGGACCAGATTGCGAGCACATGGTGGTCTGAATCACGTAGTTCCCGCCAAACTGCCCAGCGTCGTTTAGCCAAGCTCGCAGAAGGCGAACTTGTTCATCGACAACGACTCGCCGTATCCCCTTTGCCGAAGCTTGACACCCCAGTGATTGCTTGGTCTCCAGGAGATATGGATCCTGATTTTGGAGCTGCCGCTTGGATATTGCAGAGTCGTTGGAAGGAAGGATCGAAAACGACCACCGTCTATACCGCAACGAAGAAAGCAACTCGTCTGTTCGGCGGAAAATCACATAAAAAACTAAAATCAACACCACAAGCAACCCACGATCTCGGCGTTAGCCAAATATACTTAGGTCTTCTTCAAACTAACAGCGAGAATGCAAAACGCTGGATCGGAGAAGATATTCTTGCACCCTACCGAATTCGCCAAAAACTTCCCGATGCTGTCATCGCCGATGCCCCAAACACCAATCCCGACCTGGTTCTCGAATTTGGTGGATCCTACAACAGACCGCGCGTGCAAGCTTTCCACAAAGACTGCAAGGACCGTAATCTGCCTTATGAATTGTGGTGAGGCAAAATGACCAAACATCGACGCATCGCGCGGGGCAGGATCAACGACCGTGATTACAAAATCATTGAGCACATTAGCCGCTACCGATTGACCACCCGCGAGGTCCTGCATCGACTATTCTTCGACGACTCCGATATCAACGCGGTCTCGAAAGTAACATCGCGTCTCGAAGCAGACCAATTCGTCAAGTCCCACTCGCTTGACGGATCCGCGAAATACATCAACCTTGGCGTCAATGCTTGCAAGCTTCTGGGGGAATCTAGCAAGCACGCAAAGCCACTTGGAACGCAGGCGCTTGTTCATTGGTACGGAAAGCTGCTGTTCTGTTGCGGCCAACTTCCAACGCGAGAGTTGTTCCGAATCAGGGATCTAAAAAAGAAGCAACCCGACCTTCTCATTCCCGGCTTCTCCCACAATGCGTACTACCTCCACACAGACGTAAATCCGCAACGGAAATCACTTGGGTTTATTCGAGTAGATCATGGCCGAGATGTGTCTTCACTGCTCACGCAGTGCCAAGCAGAGGTCCATGGACGAACCGAGCATCCATTCTGGCATTCTATTGTCGAGAGACGCCAATTCGTCGTTACAGTTGTCACAGCCTTCGAGCAAAAGGCTGAGTTAATAAGTGCCAAAGCCAAGGAGCGTAACTTGCCGTTTCCAATTCGTGTTGAGGCTTTCGAGAAACTAGCTTCACTGTTGGGAGGCCCAGCCAACTAACATTGGCAGGTTCAGCAATGGCATCGACTTCAAAGCTTCATTGGGGTATTCCGATTAGTGAATACACGTCGCGAGAGAATCCCACTCGCTACGATGCGATTCCACCTCACGATGATGTTGAATTGGAAATCCCAGTATTCCATGAAGATAAATTAGCGGACGCGGAATTCCTTGGTTACTACCATGGAAAGTTCCTGTTGCTTCCTGTAGTCGCTGTTCTCTGCGTTCTACCGCTACTCTTCAACAACCTCGTAATTGCTGAATTGACGATTGCCATTTCCCTTTTCGTAATCGTTTGGACTATATCGCGTCCACAGAAACGATATTGGCACTATCTATCATTTCCCGCTGCGTTGCTGTTCTTTGCGCTTGCGTACTGGCTCGAAAGCCCAATGTTCTTACTCGTAAGTGCGATCGCGTGTTCGATGTGGGTCGCTGACGTTTTCGCCACACAAGTCGTCTACTTCCAGACGATGAGTCCAACGTCAAGACATCAGGCAGCACACGTGCGATCTCGGTGGCGCCAACGCTTCAACCCCCGCGTTTTAGTCATACAACACGAGTATTACTATCTCTGGTTTCTATACCTGACTGCACTACTCGTTATCGCTGGTTATTGGACGAATGGTTATTCCAAATCTGGAACGTACATTGGGGGCGTTTTACTTGTCGCCGTTCTAGTCGTCACGTGCTTGGCAAGCCTCACCGTCATCGTCGCTGAGATTGTTTCATGTCGATGGTTTAAGCGGCGATGGGTCAGTCCGCTCGCAGTGTACCGTGGACTGAAAAAAGCATGGTCACAATGGCTGCTTTACAACTGGCAAATGCGTCCCGCAGTGGGGATTTTTCGACCCCATGTAGGGCAATGGAATCATCGTCACCGTCTGTTCCTATTTATGGCGACCATCTCCGTTGCAGCAGCTAGTTCAATTGCATTTTGGACAGTTCCTTCTTGGGGTGATTCATTTCAACCTAAATCCTATCGACCGTCTCCCGAAATCAAACTGGAACCTTACCAGCTTCAAATGCTCACTCGCTTGTCCGAACCAGAACGCGAGAAATGGGAACAAAGACTACTCGGTGACTCAGCGAATACGTCGGGAAACGCCACGCCAATCAGCGACGATTGGCATTACTCGGTTATCGGTCCCCTCCTTCTTAACGCCCTCTTCGCCGTTGCTGCTGGACTGATACTAACGTTTTTACCGTCGCTCATCCTGGTCTCCAGACTTGCGGGTCGGTATTCCCCGCAAATGATGTGGATGAAACCAACCCGCTTTCTTAATGCTACCGTTTGGAACGACACCGTTGCACGCCTTCAGGAATCACCCAATCGCTTTGCCAAAGATTCGCTTTTCATGGGGGTCAATGCTTTTGACAATTCGCCGGTGCTTATCCCCCGCAGTCTACTCCACGATCATACACATATCGTTGGAGCTGCTGGCTCAGGAAAAACGTCCGTTGCCCTAATGTCACTAATGCGTCAACTGATTCGGCGCGGTGATTGTTCCGTCGTTGTTTTTGACCTCAAAGGGGGCGACCAATACCTGTTCGATACGGCAAGACGAGAATGTGCCTCTGCAAATCAGCGGTTTCGCTGGCACACTCTCCAGCCAGGCAAGTCAACGTACGGCTTCAACCCCCTTTTGCAACAGTACCTGCGTAACGCCGGGCCAGCTCAGAAATCAGACTTGTTGACTCAAGCAATGGGCCTACAACATGGCCGAGCTTACGGACGAGGATTCTACACCGACAACGCCATTGAATTGACGGCACGTATCCTCGATATGGCAGAACAGTCGCGAACGATCGGAAAACCCGTTGAAGAATCGCTTGTTGAAGAGGTTTTCAATTCTACACAGAACCAAATTCGATCTTTCCGAGAATTCGTTCAGTTTTCGAAAGCTGCAAAGTTGCCAAAAGACCTAGCTGAAAACGGCGCCCACGCACTAATGGTCGCAGCTAGGCTTGCCGACATCGATGCTCTCAATATCTTGCCGTCGGCAAAGGCAGACAATCCCGCGTTTGCAGAGTCGATTGATTTCGCCCAAGTATTTCGACATCCCCAAACCGTTTTCTTTCACCTTTCCCCCGGAGATGGCAAAGAAGGGGCCACCGAGATCGCTCGAATGGCTCTGTTCTCGATGGTCAACTCTGCTTTAGCACTGCGAGGAGAAAAACGTACTCAGGTGTACTTATTGATCGATGAATTTCAACTGCTCGCGGCTCCCAACTTGGACATTGTACTTCAGCTCGCGCGAAGCCTTGGTATCGCCCTCATTCTCGCAAATCAAAGCACGGCTGACCTGCGAATTCCAAACGGTCCCGACTTGGCGAGAATCGTGGAAACGAATACCCGGATGAAAATGCATTTTACAGTGTCAACTAAGGAAGAACTCGACTTGCTGCTAACAACATCGGGCACAAATGTGGAGATGCGAGAGACTCACGCCGTCGGTTCGACGTCCAACGGACCCACCGAATCACTGTCCGTAACGTCACTGGCTATGCCAAGACTCACAGCCAACATGCTCTTAGCCGCGAGCGATCTCGAAAATCGAAGCATCTTGCGGATCCGACAAGGCAGTGGCTTCGCGCAATTCGGCGGCTTGCCTGTGATTATCGATTCGCCACACACCGTTGAGTACAACGATTTCAAATCACGGGAAAGCTCGCTTTGGCCCTTACCCTCGATTCACACAATGCCAGCCGGTTATCGCGAGCAACGCCAATCTCCTGACCCTCCCCTTACCTATGCCGATCTTTGGGCCAAAAAAGACGACGCCCCACCTGCATCGGATACGCCCGAAGACGATAATCCTGACCCGCTCAGCGGACTTTTCGGAGATCAGGACGATGACTAGCCCCGCTGTTGATATATCCAAAATTCCTTAATCCACCCCAAACCAATGTCTGACGAAATCGAAGCAACCGGGAACTCACAATCCAATCCCGTCCATGCCACTGAACTGATTGTGCATCCAAACGCTTCGGCCCTACACGAAAGCGTCTCCGAGCCTAGTTCACCAAGGGATTCCAATTCCAGAAAATGGTATCAGGAACTGAAGACCCCCATAACCTTGCTTGCTGCACTACCGCTGGTTTTTCTGGTTGGGCATTTCGCCTTACAAATGCGAGCATCGAGCGTAATGGAGCAATTGGAACAAGAAACTCGGTTTCGTGAACGAAAGGCCAATGCGGAGCTAAAGCTCGCGGCCCTCCAGCAAGCTGAATTATTGGAAAAAGAGGCTATCGCAGTTGCAACGTCGCAAATTGACGAAGCACTCGCAAAAGTCGCCTCGACAAAAGCAACGCTAGCTCAGTTCAAATCCAATGTTGACCGACTACATCGGGAGAAAGCCGAATTGTTGTCGGGTGAACTTGGTCGCCGTGTGTTATCGAGTCCAGCATTGCTTGAAGATGCTGAAGCGTTCTGGTTAACAACCCAAAGCCAACCACTTCCTTCAAGCTTAGATTTGGAACAGCGTCTTGATCACCTCGAATCCTCGTTATCGGATGCGAAATCCAACATCACTGCCGATTTTGACGTGAGCCATGCAATGACCACCACTATTGATACTGCTAAAATCGAATCCAATCGTTTGTTGAAATCCGCTGAAGAGCAGCTGGCAAGCCTTGATTCCATCCGCGAACAAGCGATGGTTCATCCCGTTTCCGCCGACCTCAGCACATTAAGTGTCGCACTCGAGCAGAAAAGGCTTGAGCAATTGCGAAAGGAACAAAAAGAGGCTCTTCAGCGTTTAGAAGAAACGAGAAAAGCAAATGAAGAGATGGTCCTTCAAGCTCAAATCGCCAAGGAACGCGCCATCGCCGAAGAAAAAAAGATCGGCGAAGAAAAGATCGCGGTCGAAACAGCCGAAAAAATGCGTCTCGAGGCCCAAGCGGAAGTTGCAAAACTTGCCGGGGCAAACCAAGAAACGCGAGCTCGACTCGATAAACAGAGACTTGAAGCCGAATTCAACCGTGACCGTTCCCAAATACAAAGTTTATTGGTTGCCTTTCTCAGTGACGGCAATACCTATCGAACGAAAGAAGTCTCCAGAGGCCCGGCCTCGCTCACCGACCTAAAGTCAGCCGGTGCCTTGAATGAAGGGCCAGATGGCGTCAAGATGCTATGCAAAATCATATCAGTTTGGAATGATCGACCGAGGGGCGCGATGCCGTTCTACGATGGCTCAGCCCGATCCTGGGACTCAATCGATCGAGCGGTACCCGCAAGAGCACAGGAATTACTAATAAAATACGGTGACTTGTTGGTCGAGAAACGGCTTCTAGCACCTTAGTTACAGCCGCTCGCGCAAAAAAAAGCCGCCGGTTTTGACAGACTCGGCGGAAGTCTGGCAGCCATATATTTTGTAACCCGGCAGCAATAGGTAATGAGCGAATTACTGAATTATGACCGTCATTTTGGAAGTATCAAGCGAAAAACCCTCGTTTGCGAATTGATTTTGCGAAAGCGTTCCCCGCTCATGACTTTGTCCGCGATCAGTTACTGAGCCTCACGCCGACGCACTTACTGCTCTCGCACAACCGTCGTCGTGATCTCAGAATCTGCTCGCTTGCCAGCCGTAGCGTCGCTACGCCGTCCGCTCGTTGCAGGCAAGCTGCAACCAGCGGCCAGCTTCGCGGTTTAGTAATCTAAGTCATTTCGCTGCGTAACTAAGCGGACGAGCCCACTCGGGAATCCGAACAACAAAGCCTCATTGGTCCTGAGGCTTTCGCAGCAGCCAGCTTCATCGCTCTCTCATCCGTGCGAGGCCAAGGGCCTGACGGCCTCAGCGGGGCGAGCCCCGACGGATGAGAGAGCGACGAAGCCTCAGCACTCAGCAAAAAATGTGTTATCGCGGACGCTGCCGGGAAGCGACGCAACTCCCTGATTTAGCCGAACAAGTTTTGCGAACTGTGGTCACGCTGATAATCCTACCGGCGACCCGCTGCAAAGAATGTGACAAATGCCGCGCTTTGTGGTAGGGATTAAAAGCAAAACACTCAACTACACCTGCTCTCTTTATCCCAGAATCTAGGGAAGAATTCCCCGGTTTTATGATTCGGACGCCAGTTTGAATCATGAGGCCGGTGGTCTGAAGAAAGGTTTTCATACCCAGTATCCTGCCTGCCGATTTTGGCTGTGCCTTGGGTCGACTTGAAATGAGTTGTCCCAAGGCGCAGCCAAGATGGTGCCCCCGTTGACTGACCATGTTGGTAGTTTTCGGTTCCATAAACCAGGCGAGCAGGAGACCTATATGGCTTTGTCTAAGATCGGTCGTTCTCTCATAACGAAAAGGACGGCATAGCGATGGATCCACAAGCAACTTGGAATGAGTTACTTCGTGCATGGAATGCAGATGATGCGGACGCGGCCCATGATGCGGCCAACACGCTTCTTGAGTGGCTCCGCAAACGCGGCGCCGCTCCAGTAACCATTGAGCAATTGTCGAAAGACGATCCGCTCCATGAAGTTATCGCAACCGCTACATGTGAAGCAGTTGCGGTTTACACCTTTCTCGGAACTCTTGAGGAGACAGTTGACCATGACAACCAAAACCAAGGCGACGACTAAGACTCGCCCAGTGCATGAAGTTCGCATGGGCCGCGTAAAAGCAGCCATTTGGGCGAACGACACGGACAATGGTACCCGCCATAACGTGACAATCAGTCGCATCTACAAGGACGGCGAACAGTGGAAAGACTCGACCAGCTTTGGCCGCGACGACTTGCCGCTGGTAGCCAAAGTGGTCGACAAAGCCCACGACTGGATTTTCGAAGAATCCTCCGGGAACCACGCCGAATAGCGTCGGTTCGCCAAGAATCCCCAAACGATTCTTGCCCAGAGAGGTCTTCGCGGTTCCCCAGACCACCGATTGCCTCTCACCATCTAGCCCACCAGCACGACCCGCTAGCAAGTTCATCGAATCCGACGAGCCCGACGCCGCCTGCTCAACAAATCAACCCCACGCCGCTGACTGGCTTTGATGAACAGTTACGCGGCGCAACAGCAGGCCCCACCGGTATCAGACTGCAGCGATAAGCCGTGTGACTGTTGATTGTCTCTTGGAATGAGGAACTACGGGGTTGGCAGTTCACAAATGCCGTTTTCGATCATTCTTTTTGCCTCATCCCAGTCATTTTCGGCGTCCCCGGCAACTGGTCTACACACTATTCGGACACACTCAATCGTCAATCCCTCAGTCTCTTGGGGATAAACATGTTCCGCCATGATAGCGGGCTTCCCAACTTCGAGCCCTTTGACTGGCTTCGTGTTGTTTTGGCGTTAACCGGAGGCGTTGCAGCATAGCTGTTTCACTGGTATTTACTGACTTCCCGGAGCATTCGCGAGCTAGCTCGACGCGCGAATAGTTTTTAGCCAATCGGGTAACTCGGGTGCAACGAAATCGCGAACGCACACTTCACCGTCGCTGGTAATCACACCCACCATTGGCCGATCAGAAGGCACTTTAGAGTCGGTTCGCCCTACCCACTGAAAATCAGGCATATACAACTCTGCCGTTCCTTCATCATTAGGCTGTAATCGAAGATGGGTACCGATAGCAAGCGTGATGCCTTCGCCGAGCCGAAATTTGTATAGTTCATTTCGTCTTTGCCACGGGTCAAAATAAAACTCATTCCTCTGCACAAAGTTGAGCCATACTTCTCGTTCTGTTTCAGAAAACAGAAGCGGTTCCACTCCATCGCATTGAAGAAGCCAGATCAACAAGTCAGTCCGAGTCGTGAACGTCAACGCAAGCTCTTTCGCTAGACGAACCGCCAGCAAACGTGACTCCATTCCGATTTCCAGCATTCGTGCTGCCGCTACGCTGGGCACTCCATAGGTGATGCAGATCGCAACATACGTGCGTTCGTCTTCGCTTTCGCTGGTTTCGTCGTCATCCTTTGTCTCAGCGATCGACGCAAGCACCGTTCTAGCTGCCTCAATAGCCCAGACAAGTTGAAACACCAACGATTGCTGCACGAAAGCTATCCCGACCGTGTCAGTGACACGGTGAAGTGTCGCTCCACTGATCCAAGCATCTAGAATTGCCTTCCAGTCGCTCTCACTCCAGACCTTGGGAAATTTGGGCCTGAATGGATAAATTACGAACAGAATGTTAGCAAGCTCGCAGCAATCCATCGAGAGTTGCTCAGTGTCACCCGACTTGATTGCTGCGGTGGCGGAATCCAACAGCTTCCCAAGTTCGTCGGCCTGATCGACTATTTGCAAACCGGACTCGGTTCCAATACTTGCTGAAAAGAATCCCTTTCGTTGTGGTGCCGTTGTGCGAGACCAATTGTGGATGGCTCGCCCTCGTAACATGGCAATCTGATTCTCTTGGGCTTTAACCTCTTGAATCGCGAGACGACGAAGCCAAAGCGAACTCTTCAGCGCCTCATCCAACTTGGCCGCGACTTCCGAAATATCGCAGTCCAAGTCTTCGACCAAGGCGTATATGCCCGCATCGAACTCCGCAAGCATCACCGCAATTTGTCGGGCATCCAAATCATTGCCAGTACTTGCGATTTCATCGATCGCCGGTTGTTGATTGAGGACATACTCAGCCATCTCACTGCTCGCGATTCCGAGCTTGTTTTGCAGCTTTCTAAGACAATGATGAATCAGGAGATAAAGGCCGCTTTCAAGTTCTCGGCCTCGTGCATCCCTGACGAGCTTGTGAAATTCGCTAAGCCGCTTATCTCTCGTGTCCGTGTCGTCTTCGTGTACCGGAAGAACATAAATTCCGTCCAAGTCGACAAACGCACGTCCGACACGACCGACCACGTTTGCGAATTCCTTAGGTTTCATCACCTCACCGTTCCGCCAAAGCGATGAGAAGATCAAAACCCCAAACGACAAATCCACGCCCTGCGCCAACGTCGGCGACGAAATCGCCACGGTCAAAACCCTTCGTCTAAGTAGAGCTTCGATTTCCGCGAGAAACGGTCGAGGTAATTGACCGTGATGAACAGCGATTCCAAGTCGCAACGCTTGGATGGCGACGTGGTTGGCCCCCAGCCACTCCTCCCCGATCCGAATTGCTTTCCCAATCTCGCTCGCTGACTCCGGCGTCAGATAGGATTGCACGTAGCCCTGCTTTGCCAGTTTCAGGAACAACGCGGCAGCAGTTTCAACAGAAGTCCGCAGAGGACAATAGAGCAAAACGGCGTGTCCGTCTTGGTGGAACTTTTGCACAGCCGCAAAAATCAGCTCATTGCGATTCTGCGGAAAAGCATTATGTCGTTGCTTTCTTTTCGGTTGTTCTTCGATAAATCGAGGAACAAACACTGTTTCGCCGCTGACTTGATATTCAAGCCAACCGCCTGTTGGTTTCCATTCAAGAGTCGCGGGACGTTGTCGAGTTGGTCGCCATTTCGATTGTATGGCCTCGCCGTCTTTGTCAGCTCGTATCCATTGAGTAAACGCGTCGAACGGATCGCCCTCGGTGAAAATCGCTGACAGACAGACCATTCGTCGATTGCTCGCGTCGGATCGCTGCAAAAGTCGCTGCACAAGCACTTCGTATCGAATTTCTCTTTCATTCAATCCGATCATGTGCCCTTCATCAAGAACAATCAATCCGACGTCATCGATAACGTCGCTGGCCTGCCGAATCGCAAAATCGAGCTTCTCGGGCGTCGCAACAACGATGCTGGCGGAACGCATCGTATCAACGTCGCTCGCTGCAATGCCGCTAGCCCCGTAGACGCACGATACCGAAAACCCTAGCGGCCTAAAGCTGCGGGCAAGCGTTCCTTCGACTTGTGCCGATAAGGCGCGGAGCGGCGTGACGTAGATGACACGGCGACCGCTGGCTAGGCACTTCAGGATACACAGCTCGGCAATTCTTGTTTTACCGCTACTGGTTGGCAACGCGACGACAAGGCTATCCGATTCGTCAACGACGCGACTGGCTGCGGCGATTTGCGACGGCCACAAATCAATCTCGGCCACGCTGCGTTGACATAGCAAGTCGATGAAGTTGCTCCGTAGCTCTTCCCAGCGGTCATCATTAGGGAGAACTGGCAGTGTTTGGTGCAGGCTTCGACTCCAAAGATCGTCCATCAGATGCCGTGCAACAATACAAATCCACCACAACGGAACGTGCTTTATCTCTTCCGCCGCTTCAATGCAGCGATCCAACGCCTCAATCGCAGCTTCGACAAAAGCTGATTCGCCGCTACGAAGTCCGAAATCAAAATTTGCGACCGCCCTATGAAATACTTGGCAGATTGCGACGTAGGCTGCATCGGCATCATCGAAATCTACCTCGCCCGACTCCAGCGAGGACACAATGCCTTCGTCCGTATGTTCATCTTCGACCAGCCAGTTCAGGCACAGCGACTCCAGATCGTCTAGCTTTCTCTGCATCAATGCGACCAGCAGCACCTCAATGTCAACGAGATTCAGATCGTCAGTGTTCTCTGCGAGCAGCGAGTAAGAACGTGCTCCGTAGTGTGCAAGATGAAATGCTGCCGCAGCAATAGTTAAATGAAACCCTCGATCGTTCTGACGCTGTCCGCGTCGCACAACCGCCTCGATGCACTCTGCCGCTGTTCTGAATCCATCATCGAGAACCGGTCCGACGGACAATGACTGTTCAATCGCAAGTATCCGTAGTCGGATAGCGCACCCAAGAACCAAATAGCCGTGATTCAGAAGATCATTTGTCAGACGTGACGAGAACTTCGGGCTATCTTCAGGAAGTGTGCCGTCCTTCCAGATCATTCCACGCGACAATCCTTTGGCGACCAACCGATCACGAACGCCGGACGCGCAAAGTTCCGTCAGTTTACTTACCAGCGCTTCCGATGTTTCCATTTCACTTGCCGCTTGCCACGCATTCGTCGAATACCGCTTTCACAAAATCTGCGTGTTTCTTGACACGGCAGCCGCACAGCCGGAGTTCGATCCCCTTGTGAACGGCTTGGCTGTTTGCTTCCAGCAAATTCCTTGGCGCGCTGCCTGAAAGTGTGAACAGCAGGTGACATACGTCCTTTACATAAATGGGATTCTTAAGCAGAAACGTAATCGGATCAGCCTCTGTATCTCGATCATCCAACCGCAGGATGCACTCCAAGAAGGCCAGTGTTTCAGGATTCGGACGGCCTCGATGGTTAGCGAGTCCAGTGCGGGCTTCAGCGAGATGTGCTGTCGCCAGTGATACGCGACTTTTCGCCTCCACCTTCATCACCTTGACTCTCGTCTTCGCTAGACGAAAGCCAAGAACGTCGTCACCACGCATCGCCAATTCACGCGTGTCGCGATGCCGAAGCCGACGAACTGGGACCGAAAACTCTGTTTCCTGTGCGACGTACTCAGTCGCTAGAATCTCGCCCAGCATTCCTGACCTGCCAATTTTTGTGGTCGGAACCCGATTTTCCAAGAGATGTGTCGCTTTGGGAAAACCGCCCAGCTTCTTAATCGCCTTTAATCCCACGACGTGATCCGCAGCAATTTCAACAAGCGAGTCAAAAACGATCGCTCGCCCGTCAACCCGTTCAATCATTACGATGACGTTGTTTACCGAACACTTCTCACCCTCGAACCACGGAGGAAACAAACTGTTTTTAACGCTCGCACTCAATTTCTCCACCAATCCTCACAATTACAAGTAACTCCGGCTTCTTCAGCCGATTTTAGATTATCGCCCATAGATGCACCGTTGACCACTGGCCAACGAAATGCTTGACGCCACCTCCAACTCGTTTTAGTGCTCGACAAAGGACGTTATGGTGCGTTATTGTTGACGGGCAGTAAACTCGGGTCTCGGGCATTTCCGATTGTCCCTGTGTGTGAATCAACCGCTGGATTGTTTAGCATTCTCTTGGGGCAGCATGGATGAGCCGATCAAAATTGCAGACGTTGGGTTAGCCAATACCGGCGACGCGGAATTGGTTCCCGTGGCGACTACTCAACCAGCTCTGACTCTTGGCCGGGCTGACAGCGAGATGCCCGCTCTGGTCGCTGCTGGCGGCGCTGCGGCACAGTTTGCTTGGGAAGAGTTCATCTATGGGAAGATCCGCAATCCCCATACCAGGGCCGCTTATGCGCACGCAGTTAGCCAATTCTTGCGTCACTGCAAATCGATCGACAAAGAACTGCCGACAATCACGCCCCGAGATGTTGGAAGCTACTTGGATGGGCTCGTTTACGCCCCCGCAACCAAGAAGTTGCATCTGTCGGCACTTAGACATTTCTTCGACACATTGGTGACGCGGCACGTGGTCGTTTTAAATGCCGCCGCTTCCGTCCGTGGTGAGAGATTGCAAGTCGTCGAAGGCAAAACCCCCGAGATGTCAGCTCAGCAAGCACGGAAGCTGATGACCAGCATTGATGTCGACTCGATTGTGGGGCTGCGTGATCGTGCCATCATCGGCATCCTCATCTATACAGCCGCTCGCGTCGGAGCGATTGCCAAGCTCCAGATGCAACACTATTTCGATACGGGCGAGCAATACTGCCTTCGATTTGCGGAAAAAGGCGGCAAATCGCGTGAAATCCCCGTTCGGCACGACCTTCAGCAGTTTATCACCGCCTATCTCACGGCTGGAGCCCTCGCCGGCACCGACAAATCGAGTCCGCTATTCCGGACAGCAATTCGCAGAACCAAGCGACTGACAGACAACAGCATGACTGCCGGCGACATGGGCCGGATGCTGAAACGCCGACTCAAGAATGCTGGCTTGCCATCCCGGTTGTCACCACATTCGTTTCGAGTAACCACGATCACCGACCTACTCAGCCAAGGCGTCCCGCTCGAAGACGTGCAAAACCTCGCAGGCCACGCTGACCCCAGAACGACGCGGCTTTACGATCGACGGCAACGGAAAGTGACCCGCAATATCGTTGAAAGAATTTCGATTTGACAATTGCGATTCGAGTTTGCATGTAGTGCTCCGCTTGTCTTCAACGGTTTCTTTTAAGAGAATTGTTAGTAAGCCGCAAAAAGTAAGGCGAACAGACTACTTATTCATTCATGCCACGAATATGCCAACTCCAGCTACCACCGACTTGCCGATTCCCAAATCATGGGACGAGTTTGAAGACATTTCTGCGGACCTACTGATGAGGAAATGGCGAGATCCTTACGTGATCCGAAATGGCAGGACCGGGCAAAAGCAAAACGGCGTTGACATTTACGGCAAGCCAGCCCATTTGCGCGGCGTTGGGGCCGAATTGGCGGGCGCGCAGTGCAAACGAGTTGAAAGTATGACGGAAGAGCAAGTTCGCGCGGAGGTTGAATCCGCTTTGGGTTTCGAGCCGAAACTGGAGGAGTATCTTTTGCTGACATCGCTCAAGCGTGATGCCACCTTGCAGAAGTTTGTTCGCACAACAACTTGGAAAATTGACCGTGTTGAAATATTCTTCTGGGAAGACCTCTCCTTGCAGATCACTGAATACAACGAGCTACTAAAAAAGCACTTCCCCGGTTGGTTCAAACAGACAACTTCTAAAGGAAATCTGATTCAGGCACTCGTTACTAGCAACCCTGATGACTATGTGTACGACGATTCGACGGGGGTGCATCTGTTGCAGAGTGACGTGGGCTTTTCGCTTAGGCTTGACCGCCCTGAAGAATATCAAACATTCGAAGAACCGTGGGTGAGTAATTTCCCAGACAAAAATGCCTCATGCCAGGAGGTCTATCTGGAATACAACGGAGCGAGAATCGAAACGTTTTTTTTTGCCAGCGTCGATGGAGCAAGGTATCTCGTTCCTTACCCCAAATCGGCTACCGATCTTCGCATCTCGCGTTTTCATTACCATCTTGCGAGGATCTTGAATGCCCACTCAATCGGGTATGACATTGACCACGCATTAGCGATCGCAAGAATTGAGATAGACCCTTCACTATAGTTCGCACCTCTCCATTATTTGCGAGTCGGAGCGATAGTGAAGATGGGTACGGAGACAACTCTCGCGACTTTGCCATTTTCAAGACGGTGCTCATCTGGGAGACGCTCCCCCTTCGTTGTCTTTCTGCCGTCAAAAACGACGAGGAACACGTCCGCGTCGAAATACATGTCGTCGTAGTAGCCCAACTGTTCGAGGCCAAGCTTTGCTTTTCCGATGCCCCATCCTGGGCCGACGACCTTCAATTCAACGACGAAAGTTTTGCCTTGAAAGAAAACCACTAGGTCGACGTAGCCTTCGCCGACCCGGAGCTCATGTGCAACAAATGCCTGACCACCACCGTATGCGTCCAGAAACATGCCGAGTAGTGACTTGCCGATCGCTTCCGGGCGAGAACTAAACTTGCTTCCGTATTCCTCCCAAAAAATCTGTGAGTCTTCACGGGCTACACGTTTTCCGAAACGATCCAGAACTTTTACAAATGATTCGGGCTTCGTGAGAGACTCAATACGCTCCCGAAGTTGTGGCAGTTCATCGAGATGACGCTCTTTCTCGAACTGCTGAAGTCGATCCGTAACTATGCTGTTAATGACCTGTTGATTCGTCAGCGTCTCGATGACAATGGCCTCTTCCGCTTCCTCTATTTCCTCAACCCAATCGTCATTATCGTTGGGGGCTAACAGTCCTCCTCGGATTTGCTGTGGCGACAAGTAATCGACCGATGCGAACAGGCGATTGGTAGCAAGTGTCTGGGCTACGCTGCTGAAAATGGCATCATTCAGAGAGGCAAGCCCTCCGACATTTCCAAAGTCCGGCATCGTCAGCGGTGACATTAGAGAACTTATTTGCTCAAACGAAGTAAGTTGAAGATCTGAAACCAAACGGAAACTCGCAAGCTGGTGTTCTACCTGACCAATCAAATCTATCTTTGGTGCAGTGAATGTAACTTCGGGAATCCGGATTTTACTCAATGCTTTCACTTCAGACAAAACTCGGTCAATGGACGTCTGCAATTCAAGGTTCAATTCCGGCATCTTGATCGAATACTGGTCTATCAAACGAGTAGTTTCTGCTCCCATATCCGCAAACTGATTCCGATCGAATCCCGCGAAAACAGACGCGGCTGTGTTTTCGTACGAGCGCATCATTCGTGTAGCGGCTTCAACTTCGGATTCGAGACTTCGTTTCAATTCACGCATTGAACGCTCATGGTCTTTCCAAGGTTTCGAATGTTTGAATGTGGTCGCAAACGCTTTGCAAGCTGAATATCCCGACTTGACTTCTTCTTCGTAACTTTCTGTCGTCTCTTCTGTGTTAAGAAAATGTCTCGCTACTGCGTCCCAGTCAGCTTCATCGAACGCATTCGTATCAACGACGGGAAAAACACTTTTCATGAAGATTCGCTCCAACATCTGTTCGTCTTGTGTCGCCGAGTCAGCCGCCTGCATGGCACCGCCAGAAATATACGGGTAGACCTTTACTTCCCCCATGCTAGGCAAACGCAGCACGACACGCTCGACCTTAAGGTCTTTTATCGAAATAATCCCCCGTCCCAGCTTTTCACCAGCCTCTTTTACGGTTTGGGATGAAGGTGCGTCATTTGGCTTCTCTGTCATGAAACTACCCATTTCTGCGACTTCCGTCGCGCAAATCAATCCTCCCTGACGTCAATTCCGTGCTGCGCGATAACGTTATGAGCACTCGGCACGAACTCCGTTCGATCGTGGCCCCAATAAGTGACACTTTGTCACATTGATTCCCGAACGCTCGCATTTTCGAATGATGTACTTTGCCTCTTCCATATCGTGCGACGAGAGGAATACCTGGTAGCCAAGTTCAACTATCAACCCACGAATTATGTCAATGAACGCAGAGGTATGCAGCAAGTCAGAACTTTGCAATGGGTCATCCAAAAGCAAAGCTGGCCATCGACTCCATCGATACTCCGTGCTGGCCGCTAAAAGAGTCGAAAGACCCTGAACTGCCATTTGCCCATCGCTCAATTCGAGCTGTGGGGGCGTCTCTTGAGAGGCTAAACCAGATTCTCGACTGACAGACTGGCGAAGTTCGATTGCGCCGCGCACAGTCCGCGTCTTCCAACCGATTTGGTAGCGGAACGGCGACAAGACGTTGTGGAATTGTTGAATGCGAGTTGCCAATGGCCGCAACGCCCCGTCATTAAACTCGTCCACTTTTTCTTGAAGGTCCGTTGCAAGCTTTGTGGCGCGCTCTTTGACATCCTTGACATGATCAAGTCTCCTTTGCGTCTCAGCGATCTTCGCTTCGAGCTTCGCCGTTAGTTCCGATTCAGAACAATTGTCGTGCTTTTTGCGTGCTTCTGCTATTCTGGTGATGAGTTCGGAAGATTCGAAAGTTAACCGCCACGCCGTTAGCCGCTCGGCAGTTTGAATGCATTGGCGTCGCAAATTGTGCATCTTTTCGACTGTGTCTTCTCTCTCTGACAAGCCGCGTTGTTGAGTCGCTGATTCAGGTGTTCCGTCAAGCAATTGCTGCCACCGATCAAGCAATGTCGTCTGCCGTTGCTGACTTGTGACACGGGTGGCAATTTGTAACTCAAGTTCGCCGTTAAGTTGTTCGAGTTCTTTTGTAACTTTAGCCTGTTCAGCTTCAGCCTTTTTGAAATCCTGCTCTGCGATTCCAAGCAGCGTTTTTGATTTGGCCTCATTGGAACGTAATTCCGTGACTATTCTCGCGAATTCATCCCCATCAATACTTGGTTTACCGAGTTGCAATTGAAACGCTTCCAGGACCGATTCATCCTCTTTGATCGAGGCCACTGTTTCATCTATTTTTTGCTGAATACCAATAACCACATTGTTGAAATGTTCAAGCTCGGAATGTATTTTCCCTCGTCGTTCGCGTGAGTCCTCAAGGGAAGGCAAGGCCGCGATGCTCGCTTTAGCTTGTTCAACTTGTATTTTGTTTTCGTCGATCGCCTTCGACAACTGCTCGCGATAGGTGGTCGCATCAAATCCCATTCCAATGCCTTCCTGCTCTATAGCAGAGGACTCTTCGTTACGTGAAGAAATCGTTCGTGATAGTGCCGCTAATCTCGGTGGCAATTCGCTGATGCGGTTGTTTACGGACCTTAATTGCTCTTCATCCCCATTAAGCTCGTCTGTATTTTTCTGAATCGACAAATCAATCTGATCTGTATCGAACCCAGCTTCTGCCACCGATTTTCTTGCTCGTTTTTCCAATTCTCCCAATTCGTAGTTGGCTTGGCATACAGGGCAGCTTAATGCGTCCTGAGCAAGGTGTTCGCAGATGACAGCGATTGCCTTAGTCATTGCTTCTGCGTTTTCCAAAGCAGCTTCTTTTTGTTGCTTCAGTCTTCTTCCTTCAGCTTTTGCCCGCACAATTTTCGCATCCAATCGCTCTTGTTGATTTTGCAACTCAGATTGTTCTTTTTGAAGTTTGCTCAGCTCCTCAATAGCCTTTGCACATTCGGAGTTTTGAGAGTCAAGACGATCAATTCTACCCCGGAATGCCTCGAACTTTGTCACTCGACTGGCCACGTTGGAAAGCTGGTTCGCAAATACGCTTCGTTTCTTCTCTTCCTTCTCGATCTGTTCTAATTCTTGCTCTAAGGAATGCACTTTCGCTTTCGCTTCCGTGATTTCTTCCCTCCGATTGGACAGAACCACTCGATTCGCAAGCAGCCGGGCCGACGCTTCACTCGCTTGCTCAGCTCTAGCCCTTTGCTCTTGAATAGTGGTAAGCTCCTGTTGTTGCCGTACTATTACGACGCGAAATCGCTCGACCGCTTGCTCGGCTGCCTTTCGCTTCGACGTCGTTAGCTCTATCTTGTCCGCCAGCGGTTGTTGTGATTCAGTAAGACTCTCCAATGCACTACGAACCGTAGCCCATTCCGCAATTATCTGTGGAAATTGCTTCAGCGTTTCAATTTCGCCTGTGACATGGTCGATGGCTTCATCAAGCTCCCGAACGAACGCCGACAGCCTGCGTTCCGGTGTCCAGTTTCGTTGCTCTTGCGCCTCAGGCATTTCGATCGGAATCGCCATTCCCGCCACTTGATCGTGCAGCTCGGATAGGAATGCCCCAGCTTGCTCAGGAGATTCAGTTCTTGAGTCCGTCAATCGGGTCGTAAACTCTAACCGCTTCACAAGCATCTCTTTCCAATCTGAAAGATCGCGTCTGTTGGTCAAAATCTCCGTTTCCAGCTTTTTCGTAACCCTATCAAATGCATATTTTGTTGAAAGCCCACCAAGAACTCTTCGCATAATGTCAAGCCGGTCCACGCCAGCTGGACCGCGTAGCAACTGCCATTGTTCTTTTGGCTTCTCCTCTTCAAACCGAAACTTTCGTGCTTGAGGAAGAAACATTGTCAGTCGCATGTACGTTGAGATGTCCTCCAATTCAGATGTCCAGTTGGGGCTTACGAGCAATTGAGCCAACTCACTTAACGACGGATGTTGTGACACCGACCTGCTAATTCGTCGATTCTCGGCTCCGAATGTTGCGGCAACGAAATGGCTGTTCGGCTCTGCTTCATGCCGGGTCAGATGATTGTCCAGTGAAGTTCGGGGCGGTAATGCTTCTTGTATACGGCGAACATCGCCCGTCAGAAGCCATTCGATTGCTTCGAAAAACGTCGTTTTTCCAAGCCCGTTCATTCCATAAACAATGACCAACCCAGGTTGAGCCGGAATCGAAAGTGAAAAATTCGGTCCAAATGCCCGAAATTGTGAGATATCAATTTTGGAAAGGTAGATGGGGTTCATTTACTGTCCGCCTCAAGTAAAGCGGATACCAATGCATCATGTTCTACTGGCTCGCTTTTGAATTCAGGCCGTTCCAATACCTCTCGCCAAGCTTCGAAGTCAGACATTGAGTCCGATAGTGCATCGAGATTAATCCCAGATGTAGCCCCTGAAGCTTTCCAAGGTTCCGCGAGAAATGTTCGTTCCAAAAACTCCTCCAACTCCTTTGACCAGTTGTGATCGTTTTTCCCAGGGAGCCAAACGATTTTCCGACAGACTAAATCGTTACGTTCGATGATCTGTGAAAAATTCTGCCACTCACGCTCATCCTTGCTTCCTGACGGACCAACTAAAAATAGATTTAGGTCGTCACTGAAATCAGAGAGGAGCCAAGTTCTTGCAATCGCAGCATATTGCTGATAACCGTGCCACTGCGAAATCAGTTCACCGTAATACTCGTCGTCCCATTCGCCAGTTATCAGCTCGCGTCCAAGTTCGCCAATTTGGATTGCATACGATGAATGGTTTTTAATGAATAAACCAACCGGCGCGGCAATTTTATCCATCTCAGGCCGTAATTGTGCAATCGAATCAGCGTCGTCGCTAAACGAGTCTTGAATTGACGCTGACTTTGTTACCGTTTGCGATAATTGCTCTGGATCGTGAGCCACTTGATAGTTCCGTCTTGCGCTGCATTTCACCAGAGCGTCAATCAGAGCATTAACAGGGCTGGGCTCAGACACTGACATTATTTGCTCCAGCTACATACTGTTCCTGTACCGTGAGAAACTCGGAATAACGCTGTTCCAAGACAGCCCTCAACGTGTTGATCCCCTGCTCGATGGCAACCATCAATTCGCAGTCACCCGGCAGAACCAACGTACGGGTTGGCTCCTGGTGGAACGACCTGCCGGACGGATTCACTTCTTGATCAAGTCGTGCTTCTGTAACGCGAAAAACTTCCCAAAGTGTGTGAAGATGAGGAAGCATCACAAATGGTGTTTTCCACTTGTGTGAGCGGTCTGCCATCCGTATTGTTTTGCCACTCATAATTTGTATTCCACATGAGTGGCCACTCATGTCATCTTGACCAAGATTTCCAGGTGATTGTACTCGCAAACTACTGAGCTTCTCAGGCAACGCAACGCACACCGCCAGTGAATACACCGTTGCATGTAAAACGCATGCATCAATTGTTTCTGGGCCAGTGCCAGCGGCAGACTCAGCCATCAACACACCTCCATCACTACAAAGCATCAACCCGAAAAAATGGTGCAATGTGCTTGAGTCGTTTTTCAATATATTGAGCCAATTGTTCCATAACTTTCGCATCGGGACAACCAAATCTGAGGCAATCTCGTAATGCAACTCACCGACGGGATTGTCAAATGCTTCGCTAACTCGTTCACGCAGTCGCCTGAAAGCCCATTTGTTACACTGCGATTTCAAGTGATCTGCCAATTCGTCGATATTATTAAAACGTAAACCGCCAAGCGGAATGGGTTCATCACCCAATTCTACGAATGCGTATTTGGAAAGCGTTTTCTTGATTGAAACACCGTCCACTGGAACCCATTCTTTTGTGCAACACTCACATCGAGATCTCCACGCCGCCGCCCCCATAAAGTGCAGCTCAGTATTTGCACGCGCTGTCGCGAACGGCGACTGAACGACAATTCGTTCGATTGCCGACGTTAAGATAGGCGACTCATCGGGCAATATGTTGCACCAAAGTCCCGTTAGTCCATCTTGCCAAACGCTAAGAATTAGATGCTCGTCCATATTCGTTCGGCATCCGCGATCGTCACTTACAACCGACAAGATGCGGCGCGATGCGTCCCACGACTTAAGCTGCGTCTCCTGGAGACGTTGCGGATGACGCTCGACCACTTCGTCAATAGGCGTACAATACAGAATGCTGTCTTGCGATACATGATGGTAAGAAATCGATCCGATGACGTAGACTTCGCCAGTGTTATCGCGTGGACAAACGATAACCGGCCCCCCGGAGACTCCGCCGAAGGGCGAATTCTGCTCACCTAGACGCGCACCTTGATCACAAGAAAGCTGCATTCGGGGCGATGTTTCTGTTCCACTTTGGGCGTTACTTATATGTCCTTCCAACGTGAGCCCGCCTTCATCGACTTCCGCGTTTTGTACTGGATGTCCGTGAAGCTGCCACTGCGTTGAGGGTTTTAGCTGCATTGGTCGTGCAATTATTGGCAGCGGCTCTATTGTGTGTGATTCTGGATCCACTTCAATCAGGGCAATGTCGAGGTCCGCGTCTTTTTCGACGACGGTTCCCGTAATACGACAAGACGGAAATATGAGCTCAACATTCGTATTCAGTTCGGAATCAACTACGCAATGATCTGCTGTACAAACAATCTTGCGGCTGATCAACCAAGCAGAACCAACGTGCTGATCTGAGACCAATAGCCGTGCGACACTATGCCTAAAGTCCGTCACTGCGGTGGTTCTCCTGAGTAAAACTTCAGTGCTGTGTTCACCGAGCCATCACGTTCGACGATGGCTCGAACGTAACTCAAGTGACGGACCACATAAGGCTCATAATTCTGTTGTTTCATGTCTAGTAAAAACTTCTCGATGGCTTCATCAGCGATAGTCTCATTCGATGACCCAATTTCTTTTGGGAGTCGCAATACGTCAGCCCATGTACCAGCATTCAGGTATTTCCCGCCTCCCATCTCAATCTCCTTCGGGAAATGAGTATGACCAAAGACGATGGCCTCAAATCCCCGTTTTATCAATTCTGCTGCTGGTATGAGGTACACGTTCGTTTCTGTATCTGTGGCAAAGTCTGCAATATCATGGACTCGTTTCAAAGCAATTCGCACACTTTTTAGTCGCTCTGCTGCGTCATCGCTTCGCAACTTAGAATACAGACCCCACGGACACGTTAGGTCAATCGTCGCCGCTGCCTTTGCCGCTAATCGGCTCATTACCGATGATTTGTCAGTTTTTGATCCAGACAATTGCCCCGGCCGTTTTGGTGCGCCCAGGAATGTCTCCGCATCCGTAGCCAACTCCTCGCGAAGAAAAGAATTTAGGTCTAAGTGAGTCTCCGACACCCGTCCAGACATCAGACCGGGACGTTTAGAGGGCGTGTTTGCGTAAGATCTTTTCGCTATTTTCCCCATCTCGAAGGCTAATTCGAAGAATTTTCGAGTTTCGGGATACAGTGCTAGCATTAGCGGGATTGCCGCACTAAACTCCGGCTTCAGTAAGTTCAGAAAAGGTACGTTTGGCAACCTTGGATTGACTTCATCGACGACGATGCTACTGCCGACCGGTGGTTGAAAAAACAATTTCCCTCTATCTGCATCGTTAATTTTCATTCCGCGCGACAGTTGGGATCGTTCGCGACGGAGCATATCGAAATCAACCGCATTAAATCGATCATACTGATTACCATGCTCGACCAGCAGCCTTCCGCATGAGTATGCCTCGCCATCATAAATGAACCGTAATTTGGAGCCGCCCCCAAGTAATTCAACAAATCTGTCGCGCACTTTGGGAAGGCAAAGTTCGACATCATGGTTGCCTAGCAAGACCACAATTTGGCAACCCATTGAAGCAAGGTCACTTAAGGCGGCAAAAGGCCCTCGACCGTCATCTCCAACAAAACGCGCCGCAATGTCAGTCAACTCTTCGCAAATGGCTGCCTCATTATTCTGCCATGCCAACGGCGTGTAGTTGTTGGCCGGATTTGGTGCCAAAAAATCGACGATATCGCCATTGAGTACAATTTGGGAGTCGCCATCGAATGCGTGAACTTCCCCCTGAAGACTGTCAAGAAATCTAGTCAGCTGACTGACCGATCTAAAAATAGAGCTTCCAAGACTTGTTCGATCTCCAAGGCGTTCATCTAGCGATCCGCCTAGGTGCCAGTCAGACGTAATGAATAGCTGTGTACGTCGGGTGCTCATTTCTCAATAATTTCCTGATTTAATTCATCGTACCGATAGTTTACGATCTCGCCGTTGATGAGCAGATTGACTGCGGCTTCGATGATGTGGAGGGGGACGACAAACCATTCACGCGGCGTATGCCGTTGCCCGGTGGCGTCGAAAATGTCTAGGTTTAGGCACGCTTTCGCGAAGAAACGATGAAGTAGCTTTTCGAGTTGCTGCGGGTTTAGATTGTATGTCGCAAAGTGCGTAACAGGCATGACATCCGCCATTAGGAAGGTCGGATCTTTCGTGGCGTTTGCTGTGCGGTGATCAACAGGTTGGCTGGAAAAACCAACTTTAAACAAGTCGTCAATCTCCTGAATTCGTGGGTCATCTGAAAGCGATCGCAATACGTAGATATAACCAGTCGCTTCATCTTCTTGCGTGATGGCATATTCGGACTCGAATAGCTCTCGTTGATGCGCATCAATAATTTGGCGGCTGGTTTTGTCTTTCCATAGAGCCGATGCCAACGAACGCAGCAGCATGTTGGATTCGGTCCCGTTTCCAAACACGCAATACAATCGTGCATTGTAGTTGCCGTGTTTCTTCTTTTGCCACTTACCGAGTTTTCCCACATAGACCAGTAAGCCGTCGAGTACGAAGAAGGTCTCTTCGCGAATCTGACGCTCGCTACGGAACGGAACAGTAACGCGCATTCCCGATTGCATCAGTGCATGTTGTTCTTGGAACAACGGTTCGAATTGGTCGAACTCTTTGCAAGCCTTCCGTTTTGCGACGTGATCGGGTTTCTCAGGTGTCTTGGAAACGTGTTTTAAATCAAAAATGTCTTCGGGATCACTTTCAGTTTGGCAGTCAACGTCGAGTAAACCGAGAGTATCGTCATTGAGAACATCGTCGATGGATTCAATCGTAGCTGGATCAACGTTCTTGACGTCCCCAAGCAGATCAAATACATCGTAATCTTTCAACGCAGCAGCCCGTGCAGGACTGTCTCGGAGGCCCTTCAGTCGGCTAAAGAGACGACGCTCGCCTATGTCACGACTTTCACCGGGCTCCCGGTTATATTCTCGATAGAAAGCGTTGATCTCTTCAAACGAAGCGACCAGACGCTGATCTGCCGTAATTGCATTCGATGGCTTGGGTTTCACGTCAAGCAAACCTAGTGGATCGTCGGCGAGGATTCGCTCAAGTTCTTCTTCAAAGTGTTTCATGCCTGTTCACTACGCCCCATCTGTCGCCTTTTGTTGCGTAGATAAACCAGTGCCTCGGCCATACGGCGTTCCAACGGCTCACCCGAAGTTATGTTAGGTTCTTTGCCTCCGTGCATCTTCAGGAAAGCCGGAATCTTGTCGCGGTAAAGCAGTACCGCCTCTTCGTCTGTCATCTGAATACGACCCGCGTTAATCGTGTCCTGTATCACCTTCAGCAGCTTCGCAGTAACCGACTTAGACAACACCTCGAATGCCTTCTGGAACGGATTCACACGGTCGATTAAGTCAATATGCAAATCCTCGATGTTCACAAACTTACCCGCCATCAGCACGAACTTCTTATCGCCGACTTCCTTGATCTCGCCGTTTTTGATCACCGAATCGGCAACCACATGCTGCCTCAGTTCCTCAATCTCTTCGTCATTCAGTTCCGGGTACTTCATCTGAATCACTTTGGGAATCATCACTTTATTGATGATCTCTGGGTCGATGAACTGACCGGGCAAGGCTTGCAGCATTCTATTGTCTTGCAGGATCGCTGCCTTAAGGTCATTCAAATCCGACTCGACGATGTCTTTAACACGTTGCGAACTGGGCTCCTTGAAACCACGAATTTTGATTGTCCCCGCTTCGTGCACCTCATCGTCAAAGCGTTTGGTTTTGAATTTGAAATTTGGAGCCAATACCTGCTCCATTAGTAACGAAGCTGTGATCGCCTTGAGCATGTTGTTGACCGACAATTTGACTTGCTCATTCTCGGCGTCAGGCTGTGCAATCAAGTTCGTAAACTGCGAATGTGTCTTGTTGTCGCTATCTCGCGTGGCGCGTCCGATGATTTGAATAATCTCGGTAAGCGAACCGCGATAACCAACCGTCAAGGCGTGTTGGCAATACGGCCAGTCGAAACCTTCCTTGGCCATGCCCAATGCGATGATCAAGTCAATGTCATCTACCGAGTTCATCGTGCGCAAGAACGCCACAATCTTGTCTCGGACTTGTGGATTATCGTTTACCAGGTCAGCAACCTTGATGGTCTTGCCATCTGCCCGTTTTACCGAAATGACTCCCGTTACAGAGTCCTGACCTACGACGTGCCCGATGACATCGAGTACCTTATCGACCTCGTTGTACTTGTCCTTGGTCGATTCGCCCGCATTGACATTCGGAATATGCAGAATTGTCTTCTCGTCTGTATCCAGAATCTCGTCGATTGCCGACAGGTAGCTGCCTTGGTAGAAGTGATAGCCAATCCCGAGCGTTTTTAGGTGGGTGTAACCGTTGAGCTGTTCGTAATAGTTGTACGTCACCTTCTGAAACTTCGCTTCATCTTCGGGCGAGAGCACCGGGATACTATCTCCACGGAAATACGACCCCGTCATCGCGATGACGTGAGCTGTCGTCTTCGACATGATGGCTCGCAACACTTCGCCCAGCCGATTATCGACATCCGCCGAAACATGATGGAATTCATCGATCGCCAACAGCACATCGTTGAATGCCGATTCTTCGACCGCGTCGAATGCGAATCGAATTGTGGCATGGGTGCAAATCAAAATCGTTGCACTTGAATCAGCCAGAAACTCCTTGACCGCAGATACCTTGCTTGCATCGCCGCCGGGCGTACAGAGGTTGTACTTGTCATCGAAACTCCAGTCAGCGTAGAAACCGTGAGATTTTAGATCGGTCGGATCGAACGAGCTGCCGATCGAGCGTTCAGGCACCGCGACGATGACTTTTTTGAGTCCTTGGTTGAATAGTTTATCGAGCCCCAGAAACATCAGCGCACGCGACTTGCCGGACGCCGGTGGAGCCTTGAGAAGCAAGTATTGTGCGTCCCTCGCTGCGAAGGCTCTCGCCTGCATTTCCCTCATGCCGAGGTTGTCGGTGGAAAGGCTCTTGCCAGTTTGTGCGTAGGTGACATCGACAAGATTAGGCATCGGCGTTCTTTTCGTCCTCGACCATTTTCTCATATAGTTTGAACAGATATTCAAGCCGTTCTTCGTCGCTCGTGAACGGCTTCTTGCGATAGCAATGTTCGATAGCCACGTCCATTTCGTGGTGAGCTTTCAGAAGTCCTGGTGGCATCCGGTCGGGATCGTACAATTCGCCCAGGGTCAATTCAGGAAACGCTTCGCGTTGATCGAGCACGTTGAAGACGTGCTGTTCGAGCTCCGTTTTTGTATCTTCGCTGATGTCTGGAAACGGAAATGTGTTGTAGCAAAGTGCCGAAGAATACCTGAAATCTGTTTTCATTTTACCGCCGACCGCCCTCACCCAACAAATATGCATGCTCGAAGATATCACTGCAAAAATATACGGTTCTGGGTCATAAATTGCTTGGTTTGGAGCCACTATTACAATCGTCGGATCCAAGAATCCAAGCGGAATGTACTTCCGGCGCGACGATGTCACTGTAGGAACAATAATTGAATTTTGTTTCGCTTCTTTTTGCTCTCGGAAACGAAACGGAGTAGCTGCCATTTTATTCGCAGACGAATCTGAACTTGCAGCACGAAACGCTTTGACTTTTTCGATTCGCTTGAGAATTGGTGGAATGCGTCTAGCCATTTCTTCTTGATGAGGCTTAATCCAAAGGCACCAACGCCATACGGATCTCATTGCTTCACTCGCGCCAACCAACTTCCGAATTAGCACTTCGCTTTCAGGGAACGAGTTTGTGAGTGACTCTTTCTCTATTTCTGTAAGAATAAAGTTTCCATCGTCTTTTGGCATGTTTCCCAGTGTCATTCCCGGGAAATTAGAAAGTGGAGTGCTACGTTTGGCAACGCCTGTCACTCGCGAACCTGTTAAGTAGGGACTTATGTTCTCAACAGCAATTCTATCGCTTCCGCTATATATGTACTTCTGCCCATTAGAATGCTTTCCCACTCCAACAACACAACAAACCACTCCAGCATTCTGTCTTGCATGATTCTTCCAAGGGAAGGATACGTGCGCAAATGTGATTTCCATTCCATCTTTGAGAATATGGGGCCACAGAAGTCCCACATGCTCTCCTTGGCACAAAGAATTAGTAGAAACGAATCCAAAGCAAGCGTCGGTTGTTCGGCAAAAGTCAGCGGCCTTCACCATCCAACATGACGTGTAGTCCAATTTCTTAAAACCTTTCTTTCCAGCAAATACATGTGCAATGTCGTCCTTTTGTGCTGCATTTTGCATTTTGAAACCAAGGTAAGGGGGGTTACCAAGGACGAAAACTTCAGCACCAGATGATTGCGAGCAAACTTCCTCCCAGTCCAGTCGTGTCGCATTCCCGCAAAAAATATGGCCACCGTCGTGCAGCGGTAATGTGGGACGCGTCGCTCCGAAAACCTGTTTGAATTCCAAGTTCATTTGATGCTCCGCCAGCCACATCGACAGCTTTGCTGTTTCGTGCGCGAAGTCATCCAGTTCGATCCCGTAAAACTGAGTCAACTGAAGGTTACTACGGAACAACTCCATCTGCACTGCGTTGTCACTTCGCCCAAGTCGTTGGAAGATTTCAATTTCCAGCCGACAAAGCTCTTTGTAAGCGATGATCAAGAAATTGCCGCTGCCGCACGCTGGGTCGAAAATCCGCAAGTTGTAAAGGCGATCCAGCAACGCCTTCAGTTTCTTCTTATTAGTACCTGCCTGTTCAAGTTGCTCCCGCAGTTCGTTCAGGAACAGTGGCTCGATGACTTTCATAATGTTCACTACCGACGTGTAGTGCATTCCCATCCGACCACGTTCGTCGGAATGCACCACTGCCTGAATCATCGAGCCAAAAATGTCCGGATTGATGGCCTTCCAGTTCAGCGAACCGCATTCGATGATCAACGCTCGCGACTTCGTGTTGAACACTGGCACCGGATACTCGTCGCAAAACAGCCCTCCGTTAACGTATGGGAATTTGCGTAAGAATTCAGGAAACGACGTTCGATCTTCGGTACTCAATACGGCAAACAGCTTTTTCAAGTAGCCCTGCAAGTCACTACCATCTGTCCCGGTGTGGGAAGCGATCCCGTTCGTAAACTGATTCGACGCAAAAATGTCTGTATCTTCTGCGAAATAGCAGAACAGCAACCGCGAAAGAAAGATATTCAATGCGTGCCGAGCTTCATCGGTATCCGCTGGATTCTCAACCAGAATCAACTCATAAAGCCGTGCCATTTTCTCGGCCGCTTTAACGTCCGCCGGGTTCTCGCCCTGCACCTGCGATTTCTCCATCCCCGCCCACGGCAGAAAGAAATCGAAGTAGTCTCCCAAGTCCCCAATCGGGATATCCAGTGAATCGTCCGTCTTGGTATCGACGGCCAACAGTGTTTGGAAATCCGTAACGATCATAAAACGCGGTTGGTGCGTGGTCACAGCCGCGTCGTTTTGCATCTGGTCGATCACACCATGCAGATCAGATGTTGAATCATGCTTAAACGCCAATTTCTTTTTCCAAACGATTTCGCCATCGTTCGTCGATCGGTTGTAGTCGCCTTTCTTCAGCCGCGAAATCGCAGCTTTCGGTTGACCATAAGCGAGCAGGAGGTCGAAGACAAACGATTCTGGATTCGCCACTGTCGCGATCTTTCGGACGCTCTGTTCGATTTTTTCAATGTTCATTCGACGAGTGCTCTGATTATGATGCTGTGCCGATACTTTCCAGTTTTTC
This sequence comes from Novipirellula aureliae, assembly GCF_007860185.1. Lineage (NCBI taxonomy): Bacteria > Pseudomonadati > Planctomycetota > Planctomycetia > Pirellulales > Pirellulaceae > Novipirellula > Novipirellula aureliae. The sequence continues at coordinate 120,290 of NZ_SJPY01000001.1, forward strand.
TAGCCATCCAGCGAAGTGTTTACACTTTTCACGAATAGCACTTAATCCAATTCGCCGCGTCACAATTGGGCCGTGGACCCGTTTCCTGTAGCCGGCAACCAGTTTTGATATCCGCCGCGAAGGACAGGTGTCATAACTATCATTGATCGCTTCGGGCGTGCCGGCTTCATCGAGAATCTCGGTAAAGCTTTTGACAAGCTTTTCTGAACTGATCGTCCCGAGGGGCGCAGTCACAGAAGCAAGGGACTCAATATTGGAAAACGCCAGAGCTTCGAACTCATGCAACTGAAGATAGGGAACGAAGCGATCCGGATTGAAGCGATTGCCCATCGCCACGCCGATATCTTCCGCAATTTTGGTTTCAACGAATTCCGCACGACTACTCCAAGGCAACGAACCAGTATCCGATCGTCCCGGCCAGTCCTCAGGAACGCCATAAAAATCGAACATTGTCGTTACGAAGTTGCCACTGTTGAGCGAACGGATGATATCCGCTCGGGCACCAGCCCACTTGCGGACACCCTGTAGCCGGCCACCACGCCCAGGCAAGATCGGCCAAGCTGTAACACCAAACAACGCCAAATGCCCTGATAACTGATCGCGGACAAATGTTTGCTCTGTTTCCCCTTCCACCATCACCACAAGCTTATTCACTTGTCGGACCTCCCTGGACTACGTTTTTCTGCCAGAGTTCACCAACGGAATAATCTTCTAGCCACGTCGATAACAAGTTACTATCGAGTCGCTCAAAGTTGGAGCGACCTTTTACGCGACTGACGACGACAATGTCGCTTGGCTCAAAATAGTCCAGCAGTGTTGCCGATTGGGTTGAGACAATAACTTGTGTTCGCGCTGAGGCAGACTTGATTAGGTCGGCAAGCATCGAAATGGCATAAGGATGAAGCCCTAGTTCAGGTTCATCGATCAAAATGGTTGCTGGTGGATTTGGTTGCGTCAGTGCCGTTGCAAGGCAAATGAAACGAATCGTTCCATCCGACAGCTGCGTCGGCTGGAATGGGAAATCACTTCCTTTTTGCTGCCACTCAAGTCGTACAAACTGATCGTTTCCTTTCGTTTGAGGGCGGAGTAGGAAGTCGTCGAAAAATGGAGCTATTAGTCGAATGGTATCGCGAATGAGTTCATAGCTTCCGGTCTCGTCCGTTTTTAGCTGAAGGAGAAACGCCGCAATGTTGGATGCATCGGGACGCAAACGCTCCCAGTCACGCGCTGATTGATCTCGTCGCATCGGTGCCAATGCACTCGTATCGTGGAAGTGATACACAGTCCAATTCGACACCGACTCGTAGACCGTTTTGTGCCAGTGGCCCTTAAAGTCCTTGCTCTTGCTCAGTGCCGATTCGCGAGTGCCAGCAGAAAGAATTGCACTAACAGACCCGTGTCCGACCTGTTCACCCGTCAGTTGCAGCGATCCATCAGCGGTCGGCTTGAGAGAAAATCGATACCAGTTTCCTCCGAAATCCAACCTCGCCGAAATCTCCCCCGTTTTCTTCGGCCCCAGAAAGAGAAAACCATCACCCCCACCATGCTCATTGACAAACTGCTGGAATGCCCCTTCAGCAATCGCCCTCAGCATCCGGAAGAAATCAACGAAATTGCTTTTCCCCGCCCCGTTGGCCCCGATGAGAATATTTAAATTTGAAAGCGGAAAATCATCGAGGGTCTCAATTGACTTGAACCCCCTGATTGAAATCTTGTCTATGGCTCGACTCACGTTACACCTCCCCGGTGCCCAACAGTATTTGTTTTCGCTGTTTCTGCATAGTTGTTCTTGCCCATACGTGTGTCACTTGGCTTTCCGTTGCTTTGCCGGTGCTGACTTGTTCGGCTGAGGATTCGCTAGTCGCTCTTTCAGTTCCAGTACGTCGTCTTTGCGGAACAGCCGGTAGTTGTTCACCGGATGACGATACTCAACGATCTTCTCCGCCGCGCCCCAACTGCGAAGCGTGTTGTGAGAGACCCCCAACAGTTCGCAAGCTGCTTTGATCGTCAGATACTCAGTTTCGGATTCTGTCATGGAAATCCCCAAAAACGGCGGCCCCCGGTTCCTGCCAAATCAGCAACCCTACCAATGCCTGCGAAGCATACCAGATACTGTGAGCAAATGACACTGGCTTTGTGCAAGAAGTTCAGCGGACACCAGAGGCAAACGGCCGAACCACACGCCGGCGAAGTGGCAGAATGTCGCAGGGTAGTTGTCGCTTCCCCGCTGTCTTTCGGATTCGGTTGACCTCACGAAGCATGGTCAGCATTTGCCGGCGAACTGGAGCGTATGGCGAGAGCGGTAGTTGGTAAAACGCGAGCGCCAGTTTCTCTTGAGATTCCCGCAGGGCACGGTCAGCAAACCAGGCCCGCAGGTCCAAGTACTGCTCGCGATCAATCGCAACATGAGCATGCCATTTGTCATCCCGCGAACCATCCTTCTTTCGACCACCTGGTTTGTAACTAATCGAGTAGCCGGCATAACGCAGTGGGACTCGGCGAATGTCGCGGATCAGATTCGCCTCTTCGTGGAAAAAGCGATGCTCGCCCTTGGTCGCTAGAATCACGAACATGGATTCGTGACGAATGTACTGCAAGTTTGCCCGCCCGGCTTTCTTGCGGCGAGCCCGAGTCGATTCGGATACATCAATACCGTATTTCCCTATCAGTTTTTCATCGATTGCCTCAGGGCTCTTTCCGCTGGGCACTCGGCCTTTGACGTAGAACCAGTAACCATGTCGCAGGTAGCAGCAAGCGATCTGCTGAACGAATCCCTCGACCGAAGTGGTGATTGCTCGATACACCCGGAGCACCCCGCAGCTTTTTACAGCAAAAAGGAAGGAGCCTGTTTTTTGGCACAGGCTCCCTTAAAGCCAAATCCCTTCCTTGTAACGCAGCAAGATGATGAAAGCCGACCTTCGCCGCACCAGCACCGAGGCTGCCTTTGCGAACGAAGAACCGCTTGTCTTGGAGTCGAATTCCCCAGCCGAACTACATTCATTGATAGTTCCACGCTAATTCATACAACCCCTCACCTAAAGAACCTTCGAGCGGTAGCCTCTGAGTGCAGATGCACCCCGAGATACCACCATCGATTCGCTGCCACAGAAGGCCCGTGCTCCCGCACAGGTCTTGTGTGACCGCCCTGCGCCCTTCCAAGGACCGGCGACTGTAACAACCACAGTCGCCGGATAGACTCTTCAGCAGGTACATATTACCCGTCAGCTCTTTCGTCGTGGTATTGCCGTCAGCACCACCTGTTACGACACCAACGAGTCCCCACTGCCTTGCAGGGAACATCGCCCAAACCGACACCAAGCTCCCGCTCGATATCGATTCAACTCTCTACTCAAGCCACACTCCCAGTCTACGGCGTTTGAATCACCTGACGGACCAATGTCAGGCACCGGTAACCACACCGGCTGCCGCAGACCTTCCTACGTTAGTCATCTTCTTCATCTTGTGGATCACGTCGCTATCCCGTTTTCCGGGAGGAACGTTAGCCGTATGTCTCGTTCGCCAGAACGAGCATAGTTTCCATCGGAATTCTGTTTCCAGCGTCCCGATGATTTCAGAGTGCCGAACGTAGAAGCGCACTCTTACCCATCGACTAAGGTTTTTCGCATTTCGGCTCCGTCTTCCACAAGACTCACCGGCAAGCCCTCGCGGGCCTCTCATAGTTGAGCTATTCACAGTCGTTGGATTTGCCAACGATCCCCGCAGTAAGTCGCCTGCGGTTCGGCCTGTCGCCAGGCTCGAAGCTCCCCACGCCGGACAAGTTGAACGAGGTCGATGACCTCGAACCCCTGTGTGCAGGATTACACATCTCATTGCTAAGAATCCTCACCTGCTTTGAAAGATGACGGCCTTGATGACTGCTACGAGCAAGTCACACAAGGTTTGTCCGTATCGCCCCCGCCCTGCTGGAAAGAGAACCTCTCGCCCCAGCAGCCTCTCCTCTATCGGATCGAATCGTCGTATTACTCGCTTCGGGCACATCTGGCATACGAGGCCAGCTACCCAAAATCGGATTACTCGACGAAGCCTCCGTCGAACCGGACAAGCACCTCTCGATGCATCCGGCTCTACGGGTCAATCACGCGACAGGTGGTTAATCCTGTCCCCTTAGCCTGGATGGTGAATCCAGGTTTACCAGGTGTGATCGCCTACTGAAGTCCAACTTGCATGTCACCACTTGCGAGCTGAGTTTGCAGCCCGCTCACAGCAACGCGTTTTGCGTAAACGACAGCCAAGGTCGAGCATCCGACACCCAACCTCCAAGATATTTTTCCTGTACGAATCGGCTTAAGCAAATTTTTGCCGCGAACAAGGCAAATAATTTACATTCGATTTCCCGACGCTTCTAGTCGCAAACCGCGACGTTCAAAATTCACCTTGAATCTATTTGTGTTTTTTGTTCACGCGAACATAGACAGGCTCTGCCGTCCTATCCCCCTCGTGAGCAGTAACTTCTGCTCGCACCTGAGCCCCTTCAGTGGGTATCTTCGGTTGATTCTGCCGAGACGCTAAACAACCACAAGCAATCGGCCAGCGACGCACCGAGGCGGGGTTGTAGTTCGTTCCTTCGAAGTACTTGGCAGAGGCGAGATAAACAGACTGACCAGCAATACACGGCAAAGTTCGGTAGTATTCGTTCTCAGGGTTGAATTCCATCTCCAGAGCTTCGTTGACGAACAGATTCTTCAGCACATCGTTAAAATCGGGATGAAGAAAACCATGGTTGTGAACTACCTCGTGAAGAACAAGTGCAGCGACTTCCCAGGCAAAGCGATCTCGGCCAATTCGGTCGTTTGAGAACACCAATGGATAATCGGCTTTGAGTACGGTTAGCCAGTCCGACCTAATTCCAATGATTGCGTAGCCGGGGTAACCAATCCCGATTGCCCATTCCCGAACGTCAATTTCGATCTCTTGAATATCAAGAACTGGGCAAACGGAACCTTCTTGATGAAAGTATCGGCTTTCTCGGGAATACATGAAGTCGCCATTTTTCAGTAGCTCTTCTAGTTCCTGGGAAAGATAGCTGAAACTGCTGTGTGTTGGGCTAACTGGTGGAAATTGAGACCAAAGCTCTCGGGCATGGCGATAGACTAACCCGCTTTGAAGAGCATCATGCAAAAAGGACATTCCACGGGTAAAAATCTCCAGCATTGAATAGTCGCCGAGATGAAGTCGACTCAGGTTTCGCTGGAAAGCTGGTTGTAATTGCCAGGTGCTGGGGTCTAGATGCGGCATGGTGGGACTCAAAGAGGCGGGGAGGGGAGGCATGTTGCCTGCACTATTCTACTCGAATCCTCCGAGCTTTTAGTCATTGTTCACAGAATAAACGGCAGCGAGTTACGCTGCGTTCGTGGCCAAACACTCGCTCGGGACTCCTCAGAATGGGGCCGCCCCATCCGTATCGCCGTCGCTTCGACCCCAAGACATGGTGCGGGCCGAAGCGACGGCGATACGGAAAGGGGCTTAGCCAGCCCATTGTGAAAGATTGGGTGATCGCGTTGCAGTTGCCAGCCTGTGGATAAGTTTTTCGGGAAGGTGTCGGTTGCGTTACACTCGATTGCTGAAAATGCGTGTCGGTTGCGTTACGCTTTTGAGCCTAATGCGTGTCGGTTGCGTTACACTTTTTCGAACTACTCAAGCGAACGATCGCGTTCAAGATACTGAAATGCTTGCAGCTTTTTCGCTTACCAATGCTTCCCGGCGGCCGGCTCCAAATGTACTTGTACAAAGTAAGTACTTGAAACAAATGTTTTGCCTTGAATGAATCACTTAGAATTCCCCAGGATGCTGCCAATTGCGGTCAGTGTTCCCTTCTCTGTTTTTCGCGCAGCGGTTGTTGCTTTTGTATTGAGGCTACCGAATAGCTCGTTTTGAAGCTTCGCAAAAACGGCCCGACCTTCTGCTGTTAAATCGTGCTTCGCCCGCTCAAGTCGCTTTATCTCCTCCCACCAATCTGGTGCCGTGCGGTTGCCCTTTGATGCCTTATCGACTGAATCAATCAGAAATGCCATCGGACTCTTCTTGAAGAAGCTCTTTCCGAATCGCTCCATTGCGGCTTGGGTGATATCGCACCACTCGGCCAGTAGGCGAGGGCGATGGCGAAAGCGAGTAATCAGCCGAACAGCCGGCTCTCGCTCAAAGCCGATCGCCAATAGCGATTCCATCATGGGAGACTCTCCCGGCGAGAGCTCTCTTGCTCGCTGCTCCTGGCGGGAGAAGTATCGGCCTCGCGTCATCGATACAAAGTATTTCCCTGTGGTCGTCCGATACACGTTCGCCTCGCTTAGCACCTGAAGATCGATCAGCTTTTTAAGAGCCCGGTTCACTTTATCCTTTCTCACTCGCCTTGGCACGCTGGCACTAAACCCGAGGGTATCGATCGAGAGTTGATCGAAATCCACAGCATGAAGCTGAGCACGCCGAGAGAGAACTTTGCTGGCGAACAGGAACAGACGCCGGCTTGCCGTGTCCAGGGCTCGATATTGCTCCAGGTCGAAGCGAAAGTTGCCGCCTATGGCTTGGACCATCTCAAAGAAGATTGGGTCCCAGGCGATTTTCCAGGCCCGTGATGACCGAGGTTCCGCGGGGAGGCTATAGCTGAAGAACCCAAAGCAGACCTGCCGGTGCTCGCTCCGCATAGGGTCATAGAACGCATCGTTCATATAGTTCACGACCGACAATCGCCGAATCGCTTCGCGAAACTGCTGATACTGCCGGCCACCGCGCCGCGTTGACTGGTTAATTAACCCTAATTGACTCAGGAACCAATGTGGCGTTGCTACCAGTTCTGATTCTGGTTCAGCGCCGCGGAGGCTTAGCGAGAGCAGCCCCCAGAGAAACAGTTCGTCTGATGCAGATAGGCCCAAGGGTGCAAAAACCCGAGTGTTCGCCTGTGAGCGTTTTCCTTCCTGGTTCGGGTACGAGTAGCACGCTGAATAGACTGCGTTCTCAACCAGCGACAACCGAGGATCGAGCGGGCAGAGGGCATGCTCAACGAGCGAGAGCTGTCCTGCGCCGGTGATACGTCTTTCTGTGTTGCTCTTTGGGGGCATCTTCAAAACTTCTTTTGCTTTAACTGACTTGAACTAGCTAGCACGTACAGTCAGCACTGAAAAGCAAAACTGAAATGGGCATAAGGGGCTACCAACGCATCCGCCGGTGACGTCTTTTGCAAATCGCCGTGAGCCATGCAGAGGGCTTGCCTGACCTTCACACTTAAGAATCGGTCATTACTAAGTGTCCCTAACGACTTACGCGGAATTGCCATTGGCAATTGCCTCGCGCTAGAGCAATTGCCAAGCAGGGCAATCATAGACCGAACCTTGCAATTGCCAGCGGACCTTCCAAGCTAAGGGTGCCTGTTTCCTCAGTTATTTCAGTGGGTTGCCAGGAATTGCCATTGGCAATTTGCATTTGGCAACGCTTGTCTTTGACGTGGCAACACCGGCACAGCAGGGCAATCGAGTGACGCTTACTTGAATCCCCGCGAGTTGAAGAACCCACAGGCGGGCTTTTCAGCGATGCGGCTTATACGCACAAAGGAATTCCTTGACGACCTTCGTTCTCTTGTGTCACGGTATCCGAAGTGATTTCACTGGCTTACACAGAATTGCCATTGGCAATTGTCATGGCAAGAACAAACAACGGAGGAAGGTGGAACGGTTCACGATCTGCTTAATCAATCAGAAAGGGGGATGCGGTAAAAGCTCAACCTGTTTTCATCTCGCTGGCTCGTTTGCCGCAGCCGGCTTGTCGGTGTTGCTCGTCGATGCTGATCCGCAAGGCTCACTCAGCCAAGGTTTTTTCGGGCCTGAAGTTGTGGAACAGTTGCCGCTCAGCGAAACGCTCGCGGCGTTGTTTGATGAAAGTCAATTCTTCAGCGATCCGAATTCACTAATTCGCGAAACTGGATTTGATTCCATTTCCATCGTGCCAACTAATCATCATCTCGGTGCTTTCAATATGCCGAGTCCTGAAAACGGCGGAATGCTGCAATTTGCAATTCGCGATTTCCTCGACGAGGTCGATGGCTTTGACGTTGTCTTGATTGATTGTCCGCCGAATCTTTACCAGTGTAGTTGGAACACGATGATTGCTTCGGACTACGTCATCATTCCCGTTCCTCCAGAGGATTTTGGCACTCAGGGCTTACGGGCTGTTCACCAGTGCATTGATCATGCACGCCAGCTAAACCCCGAGCTTCGGCGTCTCGGTCACCTAGTGACTCGCCATGACAAGCGATTGTTGATTCATCGCTCTTACGAGCAGCGTCTGCGCGAAGTCTACGACCAGCTTGTCTTCGAGACGATCATTCCCGAAGCCTCGGCGTTTAAGGTCTCGATCGCTTGTCGTCAGCCCGTTGAGCTTTACGACCGCCGCTCATCGGCGGCAGAGTCCATGCGAACTCTCACTACGGAGGTTCTGGACAAAATCAGAATGAAATTACAGCGGCACGTCGCTTGACTAGGAGGTAACGATGGCAAGCACCCGAGATACATTGAAACTCATCAACAATAGGCTCGATGAGTCCATTGGCGTTCGTGAGCAGGCTTCCGTTCCCAGGCTCAGCCCAGTTGCGAATGCTAAAGACGTGGGCCGGCGTGCGCTTCGTGACTTCGGAACGCTCGCACTGGAAAACGTAATACCGGATCCAGACCAGCCTCGAACCGAGTTCGATGACGAGGAGATCGAGCAGCTTGCAAACAGCATCCGCGAGAAGGGCCAACTGCACCCGATTCGCGTCCGTTGGTCTGATGACCATAGTAAATGGATCATCATCTCCGGCGAGCGGCGTTATCGGGCTACGCTTAAAGCCGGCCTGCCCTCCATTCAATGTCACTTTCAAAACGGTGAGCTTTCAAAGACCGAGATCCTCGAACAGCAACTTATTGAAAACCTTTTGCGGCAAGACTTACGACCCATTGAAGAAGCCACGGCCTTTAGCCAATTGCTTGAGCTAAACAACTGGAGCGGAAAGCAACTGGCGGAGGCTATTCGAGTCAATCCATCAAAAATCACCCGTTCGCTCGCGCTGCTGAGATTGCCGGACGAAGTCCAGCATCAAGTTGAGTCAGGCGAATTGTCCGCGAGAGCAGCCTATGAGCTAACGAAGCTCCCGACACACGAGCAAGTTCGATCAGTGATTGACAGCGAGCCAGACCAAACACCACGCCTTACCATTTCGAAGGTGCAGAGCCAGGTTCGCCAGCGAAAAGGCAAACCCAGCTTACAGCCTCGCGGAGTGAGACAGACATTTGTCACGGAAGAAGGCTGGAAAGTGCTGGTGACCTCACCACGTCGTGGAAACTATGATGAGATGGAGCAGGCACTACTGCAAGCGTTAGACGAAGTCAGGCTGAGGATTGCAAACAAGGTCCACCTTTTATGATGAGCTTGTTGCTTGATTAGGGCCATTCAGTCGTGGTAAAAGAAAAAGGCCCATGTCAAATTGACATGGGCCTGGGAACTTAGGTCGTGGCTAGAGCGAATGCAATGATCATCATAACCCCGTAAATTACGAGGAAGAGGATCGCATTTGCGAACATCTGCCGGGTAGCATAATGTCCATAGCCTCGATCAAGTTTCCCTTTTTGTTTCCGCATCTTCTGCATAATTTCCTCCGTTGTTTTTAGTTGCACTCAATACACAGACCCAACGAGGGGCCGGTGTAAGAAACACAGCGTCAAACGTGGTGGAAATCAGCTTAGGACCTGAAACGTGTCTCCCTTATGTTTGAGAAGCCGGGAGCAGGGCTTGAAATACGTTGAAGACGTCAACCGGATGCTGGCGTCGAGATTTGCGTTACCCAAATTATACCCACCACAATTGCCAGCTTGTAGCTTTCAAGCCGATTTTTCGTGGGGACATTTTGGGGACAGAATGCAACAGAATGGACTCGTTGAGGCATTAGCGAAGTTGTGGAGACGAGCATATTGCAGAATGAAATACGTGTTCAACGCAAATCCAACGCTACCGCAATTAGTCAGTGAGCCTAGTTGTCTGTTGCGTGAAATTTATCCCACTATCCGTTTGTCCCAAAAAATCGAAAAAACTTTTTCTTGAGACACTTCTTGCTGAAAAGCAGGGTGGATCGAGTGTCAAAAGAATGGGGACAGGATGGGGACAAAGTTTGGGATTTGTCCCAAATGCAACTCAAACCTATAATGAGTGGGAATTGATCACTTTTCCCGTCTAGGAAAGGGTTTTCAGTCCAAAACCAACCCGAAAACAGTGCAAAGAAAACGCGATTGACGAGCTTGAGGGCCTAGTGGGAGTTAATCCCGTGGAGGTTCGAGTCCTCTCGGCCGCATTACTAAAATGCCGTAAATTACGGTGTCATATGCGATAAACAAGGGCCTGGGGCGTGACCGCTCCAAGCCCTTTTTTTGTGGTCAAAAGCGACCAGGGGCAAATTAGTGGCTGACGCTAAATTTTGCATTGCAGTTGTATCGCGGGAATTGGCACGCTGCTTGGTCCAAAGCCACTCCTATCTCCTTCGGAGTGCGAATCATCGCCTGGCTACAAACAGACCCGTCCGGGAATTTCTATCTCAGCTTCCGTTTCGGCAGCAAGACGTTCAAACAATCTCTTAAAACCAGAGTTTCGAATCAAACCGACGCTCTCCGTTGCAACCGATGGTTCGTCATATTCAGCGTGCCATGGCCGGCGACCAACGAAACACCAATCCAGCGGACAGCAGCGATCCGATGCCCGCCAGCGCCAAGTCTTTTTGTGGGTCCCATCTGTCACCCTGCTGTCCATTGTACGCTTCTGCCTGCGCGGGCGAGAACGTCATCGCAATCTGCCATTCAAGAATCTCGTAAGTTGCACCAATTGCCATGACACACGAGATACCCATGATTGCGGCGCCAAGTGGTCGCATGTGGGCGAACCTCTGCAAACACTCGGACGCGAGTGGAACGCCGAGTATTCCAGAGGCAAAATGCACCAAGCGATCATAGTGATTTCGCTCCCAGCCGAAGTAGTCAGAGATCGATATCCCTACAATTTGCTCAACGAGGGCGTCGTAGGGCACGAATGAGTAGATCCATCGTGCACCAATCAGATGCAGCCAGACGAAGGCAAGAACACAAAAAAAGGATAGACCGGTTGGGCGAACGAAGATCACCGCGAACGCCAGCAATACGAGACCAATCGATGTTGGAATATGCTGCAGAATCAGCTCCTGCGGATATGGCGCGTCAATGAACGAAAGCGGAATCGCCGAGAGCGTGAGTCCGATGAGGAGAAGCTGGAGTCTCAAAATCGATGTCCAATATCGGCGGACATCACCGAGCCGGGAAAGAGAATGTCCGATTCGAAAAAACTCGCAAACCCGGCTTCGATGCGCATCATGGTTCTGGCTTGTCTTACGGTACGTGATTAGCCGTCCTTCGGTGCACGGCCTGGTTCTGGGTTCCTGACTTCATCGTACTCGTACTCGTACTCGTACTCAGCCTCGCGGTACTCGTACTTGTACTCGACCCCAGCATTGTACTCAGTCGCAGAATCGGCGACGACATCCGATCGTGCAATCATCCGGATTGATGGATGGTGCCACCCACTAACCTTTGTCCTAGCCGGGCCAGACGTATCGCGACCGAGGCGGTGAAACAGCTAGCTGAGCCTTAAGTCCACGCCATTCGAGCCGACCTCCGTTTCACCGAGCCACTTCATCCTATACAAAGTCACATCGAACACCACTCACCATACCTTGAAAAATCTCGGGGGCTTGGGGGCTGGCACCCAATCACGCTGGGCTCTTCACGAAGGAATTCGGAAATCTTTTTCCGAATCCGTATTGACCAAAAGTAAGACCGTCGCTGTCCCTACGCTCTGGTTCCTGGAGATCCGCGATTTACCCGCTAAAACGGGCATTCAGCAATTAGTATACAACGACCGATACAATGGGTACAATCGAGTCAAAGAGGAGAATAGCATGTCCATTGATGTCCCAGCCGAATTTGAGTCATTTATCGAATCCCTCGTCGCACGGCGACGATTCTTGTCCACGAGCGAGGTCGTCGCAGAAAGTCTTAGGCTTTTGCAGTCCAGGGAGGCGTTAGCCGAGGAGGTCCAGAAGGGATTCGACCAGATTGATGAAGGACGAAGCGTAGACGGCCCAGCGGCGTTTGCGAAATTGCGGAGCCGGCTACAAGAACACCTTGCGTCTTAACGATGCCAACATTTGTTCTATCCGACGCAGCGGAAACCGATATGGCAGGAATAGGGGAGTACATCGCTGGTTAAAACGTTGCAGCCGCAATCAAGATGCTAGATCGCATTGAGGAAACGTGTCAGATGCTCGCGGAGAATCCCGGATTAGGAGAAATTCGCAAGGGCTTTGGTGTTCCCGTCTGCCGGTCATTCACCGTCAGTCGTTATGTGATTTTCTTTCGGCCAAACGGTAACGGTGTCGACATAGCGAGGATTCTTGATGGAAGCCGCGATCTCTAGATCGTGATGCGAGCGCGCCCCGTCGGGTAACGGCACGCGTCAGCGGGCGGCCGCGAGATGCCTTGACTTCAAAACTGGACTGATCGCCGATTGCGTTGCACGCGATTGTTACGCCGAATTTTTAGCGAGGCGCGCGACCCGATCCATCAGATTTCGATATTGTCCGCGAATGCGTACATCCGAATCGCGTCAGGGAGCGAATGAAGGAAACAGCGCACGCGCTCGATTGTTCGATTCCCAAACAAACCACATTCTATCAGGGCCAAGGCGCAGTTGGCGAGTTCGAGTGTTTCATGTCCGTTTGACGTCATAATAATGCGTAACAGGCACTGGTCGCGAAACTTGTTTCGAAGTGTCAGCGACAATCGCGGTATCGGCAATTCTCTCGCCAATTGGTGAGTGCCAACCCAGATAGACCCCATTCGGCCAATCGTCCTGCGGATTTTGCCCTGTGATCCGGGGACCGCGTCCATACAAAGTATGCTCGACGTAGTCGCGATATCGATCTCTTGGATGTTTCATGATTCGTTAAAGGGTAACGGTAGCCGTCCTTCGGTGGACGGCTTGGTTCTGGCTTCCTGACTTCATCGTACTCGTACTCAGCCTCGCGGTACTCGTACTTGTACTCGACCCCAGCATTGTACTCGGTCGCAGACTCGGCGACGACATCTGATCGTGCAATCAACCGTGTCAACATCGACACGATCCGATGCAATATTTGCTTCCGTTGGCGATGGCATTCATCGTTCATGCTATCGGTTGCCGCAAGCACGTCTTGGATCGCAACACATTCCAACGCCGAACCGCGAGCGATATCCAGAAAATGACTGCGATCTTTGAGACTACGCTTCCCGTTGCCTTCCGCGATGTTCAGCGGAATCGATTGAGTAGCGTGGAGCCATTGATCGCGAGCATGCCGGTGGCAACCATTGAGATCCTTTGCAATCGCGAATGACGACGCAACGTATTCGATGGAGAGACGATAAACGTCGAGTCGATCGTGGTCGAAGATCGGTTGGGTCATGAGTGCCCCGATTCGAGTAGGAGTACGAGTACCGGCCGACGCCTAAGTACGAGTACGAGTAGGATATCACTTCGTGTCAAACTGGTAGCCGTCCTTCGGTGGACGGCTTGGTTCTGGCTTCCTGACTTCATCGTACTCGTACTCAGCATCGCGGTACTCGTACTTGTACTCGACCCCAGCATTGTACTCGGTCGCAGACTCGGCGACGAGATCCGATCGTGCAATCATCCGCGTCAACATCGACACGATCCGATGCAATATTTGCTTCAGTTGGCGATGGCATTCATCGTTCATGCTATCGGTTGCCGCAAGCACGTCTTGGATCGCAACACATTCCAACGCCGAACCTAGGTCAAACATATTTATGCAGAATGATCCGCTGAACCTATCGATTTGATCTGTCGTTGGGGGACGCGAACAATTATCGCGACGATGCGGTGACTTCCCTCGAAATTCGCAAGGGTGTCTATCAAGCTGTTTGCTTTGGCGGATAAAAATAGTTGCGATTGTAGAATAGTCACGCAATGCGGGGCCGAACTTGCTCTGGAACACTTTGTAGAAAATCGACACCGATTGGAACGGGGAACGCTCACGCTTTCAGGGAAGTGCGTCTCAATTTAAAAACACCTATTTAGCGAATTAATTCGCTAAATGAGGTTGCACTAGCGAATTAATTCGCTAACATAACAGAACTAGCGAAATCTTTCGCCAAACCGTTCGTCAAAACCAGGAGCCGTGAAATGTCGCGTCCATCATCGTCGCAGCCAACGGAAGTTGAGCTGCAGATACTTCGCGTATTATGGGAGCAGGGGCCGTCGACGGCTCGCCAGATTCACAATCGACTGTCGGCCGAGCGTGACACGAATTACTCGACAACCGTTAAAATGCTTTCGGTCATGCTGGATAAAAAATTGGTCAAGCGAGATGATCGCGTGCGGCCCCAGGTGTTTCGCGTGGCAGCGTCGCGGCAGCAAACTCAGAAAAGTATGCTGAAAGATCTCATTCAAAACGCCTATGACGGGTCGATCGGGAGTCTTGTGCTTCAAGCTCTGTCGTCAGAAAAAGCGTCACGAGAGGATTTGGCCGAAATTCGTCGTCTGCTTCAGAAATTGGAAGGAGGTGAGAAATGAATCACTACTTCGATCAATTTGCACAGAGTCACTGGGTGCAAAGTATAGGCTGGGCATTGCTTCATTCGTTTTGGCAAATTGCCCTGATCGCGGTCTTATATGCCATTGCGGCGATCGTGTTCCGCAAACGCACGCCAGCGCTACGGTATCTGCTCGGGTGCATCGCGATGGCTGCGATGCTGCTTGCCCCGATCGTTACACTTTACGTTCTACAAAATTCGATCCGTCCTGTCGCAAGCGAATTCACGGAACTGCCCAGCACTGATTCACTCGGGCAGAGTGAGCCACCTGTTGCCGCTGATCAATCGACGTGGGAAGTAGCTAGCGTACCGACGGCAATCCCCGCGTTCACGCCAGATTTCCAAGCGGACTCTCGCGACCTCGCTGCTGAGGCTGACCGTCCTTGGTTTATGGAACAAGCAACGAGCGTCGTTCAGCCTTGGTTGCCGGTTGCGACGGTCATTTGGCTGTTAGGAGTGATGCTGTTATCGCTGCGGCCACTCGTAGGGTGCCTTCGCGTGCTAACTCTCAGACGTAGTGGGCTGTATCCTCTTTCGGAAATTCACTGCCAACTCTCGGAGCGACTGATCGAGCGACTTGGTGTACCGCATGTCGTCGAGTTTGCTCAGTCGACTTTGGTTGAGGTTCCAACCGTGGTTGGCTACTTGCGGCCAATGGTACTCCTGCCGGTTTCAACGCTGACGGGGTTGACCATCTCGGAGCTAGAGCTCGTTTTGGCTCACGAATTGGCGCACATCCGTCGGCACGATTACCTCTTTAATCTTTGCCAAACGCTGATCGAGGCGTTACTGTTTTACCATCCAGGGATGTGGTGGGTCTCGAGCCAGATTCGCCAAGAGCGAGAAAACTGCTGTGATGACGTGGCCGTGGCAATGAGTGGTGATCGCGCTACCTATATTCGAGCTCTGGCCCAACTTGAAAAACACCGTGTCGCTCCGCCTGCACTCGCTGCGACTAATGGATCGCTTCTTACGCGAGTACGACGACTGCTTGGCGAGCCCCAGTTGGAATTTGGTCACCGAAAATCAAGCATCTTGCTGACAATCGTGATGACTGCAGGAATCACCGTGACGGTTGCTTCCCTGGTGGCGTCTCCCAGCGGGAACTCGGAAGCGGCAGAAAATTCACACGAGACCATCGAGGCGGAAGCAAACGACGATATCCCCAGCCAGGAAATCCCCAGCCAGGAAGACACGCTCATGAACTTCGATAAGCTGGTGGGACAGAAGGTGGCGGGCGTTGTCCGTGAGGCGAAGCTGCCGTTTGTTGACGAGCCGCGTCTAGCCGACATCGAAGCCGACTTCGCTGGGTTCATTTCGGGAATACCACATGGCACGCGCACCGTTGGCGCCTCCGTTCCCGCAAAACAACGACAAGCCATTCTGACGGCGATCGAAGAACATGGTGCCAAGCATCTGCGAATCGACCAATTTCAGCCTGGCGATCTGCGTTCGATCAACCAGGCCTATCTGGGGCTACCGGATCGCCTGCTCACGATGAAGTGGAAACTCTATCAAGCGATTACTCATGCTCGAACGCTGGATGCTGACAAGCAAGCCAAATTAAAAGCACAACAAGCGTGGATGAGGCAACACATTCAATCTCTTCCCAACTACAAGTCATTCACCAAGGAAATGGCGTTGTCGGGCCTGGAGGAACGCCTTGCCGATCCGCTGTGCGTTACGCTCGCCTACCCGATGACAGACCAGCAGTTTGTTTTGTTTCAGGACCAACTTCAAAAGTACAATTCCCAGGAGCGTGAACTGGCTCATGTGGTTTCGCACATCGTGCAACAGAGCCTGAATGCCCAGTACCGCGACTTCGGTGATTTTGAGTTGCCGTTCGACGATCGCGTGGTCAGCTACGGCGCTGGCCGTATCGTCCACCTAGGTTTCCAGAGCAATCGTCCGTTTGTTAGCTCATCGAAGAGTATCCATGAGATCGAAAGCTCCGGTACGGTTATCGATGCGACCACCGGGAATTTGGTCACCGCGCCGAATGATTCGCGTGAACCCGGAGCCTTTGCGCGGTGGCTCAACGAGCAAGGAAAAGGCGATTTTGGTTTCGACGATGCTCGTGATGGCGGCCTGTTCGCGGTCCGCGGGGCGAAGCTGGTGAAGCTTGAAGTAAACACGTGGGTCGAGGCCGATGCGATTAGCAATGACGAATTGCGAGCGTTGCTGGAGGGGCCAACCGCCGGACGCACCGTATCGCTCAAGAAACATTACCAGGACTACCAACGCGACAATTCCCCCTCACCTTGCTACGTGGGCGTCGTGACCCAAGAAGGCAGGTTGGCCGTTGTTGCGGTCGAGGACTTTAGTGGCCGCAACAGCATCATTTTGCGAACACGCGCTCGATCGGCACTTCCCAAGATGGTAACGACGGAACTTTCCGATAACGAAGTGACACTTTCCTTTGATCGGCCTGCTCATTGGGTTGAGCGAGAGATTAAGATATCAGGAAACGCTCTCTTTCGTATTTGCGGTTATCGTCAGCCAACGTCGGAAGCTGACGGTACGATCCCAACGATCAAAGTTGAGTTCCAGGACTATGGTCATCCTCACAGTATTGATGTCACGGCCAAACAGAATCCCGCCGCGACCATCAACAAGGTACTGACTGTTGCGGGCGAACCGGCTCGTTTGATCTCTTTCAAAATCGCGGGCGTCGGAGGCCAGAGCCAGCCACAGCGAGAACTAATGCGTCTGCTGTTCGGCAAAGGTACTCGGGCGTATGACCTGACCTTCGTCTACCCGGCAAGTCAGCGGCAACAGTACGTCGAACTGGCTTTGGCCGTTGGTAAATCGATCCGTATTGCTCCAAACGATAATGCATCAGAGGAAGTCGACGAGCCACCCACAGGTTTGGAGTTCCTAGCCGGCATCCCTGAATTCGCTGACTTGCGAATTGGCATGTCGGAAGAAAGGTTCAAGGAAGTCATTGCAACGCACAAGCTAACCATCGATAAGGACGACGCGTCAAGCAATCGCCGCACCTATACGCTCACGACACCTGCTGGCGACGGGGTAATAGTAATGTTTGAAGGTGGCGAGTGCCGTGGCATTCAGCGGATGCGGCGGTCTGTTACTCCGAAGCATGAGTCCCAAGACTGGGGCGACGCAACCCACGGCGTGCAATTGCGAATTCACAGCCCCGAGGTCCGTGAGGATCAGGGGCAATGGAAAGTATTATGCAAGACCGATATCCGTGCAGCCGAAGAACGCATTCTGCCGCACTATGGTGCACCAATTGACGAATACGCGATTGAGTGGGACGGCAAATGGTACCGCGAGGTGGATCGGGGGGCGAATGTCGCAGCAAGTGTTGGACCCTCGCTAGCGCTAGAGAGAGACTCGATGCAAACGGTGATCTCGCCTGATCACTGGGTTGAGGAGTCGACTGGGCAGTCGCTTGGCGAACTATCGTCTGGTAGACACACCTTGCGTATCGCATTGCCGCTTGTCCACTCGAATGAAATCGATTCCAAGCGACCCCTGCGAGCTGTTAGCAATGAGATCGAAGTGGACGTGCCCGAAAATGACCTAGGCACCACTCCTTGGGGCACACCCAATCATGGCGTACGAGTTCGGAGTCAGCTTTCCAACATAAACGACAAGCAAGTTGTTACCGTTGAACTTCTAAATACCAGTGACGCGTCCTGGTTAGTAGAACCGCCCTCATCGATTGGTCGTTTTGTCCTGTCCGATTGGAATGAAACCATTCTGGAGGCTGGAGTCCAGGCTCCCTTGAAAACCGAATGGTTTCGCCACGAGCAGACCGAAGTGACGACCATTCCTTCCGCCGATGCCAAGATTTTGAAACCGGAAGAAACGATTGTTCTGCGTTCCTTTCCGATCAATGGCAACTGGGTGTCGCAGGATGATGCGTCACGCAAGCTGGTTGATGAGCTGGATTGGAGCAATCGATCCCTGCAGTTCACACTCCCCATCTTTCCTGTCGATGAGGAAGGAAAACTCCCCGAGTTTGAGGATTGGGACGACATCGCCGTTTTGGTCGCAGGGCAGCCATGGGGAGTGAGACCGAGACTGCCTTTGGCTGCGGGGCAGCCGATGGTGCTTCCCGCAGGCAAACGTGATCACTCATTGCGCATCCAAGGTGACCACCGTCAGAGCGGGACGGTCACCGGAAGAGTCGAAGGAGATTTTGGGCCCTATCTCGTGCTGCTGGAACACGAAAACTGGAAGGACAAATTGGGCGAGCTGCCAAACCTATTGGTCAAGTCAGGCGAGACTTTCCAGTTCACCAACGTGCCCGTTGGCCAATGCACGGTAACCGCCAAACCGACCCTCGCCATCAACAAGGGCAAGCATCTCGAGAAAACTCTTTCAACAACCGTCGAAGTCAAAGACGGCAGTACAGCAACCGCCGATCTTTTGTCTGAATCAGAGCCCCGCGAACAGTCTGCTCCACGAACGTCCACACTTCCCGACGTCGACCGCCGCGACATCGACACCGTACTTGATCTCGGCAGTGGTGAGTTCATCGAGAACTTTTATAGGTCAGGAGACTTCGGCAAGTTCAGCGAAATCGGCAAAGGTGATTTGTGGCAGGATGGCCCGAATGCGATCGGTACCGTGCGTGGCGGGAAAATCGTATTCCCGGACGGCCGTAAACCGATTCGAGCCGAGCAGCAAACTCGTGCATACGAATTACCCGAGCTGCCGTGTCAATTCGTTGTGATCACGGCGGAAGGCCGTTCGTTTGACGTCGAAG
Organism: Novipirellula aureliae; assembly: GCF_007860185.1. Taxonomy (NCBI): domain Bacteria; kingdom Pseudomonadati; phylum Planctomycetota; class Planctomycetia; order Pirellulales; family Pirellulaceae; genus Novipirellula; species Novipirellula aureliae. The sequence goes on from NZ_SJPY01000001.1 coordinate 139,679, forward strand.
TCACAGCGAAAAATGCAGACGGACTAACGATCCAATACATTGAGAAAGCAATCCCTCGCGTTCGCATCGATCCCTGGGAAGACATGGAAGAGTGGCTGGCGACACGCGCCGTCAAACTACTTGCGTTGCAAGGGATAGAACGTAGTGCAAGAGGATCGGGAGACCCCGATTTACGAATTGCCAAACTCTACGATGCCGAATGGAACGGGGGCATTCACTTGCCCGACGGCCAATCCGTTGCCGAAGCATTTTATCTGAGATATCTCCCGAGAGCGAAGACCTCGATGGAACGGTGCGAGATCTACACGCAGCTTTCAGTATTATTCTCAACCACCTTGAGCCGAGAACTCGGTGAGGAAAAAGATCTTCCCAAAGCACGCGAGTACGCTCGCAAGGCGATCGCAGAAGAGCCCGAACGGATTAGTCGAGCAATCATTCGCGCTCGGCTGCGTACCTTTGGGTCCGACATGCCCCGAGACGAGATTTTCCAGAAACGGCTGAATGTCTATCAATGGTTAACGTCCTGGGATGAAACGTCCATCCGTGACACCTGGACGCCCACACGCTTTCATCCTTATCAAAAGGATTACTATTTCAACGTTTTCGTGAATCATTGGAAGAATGTAACGGAGACCGAAGCCGCGAATCTGGTGAGTTCAGCTCACGACGACCCCGTAAAGCTCAAACAGATCATCGACACCGTGCCGGGGACAGAAGCAGCCGAACGGGCAGCAGAGAAATCAGTTGCTCTGAATGCCGTAGAAAGAGCGGTTACCGAAACGGCTGGTAATGAATCTGGACGAGCCGGTGAACGATTCGCTGGCCTTTACCAAGGCAGATTGGGCGAAAAAGTCCTTACCTGGCGAATCCTCCAACACAACGGTTCCTATTATTTCAAAGAAAATCCAGACTCAACAACCACGCCTGACCATCAGAAATTCACCTTGATCGATGGTTCGCTCGTGGGGGAAGATCCGGCCGAACGATTCCGCTTCACGCCTGATGAAGCTTCGGGTGGACTGATCTTTGAAAAGTGGAACAAGAAAAGCGGTGAATCCCAAGGACGCATTGCTCTAAAACGTATGGAGGAATCGACAGCTGAGACGAACGTGGAAGAATCGAATGAAAACACACAGACACATCCAGTCCCATCCATCCGCCCGGAGAGCAATAATATCGTCAGAGGCCTCTCATCACGTTTAGAGCGAATTGCGCCCAAGGGGCATGCACGCGTCGGCGATGTCTTGCACTACGACCTCATTGTTAAAAACGAGACCGACGAACCGATCGAGTTCGACTGGTCCACTGGGAGCATGTGGCAACCCGTCGTCGATGAACAAACTCGAACGATCATGCTGATGGGTTCATTCGCGGGCAGCGGTCGTGTCGAGCAGCAGCATGTGGTCGTACCTCCGCAACGAGAGAAGGTGATTCACCATGCTCGTTACCGGATCACCCAGGGGACTACTGATGATACATCGTTACCGTTGCCGTTAAACGTTACGCCGGGAGATTACCAGATTCTTGCGGCCGGCGTCTGGGGATCGACACCACGAATGGATATCCTCATCCGGCCAGCAGCTCGTTTTGAAGTTCGCTTGACGCTGCCCGAAGGCGTCAAACAGCAACCGAACGCCGACTCGGTCGTTTGGCGTGGTGAGGATCGTCAGCAGCAGACACTCTACCTCGATAGGCAGATCTATCTGGATGAAGACGATGTCATCGCCGCAAAACTCCTGGCCGGAGATAGCAACCAGCTCGCTAAGGTAGAGTTGCTATTCTCTAAGGAAGCGGAAAGTCGACTTCGTGCGATCACGCAAACCGCTGCCCTCGAGTTCCAACGCACAGGTGTCGAGCGTCGACTGGCGATTTTGTTGAATGGCAAAGTAATCTCAGCATCGTTGATCGAGGCAACGGCGTCCAATAGGATCGTGGTCTCAGGTTTATCCAAGGCGCAGGCCAGAGATCTTTTGGCGTTTCCCATCGCTCGATCAACGGAAACGGATCCGGTAATTGCTATCCCCGGCGAGACCGACCCGGAACCAAGTGTGGTCGAACTTGTCATCAGCAAAGAACGTGGCGGCCAGATCTCGCCGGGGGGCATTGGATATGTGCTGGACAACGAGCTGATCACGCTGGACAAACTTCAAGAACGTTTGCAGCAGAAACTCAAGGCCACACCGAATCTGAAATTGCTTATTCGAGTTGATCCAGAAGTCCAACACCAAGCCGTGGCGGTTGTGTTGCGGCTTGCCGAGGCAGCCAGCGTAAAGAATATTGAGTTTGCGATCGCGGACGGTTGAAAGAACGAATCAAATCCAGAGGGCGATTCTGCTGAGGGTAAAAGTCAGACCACAGCAGCAACCGATCTGTCTGCGATGGAAACGCCCGGCTCGACGAAATCACGCAAGGCCACCGTCACGGGCCCTGATGGACAAGGTCTGGCGGGGGTAACGGGCAAGGCCTTTGTGTTCCAACAGAATGAACCTGTCTTGGACACCCAGACGGATGCCAAGGGCTATTTCCTGTTGCCAAACGGTCCGCCAGGTGAGGAGTTGTTGGGAGATCTTCCGTCCATACGGCGGGGATACCGCTTGCAGATTTCCAAGCCGGGATACCTTCCCTGGCAAGAACATCTATTCGTCACACTCGACCATGCCGGCAACTACGGGCGACAGGCCTTTCTGATGCGAAAGTCATCCTAGGCGGTACGTCTTGTTGTGCCGACAAATTCAGCGGTGGTTGTTTGCGTATCAACGCGGTAGACAATACCGCTGCGTTGACGGCGATTGGTGGTGATCGCTCCGGTATGCCGCAGCACGTAGGCGATCTTCTGGGCAACCCAACGCGGGCGATCGATCCATTTTGCTAAGTCGGACGTGTTGAACTCGGTGGTGCCCGCTGGCACATTCACGATTGCAAGTAGATCAGCGGCAGTGGAGAAGTGATAAGACTCGCCCATCGACTCAAGTTCGACATCGTCGACACGATAGTCCTTTTGCCAACGACGTCTTCTCGACTTTCCTCGCGGAATGCGTGTTTCAATAACATGCATTAGAGGAACTTCAATGACTAAATTTCGATGCGGAAAGACTTTGGTAAAGTAGATAAGATCTTCGAAGACATCGACGACGCTACCTCGCTTGGGGCTCATCCGACTCGACTGAACCTTGCCACCTCGCTTCTTGGCTTTGGCGATTCGAGTTCGTTCAATGACCGGCTTGACCACACGAAGTTTGTGACGTTTTAGCAAATCGCGGCATTTGTCTCGAATCGCCGAAAGGCCTGCGCATTGGATTTCAATCAACTCGTCGCCACGGACAGCATCGATTCGGTAAGGCCCTAAAACAACTTCGGTATCGCCCGATTCGGCGGCATAGCGATGCTTCAGTTGCTGGTGAAGAGACGTTTCCATTAGGCAACATTGTAGGCTATCGCGTCGGTTTCCGTTTCATCGTCAAGCAAAACGCATAACGAACGAGCGATTCCATCAATCGCTTCGTCGCGGCGATAAACCTCTCGTGCCGCCCAGGCGCGGTTGAGAAGAACTTCAATTCCCAAGTAAGCATGATCGGCAAAAACCGTCCTCATTGCGGTATGAATACTCTCTACCGTTCCTCGGCGCGGATAGTTACGCCGTACGCGGACCATTGGTACATCGGCGTACATCTCATCGATCCAATCAAGGCAAAAATCGACTTCGTCTTCGCGAGCGGGATCGTAAAGTAATCCAACGTCGGTACGCTGTAACTTTCCATTTTTGCGAAGTGAAAAGGAGCGAACGGACAAATGAATTGAATAACCTTGCTCGTCAATCTGGTCTGCTATCGCTTGCTTCAAACGTTCACGATAGGGAACATGTACCTCCTCGATCAACCGTTTCCGCTCGTGTTCTTGAATTTTTTTAGCCGAGACAGGAAAAACGCTGCGATGCCGTATCGATCGTGTGACGTCAACCAACCCAGCGGAGTACTCGTTTAAGAGAATCCGTTCATTCAATTTGGCGGCCATTCGGGTTGCAGCGTACCGTGCCGGACCATCCGTTTTGTGAAGCGGTAAGATGCCAGCGTCTCGCTCCACGCCGGGCGACAACGACAACCAATCGGGAATTCGATCGCCTCCCGTTTCGCAGCTAATAATAACCGACATCTGCCCAATGGCCCAAATTTGTTTGGTAATGCAGGGGGACTCAAGCACCCTCCCAACGAAGCCCCAACTCCGTTCACCATAGCGATAGCTTGACGACCAAAGCAAGCTCAGTTTCATCAGGAAGCTAATTTGCTAATTCGGGGAATACCGCTTCGTCTAAACCCATTCGGCTAATGATTGCTTTTAAGCGGATTTGAAAATCGCTCTTGTAATTGGCAACTCGCTGCTCACTCAAACCAATCTTCTCAGCGACCGCCTTGTTCGACAAACCGACAACGAACAACAATTCAATCACTTTTAGCTTTTCGTAATTTCCGGTTTCTTTCCAACGACCAATCTGTTCGCCAATCGCATCACAAATGGCGGTATGTTCGATTTCCTTTCGCTCAACGCTACGCGCAATCGAGCTGGCCATACGAGCCGAGCCGACAAAAGCGACATCGTCCGCGGAACCGCTGTCGCGTTGATGCAATTGCAATGCTGGCCGCCGACCTTCACGTCGTAGATGATCCGTCAGTTTGTAGGCACAAATGGAAAACAGATAGCTTTCGAGTCGTCTTGAATAATCGTAGTTGGGTAAACTGATCAGAAAACCGACAAAGGCATCCTGAACAATATCCTCACTGGACGAACGATCACGAACTCGGCTCTGCGTGAACGCTAACAAGCGTCCCTCATAGCGATCGATTAACGATTGCCAAGCGTCATTATCTCCGCCGCGAATACGTGAAATTAGATCGGCATCGATGCGAGAAGGGTCATTCATCGTGGCATCGCATCCTCAGTGACAAACCACTCGGTTGCGTCAATCAATTGAGCTGGGTAATCGCTTACGGATAGAGGATCGGACCAAACGTTGGCGAGAGCTTGTCGTTTGCTTTCTCCCGAGACCAAGAACCATCGTTCGATGGCGGAATTGATTGCAGGGGCCGTTAACGTGTATCGGTAGGCATCAAACTTTTCGACCCAATTTTCGACAAACCATCGCGACGTTTCCTCAATCGCGGCAGTGTTTGGAAACAACGATGCTGTATGCGAATCATCGCCCATCCCCAACAATACCAAATCCCAAACCGGCATTTTCTGGCCCTGAAAATGTTGTTCCAGCAGACATTGATACTCATTCGCTGCGGTCGCTGGATCGTCCAGATTGACCATGACAGGGTGAACATTTGACTCGGGTGCATCGATTTTGCTGAGCAGCGCTTCGTGAACCATTCGAAAATTACTGTCGGGTGATTCGGGAGGCACGTTCCGTTCATCGCCAAAGAACCAATGGATGCGATTCCATTGCAGCGACTCGCAGGCGATCATCTCATACAGTCGTTTGGGTGTCGATCCACCTGAGAGGGAGACGCGGAAGACGCCATACTCGGAAATGCACTCGTTTGCCAGGTTGCAAAATGCTTTGGAGGCTGCCTTGTACAGATCCGCAAGCGTCGGATAGGGTTGAACCGAAGGGATCGACATCGTGGTTTCGATTGCTTTTGTTTGAGTTATCGCTGTCGTAAAAAAAATCGTTGCAAAAACGTCAAAACGATTCGGCATCACCTGGAAACGTGTTGTCAGCAATTGCATCACGGTATTGGATAGCAGCTTCGTAGATCGTCGTTGACACGTCCGCCATTTTACGCACGAACTTTGGCGAATAGCCACTCGTCAATCCGATCAAATCGTTGGTTACCAAAACTTGGCCCGTCGTCGCGCCCCCCGCACCGATACCAATGGTCGGAACGTTGACGGCGTCGTTGATCGCTTGTCCGACTTCGGTCGAAACGCACTCGACGAGAACGGCAAACGCTCCTGCATTCTCAGCCGCGACCGCATCATTGACAAGTGTCTTGATTTCCCGCTTTACCCGGTAGCCGCCTTCGACATGAACATTCTGAGGCCTCAATCCGACATGAGCCATCACGGGAATACCAGCGGTTACCATCGTTTCGATTCGCCCTGCTTGCTCGGCACCACCTTCTAATTTTACTGCATGGCATTTCGTTTCTTTGAGCACTCTGGCCCCACAAGCAACCGTTCGCATGATTTCCAATTGGCCTTCGGGAAACGGCAAATCGACGACGACCATCGCACGCTTCGCCGCTCGTCCGACCATTTCCGCATGGTAGATCAACTGGTCCATCGTCACGGGTAACGTGGTATCGTGCCCTTGCACGACCATCGCTAACGAATCACCGACCAATAGAATATCGATTCCCGCACGATCAAGGATTTCCGCCGTGGGGTAATCGTAGGCGGTCAGCATTGAAATGGATTGACCATCACGACGCATTTTCGCTAAGCTGCGAGTGGTCACGCGCGGTGGCGGTTTCAAGGATTCAGGTTTCGTCATGTCCATGTTTCATGTGGTAAGGTGAATGCTCCGCTGCAGCCATCTTCACACCCCGAAGCGTCCGTTTTGAAGTTGCGATATTCTGAGTGCCGGCCGTTCGGTTAGCGGTTCGCCGATGGCATCTGCCATGGACGAAACCTGCCGTGGCTAAAAAGCCAACTTCCGAACGAACGCTTCGAATTGTGAAAAAAATTGCTTTTGTATGTTAAGCTAACGGTAAAACGACGATTGTCTAGCGGGCTCGCTGCCGATACCGAAGCGTTGACCGACACATTTTATCGATGATTTCCATATCTTTCTATGCTAACACGAATACAAAACGGTCATCGAATCGATCCCGCCTTGGGAGTCGATCGTGTCGGCGATGTTTGGATAAAAGATGGAAAGATTGTCCCATCATGTGAAGTTCAAACCGGTTCTGCAAACAACCCCCGAACCCTTGATGCATCGGATTGCATCGTGATGGCGGGCGGAATTGATTTGCACACTCATATCGGTGGCGGCAAATTGACGCTGGCCCGCTTGCTACTCGAAGAACCCGCAAAACCAAGTCGCGACCTTTTGCCGACCGCGCCGGTCGTTGCCCAGCGTTATTTGGATATGGGCTACACGACCTGCTTTGAACCTGCGGTGATTCCCTGTAACGCCCGATCCGCACATGCCGAAATGGCGGAGATTCGCGGAATTGATACTGGCGGATTTTGCTTGCTCGGCAACGATGACTTGCTGATGCAATTGCTCGCTGACAACGCACCTCAATCGGTCATCAATGATTACGTTGCCTGGATGGTGATGGCGACCCAGTGTATTGCGGTGAAAGTTGTCAATCCGGGCGGCATCAGTGCCTTCAAATTCAACCAACGCCGACTCGATGTCGATACCCCACACCCACGTTACGGCGTAACCCCATCGACGATTGTCCGCCGCTTGTGCCGAGCGGTTTCGGAAATCGGTCTGGCTCACCCGCTACACGTCCACTGCAGCAACCTTGGAGTGCCGGGCAACATTGAATCGACCCTCAAAACGATCGATGCGGCGGACGGGTTCCCCATTCATCTAGCTCACGCACAGTTTCACTGCTATGGAAACAATGGGCCTTACGCGATGACCTCCGCCGCAGCCAAGTTGGTCGACGCGATCGACCGAAACCCTCATGTCACCATCGATGTTGGACAAGTCATGTTTGGTCAAACGGTAACGATCAGTGCGGATTCGATGCACCAATTTCACAACATCCGTTACGCAAATCCTCGCAAGTCCATTTTAGTCGATGTCGAATGCGAAGCGGGTTGCGGCGTTGTGCCGTTTCGCTATCGCCGACGTCAATTCGTTCACAGCTTACAATGGGCAATCGGGCTCGAACTGTTCTTAATGATCGACGATCCAGCGCGAGTCTTCTTGACGACCGATCATCCTAACGGTGCTCCGTTCACAACGTACCCTCATTTGATACGCCTGCTGTGCGACCGGGCATTCCGCGAAACGGCATTGGCCGAGATCGATCCCGAGGCTGCCGCCGCAAGTAGCCTTGCAGGCATCGACCGCGAATACACACTAGGCGAAATTGCAATCATGACAAGATCGGCTCCGGCAGCGATTCTCGGTTTGTCAGGGATCGGAGATTTGGCGATTGGCTCTTCCGCCGACGTGGTCGTCTATGAAAAGAACAGAAACTTCGAAACGATGTTTGCCCAACCAAAGTTTGTACTCAAAAACGGCGTGCTGGTGCGAGGCAAAGGAAGCGTGAGCACAGAGCCCTCCGGATCGATCACTCATACAGCCAACGTCGAATTCAATCCCAAAACGATAGCGACGCTTGCCAATCGCTATGAATCGTTTTCCGCGATGGCGATGAGCCGATTGCAGATCAGCGACGACGAAATGCAAGCCAGTTTGGGAACGGTCCCAGTCAAACACGCCTCCCAAACCAAACACAGAGCGTTCCATTGAATCCGCCCAAATATCTTGGTGGCGTTGAAATCGATTCGGCGTTTGCCGAAGCGTTCGACATGAAAGCAACGCGATTAGTCATCACGGCGATCGACCACTCTTGGGCAATGGCAGCGGCGAATTCGATCGCAGGGTTTGCAACCAGTGTCATTGCTTGTGGGATCGAGATTGCCATCGAAAGGAAACGAATGCCCGACGAAACGCCTGACGGGCGTCCGGGAGTCTCCGTCTTGGCCTTTGCGGTTTCGAAAACGGAGCTGGAAAACCAAATCGTTCGTAGGGCCGGGCAATGCGTCCTAACATGTCCAACAACCGCCCTTTACGGCGGGATTGAAGAGACGAAGCCGAAGTCAACGAAGCGAATTGCAATCGGAAAATCACTTCGTTATTTTGGGGACGGCCATCAAATTAGTAAATTGATTGAGGGACGGCGATATTGGCGGATTCCAGTCATGGATGGCGAGTTCGTTTGCGATCACGACGTACCACGTGTCGATGGAATCGGTGGCGGAAACTTCATTCTTATCGGAAATGATATCGATGCTGTCCTCGGTGCCTGCCGCGCTGCGATTGACGCAATGCAACAGATCGAAAACGTCATCATGCCGTTTCCCAGAGGAGTGACGCGAAGTGGTTCCAAAATGGGTTCCAAGTACGCGAAGTTGATCGCCAGTACCAACGATGCGTATTGCCCCAGTTTAAGAGCATCCGGCTTGCTTGAATCAACGCGTCAATCAGAACTGCGAGCGAGTGAATCGGTGGCGATGGAAATCGTGATTGATGGATTGACTCCAGTCGATGTCCGATCGGCGATGCGAGTGGGCATCGATGCCGCTTGCCATTTCGATCATCGTGGAGGCCTGATGCGAATCACGGCAGGGAACTACGGTGGCAAACTTGGCCGACATCATTTTCATCTGCATGAGGTGGTTTGAATGAACAGCTGGACCTTGGAAATTCGTCGTGACATTGCTGCGACGCAATTGCCTGCTTGCATTGATGCACGCCGTATCAAGTTGTCCGAGTTTTCATTTATGAGCGAGCCTCAGATTTGCAAGGTCGAGTTGTCGGCGGGCAGCGAATTGATTTGCATTGGTGATCTATTTACCGTGTCAAAAGCAGCCGATAACTTGACGTTGCGTTTGATCGGTGACTTAAGCTCTTTTCATTTCATTGGCTACCAACACGATGGTGGACAATTGATCGTCGAAGGCAACGTTGGTGATTATGCGGGCTCGCGAATGAGTCGAGGCGAGTTTTGGGTAGCGGGATCAACGGGCGACTTCTTGGCTGCGGCCACGGGCACGCAACGCGTCGGGATGAGTGGCGGGCGAATTGTCGTGACCGGCTCCGTCGGTCATCACGCAGGCCACCGAATGCGGCGTGGTGCGATCATGGTCAACGGATCGGCGACCGATTTCCTGGGCTCGCACATGATTGCGGGCACCATTTTGGTCGCTGAAAGAGCAGGGCAGAATGTTGGATATGCAATGCAGCGAGGCACACTTCTGCTAGGACACCTGCCAATCCTAAGCAAAAATCGATTTAGCGCCCCCACTGGTTTCCATACGGCATTCTTTTTGCTCCTTTCCAAACAATGGAATTTAGAAGATTGGCAGAAACGGCTCCCAAAACTATCATCAAGCCTAATCGAATTGGACAAAATCAAGTCTCTGCTGGCAATTTTTGCCAAGGGCCCGTTTTGTTCATGCCGCGGTGACTTTGCAGTCGCTGGCCAGGGCGAGATCATCTGGCCAAACAACCAGACAAGCCCAATCCCCCTAGAATGAACCCTCCGCGTCATTTGGCGGGATGGTTGTCGCAACAACCATTTTGTTATCGGCTCGTCCTGCGGACATCGAGGCTTCAACCTTGGCACTCGATGACAACAGAATGAGTCACCTTTCCCCAACACCGAGCACTTTTAGAAGAAAAACATGAAGAAATTGAACGCATTACGTACTTTTGCGGCAGCAACCGCTGTCGTCGGGCTGATCGCCTTCGCCTCGCAACCCACGAACGCCCTGGACGCGGCCGGCAGTTTTGGGGTCGGTTCCGACGCACCGGCATTGGATGTCGAGCATTGGATTCAGGACGGAAACGGTTTTTTTAAGCCTGTCACCGACTTTCAAGACGGGAAGGTCTATGTGGTTGAGTTTTGGGCAACCTGGTGTGGTCCGTGCATTATGAGTATGCCGCACTTGGCGGAACTGCAAAACCAATATCGGGGCCAAAACGTGCAGATCGTCAGCATTTCCGACGAGTCCCCTGAAGAGGTCAATGAGTTTTTGAAGCAAGAAAGCGATGAAGAGGAAAAAACGTTTGGAGAGATTACCTCGGCCTATTCACTAACGACCGATCCCGACCGCTCGGCTCATGCCGATTACATGGAAGCGTCCAACGCAGCTGGCATTCCGACCGCATACATTGTTGGCAAAACAGGTAAAATTGAGTGGATTGGTCACCCGATGGGCATGGACGAAACGCTCGAGGCCGTCGTCAATGACAAATGGGATCGCGAAGCGTACAAAAAGCAGTACGAACAAGAGCAACGATTGCAGCAGGCCATTGAAGAGATTTCGATGCTAGCCGGTGCTGGGAAATTCGATGACGCGATCAAGCGAATTGAAGAGGAAATCAGCAAAACCGACAACGAAGATCTGAAAACTAACTTGAAAGATTTCCGGTACAGCTTGATGCTGTCGGCAGGACAAATCAACGAAGAGGTCGTCGGCTACTACAAGAAACAAGTCGAGGAGATGAAGGACAACCCGATGGCTCTTGGGCAGTTCGGCTACTCGCTAGTGGGTGTCTCTCAGCAAGGCGGAAAAATCGGACCTCTCGCCGATCTGGCGATCAAAAATCTTGCACCGGTTGTTGACAAGGCCGAAGCGGAAGTGCAGCCGCTACTGCTCAACATCATGGCTCAACTTTCTCAAATCGATAAGAAGTTAGACCAAGCGATCGAGTATCAAGAGAAAGCGGTCGAGGCAAGTGGTGAACGCCAGAAGCAGCGAATGGAATTGTATCTAGACGAACTGAAATCCGAAAAGGAAAGCGGCTAGAGCATTTTGATTTTTGACGTGGCTGGGGCTTCCAGCCCCAGTTGAGAAGAACGCTGCGGCTGGAAGCCACAGCCACTAAATAAGCAGCCGACGGCTTTTTGCAAAATGCTCTAAATCGGGCTGCGTCGCAAGGCGGAATTTGCTTCCGCCGGGCTTGTCCTGAATGGCGTGGACTTAAGAATAACCGAGTGAGTTTCACCGTGGGTGTTTTTCCCGCTTCCGTACGGCTTGTCCGGACGGAGTAACAAGTAGCAGCTACCCTGAACGCAAAATTCCACGATCGCCCCACCCCCACGAATCGCCGGAGGCGATTCGTGGGGGTGGGGCGAATTTCTTTTCGGCCGTGCGGTTTGTAGCTGCCACTTGTTTCCTCCGCCGAGACAAGCTCGACCGAAGGATGTCTCACACTGTTAAATCGGCTAGCGCTAGGCGATTCACCCCTCGCTTGCCCGATCTGACTTCGGCAATTTCGGCAACCGTTTTCGGCTTGGACGCTTCGGCTCCCACAAATCTTCGACTTGCTGGCCGCCCGCTTCCTCTCGAATCAAGAGATAAACTCCACCAATCAAGGCCCAGGAAAAGGCGAAACAGGTTGCCATCGGAATAATCGCTAAGATACGCCCAATCAGGTCTGCCAAAGCGTGCGGAGCGGCAGCCCATCCGAGAATCGAAAACGTCACCATGCCTGCCGCAGAGACGACCCCCGTCGCCAAAAAGGTGACTACCAGCAAAAGAACAAATGCAACCAGGGCGTGAATCAGTAGATGAAACGGCCGGCGATACAGGTACTCATAACCTCGACTGAGCGAATCGAGTGCGTCGGGATCCTTTTCATTCGCAAGTGCCGACCATGCCAACGGGACGGCAATCGTAGCTCCGAAAGCCAAGATCCCGCATGGTAAACCAATCAAAACGATCAACAATGCCGACGGCATCAATAGCCATGTCGACGTCGGTGCCTGCTTCGTGATCCAACCAATGAGCAGGATGATTAGGCCCATCGACAAGACACACACCAACGGAACGATGGCGGTCAACCAAGATGCCGGTGCCCTTAGGATCGCCAATTGATTGACATCGCGAAGATTCATCATCGATCGACCGGCGGTCAACTGCGCACCTTGACGCAAAAAAATGAGTGCGGAAGGAGACCAAATAAAGATCGTCCAAAGAATGGAACCGAATTGGCGAAAGACACGAGCATCTTGGATCGAGGGATTCAGGACGGTTGTCGCATTCATCAAGCGGACAAATTGCATTGTCGTCATCATCGAATCCTGCGATGCGCTAACGACCGAAGCAGCTTTGCCATCGATTGCCACCAGCGTTAGTTTTTCGCCCAAAATCCAGTGCTGACCCACCCACCATACCAAGAGCGTGGTAATACCGATAAGGATCATCGGCGGTGACCCCGCTAATCGAAGCGTGCGAATCAGCCGCAGCCAGGCAAACACATCGATCCATTCACGTACTCGATTCAGGATACCGGTTTCCAACTCATGGCCCGCATGAACCTTGTCGCCGGAAGAAGCCATTGTTTCGCTTTTGTTTTCGGAGGATGCGTTGGTCACGTTGTTCATTCCGTTCCCACGGCTGATGCCATGGGCTAATTGCTGACGCCACTACCGTGGCTAAAACCACTCGATTGCCGATCCGTGATTACTGGTAGGCCTGTTGGCGATTCGCCCACGGCGTTAGTGGATCTATCTCGAGCACGCTGGCCATCATCCTAGCGAAACGAGACGGGTTTCCATAGTCGAGGATTGGGGATTGGAGCTGGCGTTGACACGACTCCTGCGGGAACGACTTGAGCCGAAACAAACCATTTTTCCCCTGATTGGACTGGAAGTTCTACGAGATCGCGACGGAGCACGGCTATTTCGAAGTCGATATTCTCGCCTTGCTTTTTTGAAGAGACATACCAAGTAGGTTGCCACGCCGATTGGCCATCAACGGAATCGTGCGTCTTGCCGAGCGGAGTTGTCTCCAGTTCGAATGCGGTCATCAAATCTCGGTCGACATCGATTGCTAACCTCAATCTGTCAGCGGCCCTCAAGTTGTAATCTCGATGGCTCGACGACTCTTCCACGGAAGGCTCTGCAGCAAATCGATGGCTTGGGCAACGAACAAAAAAGTAGACAAACTGATCGTCATAGCCCATCTTTATAGACGGACTTGGCATTCCGGTTCCCAGGGAAGAATGGGGCGTCATCCAAAACGGATCGTCCGCAACCCCGTCCAATTTGGGTGGCCGAGTAGCGACCGATGCAACAAGAGGGTGGGGAGGATATTTGACAACGAGATCGGCCCAGGGATTGGATGAAGTGGAATCAGCCAGGCGGCGAAAATTGCCCGTTTTCTGGGATAGGACTTCCGCGTTTTCACCTTGGCTTCGTAGCCGTGCCGATTCGTTGGCGATCAACACCAGAGGATGAAATTCCCAACGCAAATCCACTTGATGCTTGTGGTTCCGGTTCCGGCCACCGACGTCCACGTTGCCTTGTATCCTCGTCGGCGTGGTACTGGCCACGCGAATGGGCGAACTGCCTGATGCCTGGACGACTCCACTTGCTTCGATCTGAAAAGGGGACACCGCAACCTGTTGGACCGCTTGATCACTACGCGTTCGAGACTGCTGAAGCGATAACGCTTGTACAGAGAGAGACCGTAGATGTTGCCACTCCCTACTTCCGCCAACCGCTTCACGACGGAGTTTCGCCCATTTGCCAAACGACCATCCAGCAAACCGATCGGACGCTTCCGACAGCAGCCGGTCCTGAAACGCGATTTTATGCGGGGTCGATTCCAAATCGGTCGATTGCAATGCCTTGTAAATGGTCCAAGCCAATCGCAATTGATCGTCGGTGGCAGTTTGGTCAAGCATCGACGTCAGCGATTGCGAAAAGACGTTCTCATCCAAACTGGTTTCGATCATGCGGTCGATTCGCCGATCTTCATTGAGCCGGGCTTGGATCACTTGCAATTGTCGGCGAGTCGCACGAGGCAATCGGCCGGACCGCCTTTGAGAGGGTGAGAGCGAAAGACCGGATGTGATCGATTCGCCGCTGGACGTTTGGCCTGACGCATCATAGATCGATCGGAGCGAGATCATTTGTGACACGGCAGCTTCGGGTGCGACGACTTGCAATGCATCCTCCGACAAATCACCGGCCATCGCACCGATCGACGCCAGCATGGCGCTACGGTGTATGACCTTGTCCCCATCGGCAGAGCGACTACAGCGGATGACGCGTTTGACACCCGCGGAAATGGCAATTTGCGAAAACGCGTCGCTTAGACTCTTGTCGAGCAAATGATCCAGCACGATAACCGCAGGCCTGTGAATCGCGATCCAATTCTTTGCTTCCGCATAGATTGCTTGATCGGTTGTTGTTCTCGTATTGATGACGTCGACAGACGCCGCACCCAGGTTGGCGGCTGCTTGCCGTGCAGACGACAAACCGCTCGCGGCCTGTTCGGCATTCAAGCCGGCTGCCAACGCCAGCCGTAGAGCACTGACACCCGGGCGAACAGATTGCAGGACGATTGATACGCGTTGCCGCATCTCCAGACCTTCACAGCCGATTAGAGACCATGGAATCGTCGACGGGTCTCTTGCAACGACCAAAATACTCGATCGCCGATGTTCACCTAAAACGGTCGACCATTCCCCACGCGATGGATCGCCTTTTAAAATCATGCCGTGGTCACATGCGGCAAACCAGGTCGTGGCGGGACTCGCTTGGCTCCGCATGTTATTTGGCTCGGTTGTTCTCGTTCGGACCTCCGCAACATCGCGTACAACCGTTAAAGCCCCCGTCGCTTGCACCCAAGCCAAACAGGTTGCTGAGGGCGTTTCGATCGATGAAGGAGGAGGACCAGCAAGTTCGCCGGTGCTGTTCCAGGTCCGGCCTCGATCATGGCTTTCAAATTCATGGCTTTCGGCAACCGATGACCAATCACCCGCCACAACGATTGCACCACCTTCACTTCGCCGCTTGATGGAACGGAGCAGCGGGAGCTCGTCGTCACCGCTCCGATGCCACCGGTTGCCACCGTCGTCGGACACCAAAACCACCCCACGGCTAATCTGCGTGATTCGATCATATTGCCCTCCTACAGCGATCGCGGTTTGGTCACCAAGCCAAATGACATCATTCAACACACACTGGACCGGACTCGGCTTTTGCTTCCAGGTATCCCCCGCGTCTTCGGAATGTAGAATCACGCCATGGTCGCCGACGGCCAACCCATTTCGGCCATCGGGGCTAAACTCGATTGCTTGCAAGGATGCGTCTTCGCGAAGTGCGTCCACCGGTGTGTAGGAAGGGGGCGGTTCGAGTTGCGAAGCCGATTGACCGGCCGAATAAGCAATCGATTGACCGGCCGAATAAGCAATCGATTGAGCCGAGGCATTGTATCCGAAGCAGCAGGTGCATAACCCCAACCCCAATACGACCAACCCCAGCCAGTGCTGACGGACACGAGCTGCCCCAAAGCCAACTAGCCCAAAGCCAACTAGCCCGAAGCCAACTGGCCCGAAGCTATCTGGCCCGAAGCCAACTAGCCCAAAGTTATCTGGCCAGGGCGTCTGCATATAGATTCTGTTCATCCCATCCATCCTTTGACCATAATTGCAGCAAATAACAACGAGCCCCAGCCGAGAATTAGATTGGTGGCAACATAGAAAAACGCTGCGAACCAGCGTTGATCACCAGCAAGTAACAGCGACTCAGCCGTAAACGTCGAAAAGGTCGTCAATGCACCGAGAAAGCCGACCCGAATCCCGAGCAGCGATTGATCGGAAAGCAGGTCCGAAGCGGCGCTAAATTCCGCTAAAGCCCCGATAGCGGCGCACCCGAGCACATTGGCGATCGTGGTACCGACCATCGCACTGCCACCTGGAGCCATAATGGCCGTCAGTGTGATCAGATAGCGAGCGACGGCACCGATGGCACCGCCTGCTGCGACTGCGAAAATGTTTGACCAAGTCGTCATCGGCTCACTTACTTACATCCGTTTATCGCTGCGTTTGACGCTATTTTGCGTTAGTTTGCGTTAGTTTTGGTAGGGGAGCTTATGAAAGATCCCTGCAGTGTGGGATCTTGCACAAGATCCATTACGAATAGCGGCGAAGCCGCGTTAAGTAGCACGGAATTTATTCGGTACTACAAACTTGCCACAAGACACATTCGAACGCGTAGATTCGGGATTTCAGCGGTCGGCGTAAACGCCAATTTCGCATTGTTTTGTCCAATCTCTGTATTTATTGCCAAAATTCGTTACCATTTGGCAAAAATCAAAGCTTACGAAATTCGGCCGATTTCGTTAAAGTCATGCCACGGCGGTCCTTTTCTGGCAACCTAACGGAATGAATGGTGTCGTATCATGAGTGCCGAGTTAGAATCGCCGAGTTTAGAATCGCCGAGTTTAGAATCTTAGCGTCTTGATTTGACATTCGATCACCAGCTGTATCTATCGTTGGCTCGATGATTGCCGACGTTTTACCTATTCCCCCTTTCTGTGCAAACTAAACCGATGAGTACCGCAAACGCTGCTGCCAATGAAAACCGCGTCATGACCGGAGCTGATATTCTGGTCAAATCGTTAGTGGATCATGGCGTCGACGTGCTGTTCGCCTATCCAGGTGGATGCAGCATGCCGATGCACCAGGCGTTGACTCGATTTGGCGAATCGATCCGAACGATTTTGCCTAGGCACGAGCAGGGCGGTGGTTTTGCTGCTCAAGGCTACGCCCGATCGACCGGACGCGTAGGCGTGGTAATGGCCACCAGTGGTCCGGGTGCGACCAATTTGGTCACCGCGATCGCCGATGCCAAGCTTGACAGCATTCCGCTGGTTTGCATTACCGGCCAAGTTCCCACCGCCGTCATTGGCTCGGACGCGTTTCAAGAAACGCCAATGGTCGAAATTTGCCGTGGCATTACCAAGCACCATTACTTGGTGACCGATATCGCCGATTTGCCTCGTGTGATGAAAGAAGCGTTCCATATCGCGACCACTGGTCGACCAGGACCGGTTCTAATCGACATGCCGAAGGACGTGCAACTTAGCACGCTCGAAATCGACATGAACCCTGCGATGAACTTGCCAGGCTACAGCCCTGACCCGCCTGCGGTTGCTACCGAGACCGTGAAACAAATGGCCGCTGAAATCAAACGATCGCGCCGACCGATGATCTATGCAGGTGGTGGCATCATCCTCGGCGGGGCCAGCGAAGAGCTGCGTGAATTTGTTCGCAAAACAGGCATCCCGGTAACGACGACACTGATGGGGATCGGTGCGATTCCTCCCGAAGACAAACACTCCATGTCATGGCTCGGAATGCACGGCGCCGCATTTGCAAACTATGCCGTCCGTGATTGTGATTTGCTGATCGCACTCGGTGTCCGTTTCGACGACCGCGTAACGGGCAAGGTCGAAGCGTTTGCGAAAGACGCAAAAATCATTCATGTCGATATCGACGCGGCCGAATTGAACAAAAACAAACAAGCTCATATCCCCGTTCGTGGCGATGTGAAGCAGGTGTTGACAGCTCTCAATCAAGTGGTTGAAAAACCAGAGATCGACGAGTGGCAAACTCACTGCGAAAAGCTCAAGGCACAGTACCCGTTCCGCTATGACGAGTCGTTCGACGGCATTTTGCAACAGCATGCGATCAAGACGCTTAGCGACATGACGCGCGATATGGACGCCTACGTCAGCGTCGGTGTGGGGCAACACCAGATGTGGGCGGCTCAGTTTTTCCAATTCCGTCGCCCACGAACGTGGCACAGCAGCAGCGGATTGGGGACGATGGGCTTCGGGTTGCCGGCCGCGATGGGCATCCAGGCCGCACATCCCAATGCCTTGGTCATCGATATCGATGGTGACGGAAGTTTCCAAATGAACATCCAAGAATTGGCAACGTGTTTCTGTGAAGAACTGCCCGTGAAGGTGCTGTTGCTCAATAACCAACATCTCGGGATGGTGGTCCAATGGGAAGACCGCTTTATGGAACGCAATCGCGCTCATACCTACCTCGGACCCATCCGTCACGAAGAAGCCGCAGGACAGAGCAAGGCAGAGCGGTTCCAGTATGCCGAGGATCGCTATCCCGACTTTGTCCAAATTGCAAAGGGATACGGATGCGGTGCCGCAACGGTACGCCGCAAAGCCGATCTGGAAGCAGCTTATCGCGAGATGATCGACCACAAGGGGCCCTTCCTGCTCGATGTCCAAGTCCCCTACCAAGAACATGTCCTACCAATGATCCCCGGCAATATGACCGTGGACGATATGATTCTGGAGTAGGCCTGTAGAAGAGGGGGCATGTAACAAAGCACAAGGCTCTCCTCCGTGAAAGCTTCCGGGAAAGCTTCCGCGAAAACTTCCGCAGCGAGCCAATCGATCGGTTGGCGAAAGGTCGTTCTACTTGACCGCCAACATCCGCTCGAGTGCTACCAAACTCCATTTTTTCGTATCCCCTTCGACTTTTATCGGGTTCACGACGACCCCATCACGAAGATTTTCGAGGGTCCAACAAAGGTGTGGTAAATCGATTCGGTACATCGTTGCGCACATGCAAACGACCGGGCTCAAAAAATGGATTTCTTGCTCGGGGAACTCGGCTTTCAATCGATGGACCAAATGCAACTCGGTGCCGATCGCCCACTTCGTACCTGCCGGACTGCTTCGCACCGTCTCGATGATCTTTCCTGTACTTCCCGATACGTCGGCGATGTCATTCACTTCGCGAGGACATTCCGGGTGCACTAGGATTTTGATCCCGGGATGCTGCTTGCGGAATTGATCGACATGTTCGGCGCGAAACATTTGATGCACACTGCAATGCCCTTTCCACAAAATCACACGACTATCGCGAATCGCTTGTTCGGTATTGCCGCCAAGATCCAATTGATACGGATCCCAAACAGGCATTTGTGATTCGTCGATCCCCATCGTGAGGGCTGTATTTCGGCCCAGATGTTGATCGGGAAAAAAGAAGACTCGGTCACCGCGTTCGAACGCCCACTCTAGAACCGCACGCGCGTTGCTGCTGGTACACACGATACCACCATGCTGACCGCAGAACGCCTTTAAACTAGCTGCACTATTGATATAGGTAACCGGGATCACTCGGTCTGTATCGATCACTTCGGCCATATCGTCCCAAGCGTCTTCGACCTGTTTGATCGCCGCCATATCGGCCATCGAGCAACCGGCTGACATATCGGGTAGCGTCACGTTGACATACCGTCCATCTCGTTCGGCCAGTTTCTCAGGCCGATTGGCTAAGATGTCTGCGGTTTCGGCCATGAAGTGAACACCACAAAAGACAATCGTTTCACAGGCACGGCTGTCTGCCGCCATCTCGCTCAATTGATAACTATCACCCCGCAAATCGGTATGCTCAATCACCTCGTCCTGCTGATAATGGTGGCCTAGGATCAACAAACGCTCACCAAAATGGGCTCGTACCGCCTCGATCCGCGTTTGCAATTCATCGGCTTCGAGAGTTTTGTAGGGGCGTAGCGGATGCACCGCTCCATCGTCGAGCTGGGGGATGATCGCGTTCAACAATTTTTTCCTTGAGGGGGGAGGGTGGGGATGGAAAGCCCATCAGGTCATTATGGATTATACCCATTAGGCCAGAAAAGGATCGATAGGGGGGGCGGAGGAAGTTTGACGGTCGCTAGCAACTCGCTCGCGAGACTTCCGTCTCCTGCAACGGTGATCGAGAGGCGGAATTCACCCATCATCACTTTCCCAGGCGGGAGCCTGGGAAAACGCTTTTGGTGCATCATTTGCGCTCAGGGTGCGAATTATGGTGAATTGGCGGCCCAGTGCGTCCTGGCACGCCATGATCGGTACGTTTCGCTTGGTCGGTTCGCTATGCTAGAGGGCACAGACTACTCAGTCCGAACTGATTTCCCAAACCGAAAGAGAGGTTTCTCTGATACCGAATCGCTAGACGTTGCGTCGTACACGAGTTGCTGAAGAAATCATGCAGCACCCTTGGCTTTCTACAGCAGCACCCTAGACAAGTGGTAGGTTTCTGTTGTCGGAAGTGATAAAGAGCACCGCAATTTAACCATTGCAGCCCTTTCACCGGCGACATTTTACACATCATAAAACGATCTAACCTGGAACGATTGCGTTAGCCGATACTTGTTTTCGAAGAAGCGACGCCGAACCTTGGCTTGCTTTTGTGGACAAGTGATGCTTAACGGCTGACGCGGTCACTTGCCATCAAGACGTCTGGCACTCACGAAGAGGAACCTTGCGACATGCTCATGAAACAGCCGTGCCCTGAAATGCACTTTACCTACCAGATGCCCTACGGAGCTGCTCTCCAGGACACAGGTACTCAGTTTTCGGTTTTCAGCCGTTCTGCCACCAGTATGCGTCTGCTGCTCTACAATAAGATCAATGACCTTGAGCCCGCAGAGATCATCGAATTCGATGCCGAAAGAGATCGCCGCGGTGACGTCTGGAGCATGTATGTCCCTGGGCTCGAGCATGGACAACTCTATCACTATCAAGCGAGTGGCCCCTGGGACCCCGAGCATGGCCATCGCTTTGACGCCGCGGCCCGTTTGATCGACCCTTATGCTCAAGCACTCGCAGGCACGTACCAAAAGTGCGATGACGGCGTCGTTCGTCCGCCCAAGTGCGTGGTGATCGACGATACGTTTGACTGGGAAGGTGACACCCATCTACGGCATGACATCAGCGAAACGATTATCTATGAAATGCACGTTCGCGGCTTGACGAAAAGTCGGACGGCAAAGGTCAAAACATCGGGCAGCTATTTGGGAGTAATCGAGAAGATCCCATATCTTCAATCGCTCGGCATCACCGCGGTTGAGTTGATGCCCGTCAACGAGTTTCCCATTCGCAATCCGCTCGGTGAGAAACTCGATAAGCCTAACTATTGGGGCTACGACCCGATGGCGTTTTTCTCGCCGCACCGAGGTTATGCCCACGGCAAAAAGCCGGGATCGCAAGTCACTGAATTCAAACAGATGGTCAAGGCTCTTCACAAAGCCGGAATCGAAGTGATCTTGGATGTCGTCTTCAACCATACCTGCGAAGGTAACGAACTTGGCCCAACGATCTCGTTCAAGGGCTTGGAAAATCAAATCTATTACATCCTCAGCGAAGGTCAACATTACTGCAACTACTCTGGCTGCGGCAATACACTCAACGGCAATCACCCGGTCGTCCGTGAAATGATTTTTCATTGTCTCCGCCATTGGGTTTACAACTACCATGTCGACGGGTTCCGATTCGATCTGGCTAGTATCCTTAGCCGCGATCGGCACGGCAACTTGATCCCCAACCCGCCGATGGTCGAATTGATCGCGGAAGATCCGTTGCTTGCCAATACAAAGATCATTGCGGAAGCATGGGACGCCGCCGGTGCCTATCAAGTAGGCTCGTTTGGAAACCATCGCTGGGCCGAATGGAACGGTCGTTATCGTGATGACGTGCGAGGTTTTTGGCGAGGCGATGGAGGAACGCTGGGGGCGTTGGCAACCCGACTCGCCGGCAGCAGCGACTTGTACGAACACGCTGGACGACCGCCGCACTGTAGTATCAACTTCATCACAAGCCATGACGGCTTTACGATGAACGATTTGGTCACTTACAAGGACAAGCACAACCTGGCCAACGGCGAGGACAATCGTGACGGGGACAATCACAACATTAGCGATAACTATGGCGTCGAAGGCCCAACTCGAAAGAAGGGAGTTCGCACGATTCGAAGTCGCCAAATTCGCAACATGATGGCAACCTTGCTGCTAAGCCAGGGCGTTCCGATGGTTGTCTCAGGCGACGAGATTCGCAAGACACAGCGTGGCAACAACAATGCCTACTGCCAAGATAGCGACATCAGCTGGTTCGATTGGCGATTGGTGGAAAAAAATGCCGACATGCTGCGGTTCTTCCAAGGACTGACCAAGTTCCGCCGTGAGCAACCGTCGGTACGTCGCCAACATTTTTTGACCGGCAAACCGGTCGATGGTCGAAAGATCCCCGACGTATCCTGGTACTCGCCCGATGGCCATCCACTCGATTGGGGGCAACATGACCTGGCCATGCTCGCCTATATCGCTGCCCCGAGCCGAGTGGACGACCCAGAAGGTCTCGGACGCGACCTGGTGATGATGTTCAACAGCACCGGTCAAGATCGTAGCTTCAAGTTGCCTGCAATGGGACGAGGCATCAAGTGGAACCTGTTTGTCAATACCGCTGGCGTATCGCCGAAAGACATCTACCCCGATCTCGACGGCCCGATGCCCCCAAGTAGCCGAGTCGTCGACGTGGCGTGTCACGCGTTGAAGATTTACGTCAGCCAACCGGAACCGTTTTAGTTCGCAAACGGCTCGTCGATTTAGCAAGCGTCGCCTTTCGCGGTTAGGAAGTGAATACGTCAGCAAATCGCCAAGAATCCGTTACCTCCGCTAGGGAAAAGGCCCGTTAGCCAGGACCATCCTTGTCCCCTGCGGATTCTTGTCCCCTGCGGTTTCTTTTGTAGCGAAACTCACGCAGAGTTTCGGCAACGGTCAAAAGATGTCCAAAAGCCGAAAATCTTGGCGACTTTGGCGACGGTTGAGGCCGCAATTCAGCCCGATTTCTAACAGGTCACTACGATTCCAGCTGATTCGGGAGTCTGGGGCTCGGAGTCTGGGGCTCGGAGTGGGAACCCGGAGAGGTGCAACAAACGCAAAGGCTTGCGAAAAAAGAGCACCTAAATGCCGAACAACCTGCTCGAATTGGGGGGAGAAAAACAGAGGAGGCGTGTCGTTCTCGGCATCGCTGGGGATGGGTTGTCGTCAGGCCCTCCGAATCGTTAAAAACAGACAAACTTTGCATTTTTTGCTAAAAACAGGTATTCTTTTTTGGACAACGAGTATTTCTCTAAGCTACACTGGGACTTTGTGAAGCGTTCATTTGATGAAATGAAGAGTTTTTTCGCCCTTTCCCCTGATCCAAAAGGATCGGGGTTTTGCGGTATGACAATCACATTGCCCCCCACCTAGCGTGATACCCCTCGGAGACTACGAAAATGAGATTTCGTTTACTAGCGATTCCTTTCCTGGCATTGGCATTGGCGCAGGCCCCCGCCTCGGCTGATGTGACTTTTCTGTTTGATATGGATACCGGCTTGGCGGAAATACAGGAAACGAGAACCACTGAGTGGAAAGATACTTTCGATATCGACATCTGGCTCGAAGCTGACGCTGCTATTACCGAATTTTCAACGATCTTCATCTTTGATCCGCAATATGTGACCGTCGTAGAAAATAGCGTTCTAACCCCCGACTATGGCGACGCCGGCTTTGAAATGACTGGCCGCCCAGGTGGGTTTGAGCAGACGTCTTCGCTTACACTGAACAACGAAGGGGGTACATTAGGCTTGTTTGGTGGAGGAGACGGTGCAACCGCAAGATCAGGAAGTTTTATCGTGGGGCGTCTGACACTGAGCGTGCTCAATCCAACGATGGAGGACACGACGGAATCGTTACTGGGCTTTGATGCCTCCGCTGCGGATTTCTTTGGTGCTCCTACTACGGTAACCCCCGTTTTCGGTGCATCGACCTTGACGATCTCTGCGGTCCCGGAGCCTTCGGCATTTGCGTTCTGCTTTGCTGGAACTGCCCTGCTCACGTATCGTCGCCGTCGATCACGATAGAAGTAAACCGATTAACTAGCGATTTTACGCTAACAGCTATCCAAAATAATTTTCCACGATCCTATTTGTGTCGTAGAATAGCGTCGTGCGGAAGCGCTTCGCGTTTTGTTTCAGCTTTCCGTTGCTCCGTTAACGGATTTTTTTCACTATCAGAACTGGTATCATCGAATGCATCGTACAAAAAAATCGGGTTTTACCCTAGTCGAATTACTGGTGGTGATCGCCATCATCGGTGTTTTGGTTGGCCTGCTTTTGCCTGCCGTCCAAGCCGCGCGGGAAGCTGCCCGGCGAATGAGCTGCAGCAACAACTTCAAACAGATTGGCTTGGCCCTACACAATTATCACTCCGCCTACAACATGCTGCCGATGCATGCAGGTGGTACGGACTGGGATCCGGCAACGTCGAACATTTTAGAGCCATCTTTGAATACCAATCAACTTCACCTCAGCTACATGGTGGGATTGCTGCCGTTCATCGAGCAGCAACCGCTCTGGGAGCAAATCAGTAATCCGATGGTCAACACGTCTGGAACCGGTCCGAATCCATGGGCGGCGATGGGACCAAGACCCTACGCGGGATCGTTCGGATACGCTCCTTGGACCGTCGATGTTCCTGGTTTCCGTTGCCCTAGCGATCCAGGCGAGGGACTTCCAGCTTTGGGACGGACCAACTATGCCGCTTGTCTCGGCGATGATACCTTTCGCTCGTTTCTAGGAGCGACTTCAATGACCGGCAGCTCCGGAACGATTACAGCTTCTAACAGTGCTTTAGTGACTCAGCACGGGCGTGGAATTTTTGTCCCACGTCGAAAAGCAGGGTTTAGAGACATCATTGACGGCTTGTCGAACACGATCATTTGCGGTGAGATTGCGACGGATCTTGGCGATAACGATGTGCGAACCAAGGGATCGTTTGAAAACGGAAATACAGTGTACACCAACGACCCTGGCCTTCGGTTCTGTCGCGATTCGGGCCAGATGGATCCACAGCGTCCCGCCTTTTGGGCCGCGACCGTTTTTCCGGCACACGATCCCGGCGACATCTCGGGAACCGCGTTCACTGGCTCTGTCTTGTCTGGAACCGCTCGTGGTTGCAGCTGGGCGTCCAGCGAGAACATTTTCACGGGGTTCAGCACCTCGCTCGGGCCAAACTCGGAACTTTGCTTGGGAACACGCACACCTTCGGCAGAAGGAAATTGGTCCGCGAGTAGCCGACACCAAGGTGGTGCTCATGTGTTGATGGGTGACGGCGGGGTCAAGTTTGTGACCGATTCGATTGATGCTGGAAACGGCAATTATCCACTCCTTGATATCGAGCCGGGAATGGCGAGTCCGTTCGGCGTTTGGGGAGCCCTCGGAACGCGTGCATCCCGCGAAGTCGTCGAAAATCCATTCTAAATCGCAAGTGGTTTAAATTCCACGCTCACGAAATGGCGTGAGCGTTTGGCCAGCGTCTTGTCACCACGAAGAATGAGCGTAAGAATCTTTCGTGGCTGTGGCTTCCAGCCGCAGCTTATTGGACAAGATGCCTCAACCACTATCCTGCCAAGCCTAAGAAGCTGCCAAGCCTAAGAAGCAGTGATGCTTCGCCCGCCAAACGAGTCGCTCCGTTTCGGTCTTGGAAGATCCGGCTCCATTCCTTCTCCTCGCGATTTGCCTTCCATTGGCTCGCATCGGACTTGCACCGTTATTTGCTACTTTGATCGGTGCTACCTCGATCAGTCCATTCCGCCATGCTTTCGACTGCCCGATCCTTTAGCTCCGTGAACTTTGTGCTGGCGGCGGTAAGTCGTTCGTCCCACACCGGGTCCGGTGTCATATCCTTCGTCTCTTCGTGGTAGGTCGCGATCATTGCGGCCAGTCCCAGGGGTTCATAGAGGGCCAGATTGATCACATAGGCCGAAACAACCACAAATATTGCAGCCGGAAGCTTTAGCGATTCAAAAAAGTAGCCAACTGCCAAACCGGGAACGAGAAATAGGACCAACAGAACAAAGAAACTCAGCACTCCAATTAGCCAGATGCCAACGGCTACCTTGAGGAGTTCTTTCCAGCTTTGAGCGTATAGAATCACGCCGTCTTTTGCTGATGCCCAAAGCGTTTGCTGATCGCGCCGAGTCAACCAATAACTGAAGATTGCCTCGTCCACATACGTCAAGCTACGATCAACAATCGCCATTGCAGCCTTGGCCAATTTCTCAATACCTGGAAGAGGCAGGAAGTCGACGATGTTGGCCACCTTTCGGGTGAAGGCCTTCAACGTGCCATCCACGAGGGCATCGACAGCGAAGAGGATGGAGATGTCTTTAACATTATTGGTGATGATCTCCTTTCCATACTGATACTGATTGACCCCTTTTGGCAGTTCCTTATGGACAATCAGCTCGGTCATCACGGCCACATGCGCGGCTTGGACCATATAGAGAAGGTATCGGCGAACCCATACCCAGATTCCCCCTAGGCCGATAATGGCGAACAACATTACAACCCATCCGAATCGACCAAACAACCATGCGAGCCCCGAGAAGATCAGCAGGTAGATAGCGATTCCTATAGCGAACGCAGCATAGATGCCAAGACGCACCATCAAAATCGGCAAGGTCTGCATCAGCAGGCCCCATCCCGTACTCAAGCGACCTAGTACAGCACCCATCGTTTCGTTCCCCTTGGTAGTTTTAGATTATTGGTCGCGGTAGAAAGCGGAGTGCTCCCAAGATACAGTCCGTTGCGTGAGCGAGCAACTGAGTGAATGAATACCCTGCTCATACGGGCAAAGTAAAAGTAACCGCAGACCCGACAAAACTTGCCAAGGTCGGTCGCGAATGTCACCATAAGAGTTCTCGCTGAAACTGTCTCGAACACAAACTCGTTGGAATTCTATCGATGATGACAAAACTGTTTCTTGTATTGATTTCGTTTTTGTCGTTCGGTGTCGATGCCTATGCGGAAAGCGAGGTAGAGGAAGGCTCATCGCAAAAACCTAGTGCCGATGTTATCACATGTTCAGTGCGGGGAACGGTTCACATGCCTGACGAGTTGTCCGAGGAGATCAATACCGAAGGACTCTCACTCCGCAGCGCGATTGTCACACTCGAAGGCAAATACAGCCACCCGCGCATGCCTTACCCTCCGGAGTGGAGCACAATGACGCCCGAGGAACGTTCAGATTGGCACAACGCCTTCATGAACAGTGACGGTTATGACGCCTATCTCCGCGAAGTCGAAGTGGCCCGTGCGAAACGGAAAGTTTACAAGACGGAGCTTGCGGAGGACGGCACCTTCGTTTTCGAAGACGTCATACCAGCTTGGTACCAGCTGACTACGGTAATCATGCATCCTGATGCTGGAAAGGAGCGTTCGCTGGAACTTGCGCGTGCTTATGCCATGCGGCAGTTTTTCGTCAAAGAGGCCGAGGCGTCTTCGCCTATGAATCTGACTTTGAAAGTCAAGAATGTGCTAACCCCAGGAGATCTTGCTCCGGATTGGACGGCGACCGCTTATGACGGCAGCGAATTCAAATTAGCGGACTTCCGTGGCAAATTCGTACTGTTCGATTTTTGGGCGACATGGTGCGGGCCATGCCGCGCCGAATTCCCGAATCTGGAAGCGGTTTACGAAGACTTTGGAGGCGAGCGTCTTGAGATGATTGGCCTAAGCGTTGATAAAGCCATCAGCGAACCCCAGTCGTTGTTCGATGAAAGTCCCTCGGCTTATCGCCAGGGCTGGGTAGGCGACACGGAACGGCATGAAAGAATCTTCGAAGCCTATGGAATCCAAGAAATCCCTTCGATCTGGCTCATCGGACCTGATGGGAAGATCGTCGCCCGCGATCTCCGGGGAAAGTCTTTGCACGAAAGCGTGAAAGCCGCTCTTGCAGCGGAGTCCGTAAAAGATTGATGCAACGGTCGCCCTGTTCCCCGAGCGGAAAGCGTCGAAGGCTCCAGGGACCGACTGGTGGCCCCGAGCCAACCGTTAGACGCAGTCCGCTCGGGAACCGGAGAGCTGAGTGACATCATGGCGAAGCCGCCTTAAGGGGCAACGGGTAAGGATTTGTCGATCGTGGCGATTGCTTCGTTGACTGTCATGATCTTTGCATAGCGATCTCGCAACGTCGCCAAGGACGCCTCGTGCAATTCAGGCGTCACCGTTGCGCAGCAATCTTCGACCATCGTTACCAAGTAGCCTAAGTCACAGGCGTCACGGATTGTCGTTTCGACGCATTCATTGGTATAGACGCCAACGATGAACAACGACTCAATTCCAAGGTTCTTTAGCACAAAATGCAAATTCGTTGACGAAAACACGCCACTAGCGGTTTTATTGATAACGATCTCATCTCGTTCCTCCAAGGGTGCGACCTGTTCTACAAAATCGGCTTCACGCGACCCTGGCGGAGCGAGTAGATTCAAACGCTTGTGACCCTTGCTGCGGTCGCGACCGTCGCGAGTCAGCGATTGAATCCGGGTGTGAATCACTTCCAATTCGTGTTGCCGAAAGGTGTCTTGTAGGCGTCTCGTGTTCGGCAAAGCCGTTTTCCGAAGCCGATCGAAATAATATTCTTGAGCTTCGGGCGATATCCCACTTTGATTCTGCTCAGCAAAAACTCCGTGACCGGGCGCAGCATCGAGGTATTGCATGTCAATGCACAACAGCGCCGTCGCTTGACGGATGAGGAAATCTTGATGAGCAGGATTGTCGATAAAGGACTCGACATAGACTTCTTTGAGCGGATCGATGTGCTCGAGCGAATCGTCGTATTGCATAAAAAGACCGTTTGCTTGAGAAAGAAAAAAGCGATTGGAGAGAGAACTACAAATCGTTTGCGAGTCGGACAAGCGTATGGAGCATGACGTTTGCACCGGCTTCAATATCGGTCCAAGCGGTCCATTCCGACGGCGAGTGACTCATCCCGTTCTTACTCGGTACGAACAGCATACCGACTGGAACGATACTGCCCATGATTTGAGCGTCGTGCGCCGCACCACTTGGCATCGAATGATACTCGAATCCAAGCTTGGTTGCTTGCTCGGACAATTCGCGGACGACCACTTCGCTGCACTTCACCGGTTCGATATAACTCGATTGCTCGAACTCGAACATCAAATTCCTGCGTCGCGCGATGGCCGATAGCGCTTTGCGAAACGCTGTCTGCAACTCTTCCAAAACGATCTCGGACGTATCGCGAACATCGAGCGAAAACTCGACGAGACCAGGAACCGTATTGGCGGCTCCTGGCAAAATCTGAGCTTTCCCGACCGTTGCACGCGTTCTTTCACTACCATTTTCCTCGAGGATTCGGGGGATCTCATGAGCGAAATCGGCAAGTCCCATAAAGGCGTCATTCCGCATGTCCATCGGCGTCGTCCCGGCATGGTTCGCCTCGCCACGCAGCCAAACCGACCATCGAAACAGACCGGTGATTTCATCAACGACGCCAATCGGTTTGTGCAGACGATCAAGTACGGGCCCCTGCTCAATATGCAGCTCCAAATAACTGGCGATTGAGTCGGGGTCACGAGCTGCATCAAGCGCCCCAAGCGGATCGTATCCATGCCGCCGCAGTTCATCTTGAAGAAGGACGCCATCAAGGTCTTTCATCGTCGCTAAGCGTTCGGGGTTGAGGTGACCACAAAGTGATTGAGACCCAAGCATGCCGCCGAAGCGTCCCTCCTCATCGCTAAAAGCGACCAGTTCGAGGGTCCTCCGCATCGCTTGCCCTGATTCACGAATGATTCGCAAACACTCCAATCCAACGACGACGCCGAGAGTTCCATCGAGTGCTCCGGCACAGGGCACCGTGTCAATGTGCGATCCGACCAAGACACGAGGCTCATCCGATTTACCTTCAAGAACTCCTGACAGGTTGACGGCCCCATCCACGCGGCAATCCAAGTCGGCTGCATGGATGCGGTCGGTTAACCAGCGTTTGCCTTCGATATCCGCGTCGGTGAAGGCCATGCGATAAATCCCTCGATCGTCCGCATTGCGTCCGATCTCGGCCAACGTCAAAATGTCGGATTTGATCCGGTCTAGGTTAACCTTTAACATCATTTTGACCTAGTCTACGGCGGGTAGTGGCAAGTCTTCCACATATTGGCCATGCAGCATATGTAGTTGAAGCGTATGGTTGATCACGATGTCGTTTCGACGCGCAACCGTACCGTCGGTTTCCTCCCAGGCGTCATCAATAAACTTGGTCAACACCTCACGGTCGAAGAAACCAACCTCTTGCACTCGAGTCTCTGTCAGCCAATGATCAACCATCTCCTGCACGGCATTTCGCTTGACCGGATCCGTGTGAGCCGGCGGCGCCATGAAGGCGAATTTTTCTCGTTCGTACAACTCGCGAGGCAACACATTCACCATCGCTTCGCGCAGTACCCATTTCTCGACACCGTCGCGGATCCGAACCTCGGGAGGGATCGTTACGGCATACTCGGCGAGGTGATGGTCGAGGAACGCCGGGCGTGCCTCCATGCTGTTCGCCATATCCATGCGGTCTCCTCCCCACGTCAAAATCTGGCCCTCCAACATCGTCTTGCTCCAAGTGTACTGAGAGATATCCAAGCGATGACGACCGCGGACTTGATCGGGATCGATCGCAGCGGCGACTTCGGCTACCGGATCGTAATCGCGAAGGAGATCTTGCATTTCGGCACTTAGCAGCGGTCGCACCCGCTCAAGGGTCATCATCCATGGCTGAATCCAAGAAGGAGTGAATCCACACAGATCTTGCCAAGCGGGATGCTGCAAGTCCTCTTCGGACAATATCGCTCCAGCAAACAAGCCGCCTTCGCCTTCGCGTCCGAGCCAATCTCGTTTGAAGAACGGGTACCCTCCGAACAACTCATCCGAACCTTCGCCAGTGATCACCGCTTTATAATTGCACGCCCGAACACGGCGACTCATGTGCCATTTCGCAACCGCAAGTGTGTTGTAAAACGTCCGCTCAGCGTGCCAAGTCGCCCGTTCGAAGGCAGGACCGTAGAGTTCTTTTTCGGTTAACAGCAACAACTCCTGTTCCGCACCGGTTCGCTCGGCCATCAGTTTCGCGATATGCGATTCATCGTACTCGGCATTGTCAAACGCGATCGTAAACGCCTTAACGGGCGATTGCTGCAACGTCGTGGCGAGTCCCAAAATCGAACAGCTATCGATTCCGCCTGACAGGTAGCACCCGACGGGGACATCGGCTTCTAAACGGGTTGCAACGGCATCGATCAATCGATCTTGGACGCCTTGCACGTATTCGGCTGGATCAGGATTCGGATCATGCGAGGTCGGGAAAGTAAAGTCCCACCAACGCTGGGTTTCCGTTTCAATCCGCCCATTGCGAAGCGAGGCGATCAGCATGTGACCGGGTTTGAGCGCGTACACACCTTCGAATGCGGTTGAGCCAGGCACCATGACTTGCATCATTTGATGCAGCGCTGCTTTCGGACAAAGTTTCGGTTCGATATCGGGATGCTGCAGGATTGACTTGACCTCTGACCCGTACACGATCCCATTGTCGTTTGCGCTGTAATAAAGGGGTTTGATACCAAATCGATCGCGGATCAGTATCAGTTGTTTTTTGCGATCATCATAAAGCACGATCGCAAATTCACCGCGCAATCGATGCACGAACGACAATCCATCACGGAGGTACAACGGCAGCGCAATCGCACTATCACTTTTCCCACTCGTATCAAGTTGCTGGCAAGCCAATTGTGTCCGGATACGTTTGTATCCGTAGAGTTCGCCGTTCACCGTGACCGCGTAATCACCCTCTTTGGATTCGATCGGTTGGTGGCCGTGATCGAGGCCGACAATGGATAGTCGAGTGTGACCGAGAGCAACGCCGGTGTCGACATAAAAGCGACTGCCCCGATCATCCGGACCGCGATGGTCCAATACGTCGAGCATCGAATCGAGTGTAAAACGAAGTTCCCGTTCGTTTGTTCGCGACGGATTCCAAAATCCAGTAATGCCGCACATAGTGATTCCTTTGTGGTTAGATGCCGGTGATGCGATCGAGACGATCGAGAACGGAAGCGAGCAGTGCTTGTCTAACAAAAACCGCGCCAGCCGCTTGTGCAAAATAGAGATTGTGGTCGGTTTCGTCCAAATCGTCCGACAATTCGTTGTTGCGAGCGAGTGGATGCATGATGACGGCACCCGGCTTTAGATTGCTGTTTGAATCGAGCTTATAGCGGCTATCCAAGTTTCGGTAACTGTCGCCCAGGAACGCAATCGAATTGACGTATACCACGTCTAACTCAGGCAGTACTTCTTGAACGTCGTTAACGATATTGATTTTGATCGGCGACTCTTCAATCGGTTCGGTCAAATCCAATCCGACAGGATCCGCCATTTCGGAAATCAGCGTAATGTTGCTGACCGATTGTTCGAACATCAGCGACAACCGCAAAAAACTCTTCACCGCTCGCATCGATCCTGGCGTTCCAATGATCCCCAGATGCACTTTGCGGTCTTGGGGGCAATCGGCAAGCGACAACTCCGGTCGCCATTTCAGCAGTGCGTACCAATCAATCAACGCTTGAGTCGGATGATGCCCGGAACCATTCCCCGCATTGATGAGTGGACGCTGTAGATTACGACGAATTTCATCGACGCTGTCCGTATCGGGGTGCCGCATTATGACGACATCACCATACGTATTAAACATTTCGCCGATATCGGCTAACGATTCTCCTTTGGCGATACCGGTGACTTGGCCATCAGGAACCGACAACACTTTTCCATCCAATCGCTGGACCGCACTTTCAAACGATAAACGCGTCCGCGTGCTCGGTTCAAAAAATGCGGTGATCGCTATTTTCCCATCGAGCGGTTTATCGAGTTCGACGTTTCGAGTTTCCAGTAAAGCTGCCAACTGAGCGATCGCGACAATCGTCCGGCGATCGAATTGACGAGGGTTCACGATCGATTGACCGGCTAACGCCTGCAACGCTTCGCGGTCGACTCGTCCGTCGGTCAAGTCCAACAAATCCTCGGCGCGCAGACGTAGACCTTTGGAATTCATTGGCACCACAGCGGAACGAAGTGGGTTTTGTTTGCGGACAATCTCGTCGGCACCGGCCACTCCTTCGCTCCCTTTTTTCTCACTCGACTCGACTCTATCGGACATTGCATTCTCCTTTGCACCTGTACTCAAGTACTTCACCAGATTTTCTTGTTCTTCAAATCGGAAATTAAAAACGCGACTAGAACCGCCACTCCCACACTACAATGCACCAGAGCACCAATCACGAGAATACGCAACAACCATAAAGGAAACATCATGACGCTTCCCCCGCCACCTGTGAATCGTTTGCAGACACTCGACGAATTTTCGATTCGTCGCTGAGCGACTTGAAATCAAAATCCGCAGGTGACACCAACATCCCCAGACCGAACACAACACCGGAAACAGCAGCTCCAACCAGGGATGAAACAAACCAACCTATCGTGAAGTAGGCGATCAGCCCACAAACACTTCCGGAAACCATTGCCAAACAAGCCGCCATTGGGCTCGCTCGCCGAGAATACAATCCGCCAACAATCGGCCAAATACAACTGCCGACCATGGGGCCAGCAAAAAACAAAACGGTTGCGAGCGTACCTACATTTGGCAATGCAACGGTCCAGGAAAAGAATCCCAACAAGATAATACAGAGGCTCGAAAGATTTCGTTTCGTGCGATCGGACGCCTTTTGCTTCATCAGCGGCTTGATCATATCGTTGACCATTAGATCGGCCGTGGCGGCAAGTAATGAATCGATGCTAGAGGCCAATGAGCAAAACACCACGACGAACACCAATAACGCGCCACCCCAACCAAGCAGCGTTGCTGCAACCATTGGCCCAACCGTATCGGGTTCACTCACACCAATTCCAAGGGCGGGCGCCGCCAAGCCTAAGAAGCCCGCAACAATAGGGATCGGCAACCAAAGAAGACCGCCGAGTGCATAGGCTTTTGGTCCCACACCCTTACGCATCGCAAACGCACGACTCCACCAAACGTTGCTATGAAAAATCTCACCAAAGCCGAATAACATATTGTTAAACAGCGACATCAATGCCGCAGGAAAGAGCACCGACAACAACATTGGACGATTGGCCGATAATTTTTCGTGGACGTCAACAATGTCAATCTTTACCAGGACGGCACAAGCAACAACAACCAAACCGACCAGAATGATCAGACTTTGGATGAAGTCCGTTCCGATCACAGCATACATCCCACCGAATAACGTGTAGAGCACACAGACAGCAATCACGACGGACATGCCAACGGGATAAGGAATCCCGGATAGCACGTTGAGCAACTTCCCACCGGCCATCGTCATCGAGACCAACCATGTAAGCGCATAGAAGATCGAGATAATGAGAAAGGGCACCATGCCAAGTAGACCATATCGGCGTCTGATGAACTCGACCGCGGTGTAACCCTTCGGCATCAAGCGGCGGATACGCCCACTCATCGGAGCGAATGCAAACAAGCCAAAACTGGCTGTCGAATAGGCGAGCGCCCCCCAAATCCCCAATTGCAATGCAAACTGGGGTGCCAACATCGTCGTGTTCGATGTGATCCAAGTCGCTACAGCCGTTGCCGTACCAAGCGCCATACCAACATTGCGGCCAGCAACTGCAAACCCGTCATACGATTTCGCCCGTCGTCCCCACCAAACTCCAAGCGAAATCCAGAGAAGACTAAACAGAGCGAGCATGACATACCCCGCCTGTGCACTCAACACTGGAGCGTAAGCGACGAGGGCGCTCGTGCTAGCGGAAACACCCGTCATCCAGGCCGCTCGGATTCACCGGCAGGAATTGCAGCTGACTTTTTATCAGCCGTCAACGCTCCGTGAGCGATGATGCTAATCAAGGCCACAAAGATAACTAGCCCAATCGTGAAGACGATCATCGCCTGGGAAAGTGGCCAATGATCAACCGTTACAATCGCGGGCTTAGCCGAAGTCGCCAGTAAGTTACCGGCGCTGTCATAGGCCTCAACGATGAACGCATGTTTGCCGTTAGACAACCCTGAAATGAAAGCTTGTTCAAACGAACCGCGATAAGGTTGGCTACCGTTATCCTCAATCACCACATATTCGGTCGCCGATTCGACTGGATTCCAATGGAGCTCGACGTAGCCTTCACGAAGGTCATCGAACCGAGTGGCTGCAAAAGCCAAATGGGTAGGCAATTCGCTAATTTTGTCCGTCTCGGTTCTTACCGGTCCCAACGCGGTGGGACCCAACCCTGTCGAGTCCGAACCTTCAACGTCCTGGAGCTTCGATTCCGATTCTGACTCGACCGATTCTGACTCGACCGATGTAGAATTCGCTACATCCCCTTCGATCGGCGCACTTCTTGCCGAAACAGGCGAAACCTGAAAGAGGACGACCAACAGCAAACCAGCAAAAGCAGTTCTAGCAAGGCGGCGGTGGTTCGTTATGCCAAAGCGGCAAGCGATAGCGTTAGCTCCGAAATCGAAAAAGTGATTTGTCATGATTGCAGGGCCGATTGTAACAGCTTTTGCGATTCCCAAAAAGCTGGGGAGACCGATTGTTTCGATCGCTCCTATTTTAGAACGGCATGCTTGCCACGCAAACGGTAAATCACCAAGAAAATGCGCCATTAAATAGGCAAGACGCAACTACCGGGTATTTTGCGAGCAATCCGAAAGATCGGTATGGCCCAACTTCGTTCAGCGCGTATCAATAATTGCTACCGATTCGACGATGTGTTTATTATCCCAAGGACGAACGACGTGAGACGTTGGTCGTTTCCTTTGAAATGATTGTGAAGGAAGGATCTTTCACCCCTAAAATGATTTCACCCCGCTCCCCCCAGTTCATTCCTTTGAGGGCAACATGCTCGTCCTATCCAGACACCGTGACGAAAGCATCATGATTGGTGACGATGTCGTCGTTACCATCGTCGATATCCGAGGTGATAAAGTTCGCTTGGGTATCGAAGCACCCCAGTCGATTCCGGTTCATCGTCAAGAGGTTTACGACGCGATACAGCGAGAAAACCGCAAAGCCTCGCAAACCGGAACCGATGCGACGAAAGACGTTCGCCCGGGTAAAGCGTGACCCATCTCCGCTCTGCTCTCCGAGCGGAAAGCGTTCTCGGCCCAAAATGCGAAAGCTGTCGTCAAGCCAATCGGAGGACGCCGCCAACTCGGAGAGCTAAGCGTCATTGCCGCAACATTGCCTGAGACGATCCACGTATCGATCTCTTTGGCCGGCTCAACACCAGTCGAACTATCGCTCGATTTTTGGCAGAGCAAGAAAATCGGTTGCGGTCGCAATTTGTTCCGCTTCTTCTTGAGGAGCGAACAGCGATCCGAAGAAACCAGGTGTCTTCGTTTCAGTCGTCGCCGGTTCCTTGGCGACGAACAAATTTGCAGGCGACAAACGACTGGGGTCGAAAATCTCTTTCGTCTTTTGCCAACTCTTCGACGCGGTATCCTTTACGTCACTGACCAAACCATCTTTCTTTTTGATGATCCTTGTCTTGTCTTCCTGACCGGGAAGCATGGACTTGAAGGACGGCATTTTCCAGTTCATCGGATTGAGATTGCTCATGAATTGGCCTATCGACGCTGGGGCTGAAGTCTCAGCTGGCGTTTGAGCTTCAACCGAAGAGCAACACAACGCGATCGAAAATGCAACGCCTAACGCTGCCGTGATGTTTTTCATTCTGTTCATGCAAAGAAATCCTTGTGCTAGCAGGCCAGGAAAGACCCAGAATACTCCAGCTTCCTCGCTGGATGCAAAACGTTTGAACGTGAACTGTTAACGAGCAAATCGTCCTATCGCATTTTCACCCGATCGATTGCAAGAGCAATACCCAATCGATTTTCCTTGACTCCTCTCAATAGCCAACGCCTTTGGCCGCGTGCCCAGCAGACCGCGAGTTTTAAATATTGCGTACCCGTGCCCCTATTGGACACACGGCCTAACGGAACGGCTAAAACCATCGATTTTTGGAAAAGTTTCTGTACTCGAGGGGTCGAATGAATATAGATGCCAGCCAAACAATAAAGACGCCCTGCCTGTCGATAACGCCAGTCAAGGGCGACTTCAAATCCATTGCGGCACGTTTCTAGCATTGCGTCTAATTCGCTTTCATGAGACAACCGCTATGAACGTCAATACTGGTATGCCACGGTGACCAATGTTGCAAATCACAATCCTTTGTTCACAAGCAATATCCGTCATTGGCGAATACTTAAACACAAACCGCGTGCACCCAACAAGCTGCTATCCCTCCAGCAGGAAACCAAAAGATGATGAACCTCCTTACCTACACCGTCCAGTCGGTCCATGGATTGCAAGAAACATTTCAGGTCAGTCCGAATGGGACCATTGATACCCATCAATTGTGCCTGATGGTCGACCGAGAAGAGGCCAATATCAAAGCGAAAGCACCGAAACCAAGCAAGCCTTCTATTCGCCAAGCGAAGAGAGCATCACGCTGAAAGGGTGCTCGAAAGCTTCGTTTTTGAGCAGCTTGAGATTATCTCCTTTTCGCTGCTGCATTCGTCAAATGCGGCAACGGCGTTAGACAACGTACCCCCCCAGGGTTAAGGCATTGCGAGCAAAACACAGCAAACCGCAACCCTGGGTTTGGGACGCCCCCCACTGAGCACCCTAACGGCCTGACGGTTTGCTCATCATCAATTTGTAATGGCCCGAACCCAACAGGTCATCAACTCGCGACCTCAATTCCGCCGTAATATCGACCTTGTACTTATCGCTCTTTAGATGGACGACTTCACCTTCGTTCAAACTCAGACTGATCATCATGTCCTTGGGGCCGGGATAGCCGCGCAAAATTTCTCGCAGCCGACTGAGCAGTTCGGGGCTATGAGTGACCTCGTCGATCGTGATCCGCATTCCATGTGTATAACGTTGGTCAAGACTTTCAATCGGAATTAGTTCATCGACAATTAGGTTCGCTTCGTCACCGCCGCCACGTCGATCAACCTTGCCTTTCGCCAGGACGACCGAATCAGGTTTGATGCTGTCTCCAACGTCGACGAAACCTTTGGGCCAAACGATACAGCGGATTGCGCCTTGCATGTCCTCTAAATCGAAGTTTGCATATTTTGAGGGAGCACCCGGCTTTGGATTCTTTGTATGTGCAATTTTGATCGAGCTAATCATACCGCCGAGCGTCACTTCGCCGCGGTCTTTGATATCGGCCAAACCGTCGGTTGTGTGCGTGCGAAAGGTAGCTAGTTTTGGCTCAAACTCAGCGAGCGGATGGCTGTCGAGGTAATAGCCCAGGACTTCTTTTTCGGCCAGCAATTTCTCACGTTCAATCCACTCGTCCATTTCCGGCATTGGAGCGGAGGAGGGTTTTCCAGTGTCCGCTTCCTCTTCCTCATCGAATGCCCCAAACAAACTGGTTTGACCACTCTTCTTGTCGGCTTGGACCGCAGCCCCTGCTTGAAGTGCTCTTTCAATAACGGCGGTCAATTGACTCCGCTTGGCACCGAAACTATCCATCGCACCCGCTTTGATCAGCGTTTCGATCGCTGACTTGTTACACGCCGACGGATCGACTCGTTCACAAAAGTCGTAGATATCTTTAAATGGCCCATTCTTCTTTCGTTCCTCTTCAATCGAAATGGCTGTTGAACCGCCACAAGCTTTGATCGCCGACAAAGCAAAGAAGATTTTCCCATCGGCTACTGAGAAGTCTGCGTCGCTGGTGTTAACGTCAGGATGCACGATTTCGATCCCCATGCGATCACAGTCCTCCATATGTTCGACAAGGGCATCTTTGCGTTTGAAGTTACGTCCCGAAATATCGCTCGACAACAATGCCGCCATAAACTCGACCGGGTAATGGGCCTTCAGGTAAGCGGTCTGAAAAGCGACCAAAGCGTAGGCGGTCGAATGCGATTTATTGAAGCCGTAACCGGCAAACTTGACGATCAGGTTCCAGATCTCTTCGGCATCTTTTTTACCGAGACCGTTTCGACCGCAACCTTCGATAAAGACGTCATGATTCTGGTTGATCAACGCTTCTTTTTTCTTACTGATCGCCTTGATACAGGTGTAGGCTTTGGCCAGTGGCACGTCACCGAGGCGGTTCAAAATCCGCATCACCTGTTCTTGATAGACCATGATCGAATTGGTCTCTTCAAGAATTTCCTTCAGTACCGGATGCTTGTACTCGGGTTGTTGGCGACCGTGTTTGATGTTGACGTAATCGTCAACCATCCCTCCCTCGAGCGGTCCCGGGCGATAGAGTGCAGCGGTCGCGATGATGTCGCTAAATTGGTCGGGCTTCATCCTCGTCAGCAGGTCACGAATACCGCCCGATTCGAGTTGGAAGACACCTTTGGTTTCACCG
This sequence comes from Novipirellula aureliae, assembly GCF_007860185.1. Classification (NCBI taxonomy): domain Bacteria; kingdom Pseudomonadati; phylum Planctomycetota; class Planctomycetia; order Pirellulales; family Pirellulaceae; genus Novipirellula; species Novipirellula aureliae. The sequence continues at coordinate 179,253 of NZ_SJPY01000001.1, forward strand.
CGTTGAAGCAGAGCATAGCTGGCCTTGTCATCCAGCGGGAATTTCAGAGGGTCAACCGCTTTGCCAGTCGTCTGTTCGATCAACTTAACCGCCCGGCTCATGATCGTCAGGTTTCGCAGCCCGAGAAAGTCCATCTTCAGCAAACCCGATGCTTCGACATCGTTCATCGACCACTGAGTGATCACGTCTTGTTTGCCGGGAACTCGTGTCAGCGGAACGTATTCCGGTAGCGGCTTGTCGGCGATCACGACGGCAGCGGCATGAGTGCCAATGTTGCGGGCGAGACCCTCAATCTTCATCGCCAGATCCAGCAATTCCCGGACTTCGGGGTCACCATCATAAGTCATTTTCAAGTCGGCACTTTTTTCGAGCGCTTTCTTGATCGTGATCTTCAGCTCATCCGGGACCATTTCGGTGATCTGATTGACTCGAGTGAGCGGGACGCCGAGAGCTCGCCCGGTATCCTTGATTGCAGCTCGAGCCGCCAACGTCCCGAAGGTTCCAATTTGGCAAACCATTTCGCTGCCGTACCGACGTTTCACATAATCGATGACCTCGACTCGACGTTCCTTTTCAAAGTCGATATCGATATCGGGCGGCTCCGTGCGGCTTTCGTCCAAAAATCGTTCGAACAACAAATCGTATCGCAGTGGGCACACATGCGACATGTAAAGCGCGTAACAAACGATTGCCCCGACACCGCTACCACGAGCAGTCGCTGAGATCCCTTGATCTCGAGCGTAATTGACAAAGTCCCAGACGATCAAGAAATAGGTCGGGAACCCCAACTTTTTGATCACCCCAAGTTCGCGGTCCAAGCGCGCAATCACTTCCTCGGATAATTCACCATTTACAATCCGCTGCGGGTCGCCCTCGTAGCGGTCAAGTAACCCCTGAACACAAAGCTCTCGCAAATAATCGATCGGCTCTTTGTTATCAGGACATTCGAAGTTGGGGAAATAATGTTTGCCAAGTTCAATATCGATATCGACGGAATCGGCAATTTCTTGGCTGCGAGCACAGGCGTGTTCTAGGCCAGGAAACTTTTCATACATCTGCTCGGGGCTGCGCAAAAAGAATTGATCATTCTCCATCTTCATCCGCGACGTGTCGGTGCGGAATCGTCCGGTATTGATGCAAAGCATGATGTCCTGGGCTTCGGCATCGGATTGATCAACGTAATGACAATCGCTTGTTGCGACGAGCGGAATGCCAACCTTTTGGGCAATATCCACCGCCCCAAGGAGTTGCTGCCGCTGGATCTCGACGCCGTTGTTCATGATCTCGATGAAGTAGCGGTCGCCGAAAACATTCTGAAACCAACCCGCAATGTCACGAGCTTCTTTTTCGTGTTCCTCGGTATCGATCCCTTTTAGTATCGCGCGGCTAAATTCGCTGCTCACACAACCTGACAAGCAAACGATACCTTCATTGTACTTTTCGAGAATTTCCTTATCGATTCGTGGCTTGAAGTAGAAGCCCTCAAGCGACGCAGCGGAAGCAAGCTTGACGAGGTTTTTGAATCCAGTGCGGTTCTTGGCGAGCAGCGTTAAGTGATAGCTAGCTTGCTTACTACTCGTCGCCCCTCCTTTGTCAAAACGACTGCCCGGTGCGATATAGGCTTCGTAGCCGATGATCGGATTGATGCCCGCATCTTTTGCTTTGCGGTAAAACTCCAACGCTCCGTGCAAGTTACCGTGGTCGGTAAGCGCCATTGCGTTCATTCCGTGGCTGACGCAGCGATTAACCAGTTTTCCAATATCCCCCGCACCATCGAGCAGGCTGTAGTGGCTATGGCAATGCAGATGAACGAACGGCTTGACGTCCGTCTTGAGTTCGGTTGTAGGAGTTTCCATTGAAACGGCGCTATTCCTATTTGATTGGAGCAACCTTTAGTCGGCTTGGATCTTCATGTTCTTTATACACAACCCGTGGCGACGGGCACAACGTCTTCGATCGGGAACAACGTCTTCGAACGGGAACAACGTCTTCGAACGGGCACGCGTTGCCTAGCCCGGATGATTCATTAGCCGTTTTGGCGATAGCGGCCTGTCGATTTAATCGGTTTGACTCGACTTATTGTTTAACGCCAAGCCATAGGCGACCACTTATGGAAAAGCTGACGCCTTCGGCTAAGCGTTAAACGATTAAATCGACAGCCCGCTAACGCCAAAACGGCTAATACGCAGACTGTTTTTCGAGCAATGAACGTAAACGCTTGAAGGCGTAGACGTTAGCAAAACAATTTCCAAGCCCATGAATAATCCGGGCTAGCAAATTCACTCGTTACGAAGCTCCCGCCTTCTGGGCGGGAAGGTGGGGGGCTGAGACCTGAGACCTGAGACCTGAGACCTGAGACCTGAGACCTGAGACCTGAGACCTGAGACCTGAGACCTGAGACCTGAGACCTGGGTCCTGAGACTTGAGACTTGAGACCTGAGACCTGAACCTGAGACCTGAGACCTGAAACCTGAAACCTGAGACCTGAAACCTGAAGCCTGAGACCTGAGACCTGGGAACGAGGATCGCGGAGTTCGTGGCGACGATTCCGGCTTATCTTGGCTGGTTGACCGAAAAACCTTTTTCGGGATACCAGGCCGTATTTCCAGCCTTGGTTTTCCCGCGAACGATCGCTCGTAACGATCCATCGGCGGCAATGGCAGCAGCGATCTTTCCCGACGCGGGATCGAGTGGGGGCGTCGTCTCCATTTGAACGGACAAACCATTACCAATTCGCCAAGCTTGTTCACGGTCAAGCCGCATGACAGGCAAATGCTCGACACCTTTGGTCGCGGGTTCGACAAATCGGTCTAATGGCGGCACTTTCAAGCGTTCCGCAGCCACCGCGTCTTCGATTCGAAATGGACCGATTCGGGTACGGCGCAAATGTGTCATCACAGCGTTAGCCGAAACGGACTTAGCTAAATCGATTCCTAACGATCGAACGTAAGTTCCCGACCCACAAACAATATCGAGTTCGATCAGCGGATACTCATAGCGAAGAATTCTTAACGAATGAATCATCACACGACGCTTCGGAATTTCGACTTTTTCACCACGACGAACTCGCTCATACGCGCGCTTTCCATCAACCCAAATGGCTGAAAATGCAGAGGGAACTTGCTCAATCTCGCCGGTCAACGCAGCCGCCGATTTTTCGAGTGCGCTGATGCAAGGTTGCGGATCGGAGGGATGCTCGACAAGCGGTTGCTCCAAGTCGCCCGATGCACTCGACACGCCAAAACGGAATGTCGCCCGATATTGTTTTTCACACTCCTGAACGTACTCGACCAATCGAGACGCGCGTCCAACCCCGATCACCAAGACCCCCTCGGCTAACGGATCGAGCGTACCCGCGTGTCCCGCTTTATGCGGACGGATACGATTGGCCACAATGTTGACCACATCACGGCTAGTCATACCAGCCGGTTTGTTGCAATTGATAAAACCGAACATCACGAACTCTTGGGCCGAAACGCCACCAACCTTGCTTCGCGAGTCCTCAGCGATGGCCCTCCGATCAAATCGATACAGTAGGGAATCGCCGGAAAAACGGCTTCCAAACAATCCGAAATTGCTGCCGGTTTTCCAGGTAAATTCAAAATCAAGCTCGAACCTCGAATGCCCGCCGTTTGTCGAGATAGTATTGCGGTAGGCACGATCTCCAGCGACGCTTTACGCATCTGTTCACCGAAACCGGGCATCATTTTGTCGCACACCACCTCGGTGGCTTCCGGGGTGATGTCGCGTCGGGTCGGCCCCGTCCCCCCCGTGGTCACGACAAAACAGCATTTTTCCTGGTCGCAAAGCTCGATCAATACTTGTTCGATTCGCGATTGTTCGTCTGCGATCAAGCGAGAAAGCGGTTCAAAGGGACTCATCAACACATCGTGGAGATAATCAAGAATCGCCGGACCACCCCGATCGACATACTCCCCCCGACTGGCCCGGTCTGAGACGGTGACAATTCCGATTTTTATTTGATTCACACCTAACAACCTTATAAAACCGCGTCCCCATTGGCCCGCCCGTTGAGGGGCGACCCGTTGAGAGGGCACCCGTTGAGCACGGCAAAATGCGAAAAAGCCACACAACCCAAACAGATGATGCATTGCAAAACCATAACTTAAGTGCACCGTCTTCACTATGGCAACCTGGTTGCATTTGACTCGGCCCCCCGGATCGCGGGTGGGAACGCAGTGGGAATCGGGAAAGAAGTCGGAAGTTTTGCAAAACCAAGCGTCTAGCATTCCATAGAATTCGTTCCGCAATTGCAGATTCTGGCGCGCCGCTTGCCCTACCTACCGTACAATAGATTTAGACTCTGCCATAATGGCACCGTCTTTGCTCCTTCTACCTGGCGTATAGATGATGGACACTTTGACTGGAAACCTGTTAGTTGCTTCTTCTTTGGTGACAGATCCGTTGTTGTCGCGTGGTGTTTGCTTACTCGTTCATGATGACGAGGACGCCGTGATTGGCGTCATGTTGAACCGCCCGATGCAACCCAATCCTGCTGCCTTGATGGCGATGCTCGATTCCGTTTCTGAAATGTCGGAATCTGGCGGTCCTGATTCACCACCCGATTCAAAACCGCCGCAAAAGTCGACCAATCGATTCGTGCCGACCCCGACTCCGACCAGCAAGCATCACAAAATGACGCCTGCGCGGGATCAGGTATCACCGTCCGATTTTGTCCATTTTGGAGGCCCGCTGAGCGGTCCCGTGGTAGCGATCCATCAACTGAGTGAGTTTGCGGAAGCGGAAACAGGCAAAGGGATTTATGTTGCGGCTCAAAAGCAACACCTTGAGGGTCTCGTAAAAAATCGGCCTGGACCTTACCGATTGATCATTGGCCATCTAGGATGGGAGCCGAGTAAGTTGGCGGATGAGTTGGAGGCAGGTCTTTGGCATGTCGTTCCCGCAACCGCACAAATCGTCTTTGAAGATTCCGAGCAGATGTGGCCACAATTGATCCGGCATGCGACCTCGCGGTCTTTGGCCAATTGGATCGGAATCAAAGACTATCCTGCAAATCCTGAATTAAACTAGCCAATCCCTACATTTTTTCTTTGGAGTTCCGTAAGCGAATGGGCCGACACGACGATGATGACGAAAAGAAGATTCCTTATCGGATCCAAAAAAGACGACTTGGAACGATTCGTTACGTCAATCCAGACGGTGAGTTTGGCTTTATCGAAGCAGAGGATTTTCGCGAAGACGTCTTCTTTCACCGCACCGTGTGGGAAGGCTGGGGCACGCAGAGAGACGTCCCTGTCATGCCGCCCCAAGAGTACATGTGGGTCGAGTTCGAATTGGATGATGACAAGTTCGAGCAAGACAAGAAGCTACGAGCGAAATCAGTGCGTCTGAGTCGCCGCCCCGAAGGCAAGAAATTGTCGGGCCGCGACGCACCCCACTTGGTGATTAAGCATCACCCAAACGCTCGCAAAAAACGACCGACTTGGCGCGGCTAAGAATTCGACTCGCCAATCCGCGACAACCACTCATCCGTTGCAATCACCTTGCTGATAAACATTTCCTGAGCGAATAAGTACTGAGCGAACAAGTACTAGCGAACAAGATTGCACGCTGAAGTTCGGCGGCTTTGACCGGACCCGCCGAGTTTTCGTCATCCCGTGTTCCCGTCGCAGCCTTGAGAAATTTGACCTTGTAACCTTGATGCATCGTTCGGCGTGCGGTCGTGTCGCAGTGGATTTGGGTCATGTCGCCAGCATCTCAGAGCGGCGTCACTACCGCGACGACTCCAATTCCTTGATCCGCTCCTCCAATGCGTCGATTCGTTCACTAACCGTGTCGAGTCGAGCGATCAAGGCATCCACGGCACTGTCACTCGATTTGGACGCTCTCGTTGAAGTTGGAGCCTGGGGCTGAGCTGCGGCTTGCTTTTCCAGTTTCGCCTCCAAGTACATTCGTTCTTCGGGCGTGTACAACTTATGCGCAAAGGTTTGGCCGCGACCGGGTGGCGACAATGGCTCCACAAGATCTTTTTCGATCAAAAGGTCGACGACCTCTTGGGTCACTTTCAAGTCGTCCAGAGCATACATACGTGATGCCCGAGTGCGAATTTCGCCTAGTGTTTGTGGTCCGCGCAGAAGCAACTCGGTCATCACGGCCGCTCCTGGGCTATCGACGTCCAACCACTCGTAAGCGGCATGACGGTACTTGGTTACTCGTCCGCTTCCTTGAATTTCCCTTGCCGCTCCGACTTTTTTGAGTTCGTCGAGCGCCGTCAAAACATCGTCTTCGTCCAGTTGCATTTGAGGCGATCGATTTGACTTTTGGTTCGAACCGCTAATGATTCCTGACACACTCAGGGGATAATTGTCAGGTGTGGTTTTCGCTTTTTCGACCAAAACGCCCAACACTCGTCGAGCATCTCGCGAAAGGGGAACAGGTGTTGGCTTATCCGAAGCGGTTTCATCGTTCATGGGGACGAATTCCTGTAGTGGGAAAGGAAGGGCGACAGGATGGGTCGAAAATTTGTGTTTACAGCGATCGCTATCGTATCCCGTCTGGATCAATGTACCAGAGTACCGATGGCGGCTCAAATGGCATCAGGTAGCTCCCTATTACTTTGTCAGCATTGAATCTTCAGCTCGTGGATTTTCGAAATTTTCTCGCCATGCTATAGTTTCGATTGATTTTCAATAAGCCGTTTGCACTTTAAACCCGATCGACCATCATGGCTATTCGCACTCTTTCCACCACAATCAAGGCAGACGATGTGGGGCGTGTTGATTTGGCGGTTCGCGATCTGACTAAATTGTCTCGCAGCCAAGTGCGCGGATTGGTCGATCATGGGTGTGTCTCGATCAACTCCACTCCGTGCAAAAACATTGGTGCAACGGTCAAAGAGGGCGATACGATCGTCGTCCGCTATGAACCCGCCCAAAGGTACAAAGAAAAGAAAAAGACGTGGGAAGACCGGACGTTTAGTGTGCTTTATGAAGACAGCGATTTAATCGTTGTCGATAAATCCGCGGGTACGTTAACCGTACCAACCGATCGGTTGGAAACGAATTCCTTGGTTGATCGTGTCTCGATCTACTTGAGTCACTCGCGAAGCCAGCGGCAAGCTTGGGTTGTCCATCGCTTGGACCGTGAAGTCAGCGGTTTGCTGGTGTTTGGAAAACACAAAGAGATTGCCGATGCGTTGATTGAACAATTCAAACAACGCAAACCAGATCGCGTCTACGTGGCTATTGTCAAAGGCTTGATGGACCGCGACGAAGGTACCTTTCGTGCTCATTTGGCAACCGGCAACAATCTTGATCGTTACATTACCCGTCCGGGAAAAGAGACGGAAGAAGCGATTACGACCTTTCAAGTTCTCGAGCGATTGAAAGACACGACGCTTGTGCAACTTCGACTTGAAACGGGCAAACGAAATCAGATCCGAGTCCAGTTGGCGGATGTTGGCCACCCTGTCCTCGGTGACCCGCGATACCAAGCAAAGAAAGCTCAACATATCGGCTGGGTGCGCAAACGGATTGCTCTGCATGCCAAATCATTGTCCTTCGTCCATCCATCGAGCAACGAAAAGGCCGTCTTCGATTCACCCATTCCCAACGCCATGCAACGATTCATCGCAGGAAATCGATAGGGCATTAGCGGAAATTTTTGCTTCCCCCCTACCGGCGAAGCCAGGAAGGGTGGAAAACCGAGTCTGCAGCCAGATTTCCGAGGGAAACTCGTCCTCGCTACTCGAACCGGGTGTGGACGCCGTGTGTAAGCCTCTCTCCGCGCCAACACTCGCTGGTTGAACCTCCCCAAACCACGTTCGCAGAGGGTATCCATCGACGGAATCCCTTAACGTGTTGCGCGCGGGGACAACACGACTAGCAACAAGCACCTTCGACGTAGACCGCTGGCCCGGCCGAGTTTTTCACATTGGTTTCGTAGAAGGTTGGTGGTTCATAGGTCCACCCATTTCTCAGCCGCTCTTGTTCTGCTTCTAGCTTTTTGAAAAGGTATCGGCCTGCAATCGGGGCCGCTCGCCGTGATTCATCTCCGAAGACCACATGCAATTCATCGAGCAACCTCGTACACTCCTCCGCCAACCGCTTATCATTTGCATACGCCTTACGAGTCGCCCACAGTGCGCCGGCATAATGGATTGGCAACGATTTGGCCTCAATCGCAAAGCGGCGTCGAACGCGCTCATCCGTATGGTTCTTGTATCGCTTCCAGGCACGGAGGTTTGTGCGAATAATCCGCACCACGCTCGGCCCGTTGACTTCAAAGTCACGGTGAAAGGCCCTCAGCAACATCTCCGTTTCTTGCCCGCCCACGATGTGTGGATGGTGGAAGTTGAATCGTAATTGTCCGTGAATGTCAGGAATGGATATCTCGCTACGATCGAGCAGCGTTCCATTGCGTTCATGTTCGGCAAAAAGCGGCGTGCCGGGGATTGGGGTGTACAACATAAATTGATGAAACTCACTGTTGTGAGCGACCGCGTGATCGATCGCCGCATCGATGTTCTCGGGTGTGTGCTCTTCAAGCCCAATGATGCTCGACCCCAATACACGAATGCCGTGTGATTGAAGCTCCTTGACCAACGATAGCGTGTCGGTACCCGCCAACTTCGTGTACTGAGACGATTTCCCCTCGAGTCCCATCCATACCCAACACACGCCAAGTGCAATGAGTTGTTCCATCGTGTACATCTTTATCACGTTGGCGCTGCTAAACAGATAGAGCGACCACGGCTTGTCGTGCTTTTGCATCAGCTCAAGTAGACCAAGGGCTCGCTTCTTGTCGACTAGGAAATTCTCGTCCATGACAAAGAATGCTTGAGTGCCGAGACTCGATTCGAGCTCACACATGATGTCGAAAAGCTGCTGTCCCGTTTCAAAAAACTTGACATATTTTCCCTTACCACCAAACATTGCCGATGTTGAACAGAAGTTGCACCCTAGCGGACAACCTGCAGAGGGGATCAATGTCGCGGCGATATCGCCCGGATGATTGATTAAGTTGACCCCCATGATTCGCGATCCGATATTGGCAATCACTTTGGGATGTTTTAGCGGCATCGACACATCTTGGCCAAGATAGGATCGCATCCAACAGACCCCATCCCCACGAACCACATGATCGAAATCACAAAACTCACTGAGCTGCGGAAAGTTGGCAATGTGACCACCAATAATGATCGTCGCATGTGGCAAATGCTTGCGGATCATACGACACATTTTGCGGACCTTGATCAGGTTCGTTTGAATCGAGCTGATACCGATCACGTCGTATTCGTGGTTTTTGATCTCTTCAAGAAACCGTTTCTCGGATGGGAAATCAAGTAGTGTCGTGGGAGCTTCAAGATTGACTTGAATCAACATCAATCCCCAAGACCGTTGGAACGTTCTCAGCGAATAGGCCTGTTGGACTCGCGTCACTTGGTTGTGGTACAACTCCATCGGATTGATCAGCCGACTTCCCGAACCATCATCAACCGCATAGGGACCGAACACACTGGTCAACAAGACCTTCGCATTGGCGCCGAGCGGATGTTTTGGAGAGAGGCCCGATGGCGACGCTACTTCGTCGATAGAAGACATGACGGATTTCTTTTTTAGGAAGAGGCAAAATCGAGATCCTTGATTGTCGTTAGGATGCCGTCGAACATGCAACCGCAAAAAGGCTTATTTGGACGGCGGGCAAATTGTCGCACACGTCGGGGGAGGCTAGCCTTGAGGCAATTCCATCCGACGCGTGAATCGGCTAACGCCACCACCCCCGCACCTACCAACTATGCGTTCGCAAGCACCCATTCCGTTGCGAATCGAGCCAGCTCCGCGGTATGCCTTAGACATAACTTGTCCTTGATACGCGATCGGTAGGTCTCGATTGTATTGGGGCTTAGAGACATCGCAGACGCAATTTGGCTCGTCTTGGTCCCTCTACCGATGAGCGTGAAGACTTCGAGTTCACGGTTTGAAAGGACTTTTGCTGGTTCGCGATCATCGATCGAATCACCGCTCGTCTTTTCCTGCATTCGTTTTGAGAGAAATTCAGGACTTAGGTAGACTTCACCCGCCAATACCGTGCGCAGCGCGTCGATCATCGTTTCGCGAGCATACCGCTTGTTGATGTATCCGCTCGCTCCCGCCTTCAGAGCCCGCTCGGCATACAACGATTCATCGTACATTGACCATACCAGCGTACGGACCGTCGGAAATCGACTACGAATTTCTTTGACCAGTTCGATTCCATTGCTGGTTTTTAGACAAATGTCCACAATTGCGGCATCGGGCTGCGTCTTTTCAATCGAATCGAGGGCATCATCGACGCCTTCGGCTTCGGCACAAACCTGCAGGTCCGATTCCATCTCGATCCGCATCGCCAAACCGTCACGAGAAATCGGATGGTCGTCTACGATCACGATCTTCGCCATGTCGAGCCCTTCGCCTGAATAGGTACCGCCACTCTTTTGACCGCCTAAAACACAAGAGACGATCGTCCCCATCGCTCACTTCTGATTAAGTGTTTTAGTCTACCGCCGATAATGCTGGCTCGATAGCCCATCGCACGCATGGAGAGACCCGGCACGCCAGTCCCGTGAATCAGCCAATTCCGCTGGCATCGGAGACAGAGACCCATTCTGCATCTGCAATTTGATTGGATGAATTTGCAACGCTTCGATCGACGCTTCGATCAATGCTTCGATCAATGCTTCGATCTGGTTTCGTTCATCGGTGACGCGTTTCGGCCGGATTGCTGGAGCCGTTGCTTTGCTCGGTAGCACCGTGTTGGCGGACCGGGACAAACAGGGACGGGTTCATTGACCATCCTCTTGGACTAGCCCAGCAAATTGCGATACATATTGATACCGGCAGGTCCAACGAGTACGACAAAAATGCCTGGAAAAATGAACAACACCAACGGAAAGATCATTTTCACCGCCGTCTTGGCTGCTTTTTCTTCGGCAATTTGTTTGCGTTTGGTTCGCATGGAATCACTCTGCACGCGGAGGGCGTTTGCGACGCTCGAACCAAACTTGTCCGCTTGAATCAAGATCGAAGCCAATTGCTTCAAATCGTCTACCCCGCTGCGATACCCAAGTGCTTGCAAGACGTCCGACCTCAGCCGTCCGAATTGCAATTGCTGATTGGCAACGTTGAATTCTTCGCCGATCGCTTTGTGGCTCTTAGCCATTTCCTCAGCAACCTTGCGCAGCGCTTGGTCCATTCCCAAACCGGCTTCAACACAAACGACCATCAAATCGAGCGCATCCGGTAGCCCCAGAAAGATCGCTTCCATACGCTTCTTGGCCTTGTACTCAAGCAATAGTTTGGGAACCATAAAACCAGCAATCAAACCGAGCAACAGCTTAATGACCATCCCTTGACTAAGTCCGTTCGCGACGAGCCCGAAGACACCGCCGAAGAATAAGCCAACACAGGCGATAATGAGCTGCAACCCTTTAAAAACAATCGGAGCCGATTCACCGCGAAAACCAGCATTCATCAGACGTTCGCGCAGAACGCTCATCTCCTTTTCGCTGCCTCGTACGGTATCCGCCAGAGGTGACGTCGCTTTCTCAAGTGCCGCTGCCAATGCTTGATTCTTCTTCTTTTTTAAATCGTCGCTCGAAAGCGACTCGTCGTCGCCACCTCCGCGGCGACTGCGCATCGCATCGAGCCTCGCCTCGGCGCGCGGCTTGTCATCCCCGCTCACGCGACCAAGTAGAAACCACGTTAGTGCGGTCACCCCAAAAAAGATCGCAATCGAGGTGATCATGACTGGACTGAACGAAGACTGGTTGACGGCTTGTGCGAACATGTTTATCGGTTTCCCGCTTTACGGTTGAATGTCAATGCGTAGGCTGTGTAGACTTTGAAACTAAACTTTGATCGTGATAATTTTTTTGATGACGATCGCACCAATGATTTGAGTCACCATCGCGCCGGCTAAGAGGTATCGTCCGATCGGATCGGTGAACAACATCGTGACGTATTCATAATTCAGCTTGAGCATGACAAGGAACAACACCGGTGGCAGCGCCAACAGCACCGCCCCACTCATTCGTCCTTCCCCTGTCAACGCTTGAATTTGACCGTGAATCTGCAATCGCTCGCGAATAATGTAGCCAATTTTATCGAGAATCTCCGCGAGGTCGCCCCCGGTTTGGCGTTGCAGGACAACTGCCGTTGCAAAGAACCGAAGGTCCATATTGGGAACGCGTGCTGCCATCCCTTCGATGGCTTCGTCGAGCGGAATACCAAAGTTTTGTTCTTCAAATGCACGGCGAAATTCCATCGCCAAAGGATCTTCCATCTCTTTGGAAACCAAATCAAAACCAGCGTTGAGCGAATGCCCCGCACGAAGCGATCGGCCGAGTAGTTCAAGAGCCTCTGGCATTTGGGAACCGAACTTGGCCAAGCGGCGTTTTCGTTTCATAATCAACCACAAAACGGGAACGACACCAAACATCAGCCCGACGATCGGAGACAACACGTTGGGAACCGGCGAAAGAATCGTCAACACGACGCCTGCAGCAAACGCACCTAAGCAGATCGCCGAGAACTGCACCGCAGGCATCTTTACATCCGCCTGCTCCAAATAGTCGGCCAACCCAGGAAGGTTCTCGAGAAACTTCGAAATTGGATTCTGTAAATCACCTTCACCGCCGCCTCGCATCAGCGATTTCACATCCGCGTCATCCGGTGCACCACCACGCCGCGCCGAAGCCATCGCAGCCAAACGATCTTCGGTCATCGTCGTTTCGCCGTTCGGCATCAATACGTTAATGGCGAACGCAACGATCGATGCGACAAACACACCAACGGCGACGACAATAATGGTTGAACTCATGACAATAGCACTTTTCGGTCGATCGGGGTAAACGGAGGAGGGTAAACGTCTAGGATGTCGAAATGACGTGACGGGGGCTTCCCGCCCCCTGTGTTCCATCTTGCCAACGATGGCTGGAACCCTGTCAAAAATCGTTTTTTTAGGCAGGCATGATCACACGTTCGCGGAACGCGCTACTAGGCAATCGAACGCCTGCAGCTTCTAACTTGCTCATAAACGAAGGCCGGACCCCGGTACATTCGAAGTGCCCATACGCCTTACCTTCTTCATCAATGCCTTTTTGCGAATAACGGTAAATGTCCTGCAGGACGATCGTGTCCTGTTCCATTCCAACCACTTCCGTAATCGCGGTGACACGACGGGGACCGCCTTGCAAACGGTTGGCTTGAATCAAGACATCGACGGCACCCGATACTTGTTGACGAATCGCTTTGACCGGCAAATCGAAACCAGCCATCATCACGAGTGTCTCCAAACGAGCGATTGCGTCGCGTGGTGTGTTGGCGTGAATGGTCGTCAACGAACCATCGTGCCCCGTGTTCATCGCTTGCAACATGTCAAGCGTTTCTCCACCGCGGCATTCTCCGATAATGATTCGCTCAGGACGCATACGCAGCGCGTTCTTGACGAGATCGGTTGCCGAAACCGCACCCGTGCCTTCAATGTTGGGCGGCCGCGTCTCCAAGCGGACAACGTGGTCTTGTTGCAACTGCAATTCCGCCGCATCTTCGATCGTCACGATACGGTCGTCATGGCTAATAAATGAAGACAATGTGTTGAGCAGCGTCGTTTTTCCCGAACCGGTACCACCAGCGATAATCATATTGAGCCGAGCCTTGATGCAGCCCTCTAGCAGCATCACCATCTCAGGCGTAAAGGCTCGATAGTTGAGCAGGTCCTCGAGCTTCAACGGGTTGGCACCGAACCGCCGAATACTCACCGCCGCCCCATCGAGAGCTAGTGGTGGAATAATCGCATTGACCCGTGATCCATCCTCTAGGCGTGCGTCGACCATCGGACACGTTTCGTCAACTCGGCGACCAACCTTACTAACGATCCGGTCAATGATTTGGAGCAAGTGTTTTCCATCGCGAAATTCAACATCCGTCTTCTGCATCCGTCCGCCTTTTTCGACGTAGATGTTCTTTGGACCGTTGATCAAAATGTCGCTTACCTTGGGATCCTTTAGAATCAACTCCAACGGACCAAGGCCAAGAACTTCGTCAAGCACTTCGTCAACGATCCGATCTCGCTCCTGACGATTGAGAAGTGTTTCTTCGGCATCGCAAAGATGCTCGACCACGAGACGGATTTCTCGCGTTAGCGTTTCGCCCTTCAAATCGCCAACACGCGACAGGTCGAGCTTATCGACAAGTTTGCTGTGAATCCGACGTTTAACGTCCTCAAATTTTTGCTGACGATTGGCTTCTGGTTTTGCTGCTGGTGTCGATGTTCGCATCTGTGAGGATTCCCCGGATAAAACCGTTGTCTATGTTTCTATCGACGGTATCCATTCTTTCGCTTTGCGTTCGAACCAATCGTCGCAAACGAGATCCCGTCTTCGTGCTTGGCCAAGAATGGCCCATGCAAACATAGATCACAAATAGAGACATGGCAGCCTAATCCTTCCATTTTGCCTATTCACCAAGACTTAGCCAGTCCTCATGGCGCAAAGGCGACGATGTTATCGGGATCGCCCCCCCTCCCAAAGCGAGATCCATACAACCGCGACTCATACAACCGCGATTCATACAACCGCGACTCATACAACCGCGGCTATCGCCAGAATGGCAAACCAAGAATCCGTCTTGAAAACAAACGCAAGCACCGGAGGATTGCTAGCATTGGAATGGGAGCGAGCTAAAACAAGAAGAAATCGGAAAAACTCGAATATTCGCGTAGGCAAACTAGAAAAAATGTGTGATATTTAACCATCGCTTCACAACCGACCCCACCTTCAGTTGCTACGTTTACACGGAATTTCATCGGAGGAGAGATTATGAAGAAACGAGCCTACCCGCAGCGAATCGACCAAAAGATTGCCACAGCCGCATCGGAAATCTTATCAAGAAGCTCTGTATCAGAACTGCGTAACCTGCGGGTTGACGAGAGCACCAGTGAATTAACGCTTAGCGGAAGCGTCGGAAGTTTCTATCACAAACAACTCGCTCAAGAAAGCGTTCGAATGATCGCTGGCGGACTTCGCGTCCGCAACAGCGTTAGTGTGCTGTAGTCTTCGATCGCAAATGGTCATCTCCAGAGAGAACGGAACATGGCCAACGAACCATCGCATCGTTTTCTTACAATCCATTGTTTGCCGGACGACGTCGTGGATCTTCTTAAAGATCCTCGCACAAGAGGATCTTTAAAAAGATCCACGACGGCACAGGCTAACGCGGACTCGTTATCATCTTAGCCGACCGAGATTCGCTTAAATTCGACGATCTCGACATCGGGACTAAAGTCGTTGATTGCTGCTTCCACCGTCTTGGTGTCGTCCAAGGCGTAGACTTGGCTTAGCAAGCAACGTTCTTGATCGAGGAGGGTATTGTCCGACACGAACCGTTCAAGCTTTCCAGGCAGGATCTTATCCCAAATTTTCTCAGGTTTGCCTTCGGCTTTCAATTCGGCCTTGATTGCTTCCTCGGCTTGCTTCATCACTTCGGGCGTCAGTTGTCGTCTACTGGCGTACTGAGGAACATTCTTTTGGGGTTTACCCAGATTTTCACGTTCATTGGTCTCATTTTCCGCAATGATTTGAGCCCGCAAAGCTTCCGCTTCCTTGGTTACAAATTCATCGTCGAATTCTTCGGGGCGAAGAATGGACGGGTTCATTGCTGCGATGTGCATCGACACCAAACGGAAGAACGAAGCTGCTTCGTCGCCCTTGCCGCCATCTTTGTAGGACAGCAACACACCGATCTTACTTCCTGCGTGGATGTAGGACGCCAAGTTTTCGCCCTTCGTTCGCTTGAAGTCGATGACTTGAATTTTCTCGCCGATCACGCCCGTTTGAGAAACCAGTTTTTCACCAACGGTTTCGCCATCGAAATCGAGTGCTAAAACGTCCTCGATGCTGTCTGCATCGCTCTCGAACGCGACGTCCGCGATCCGATTGACGAAGGCAATGAAGTCATCATTCTTAGCGACAAAATCGGTCTCGCAGCCAATTCCAATCAGAATACCTTCGCTTCCACTATCGTTGACCTTGGCGACAACGATGCCTTCGGAGGTTTCTCGGTCGGCGCGTTTTGCAGCAACCTTTTGGCCCTTTTTCCGCAGGTAGTCCATTGCTCCATCAAGGTCGCCGCCTGATTCGGTCAATGCGGCTTTGCAATCCATGATGCCAGCGCCGGTCGCTTTTCGTAAATTACTGATGTCTTTTGCTGAGATAGACATTCTCTTCCTCGTCTAAACAGTGAGTTATGTATAAGGTGTAGTTGATGTAGCCGTCGTTGATGTCGCCTAGGCCTCTAGCCTGTGCAGATCGCCAAGGCTGGTGAGCCTAGGCGACGTTGTGGTATTACGCATTCCGCGTTCAAAGCGGGCGGAATGGATTTAGATGCAGAAGACTTTAAAATGTTCGCCTGCCAATGCAGCAGGCCCTATTCACTTTAACCTTCACTTGGTGCCGCTTCGGCACTGGCGGCTGCGACCGCTTCGGCAGGAGCTGCTGCAGCAGCCGCTTCGGGCTGTGGCTCCGCTTCTTTGCCGGACGCGATTGCGGCTTGCCCCTTGCCTGCGATGACCGCATCGGCAAGTTGCTTCAAGATCAACTCGATACTTCGGATCCCGTCATCGTTACCTGGAATCGGCAAATCGATCAATGATGGATCGCTATCGGTATCGATCAAAGCAACCGTTGTAATACCGAGCCGTTTGGCTTCCCGAACCGCATTGCGTTCCTTACCAGGATCGACGATGAACAAGCACTCCGGCAACCGATTCATGCTGCGAAGACCATTCAGGTTTCGGTACATTTTGCGGTACTCGCGATTCAAAGCGGACTGCATCTTTTTGCTGTAGTTGTCCCATTCACCGCTGGTTTTCATGCCCTCGAGTTCTTCGAGACGAGTCAAGCGACTGCGAATGGTACGGAAGTTTGTCAATGTCCCGCCTAGCCAACGTTCACTGACGAAAGGCATTCCACAGCGAAGCGATTGTTCTTCCATCGCTTCACCCGCTTGGCGTTTGGTGCCAACGAACAAGATCAAGCTGCCGCCCGATGCGACTTGGCTAAGGTATTTCTTCGCTCGCAGGAGTCCGCGGAGCGTTTCGCGGATATCCATAATATGAATCTGGCTTTTGCGGCCAAAGATGTACGGAGCCATCTTTGGATTCCACAAACTGGTGCGGTGCCCGAAATGGACGCCCGCTTCGATCATTTCTTGAACAATTGGACTCGAGGGATTGGTTGCCATGGAATTCTGTTTCAAACCTTTTCTAGGGTTAATCAATGCCGTTCGCTGCGGGCTACGAGCTGTACCAGTATCATTGGCAAAGCCAGAGCATTCGAATGTTTCACAGTCATATTCACCGTCAAAACCGTGAAAAAACCACGATTAAGTAGGTGTGAAACCACTCGCCATGCGCCCTTCGTCCCAAAATGCAGCGGCAAAAATGGGTAAAAGGAAACGGTCCACATCACGGACCGATCCCGAGGAAGTCGCAAAGAATAGTCGTTTTGCACGTTTTGAGCAAGAGGAGCCGTTCTACTCAACGACTCGTTTTCCGGCCAGCTTTCGCTTTTCGCGGACCACTTCGATCGGGTCGGCCGGGAAGAGGAAGCCACGACTTTCAAGCAAACGTTTGATTTTAAGAAGATCCTTCGCCAATGGCGTGTCGGGTTTGGCTCTACCAAGCTGCCGTTCGATCGCATTGCCCATTGTCACACCATTGACGGTCGAGAAGTGGACGTCGGCTCCTGATTTGATGAGATACTCAACATGTTCGAATTTCCGTCTCTTCAACGCAGCATACATCGCCGTCGCATCGAGAGCATCGCGAGCATCGAGATTGGCCCCCGCTTGATGCAGCCGACTGAGCGTTTTGATGTTCGGTGCCTCGACCGATCCAAACACAAGCGGTTCCTCCGATGCGTCTTTCGTATTTGCGTTGACCCCCGCTTCGAGTAGCACGCGAAGCCAGCGGTCATCGTCACTACGTATAGCGGTTCCGAGCGGTGAGCCGAGTCCTGAGACAGCGATGGCCGGATCGGCCCCTAGTCGAATCAATTCTTTGACAGCCGGTTCTTGCTCGTGAACCATCGCGAAGAACAGAAACGTCATGTCGTGCCGACGCGGTTGACTCAATTCAAGCCCCGCAGCAGATTGCCGGATTCGCTCAACATCGCCTGCTTCGATCGCTTCGCCTAGTTCGCGATCGCGCCCATCAAAAAAAGTCTTCGCGGCTGGTTTTTTTGTCATTTCGTTTTCCAAGTTAGCAATTACAAACGTCGCCGGTCGCCTGCTCAACGATCTCTTGAGCGTCCTTCAATTCGGACTCCATCCCTGGAAGGACATCCCCCATGAGGTGACGACTAACCGGGTCGATCGATGAAGCGGGAATCGTTCGCTTCGTTCCTTTCGCATCGGGGGCGACCGCGCTGATGCCGACCTTTCCCAAACCACCCATGACCGCTCCGGGGAAACCGCCTACGGCCCAACCGGCAGCCATCGCGGCACTGGTTCCTTTCCAACCCTGTTCTTGAACACCCGTCAACACTTCCCCGTCAACTTGATAGGCGTTGATATCGGTTGGCTGCTCTTGGCCACCATATCGGTCGACGGTTTTCGAATGAAGTCCCGCGGCATTGAAGGTCGTCCCATCGGAACCGCTGGCCGACGACGCCGCCGACGCAAGTCCCCCACCGAGAGAATGACCTGTCATTTGAACGCTGCCCTCGTTGCCACTATCACCGATCGCGGTCCCGATATTAACAGCGCTTTCGTAATAATCCGAGTACGAGTTGGTCCCCTGGGCAAAGTTATTCTTCCAATCTTCGCCCGAGGTCATCGTCGTTCCTTTGAACGCAATCGATGGTTTCATCGAATCACCAAAAACAGCGGGGTCGGGTTCATACATTTGAGATTGAAATCCCGATTTTTCCGGGTTCGACAAATCCTGGGGTTTCAATCCATACTTGCTTAGCGCAGCAGGGTCATTCGAGATATTTTTCCACCCTGGCGGTGGTGGCGCATCAGGATCATAAACGTGGGCGGAAAGCTTTGCATATTCCGCATCCTTTTGCAGCCGATCCAAGTCCTTGGCGGCTTGCTGAACCACCGGGTCGTCCGACTGCTCGCCTTGCTTGACCAGTTCTTGACGGCACTTGAAACACGCTTCCGAGCTAAGCGACCCAGCGGCTCCAGCCCCTGCGGTCGGCGGGACGCCTCCCATTCCGAGATCGCCGATCAGCACGGTTCGGGTCGCAGCCAATTTCGGATCACCCAGAAAAACGCCGCATGCACCGACGTCCATCGACGGGGCCCAGCGCGCCGCGGGCATGTTGTGGATCATGACGGTGGCCGAGCCTTTGACGATCGGCGGCTGTGGCCCTGGGATCGGTGGATGGATCGGACCGCCGCTGGTCGCTCCGCTGCACATGCAGCAGCATCCGACATGCGCCGCCGGCATCATTTCGATCAAGACGGGCATTGCCGCGCAGAACGGACAGGGAGCAGGTGCTTGAGGGCCGATCACGCCCGATGGAACGAGCATATCATGAGTGATCGGGTCACCGATTCGTGCAGCAGGAAACATCGTCTCGCCTCCCCTTTAAAATATAGATCATAAGTCTTCTCATCCGTTTCGTTGCTTCCATCCCAATGATGCCAAACTTTCCTGTAAGTCGTTTTGTGTAACGATTGCCCACCCCTTTCCCTCATCGGTTTCGACGAACACGCCTACCAATTCCTTCAATAGGGAAGCAGCCATATCGGCGGTCGTTTCGGTCAATTGAGGCAAACACGCTTTGGGACGAAGGTAGACGCCTGTCGATTCTCGAATCGATTCAATGGCCTTTTCATCCGCTGGCTTTGCCAAAACCAAAACGATTTCGTTCTTCCCAAATGCTTCATCGACCAGCGACATCCGATCAACCACCTCGTCCCCAGTCAAGCAAATCGGAGCCGTCATGCGGCGTGGAGGTTCTTCCATGTAGTCGAACAGGAATTGCTCGAGCGGCACCGTATCACGTTTTTCTTGTTCGATCGCTTTAGGTTCGACGATCAAGATACTGCGATAAAGATGGCACAAACCTGCTGCGATCAAACTTGGTTTTGAGGTGACCGCTCCACGATAAATCCAAGTTTCGGCCTCGGTCTTGGTTACGGTATAGGTCACGCCCGGATGGACGCCGGCCACCGTCCGGGTGGGGGAGAACGCGTTTGACACCGCTGGCGATTCCGGTGGCATTGGCGTTATCGGAACAGCCAAACGCTTCCCTGAAGCCGCGGGTACCATAGGGGACGCCTGCTCGACCTTCTGGGTTAGGGGCGGAACTGCCACCGACGAAGCACCCTCTACTTCACAAAGCAATCTTGTTGAGCCCGCTTGGATCACATCGCCATCGGACAACACGGCTTCCTCAACAATCACCCCGCCAACGTTCAGCCCATTAGCGCTTTGCATATCACGGATCAGACAGCGATAAGTGTCCATGACAATTTCAAAGTGATTGCTCGACATCCTTTGATCATGCTCGAACGGCCAATCACAAAGGAGCGAGCGACCGACCAGCAAACGATCACCAGGCCGAATCGCTCGACGCTGGCCATCCTGCAAGCCTCCGTCGACTCGAATGGTAACTCTTAATGCCATAAAATCGCTTCTACCTTACTTGAGTAGGATATTGGAACGAATGACAGACTGAAAATACTCGTGAGCCATATCCCAATCATTCATCAAAGCTTCAGCCTTTCGGGCCTTCGGTTTGGTGGGACTATCCCTACCTGTTTCGCGTACCAATGTGGAGACCACTTTTGTCTGGATTGCACCAGCCATTGGTGCTAAAAAGCCCCCGTTTTGAGCGTGCTTCCTGAGCGTTTCTTCAAGTTCTTTCAGTAAAAACACAGCGTTCCAGTAACTTGCCACCAAGACGGTGCCTTCGGCGATAGCTTCCTCGTAGATATCATCGGCGAATGTCGCTTTCACACCGAAAGTAAAATTGTAGATCGATTCATTGCGAACTCGACCATCTTGCCATTGTTTTCGCAAGCTCAACCCGAATCCAAGGAGTCCATACATATCGTCAACGTAACGATTCCACTGCTCTCTTTCTTTGGCATACTTGACCAAGAAGGCATCAAGTTTTGCTCCCGTCTCCGCGATGCTGCTGATTGTATTGTCGACCGTCGCTTGTAACTTTTCGGCCTTCGCAGTGCTGGCGAGGAAGATCTTTATCAGCTCGACATGGGGTTTATGCAGGACCAAATAGGGATGGTTTGAAATAAGCTTTGCATGAATACCACTGACACCGAGCAAATGGATGACGCTATTGGGGATCGCACCGTAAGCCTCATCGACCGCGGCAACGGTGCGAGTGGTTGGGTGAAGCAGATTGCCAATTCGGGTCCCGATCGACTTCGCCTTTTTGAAGCGATTCTTGATTTGATTGAGTTCAGCGATCTCCGGCAATTCTTTCGATAGATAGTCGAGCATCGCTTCGGCTGTCTTGATGCTTGCTTTCTTCAAAAGTGTGTTTTCTTTGGGCTTGCCTGTCGGTTGCCTTGGCTTCGATGTGGTCGTCGTTCCCACGCTCGTCATGCCTCGGATGCCAGTATCGGTCATGAAAATTCTCCAACAAGACTGTAAATGAAGATCGATCGAAGAAAGAAAGTACTAATGATCGGGAACCCAAGCTTGTGCTGGTTCACTCGGATCCGCCTCATTCGCTTCTTCAGGATCTTCGGGACTGCATCCACTGCCACTCCCAGCAGCACCGCCGGAGTTGATTTTGACCATCATGCCTTGGATCGTCACACCGGCTGGCCCGATGTCGACAAAGCCGCCTGGCCCGACGAGAGACAACTGTGCGCCAGCTTCGATGATGACCTTCATCCCAGCTTTCAAGTGGATCTCTTGCCCAGCTTCAATGGCTTGTTTCATTCCGACTTTGGTTTGCCGATCTTTGCCGATATTTTCGGACAAGCTTCCACCGATCTTGATTCGCTCGTCCTTTGCAACGGTACGGTCATTCCCCTCACCAATCGATTCGGTGCGTTGTTTTTCGATCACAACATGATGGTTACCACCCTCGTCAGCATCCCCATTGCCGACGCATATCTCGTAATTGCCTTCGATCTTCTCGATTTGATCTTTTTTCACATTGAGATGTTTATCTTGATAAACCATCTCTTTCTGGCTGCCACCTTTTTCACCGTCTTTTTCCCAGCCGATAATTTGGTGACGATTGCCGTAGATCCTTTCTTTCGAATCATTTTTGACTCGCGTGTCCATATTCTTTTCAGCCTGCATGTAAAGCCGCTCTTCATTCTTCAAATCCTCGAAGGTCAGCTCATTAAACCCTTCTCCTCCTTTCGATGAATTCGTGCGAATTGTCATCCGCGTTTTGTGGTCCGGCAACGGATAATGAGGTTTATTGTTTGCATGGTAGACGCGACCCGTTATCAAAGGACGGTCGGGGTCCCCTTCCAAGAAGCTAACGACTACCTCTTCGTCGATCCGTGGCAGATAGTTGACTCCGAACCCGGCCCCCGCATGCCCTTGTGAAACGCGAATCCAACAACTGCTCTTGTCATCGTATTGTCCGTAGCGATCCCAGTGAAATTGGCATTTGACCCTCCCAAACTCATCAGGATAAATCTCTTCGCCTTCGGGCCCTGTGACAATCGCCGTTTGGATTCCGCTAATCGTCGGCTTGGGAGTCGTTCGTGCCGGCCGAAATTCTTTATCGGCCGGAATACACGAAAAACTGTTCTGGTAATCGAATGGTGGTGCGCCACCTGAACTTGTTTCGTAGGCCATCGCTTCGTGTGCGATATGATGGATCGATGTGATCACAACTTCGGCTCCCTCTTCGGCCGAATCGCGATGGACGCCAACCTTGAACTTTCCGCCCGTCCCAAACGATCGACATGTGCTTGATGATGAGATCAATTCGTGGCGTGTCTCTTCCGATTCTTGCCGGATTCGCGTTTCCACATCGCCATCTCCCTTCTCAGGGTACTCACCGGGATAGTCGTAGACCTCGTAGTCGCTAATGTTGGGCAAATTGATCGCCGTTTGTTGTTCCGTTTCGAGGTGATTCGATGGCGTTTTGAAGTTGTAGTCTCGCTGCGAGTATTTACCTGGCACGTATTCGAAACGCCGTTCCCAACTATCGAGATGATCATCGACGGCGATTTGCGAGATATTGGGTGGATAATCAACCTTCGATTCGGGCAGATCGTAAACACCGTGCTTATGATCGGTGATGACCATTTGGTGCGAGTTTTGGCTGTGCTTGAAATAGTAGTAGATCCCTTCTTGCTCCATCAATCGCGAAAGAAAGTTGAAGTCTGTCTCGCGGTATTGGACGCAGTATTCCCATTCCTTGTGCTGCAGTTGGAAATCAGGCTTGTAATCCGCAAAGCCAAAATCTCCTAGCACCTCATCGATAATTTTCGGGATTTCCATTTCTTGGAAAATTTTGCAGTCGCTCGTTTGGGTCAAGAACCACAACCAGGGAACGACTTCGATTCGGTAGTTCCGTAGGCCCTTGACGTCCACGTCGCCGCGTGCCAGCTGGTTGACGTAACCATGCCAATACCGTTTGCTACCATCGCCAGTTAGAACGTTCCAGCAGACGGCTTTGCCAACCATTTCCTCCGCTTTGATCTTCGTGTTTTCACTGATCAAATCCAATTGATAGTGAAACAATCGACTCATCTCCTCGCTTCCCGAAAACCCTGTCAAAAACACCTGGTCTTCGCCGAGCGGCGTACTGATTTGCAATTGGCGATTTTTTTGTAGCTTGGCCATTGAGTGCTCGACTGTTGGAAAAGGATTAAAATGGACAGGACAACGGCCTTAGATAGTGGCTTCCAAACCGCTCACCAGGGCCGTTTTGATTATGGCGGGTCAGCAGCCGAAATGCAACGGCGCCGGGACTTCCGGACAGCGGTTGCCTACTGGCAAAACCCGATACGATCGGCTACCGTGCGCCTCACCGAAGGACTGCATTGGACTTGCCCAACCGCTGCCAAAATCGGGTACTTCCCGACAATGGTACTGGGCGTCCCATGAGTCCAAAACCTGGACGGACTATCGTGCGAATTCTTTAAGCATCAGTGGACTTACGCCCCTCCTTGCTACTCGCGTTGACAACATCTCAAAGGCGATTACTTAGAGGTTATCGCGACTTGGGGGAACGGGTTGCGTAGGAAATGGATATTTCAAGCGGAATGCTTCGGTGGCAGGATCGTGAGTGGTTTTGCGAGACGGAGGGCAGCAGAATAAATTCTGAGTTGCCGGCTTTGGCGAGATCGATGGAAGCGACTAAGATATCTACTCGAAATTTGACCATCCGCCCAATGGACGATCCACCAAGGCTTTCCGGTAAAAGCAACGGTTGCTTCCTACCCGCCTGGGACTTTGTGAAACCTCCTCAGTGAAACCTCCTCATAGGAACTCTCGCTTGACTCCCTTGCTCGCTCTCCTTCTGATCATCACTCTCGGGCTCGCCCTCGGCAAAGTCTCGTTCCGTGGAATTTCGGTCGGCACATCCTCGATCCTATTCGTCGCCTTGCTTGCTGGACATCTGGGGATCGTGATCCCCGAAGGCCTTGGGACGTTGGGTTTAGCCTTGTTCGTCTACTGCATCGGCATCGCAGCGGGACCGACTTTTTTTCGTGGACTCGCATCGAATGCGCGGATCATGGCGACGCTCGGTGCGGTCATGGTTTTGACGGGCATTGTCGTCACATGGCTGTGCGCGAAGCTGTTCGATTTGCCCGCTGATATCGCTGCAGGACTGATGGCAGGAGCGATGACCAGTACACCAGCTCTCGGTGCGGCGAGTGAATCGGTTGTCAAGCCGGACAATGTCGCCGTTGCTTTTGGCGTTGCCTATCCATTCGGAATCGCAACGATCGTGTTGTTTGTTCAATTGATGATGAAACGAGTTGCCGTGTCTACGATCGGTTCGGAAACCGAATCTCCCCCTGAACCGCGGCTCGACGATGACCGAAAAATCCAGCGGCATGTTGTCGAAATTGCGAATCCAGGGGTCGCTGGCAAACGCCCCAGTGAAGTGGCCGTATCCTCGGATCTGTCCTGCCAAATTTCGCGAGTGTTCTTAGATCAGCGTTGGCGACCCACTCCGTCTGACTACGTCTTCTCACTCGGCGACCGCGTGATGCTGGTCGGACAGCAGGAAGAAGGTAGACGCGGGGCGGAAACGCTTGGAGTCCTTTGCGATATCCAAGACGTTGTGCTCGATACCGATCGCGAACGCAAGGAAGTCGTCGTCACTTCGCAGGAGATCTTTGGCCATACGCTAAAAGAACTTCGCTTGCGTTCGCGGTTTGGAGTCACCGTGACTCGCATCCGCAGAATTGACCAAGAGTTCGTCCCATCCGCTCACACGCGAATTGAGTTTGGTGACACCCTCTCCTTGGTCGGCGAACCTGGGGATCTACTCAGGCTCCAAAAAGTCGCAGGACATCGACCACGGACACTCAACGAGACCGACCTGCTTTCGCTTGCGTTTGGCCTGACCGTCGGCATCCTTGTCGGGCAAATGGCAATTCTGTGGGGAGGTGTTTCGGTATCGCTCGGCACTGCAGGAGGTCCTTTGTGCGTCGGTCTCGTGCTGGGCCATTTTCGCCGAATTGGATTCGTTGCGGGCTCCTTTCCACCTGCGGCTCAGATCTTGATGACCGAGGGTGGACTTGCACTGTTCTTGGCCGACGCGGGCATCCATGCCGGAGCCGACGTCTGGTCAATCTTGCAACAACAGGGGCCTGTACTTTGTGTCGCGGCAACCGCAATCGCTGTCCTGCCATTGGCAGTTGGCTACCTGATGGCGAGCTATTGCTTTGGATTGACGCGGCTAGAGTCGCTCGGTGCAACGTGTGGCGGGATGACTTCAACACCTGGACTAGCTGCATTGACCAGTTCTACCGATTCGAGTGAACCGGTTACCAGCTATATCGCCGCCTATCCCGTCGCACTTGTCCTGATCACGATCGCCGCTCCGTTGTTGATCAAGTTGCTATAGCCGCATTTGGATCGTTGTGTTTACATTGGAATTTACATTGGAACTCGTGCAATCGAGACCTCTACATGTTCATTGCACCCATTCGTTCGGGCTGAAACGAAACCGCTTCGATGCGGCGACGATCTTCGCGATCGAGGACTCGGCAAACAATTTCCTCATCAGAACAATGCCCTAAGATTTCGCTACCGAGTGGAGTCAAAACCGACAACTTCCCTTCTGCGATACACGCTTCCTCGGGGTAAACCAGTGTGTAGGTATGCACGTCGTCCGTCCGCAGCTCGCGAAGTCGAAAGGTGGAGTTCATCGTGACGACGTTAGGTAGAACTTCGGTTGAGCAAACGACCTTGGCGTCACATAGCTTTTGTTCTAGTCGCGTTAAATATTCTTTGCGGCCGATTGCTTGAGCAAACTCACTGGCGAGCAGAACCTTCAGGCGTCGGAGATCTTCAGTGGTGATAACGGTTTTACTGCGTGACATGGCGTACCTGCATCGTAAGAAAAGTAGGTTGGACGATGTGGCTGGAATTGCTGTACCACACGTCTCATTTTCTAATGCAAGAATGGGGCCAATGCCCAAACCGAGGATAGAAG
This sequence comes from Novipirellula aureliae, assembly GCF_007860185.1. Lineage (NCBI taxonomy): Bacteria > Pseudomonadati > Planctomycetota > Planctomycetia > Pirellulales > Pirellulaceae > Novipirellula > Novipirellula aureliae. Next base: position 205,906 of record NZ_SJPY01000001.1, read on the forward strand.
CAGGAAAAGAATGCGAATTCGCATTGAAAACAGTCATGGAGCGTCAAGTCACCATGACACACGTGAACATCGCTTGACACGTGAGCTAGAGAGACGAGCTCGCTGCAGTGCCCGGAATTGATGGCAGACTCGACGCCAACGCCGCCTACCGATAATCGTCTGCATCAAGGCGATGCTTCTTCAGCAGGCTGTGCATAGCCTGCCGTGATAAGCCAGCTTGTTGCGCCGACTGGGACACATTGCCATCGTGCTTTTTCAACAATAGTTTCAAGTAGGCCTGCTCGGCCTGATCCAAAGCTTCTTCTCGCGACGCATCTGCCAAATCGTGCGTAGCAGCCGCATCCTTCGAATTCGGTTTCTGCACGCTGGGCGGCAGATCGGTCGCCTCGATCACCGACGATTCGGCCAACACCACCGACCGCTCAATCGCATTGCGAAGCTCCCGAATGTTTCCCGGCCACGAATAACGCTTGAGGCAATCCAATGCTTCGGCTGAAAACCTGTCTTTCGGTTTCTCTGCCGATTGGACCTGACGGAGAAGATGATTCGCCAGCAACACAACGTCATCTCCACGGCCCCTCAACGGCGGCATTGGAATGTGGATCACCCCCAAACGGTAAAACAAGTCTGCACGGAAACGCCCGGCCGCCACCTCGGCTTCCAAATCACGGTTGGTCGCACAAATGAATCGTGTATCGACATGCACTGGCGTGCTCTTTCCAACCGGCGTAAACGTCTGCTCTTGAATCGCACGAAGCAGCTTCGCCTGAGATCCAGCGGGCAATTCACCAAGTTCGTCAAAAAATGCAGTCCCATGATCACATTGAACTAACAGCCCATCTTGGTCTTTCACGGCGCCCGTGAATGAGCCTTTCGCATGCCCGAACAACACCGACTCGAACAACGACTCAGGAATCGCGGTACAATCGATGACCTGGAAGTTGTTAGCCGCACGACGACTGTGCGTATGAATCGCCCGAGCAACAACCTCCTTCCCCGTTCCACTTTCGCCAGTGATCAAAACACTGGTGTCCGATTGAGCCACACGATCGACTATCTTCAACAGTTCCTGCATCGGCTCGGACTGCCCGATCAGTTCAGGATAGCGATCCGATAGCTCAGACGCAGAGACATGATCGAGATCGGTCTGGCAAGCCGAACGCAGCGGCGAGGACAGCGCGCGTCGAACACTGGAGATTAAGTCTTCATATTTGACGGGTTTTAGCAAATAGTCGGTAATTCCCAGCCGAACACTTTCGATTGCAGACGGAATCGACGGAACGCCGGTGATCACAATCAGCGGCACGTGAGACCAATTTCGCCTTCCTTCGTGAAGCAGTTCGAGCTTCAAGTTGCCGGGCATATTCAGGTCAGAGAGGATCAAATCAAACGGCTTTGATTGGAGTGCGTTGATCGCCTTGTCCGCGTCTTCAACACACTCGCATTCATACCCCGCTTCGCACAGCAATTGCCCTGTTGTCCGTCGGTAAAGCGGCTCGTCGTCGGCGATCAAGATTCGTGCGGGGCGTTGGTTCATAGGTATCAATATCGTCGTGTTGGAGTGGGGGCTTTAACCGCTCGTCAACAACCGCTGGCCAGCGGGAACACGGCTGTAAAACGACTACCTTCCCCTAGCTGACTCTCCACTTCAATCCGTCCATCCAACGCTTCGATCAGGCTTTTTGAGACGGACAACCCAAGTCCCATTCCCTGCCCCGGCTGATGTCCTTTGGTGCTAAAAAACGGCTCGAACAACAATGATAACGATTCCGCCGAAATCCCGCATCCATCGTCCGAAACGATCACACTCAATTCATGCTGATTCGTTTGCACGCTGACCACAACTCCGGCTCCCGGCTCCGACGCCTGAACCGCGTTGCGGATTAAGTTGAACAGAATCTGTTTGACTTCGCCCTCCGGCAGCGTCACCTTGACGTTCCTCGCAGCGGGCTTGACTTGAACCGTCACTTGCGTTTTTCGGGCTTCCGTCTCGACGAGTCGAATCACATCATTGATCGCCCTATTGATGGGAAACTCAGACGCAACCTGTTGGCTGGGCCGGTAAAGTTGATACATCTGGTGCGTAATCGAGCTAATCCGATCGATTTCCCGATCGATCAACTCCAGCAGCTCGTAGTTCGGGGTCGTTGGCGGAAGGTTATTTTTGAAGATCACAAACGAGTTTCGAATACCAGCCAGCGGATTGTTCACCTCATGGGCGACCGAGGCGGCGAGTTGCCCGAGCGCCGCAAGTTTTTCCATCGCCAATCGGTGCTTTTCCAGATGCGAGATGCGTGCCGTTCGTTCCTGGACCAATTGCTCTAAATGTTCCGCGTAGTGACTCAGTTTTTCTTGCAATTGATGCCGCTCGGTCACGTCCCGCACACTTGCTCGAAACCCGTGGCCTTCACCCACCTCATCAAGCATCGGTTGCCACGAAACCGCCATCGATCGCTGAACCCCCTCTTTCGTGACCACAGAAAACTCGACATCATTCCCGCTGCTACCACCAATCGCGCCGCGAATCACATCGGCAATTCGCTGACGATCCTTCACCGCGACCATCGGCATCGGGTAATCTTGCATCGACAAACATTCCGCTGGTGAATAGCCTGTCATCCGCTCGACCGCTGCATTGACCCATAACAGACGTCCGTCCGAGCGATGCCAAGCTTCCCAGTCATACGTGGCGTTCGCGATTTCACGAAACCAGCGATCACTAATCGTTTCGACTGTGTTTGCGTCCGTTTTCATACAGCCAATTGTAACAAGTAAGGGTGACTCTGTTATCCGTTGTCGACCATTCAAAATCCGACAGCAGGACGCAGGCCCATTCTACCCCACGCTCAACGAGCGAAGCAGGATCGCGACGAAAAAAGCAGCAATCAGGACGAGCAATCCCAGTAATCTCGGTTGCTCAACTTGACGCTCCGTTGCACGCTCCGCTTTGCCAACACGGGCAGCCTCAAGAACCTCGCCTTCCTCCACCGGAGAGGAAACATCCAGATCGAGCATCATTAACAATAACATATCGAGTCTCCCATTGGCATAAGCGACCACGCCCGCGATAGAGCCTAGCCTTTAGGCGAACGCGGGCTTCGACAAGCTCCTGCAAATCGGCTAAAACCTACGACTCCAGCAGAACCGTAATTGAAGAATTCTCCCAGCATGCAATCGCCATGCCGAGGGTGTTTTGCACCGCAAATCGGAGCCATTGGCTTGTATCCACGCTCCCCAACTGTCAACCGTGCATGACGCTACCGGAAAGCCAGCTTGACGACCAAGCTGCAACAATAGCGATCCACATACGCCAGACGCGATTTCGCCAACGAGATGATTTGCAGGACGACGAGCCTGCATTTCGATTCACGGTGTCGATCAATCGGGTGTTGATCAATCGACCGGGTTGATCGGTGGTGGGAACATAGGCGATACTGTTGGTATGACGATTGCGACGTACTCTTCAAATCGATCAAATTATTCTTGAGGTAAAAATCCTGTGAAACGGCCCACAAGCATCCCCCCAGCGACTCTCGATGAACCCGCTACGATGGTGGCAAGCGTGGATTGCCAGTGATCTGGTTCGAAGAAAACTTGATGCACTATTGGTTGCTGATCATCTTTCTGGCTGCCATTGCCGCGCCCTGGATATTTCGGCTGGCGGGTTCCCGCAGTGGCTGGATAATGGCAGTCGTGCCGGCAACGGTCTTCTTGACGCTTCTAAACCAGATACCTGCTGTCGCCGACGGCCGTTCTCTAACGACCTCGTGGATCTGGATCTCTCAGCTTGATCTGGCATTCTCGCTCCGGCTCGATGGTCTCGGACTTCTGTTTGGACTTCTGGTCACGGGCATTGGTACGGTGGTGCTGACTTACGCCGGGGCTTACCTCGCAGACGACAGGCGGCTTGGTCTGTTACTACTGGAATTGCTGTTGTTCATGGGCAGCATGTTGGGGTTGGTCATCGCTGACAACCTGCTGACGTTGTTTGTCTTTTGGGAATTGACCAGCATCACGTCCTATCTATTGATCGGGTTTAACAGTGAAAGTCCGGTGTCTCGGGCCTCGGCACTGAAGGCACTTCTGGTAACTGGCGGCGGCGGTTTGGCACTTCTACCAGGCCTGATTCTTCTCGGAATCGCTGGCGGGACGTTCGAAATTTCCTCGCTGGCGATCCACGCTGATACAATCAAGCAGCATTCGTTCTATCTGCCTGCGTTACTGCTGATTCTGGTGGGCGCGTTTACCAAGTCGGCCCAGTTCCCGTTTCATTTTTGGTTACCTGGGGCGATGGCTGCACCCACGCCGATTAGCGCCTATTTGCATTCCGCGACCATGGTCAAAGCGGGCGTCTATTTATTGCTCCGGCTGCACGGCGTCCTTGGCGGAACGCCGGCGTGGTTTTGGTGGATTGTGTCCGTTGGGGCAATCACGACAATGGTTGGTGCAGCGATGTCGCTACGGTCCGTCGACTTGAAACAGATTTTGGCTTACGCGACCGTCAGCGTGCTGGGAACGTTGACGATGTTGGTAGGGATAGGAAGTGAAGCGGCAATCCAAGCCGCACTTGCACTACTGGTTGCACACGCCCTCTACAAAGGGGGGCTGTTCTTGGTTGCCGGTGCGATCGATCACGCGGTCCACGATCGGGATATCCGAAAGCTTGGGGGCCTACGCGGACCAATGCCAAAAACTTTTGCCGCCGCCACATTGACTGGCCTTTCCATGATCGGATTGGTTCCGATGTTTGGGTTTGTTGCCAAAGAGCTTTACTATGAATCATTACTTGCTTCTGGCGGTTGGGTTAGCAGTTTGTTGACCGTGGCGATTTCATCAAACGTCATGCTGTTTGTGGCCGCAGGCTTGGTTTGTATCAAACCGTTTTTTGGTGCACCGACATCCGTAACCGAGAAAGCTCAGGATGGTAGCGTGGCGATATGGGGAGGCCCGCTCATTCTGGGACTAGTGAGTTTGTTGATCGGAGCGTTCCCAGGGTCGATGGACAAACTGATTTCAGCCGCCAGTCTTTCGGCGATGAAACCTTCCGTATTTGGAGATGTGGTTTCAGTGAATCTTGCGTTGTGGCATGGCATGAACACGACTCTATTGTTGTCATTGTTGACGTTGGCGCTGGGAGCCGCCTTCCTTGCGCATTGGATTGGCCGCTTGGACCGGGATGTACGTGACTGGAAGCCGCTGCCACTGTCTGCTGCGGACGGATATGAATGGCTGCTCAAATCGGTCAACCAATTCGCGCGCTGGCAAACCTCGGTTCTACAAAATGGATATTTGGGTGTTTACCTGCTGACGATGATCGCAGCGACGGTTGCAAGTGTTTGGATGTCGCTGTACAGCGAACCGTTATCGAAACTCTGGGGATTTGGGTGGGATGTCGAATTCCATGAAGCGATGGTGATCGCATTGATCTTGGCTGCCGCATTGTCTGCCGTAACAGCCAGAACTTGGCTACTGGCGGTCGGTTCGTTAGGTGTGGTCGGTTATGGCGTCGCGATTCTATTCGTCTTGTTCGGCGCACCCGATGTGGCGATGACCCAGTTCGTGACGGAGACACTAACGGTGATCTTGTTTGTGATAGCGTTTTCAAAATTGCCTGACTTCCGAAGTTTTTCAAAACCGCTGACGCGTTATCGCGATGCGGTCGTCGCCTTGATTACAGGCGGAACGATCACGGTGTTACTGTTGTTCGCGATGTCGGTTCGATCGGATCACCCGATATCGGCCTACTATGCTGAGAACAGTGTGACCGAGGCACATGGTCGAAATTTGGTCAACGTGATTTTGGTTGACTTTCGGGCCCTCGACACGCTGGGTGAAATCACCGTGTTGGCCATTGCCGCCATCGGCGTGTATGCGTTGCTAACGCTACGAAAAGATCGATGTGACGGCGTTCGACATGAAGGAACGGAATGATGGACACCTTGATTTTAAAAACAGCCACGCGAATACTCCTACCACTGCTATTGTTATTTTCCATTTTCCTGTTTCTTCGTGGCCATAACGAACCTGGAGGCGGTTTCGTCGGCGGACTGGTCGCAAGTGGAGCGGTTGCCGTATACGCGATGGGAAGTGGAGTTTTGCCAGCGAGAAAGCTATTGAGGGTACCGCCACGATGGCTGATTGGTGGTGGGCTGTTGCTGGGATTGCTGAGCAGCTTATTGCCACTGTTGTTTGGACATAGTTTTTTAGCGGGCCTGTGGCTCGAAACGACTTTACCTGGATGGGGCGAAATCCATTTGGGGACACCTCTGCTGTTCGATCTCGGCGTGTTCTGTGTCGTGAACGGCGTAGCAACTGAGTTTGTCTTTGCATTTTTAGAAGAAGCTTAACGTGCCCCCAGGCCTCCAGCCTGGGCCACAAATAACCCTGGAGAACCTTTTTTGGATATTGTTTTAGCAATCACGGTTGGTGGTCTTTATGCCGCTGGGATTTACATGATGCTCCGGCGCAGTGTTGTGAAACTTCTCGTCGGGCTGGGGTTACTTAGCCATGCCGCCAACCTGCTGTTGTTCACAGCGGGTGGTGTTGTGCGTGGACGACCACCCTTGGTGCCTGAAGGCGAAACGGTGCCGTTCGGATTGGTTGCCGATCCACTGCCGCAAGCACTGATTTTGACAGCGATTGTGATTAGTTTTGCAGTCCTGGCGTTTGCTTTGGTGCTGATCTACCGTGCTGTGCAAACGGTTGAAACGGACGATTTGCATCAACTGAAGGCAACCGATCAATGAACCTGTTGTTGATCTTTCCAATTGTGATCCCGCTGGCGACGATGGCGATACTGCTATTGGCTTGGAAATCGTTGCGTATTCAAAGAGTATTGGGCGTTGCCGGTTCGCTGTTGTCGCTCGTTGCGGCTACCACACTGCTGATTGCCGTTCGCGAGCATGGTATCTTGGTGCTCAATGTGGGAGATTGGCCTGCACCGTTTGGGATCACGCTGGTCGCCGATCTACTGAGCAGCATAATGGTCATGCTCGCCAGCGTGATGGGGGTGGCGGTGTCCATCTATGCGTTCCGAATGATCGACGATGCACGAGCGGATTTCGGTTTCTATCCCGTGTTCCATCTGCTGTTGATGGGCGTGTGCGGTGCATTTCTAACGGGGGATCTGTTCAATTTGTATGTCTGGTTCGAAGTCATGCTAATCTCCTCGTTCGTATTGATGGCACTCGGGGGCGAACGGGCGCAACTCGAAGGGGCGATCAAGTACGTCACGCTCAACCTGATTTCCTCGGCAGTCTTCTTGGCAGCGATTGGCGTTTTGTATGCTGCGATGGGGACATTGAACATGGCCGATGTCGCGTTGAAGCTACGGAGCTTTCACGATGCCGATATTGCCAGTGCCTTGTCAATGTTGTTTCTCATTGCGTTTGGTACAAAAGCAGCAGTGTTTCCCCTATTCTTTTGGCTGCCTGCTTCCTACCATACGCCGCCTGCGGCCGTGTCGGCGATCTTTGCGGGACTGTTAACCAAAGTGGGCGTCTACGCGTTGATTCGTGCCTTCACGCTATTGTTTGTAGAAGATACTGAATTCACACACACGTTGCTGTTGGTCGTTGCCGCTTTGACAATGGTCACAGGCGTTCTCGGTGCGATGGCTCAGAATGAAATTCGGCGGATTTTGTCGTTTCATATCGTCAGCCAGATTGGTTACATGCTAATGGGACTGGCGATCAATACGACGCTTGCACTAGCAGGTTCCATCTTCTACATCATTCATCACATCGTCGTAAAAACGAATTTGTTTTTGATCGGTGGCATCATTGAACACCGACTTGGCAGCGGTCGGTTGGATCGAGTTGGCGGATTGTTTCGAACCGCGCCGTTGCTTTCGGTATTGTTTTTCATCTCCGCGATGTCGCTGGCTGGTATCCCGCCGCTTTCGGGCTTCTTTGCAAAACTAACACTGATTCGTTCCGGTTTGGATGCGGAGTCGTATGCGATCGTGATCACTGCACTAGGGGTCAGTCTATTGACGCTGTTCTCCATGACAAAAATTTGGTCCGAATCTTTTTGGAAAAGGTCGCCCGTTTCCGATCCCCTTGAGCAGTGGTCCAAGAATGCATTGACACGGCAAGAACGTATCAGCCTGTATTCACCCACGGTGATGCTAGCTGCGATTACGATTGGGATCGGCGTCATGGCAGCGCCAGTCATGAACCTCTCGATCGAAGCCGCCGAACAACTTTTGAACCCTGATTTTTATATCAATTCGGTGTTGGGAGAGGACGCACGATGAGTCGTTTTTTGTTGAACATTTTCTTTGCCTTCGTCTGGGCTTTGGCGAGTGGCGAATTGTCGTTGCCCAATTTAATACTGGGATTTGCACTTAGCTATTTCGTGTTATGGTTGACTCAGTCGATCATGCCACCGACACGCTACTTCGGTCGCCTTTCGTCCGCGATTCGGTTCGTGGGTTACTTTTTGTGGCAATTGGTGCTATCGAATTTACGGGTCGCTTACGACGTGGTGACTCCACACCTTTACATGCGTCCAGGAATCGTCACGATCCCACTGGACGCCAAAACCGACGAAGAGATTACGTTATTGGCAAATTTCATCACCTTGACGCCTGGGACGCTTAGCTTGGACGTTTCCGAAGACAAACGCTACCTGTACGTCCATGCGATGTTTGTGGATGATGTGGATGAGTTTCGCGACAGCATCAAAAACGGATTCGAGCGTCGCTTGTTGGAGCTAATGCGATGACGATGGTTTCTTACACATGCTCGATAGCGATGATCGCCTTGGTGCTCGGCGTCGGCCTAGCATTCCTACGGCTCATCAAAGGGCCGACGCTACATGATCGAGTGGTAGCGTTGGATTTAATTGCGACGCTGCTGGTTGGGCTGACGACCATCAGTTCGATTCAGACGGGCAATGAAGTGTTTCTTTACGTCGCGATGGTCGTCGCGTTGTTTAGCTTTATTGGGACGATGGGATTTTGTTGGTATCTGCAACAGGAGCAACAACCATGATAGAGGGAATCGTCGTTGTCTTGCTCGTGATCGGAACCTCGTTTGCCCTTTTGGCATCGATTGCAATTTTGCGAATGCCTGACTTGTACACTCGAATGCATGGGTCGACAAAGTGTGCGACATTAGGCGTCGGGTGTACGATTTTGGCTGCAGCGATCGAGTTCGAAAATATGGGTACAACCACGGCTGCGATTCTGATTGTTGGCTTTCTATTCTTGACCGCTCCCGTTGCGGCACACATGATCGGCCGAGCCGCGTATCGCGACAAGGTCGCGATGTGGCCAGGGACCATTGTCGAAGAAGTGCCGCCAAGCGAAGATCGCCACGCCATTCGGATCAAGTCTGGCAAAAACCAGACATGAGCTGCTTAGCGGAAAAACAGGCGAAGGCAACCGACACTTGATTGAATTTGCTCTCAAACTCGACAACAATCCCGATCGGCATGCTGTCACCTCGCACAGCCGAGCAATTGCGACGCGATTCCGTTTAAGGATTGGCTATGAGTGCCTCAGGACGAACGAGATGAAAGTAATGCCCGTGATCGGCAGTCACGATTAGCGCGGTCTCTTCCCAACCGCCGTGCTGCTCGATCCACGACACCATACCTTCAAAGGCATCGTCGCCGCTAAGGACCGCACCAATCGAGTTATCGATGTTATTAGCGTGGTTTGCTTTATCAACATCGCCTGCCTCAACCATCAGCCACCAACGGTCCGAGCGTGAATCGAGTACGTTGATCGCTGCAAGTGACATCTCTCGCAATGTCACGTTTTCAGACACGTCTGCCTCGCTGTAGACTTCCGCCTTAGCGGGCTTCGGATTGCCGACGCTGATCACGGGATCGTAATTGCCATCCGCCGTTCGGTAAGGAAGATGCCCACCCTGCACACCAAAGCAACCGAATAGTCGATGGTTACCCGCTCTGGCCTGCTCGACGGCTGCATCGAGAAGCTTGCTACCGTCGACACCCGCGGTCCGCTCAGCAACGACATACTTCCCACCGTTGGCAACATTGATCGCGGCAAGATCATCCGCAGCGATGTACTTATTTCCCGCGACGAAGTTTTCGCCTTGAGCCGCATCTTTCTTGCTTTGAACCCCCCAACCAGCACCCATCAGGACATCCACACCTGGCAAACCGTCAGGATGGAAAATGGACGGACGTCCGACGAGGTCACGAGCTAGGTCTTGGTAATCATTTCGAGTCACATTATTCGCATACGCGCAAGATGGCGTTGCGTGACTGAAGGGAACATCGGTGACAACACCAACCGCAAAACCTTGCTCCTGAAGGGTTCTAGCGATTGGCACTGCTTCGGCTCCATTCGGATCGACGTTGAGCGCACCGTTGTAGGTTTTAATGCCTGACATCAACGACGTGCCTGAAGCCGAGGAGTCCGTAAAAGCATGCTTTGTTATCTTACTCTTACCGGTGGGATAATCAGGATCAGTGACCGGTCCCCAAGGCGTATCACCACAAAGTTCGCTATCGTAGCCGCCACGTGTTTTGCCACCCGGCGTCGTGACCTTCTGCTTGTCGACGTTGAACGCAGTACCACTGTTATGAGGACTGGTAACAAAGTAACCAAAGTCAGTCGTTGTACCGCGATAATCGAGAAAAGACAGACCCTGGCCGCGACCTTCGTGATAAGTGACCGCTTGCGACTTTGCAACGGCAGCGGCCTGAGTCGTCTGCCAATCCATACCGTCAAAGATAAACAGGATCACCCGTTTCTTACCCGCTTCGACTGCCGATTTCTGTAACGCATACACATCGGTCTCGTCAAAGTAATCTGCATTTGGATTCGTTGTCTTCTCTGGAAGATAGCCATACAGTTTCTCAATCGAGTCGGCGTTGCGATACACACTGTTCTCACCGCTAACCGTCTTGACGTCGATGCCGTAGGTATAAATCGGGATCAGACGATTGCTATGGGTCTTCCAGCTTGAGTAAGTCTCCGCATTGGGCCCCCAATGCCCCCAATCGGCCTGACGTGAACTGGCTGCATCCGCTTGCAATTGCGCGATCACATCGGGAGCCTCGCCAGATGCGACGACGTTGGCAATCGCTAAGCCAACAAACGTGGTTAAGAAAAAGAAATTCCGGCCAATCGATTTAGTTTGCATTTGATTGATCATGTGGGTGGTAGATGGAAGGTGGGACGACTTCTTAACATTGTAACTAAATTTTAAGCGACGTGTTTTTGATCCAGCGCTTTTATCTTGATTCTCGGCATGCCGGTTGGGAACCGCTTTTCTAGCATTCGACTGAGCCAATGCCGCAAGCGGAGCCAATGCCGCAAGCGGAGCCAATGCCGCAAGCGGAGCCAATGCCGCAAGCGGAGCCAATGCCGCAAGCGGAGCCAACGACGCAAGCGGAGCCAATGCCGCAAGCGGAGCCAATGCCGCAAGCGGAGCCAATGCCGCAAGCCGAAAACAAAAGACGTCCTGGCGTGGAGCCTATCTTAGATCAGCCCCAACGATTCCATTGCCTTTGCAACACTGACGAAACCTGCGATGTTGGCTCCGCGAGCGTAGTTCCCCGGAACGCCAAACTCGTCCGCCGTCTCAAGGCAGCGGTCATGAATGTCCTTCATGATTTGAGCGAGCTTGTGTTCGGTGAACTCGAAGGTCCATGCATCCCGCGATGCATTCTGCTGCATCTCAAGTGCGCTCGTCGCCACCCCCCCTGCATTGGCGGCCTTGCCAGGTGCGTAGGAAATTTTCGACTCGCCAAACACTTCGATCCCTTCCGGCGTCGTCGGCATGTTCGCACCTTCGGCAACGACGATACAACCATTATTCACAAGCGTTGCCGCATCTTTTCCTGTCAACTCGTTTTGAGTCGCACAGGGCAAAGCCACATCGCATTTGATTTGCCAAATGTTGCCATTCTCTCGGTAACGAGCGTGTTTTTGCAACTCGCAATACCGATGGATCCGACTCCTGTCGACTTCCTTCACCTGCTTCAGCGTGTCGAGATCGATCCCTCGATCGTCGTAGATCACTCCATCGGAATCGCTGCAGGCAACCACTCGCCCACCCAATTGGGTCACTTTTTCGATGGCGTAGATCGCCACATTCCCGGCCCCCGAAACCACGCACGTTTTGCCTTCAAGCGTATCGCGGCGTGCCGCCAACATCTCTCGCACGAAGTAGACAAGTCCGTAACCGGTTGCTTCGGTGCGCACCAACGCTCCGCCGTAGCTAAGCCCCTTCCCGGTCAGCACACCTGATTCATAGCGATTACGAATCCGCTTGTATTGACCGAACAGGTAACCGATTTCTCGCTTGCCGACACCGATGTCCCCCGCAGGTACGTCGGTATATTCGCCGATGTGGCGATTGAGTTCCATCATGAAGCTTTGACAAAACCGCATGACCTCATTGTCACTGTGACCCTTGGGATCAAAGTCGCTACCGCCTTTCGCCCCTCCGATCGGCATCCCCGTTAGCGCATTCTTGAAGATTTGTTCGAAACCCAAAAACTTGATGATGGAAAGGTTCACCGATGGGTGGAATCGCAGCCCTCCCTTGTAGGGTCCGAGCACACTATTGAATTGGACGCGAAAGCCACGGTTGATTTGGACTTCACCTCGATCATCTTGCCACGGCACGCGGAAAATGATTTGTCGTTCTGGTTCACAAATGCGTTCGATGATCTTCTGTTCGGTAAACTCAGGGTACTTTGAAAGCACGGGCCCCATGCAATGCAGCACCTCTTTTACCGCCTGGATGAACTCCGTTTCACCGATGTTGCGTTGCTGAATATTATGAAGTGCTGGTTCTAGCTTCTCATCCATTGTGTTTCTGGCTGTCTCGTCATGCGGTGCAAATTCTATCAATAGCTGCGAAGCGGGAAAGCAATCGGCATACCATTTGTCGTGGAGACTTCCTGCTTACTTTGAGGGGTCGATTTTCGGCGACCATCCGCCCACGTTCAACCTAAAAGATTGGCTTCAGCCTCGACTTCAACGAGACACGTCCTAAGAAGACGTCAAGCCAGCGTGACGCGAGTGTCAACCCAGCTTGTCGGTTTTCATTACAGGCTCGAGACGCTGCCGCTGGTCCCTTGCAACCAAGATCCGTTTCCTTGTGGAACGAGGTTTGCAATTGCTGTTGGCTTTCAATCGTTATTGACAGCGCGTAACACCCCGTAGAAACCGCAAGAGCACGATCGTGTCAAACGAAATAAAAACCTGTTTTGTGACCGTCCAAACGAATCATGGTCTGGTATTTACCGTTGAAGTACCGCAAACGCCAACGTGTGAATCCAACAACCGACAACCCATTGCCATGAACAACAGCAATGAATCGAACGCCAGTCTTGTCGCGGATTTGAGTAACATCCTGTTGGATTCCAGCCGCTAGAGTATTTTGCAGAATGCCGTAGGCTGCGTGTTTCGTGGCTGTGGCTTCTAGCCACAGCGTTCTTCTCAACTGGGACTGGAAGCCCCAGCCACGTCAAAAATCAAAATGCACTAGGCGTTTGCCACCGCCAATGCCCGACCCGCATGGGTCCGACTCGATACAATGGCCGACTCGATGCGATTGACTCGACTTACTGTTTAACGCCAAGCCATAGGCGACCGCTTATGGAAAAGCTGACGCCTTCGGCTAAGCGTTAAACGATTAAATCGACAGCCTGCAAGCCTCACCCTCATGTTCTCATGTTTAATCTGGACAAAGCACGAGGCCTCAAGCCAGAGGACCGCTACGCCCCTGACTCGAAGACCAGGCTACGTTGAACTCGCACGCTATCAAGCCACCCGCTCGATGCTTTCGACCACTTGCGCAATGACGGCTTCGTCTGACTTCGGATTGAAAAACGCAGCTTTCCAAGCCGGGATCGCAATTCCATGCGGTTTGTAGCCGGTCGACTGAGTGTAACTAAGCTTTGCATCGACCGCTGGTTGAAGCGTTGCCTCGCGTTTCTCATACATCCGATGCACCTCAAACAATGTTCTTTCGACCTCATTGGGCGAAAGTTCCCCCCTCTCCAATCGCTCGTAAATCGCGTTGGCATCACGGCCCCGCGGCAAAACCCAAAATAGAACCGACGGACCGATCGTGTCCATGTTGAGAACCTTGCAGTACTCCAGTTCCGAAATTGCCTTTTTTAATTTGATCGCCATTTGCATCGCATTGGCAACCAACGTCTGATAGCCCTGAAGTCCAATCCCGTTAAGCGATGCCATGACGGCGTAGGGACCTAGCCCAGGGCGTGAGCATTCGAGCGTAAAGAGGGCGGGATCATGCCTGCAATCCGCCTCACAGAAGTATGGCATTTGGTCGACACTTCGTAGCAACCGCCCCAAGTCCTCGCGGCGATTCACAATAAAGGCGCTCGACGGATAATGCCCCCAACCCATTTTGTGAAAATCGATCGTGACAGAGTCAGCAAACGCAAAACCTTCGGTGGCCCTCTTCAAACGACCGATCGCTTGCAAAGTATCGTGTTCGACCTGTAGCCGATTGGTTTCGATATCGTATTCCGCCAAAAACGAACTGACCCATCCGACAGCTGCATCAACATGAAGATGTGGCTCGGCAACCCCTCGCTCAGCTGCTTTTCGCCTAATCAGTTCGCGGATGCCGCGGATGTCATCGATACCGTATGCGTCGGTACTTCCGAACGTTGCGATCACGAATGCAATTTTGCGACCATTGTCGTATAGCCAGTCAATTTTCTCCGCTAACAAGTCCAATCGCATCGAAAATTGATTATCGGTTGCGACAGTGTGCAGATTCTCGGTCCCCATCCCAAGCCATCCAGCAAGGGTAGCGTTGGAATAGTGGCCGGTTTCCGACACGATTCCCGAAATCGGTTCTCCTGCCAGTCCTTTCTGCATCGTTGCGGGTGCTACCTTTTCGATTCCCAATTTGCCTCCATACAAATTCGAGATGGTGCCACCCATTGTGAACACGCCCCAAGGCGAGTCGGTGTGGTAGAAAATCAAATTGGCCAAAGCCGTGATCGCTTTGACTTCCAATTCATTGCTGCGCAAACAATAGGTGTCGACGCACAGGTTTGGATTTTTGAGCAGACACGCTAGCGCCCCGATCAGCGAGGCGTTATTGGCAGGGCCCTTTACGTTTTCGAGATGTAGGCGAGATTGCCAGCCATCGGTGCCCCAAAAATACGGAAAGATTGCATCGCGAGCATCTTTCAAATTACCCGGCAACGTGTGAATTTCGGGGTTGGCTTGAGCCGTTTCATAGTTTCGGCTCATCAGGCTACCGGGCGGCAAATGCGATTCGGCTTCCATTGCCGATAAAAATTCGTCAAAGATCTGCAGAATCGACTCGCGATCGAACGTAAAAAACGTATCGGTCAGTTTCTTCAGTGCGGCTTGGTCCATCGAGCAGGAAGCTTTTGTGAGAAGTGGTAAAGTAAAAAGTGGAGGGTGAAAAGCGTGGGAGGGGCAAAAGTGAGTTTGATGATATTTCGCCGCACCAAGACGCCTCCCCCGGCGATAACATCACACCATTCGCATCTCTTTCCATTTGCCTCGCACAAACCGTGCAGCCATGAACGTTGCCAACATCCACACCCACAGTGTAATCATCCACCACCACCAATTCAAACGATTATCGACCGGCTCGAAGCCCACGCCAATCGTAAACGCGACAACCGATGTCACCAAACCCGTCCCTAGCACGAACCATGTATCCCCCGCTCCACGAAGTGCTCCGGCAATGATTAACTGCGTCGCATCCACGACGACATAGATCGCGACAAACTTCAATAAGCCACGAGCAATCGTGATCGCCTCGGCCGACTCGGCACTGGGGGTATCAAGCTTGTAAAGATCCATCATCAAATCGGGTAAAAAGAGATACCCGACACACCAAACCACCGAATAGATCCACCCGATCCCGAGTGCTGCATAGACACTCTTGATCGCTCGCTTTGGCCCGGTTTCCACAAGGTGTCGCCCGACCAATACCGACGCAGCAATCGAGACACCGACCAATGGAATGAAAGCGACCATATTGAAATTGATCGCCATCGTCGTCGCCCTCAGGGGAATGTCGCCGAGGCGACCGATGCGAAGCACGATTGCGGTAAAGCCAGCCGATTCGGTGAGAAACATCAATCCGCTGGGGAACCCATAAAACAATAGCTTCTTAACGAGCAACTGACTGAAACCAAAACTACTTTTGACTTGATAGCGGCCACCTGAATCATACTTCAAAATCAACACCGCAAAGCAAATTGCCTTGAACCAAAACGCCACGGAACTGGCGATCCCCGCACCTGCAATCCCCAGATCGGGAATCGGACCAAGGCCGAAGATGAGAACGACGTCCAACAAAATGTTGATCAGCCCCGATATCAAGCTAACCCACATAATGATTCGGGTCCGTTCGGTGCCGCTAAAAAATCCACTCAGTGCATTTTCTAACACCGCCCCCACGGCACCGACCAGCAACCAACGCAAATAGGTCGCTTCCGCTGCGATTAAACTCTCCGGTTGCTCGCAGAGCCGAAACAGTGTCGGTGCCAGATAGGCGATCAGCCCAAATAGAGGTACAGAGAGCAAAGCCAACCAAACCGATTGCCACAAAAACCGTCCAATTCTGTGGTCCTCTCCCGCTCCTACATACTGGCTAATGATCGCACCCGTCATCGACGCAATGCCAACGGGCAAACAGATTGCCACCCAAAAGAAGTTACCACCTGCCATCGCCGCGCCCATCGAGGCACCGTCATACCAGAGCAGCAGTGTCCGATCGGCGAATAAGACCAACGAAAACGTACCCGCACTGACCATCAACGGAATCGCAACCGTCAATAGTTCGCCGACAATCCGACCTAACGAGTCACCGGAATGATCGCGTGGGTGGTCGGGTCGTTGAGTTGGCTCAGAAGAATCGGATGTCATCGCAGAAGCGTAGCGAATTGTTCGCATTTGCTCAAAGGGATGGACACGCCATTTCCCTTTCCTCAGGCACAAACTCTGGTGACTTCTCGTGTGCTCCGGTTGAAAACCGAAGATCATGGTGCCTGTGCAGAAACTTGAAACCGCTAATCGACGCTGATGAACGCTAATCAAGAATGGGCGTCCCGGTTCGAATGATCTCATTAGCGTCGATTAACGTGCATTGGCGGTTTGCCGGTGCGGCCAGCGTTTGAGAGCGGTAGGAAGATCGGAGTCGACAATTCCAAAGCGAAACTCGATGTGTATCGCCCCGATACCAAAGCATTCATCCACCGGACCAACACCGAGGAGGATACCCAAGAGTTCAGCAAGTCGCTCAAACGCAAACGACAACGAACGCGTCGTCGTAATCAGTTGCTCGGGTTGATCAACCAAGAGAACAACCGCCTGAAGCAAACCTGGGGCGAGGACGCCAAAGAGAGCATCCGTGTCGTGCTGGAATGCTTGAAAAAGCAGCTAAAACAGATTGATTCCCAACTGGCGAAGATGCTCAAGGTCGATCAAGAAAACAATCGCATCATCGAGATCCTCGGTTCGATCAAGTGTGTCGGTCCCGTCCTTATTTCGACGCGGATCACATCGCTACCGGAACTCGGCAAGCCCAACCGCAAGCAGATCGCCAAGCGAGTCCGTGTCGCCCCGATCCATCGAGATTCAGGCAGCAAATCAGGCAAACGTTTCATCGGCCGAGGTCGCGGCAAGGTTCGTCGCGTGCTTTACATCGCGGCGGTGGTAGGCATCCGCCCGGGCGCGGTTCGGAAAGCGTACGACACGCACCTCAACAGCAAAGGCAAAGAGTCGAAAGTTGCCATGCCTTGAAAAATCTCGGGGGGTTCAGGGCTGGCACCCAATCACGCTGGGCTCTTCACAAACGAATTCGGAATTTTTTTCCGAATCCGTATTGACCAAACGTAAGCCCGTCGCTGTCCCTATGCATTCCTGCCCCCTATGCATTCCTGCAATTCGCTTACTTCATTCTGTGAGGTGGCTATCGTGCGTCTCTGCAATCGGACCTGTCGATGCTGTTTCCAAATTTGACATAACGAGGTCATCAAAACGGATAGAAGATTGGAATCAATAGCATGGAAATCGCGAACACGATCAAACTTAACGGCAAGCCGAAGCGAATGTAGTCCGAAAACCGATACCCACCGATGCTGTAGACCATCGTGTTGGTTTGATAACCGAACGGAGTCAAGAAGCTGGCCGATGCGGCAATCATGACGGCGATGATGAACGGCATGGGGTCGACATCCAAACGACCGGCGGTTTGCCAAGCGATCGAAAACATCAGTAGCGCGGCAGCGTTGTTGGTAATCAATTCGGTACAAATCATGGTCGCCAAAAAGATGGCAGCTAATGACGCGAGCGGTTTACCGCCAGCGAGACTTAGGATTTCGCCCGCAATTCCAGCGGCCGCACCGCTTTGGTCGAGTGCTTTGCCGATCCCGATCGCGGCGCCGATGACGATCAACACGGACCAGTCGACACTACGTCTTGCCTCGCTCGTCGTGCAGCAGCGAAATCCGATCATTGCCAACGCTGCGATCAGTGCCGACGTCGATATTGAAATTCGCGTCAACGTTGCCGCAATGACCATGGCCAATAGAACGGCCAGTGAAATCCAAGCCAACTCGGGACGTCGCACCGCCCCCCGTTCCACGGTACTGACCAAAAAGAAGTCGCGTGATTGGCGGCGGCGATGCAAAAATGATGGCGACGCCTCAAGCAAAAGCACGTCCCCCACTTCCAAACTCACGTCACCAATCTTTCCCGACAACCGTCGACCACCACGAGCAACGGCGACGACCGCGGCATTGTAGTGAGAACGAAAACTACCTTCCCGAATCGTTTTGCCCAACAAGGCGCATCGCGAACTGACGACGGCTTCGACAAGCGTTCGCTGCCAGGTGGGGACTTGTAACTTTCGAGCTTGGTCATCGGGGATCGTCAATCCACGAATCTTCCGCATATCGACGACGCTATCAAGTTCACCGACCAAGATCAATGCATCATCGGCGCGAAGGATTTCGTTCGGTTTCGCAGCGGCAATCACCCCTTCGCTACGCTGAATCTCAGCCACATACAAGCCCGGCAGGTGCCTCAACCCCGCATCTTCGATCGTGCGGCCCACCAGCGGACCGTGGGGGTCAACTTGCATTTCCACCGTGTATTGACGAGGGTCTTCCGAAGCGCTGACCGCTGGCCTGCGTTCGGGGATTAACCATCCCGAGCAACCGATGATGTAGACAATTCCCGCGATCGTTGCCGGAATACCAATCGCAGCGGGAGCAAAGAAGC
The DNA here is from genome assembly GCF_007860185.1 of Novipirellula aureliae. NCBI lineage: Bacteria > Pseudomonadati > Planctomycetota > Planctomycetia > Pirellulales > Pirellulaceae > Novipirellula > Novipirellula aureliae. The sequence goes on from NZ_SJPY01000001.1 coordinate 225,149, forward strand.
TCATCGGCACGCCACTGATTTGCTCGTACTGATTCTTGACCACCAAGTTGGTGCTCGTCCCCATCACCGTACACATGCCACCAAGGATCGCAGCATACGATAGAGGCAATAACAACCGGCTGCTGCTAACGCTAATTCGTTTGCTTAAATCACCCACAACGGGCAACAATGCAGCGACAACGGGTGTGTTATTCAAAAAACCGCTAACGGCTGCGACAGGAACCAACAATCGCACCTGGGCATCCAACAAACGTTTCGCTCGATTCAGTAACCAACTTGTCGCTAATTCTGTCCCCCCCGTGAACTCTAATCCAGCGACAACGGCAAACAATAGAGCGACCGTGATCAAGCCGCGATCACCAAAACCCGAAAACGCCTGTTCAGGATTGGGTAGTTTCAGCGAACCACTCATATTCTGAGCGAACATCAAGACGCCCAGGCAGCTCAATGCCAATACATCGGTAGCTGCCAACCGCATGGCCAAGCTTCCCAGAAGCCCTACCGCCACAGCGATCGTCAACCACGCTTCCCAGTTCAGCACAAAAGCGTCCCAAGCAACTCCCATCGGCTATCCCTTCACCGGAAAGAATTTTGCCAAGGTTGTCGGATTGGGTTTCGGCGTGATCAGCGATACGACGACCGTGGAAACGATCGTTGCCAAAAAGATCGTGGCGACTGGCATGGTTTGAATCGTTCGCTCGCCAATCGTTAGATCGACCGACCAATTGTCGATCGCTCCGAATTCAGAGGCGTAAAAGAGGGCAAACCAAACGGACGCAGCTGTAATCAGCCCTGCGTACGCTCCCCATTTCGACAACCCGCGCCAATAGACCGCCAAGAAGGCCAACGGAAACAGACTACTGAAGCCGCTAAAGCACCAAATCCCAAGTTGAAAAACTCTGGTTTGAGCAATATCGGTCAAACTTAAAAAGTAGGTCACCGTGACAACCGCGACAATGAAACATCGAGAGATCAAAACGATCTGGCGATCCGAAAACCGGTTTTTGCCACCGTAATGGACCACGATATCACTGGTGAACATCGTCCCAATGCACAAAAACTGGCTATCAAGACTCGACATGATTGCCGCTAAAATCCCTGCTAACAAAAATCCGCCGAGCACATCACCCGATAGCGACTTGACCATAAATCCAAGCACCTTGTTCGGGTCACCGGCGACGGGCGGTGGAATGTTGATTAGTCCTGTCGTTGCCCAAACACCAATCAAGACACAGGGCACCCAAACGATCAAGATGAAGACGGGATGAACCACGATCGACAACTTAAATGCTTTCGCGCTTTTTGCGGTTAACCAATGCTGGAACAGATGGGGAAACATACCAACCGAAAAAGGGATCAGCATGTAGGTAAAAAACATCCAGGGGTCAAGTCGCTCGCGAGTGCGAAATTGAGGTGGTGCCTCCACCGATTCAATTTGATTTTCGAGCCCCACTTCGGCTCGCACACGTCGCGCCTTGGGAATCTCTTGGCTGACAATGTGTAAGGAGTCCCAAAGGCCTGTCGGCGGATCGGTACGAACGATCCTTTCCCCGTCAACGATTTGGTGGGCACGACCATCCGCGACCGCTTTTTCCGCCAAACTGGTGGCGATCAAGTAAAACGCGACGATCCCCAAAATCATGAAGACCAAGGTTTGAAAGGTGTTAGCCCAAGCCGTTCCACGCATCCCGCCGAAAAAGACGTAGACCAAGACGACGACGCAAATGACGAGTCCGGTCAGCCAAGGAGGAATCCCGCCCGTTTCGCTGTAGCCACTTTCGATCAACCAAAGAAAATCACCTCGCGTTGCTCCCTCAATCGCCTTGCCGGCCGAAATCACGCCGACCAATAGGTACGGCACGACCAAGGCAACAAGAACGGGCACGAGAAGCAGGCCAAACTTGTCACTGTCAAGCCGATCACGAAAGAATCCAGCTTGGGTCGTGTAGCCATACTTCTTCCCCCACGACCAAAGCTTGACACCTAAGACGAAAAAACAGAGCGAGTGAATGATCCCCGAAGAGGATGCCAACATCCCATAGACACCGACCCCTTCAGCAAACGATTCCCCCGTCGATCCCACGAGCGCAAAGCCTGTCATCGTCGTTCCAAACAATGACATCAGAAGCAAAAAAGGACCGATCGAATGACTGGCTAGTAAGTAGTCTTCGGATGTCCCTCGGAATAATCGTGACGAGAAAACGCCAAGACAAAGTAATAACCCAAGGTAAACGCTGATGATCACGACCTTGATCATCCCAGGGCTAAGTAGTGCTGAGTCCGTTGCATCAGCGGCTAATTGCGCAATCAAGCGTCACCTCCGGCCCGATTGGGCTGCTGGGAAGTTTCATCGCCTTCCAAATTGGTTGGCCACGCCTTGGTCGCCGCCAATAACCAAACCACGCTCGCAGCAATCGAGATGCAGGCATGGTAAGCAAGCGTAAAAGGGATAAATCCCAGTACCAAACGATCATTATCCCAGTTCCAAACGTCTTGATGCAAGACGACCAGTACGAGAACGAGGCCGACAACCAAATACTTCATAAAGAAATCCAGCAGGATTGGGGGTAAGATGATGCCAACGGTGCGTGGCGCAGCGATCAAAGATCATTGCGTCTAAATGTTCTACCATACGAACCCCGTCAGGTGTAGCAACCCAAAAAACGCCAGCAGGGGGGGCAGGGTGGTAGGCTGGGTCAAGAAGCGGTCGCGACGCCGACCCAGCAAGAAACTGCGATGATGTTTGCAGGTTGGTAAGCGATGAATGCCGGGTCTCCCGCTGGTCGACCCAGCCGGGGGTGCTCAAACGACACGGTCACAAGAACACGAACTTGCCTCGTTTTTTGTTCCCTACGCCAACGGCGTCGAGCAGGATACCCGGAACAAAAATGCGTAAATTAACTTTTACGTAAACAGCAAGTTTTGAGCACGGCAGCCCCAGCTTACGAGTACGAATCGAAGCGTTTGGCTCAGCTTAGAAGGGGTCGCCGCCGAATGGGTCAGCACCGCCTCCGCCGAATGGATCGGCCGCACCACCTCCACCAAATGGATCCGCAGCACCGCCTCCGCCAAACGGATCCGCGCCGCCGTCAGCCGCACCGGAATCGGTAGGAGCATTGTCGGCAATGGGATTTGTCGCAGCAGGATCGCCCTTTGCAGCATCAGCAAAAGCATCATCTGATTCTAACTTTGGCTCGCCCGACACGACGTCAAGATCGTCATTCAAAAACGGATTGTCATCCTCTGCTGGCATTTGCGGCGGTTGGATTGCATTGTCAGGGCGAGTCGTCGAACCGGGTGCTCTGCCAGCCGATTCGATCTCACCGTATCGTTGTTGCGACCTTGCATGGGCAACAGCCAAAGCTTGTAGACGAGCTTTTTGGCGAATTTCCTCTAGTTTCATTCGCTCGGGACCTTGAAAACGGGACAAAGCTCGACCGATTGCTAAAGCGTTACCCGTTGCCGCTTCGATCTGTGCACCCTGCACCCAATCGGCCTCGGCTGAAGACGAATTCCCGTTGGCAACCGCGACGATTCCCCGAAAGTAAAAGGCTCGCGGATCTTTTAGCCCGTTGTTGATCGCCATCGAAAGGAATTCGTCGGCGTCTTGATAGCGACCGGCGTAGTAGGCATGAACACCCTGCCCGTACATTTCCGCCAACACCTCTGATTGAGGACTGGCCGATTGCATCACGACTGATTGTGCAGGAGAGGAAGCAGCACCGCCAGCAAGCCAAACGGAACAGGTGGCGATGGACGCCATCACCAAAAACAACTTTTTCATCGTGTCTGAAACCCTATGCGGAGAATGTATTGTGAGTGGTGAAGTAGAAAACTCGTCGTTAATTCTATCTATTTATCCCTTCAAACTGTAACTATACGCTCCCCAATGAGCAAACATTTTCTGGCAAAACCGAGCAAGGATCTTGAGGATTGGGCCAAAAACACCGATCCTAAGCCCTGTGCAGCAAGAGTGAGACTCCAATTCACGCGCCGAATGGATCCTCGATCGGCGACGCTCAGACCATCACAGCGATGGAGACTGCTTCAATACACAACATTTCAATCAAGGGGCGCGGAAATTTCTGGCAATTTTCGCTACGATTGGTTTCTTCAAGCAGTTTTATGGACAACCCGGAAATATGAACGCCGCTTCCCCAAACACAACGGAATGAGATCACATGCTGGGAAATACCCTAATGATGGCGGGCGGGTCGGGACTCGCGTTGATTCTGTTTCTCATTGGCATCAAGGTCGGAATGCTAATCGCCGCCTCACGTGGCTATCGTGGAAAAAACGGCAAATCAGGATCGGCCCTTAGCCAAAAAGAACGGCAACGTGTGCTGCAAATGTTGCAGGAACTAGGGGAATGGACTAGCGAATATTCCGGTAACGTGTCGGACTACCAAACCCGTTTGGGAAAACTGAACGAAGAAGCGACTACCAACTTGGCCTCCGATCAGTCCGCTCCCAAAGTGATCGCTCTTTTGCAACAGATTATGGAGAGCAACGAAATGCTCCAATCGCGGCTCGATGCAGCCGAAGACCAACTCGACAAACAAACCAAGCAAATCGAAAGTTATCTCACCGAAGCTCGCACCGATGGACTGACCGGTCTCTACAATCGCCGCGCTTTCGACAATCGAATTGAGGACTTGTTCGCGGCCTTTCGCGGTGGCGGGCGATCGTTCGTGTTGGCACTCATCGATATCGATCACTTTAAATCATTCAACGATACGCATGGACACCAGGTCGGTGATCACGTCCTCCAAGAAGTCGCCAAGACGTTGCGCTATGAATTGCGAGAATCGATCATGGTCGCACGTTTCGGGGGCGAAGAGTTTGCCGTACTGATGGATGGCCCGCTTCGCATCGCTGCCGAAAAAATGAACGAAGTCCGAAAAAAGATGGCAGCCCTCGAATTACGCTCCGGCAGCAAAACACTGTCGGTGACCATCAGTATCGGAGTATCCGAACCACGTGACGAACTCGTTATCGGACCGCTCATCCGCCGCTCCGATGAGGCACTCTACGCAGCTAAAAACATCGGGCGAAACCGAGTCTATTTTCACGATGGAAAAAGCACGATGTTAGTCGGTGCACCCGAGGTGGCGCGGAGACAGTAGCTCCGTCTCTCCGAGACGGAGATCGACAATTTCAAATTTACGAGTCTCGGAGAGACTCGCCTACTGAAGAAAGTGTAATCATTTTTCGCATGCGGGCTCCTGTTGATGGAGGGTACAATATCATCTCCATATCTTCCACTTGGTTAACATCTACCATGCGTCTCTTCCCTTACGCGATCCTATTAAATCTGATTTTGCTGCAGCACACGGTGCTGTCACAGCAAACCGACTCGGAGGCGAGCTTCTTGGACATGCCGATCAACATCTTGAACCAAACCGCAGGGGGAACCCAGCACTGGACCGACCATGCATGGAAACAAGGATTTCGAACTCAGCAAAACTCGCTCACGAAGCATTGGCGAGTGCTCGACCCGTCCGACCGACGAGTCACTTGGGGGTCTCGCCAAACATGTGACGCGTACATGGCCGAGCAAATCGCCGACCCACCATCGGATACCGTTTTGCCCAAGCATGTAACCGTGCTGCTTCATGGTTTGATGCGAACCCATCATTCGATGAAGCCGATCGAAAAGGACTTGGCCGACCGTGAGGACATGCAGGTCATTCGTTTTTCGTACGCCAGTTCCCGTGCCTCGATCGCCGAGCATGCTGCTGCGTTACGTGAACTACTTGAGGGGCTACCGAATGACGTTCACTTCAATTTTGTCGGACATAGCATGGGAAACATCGTTGTCCGCTATATGATTGGTGATCTGAATCGTGACGGAGACCCAAAGCAGATCTTACCACGTTGTGAAGCGATGGTCATGCTTGGTCCTCCCAATCAAGGAGCGATGATCGCCCGCCGTTTGGCAACCAACGGTGTCTACGGTTGGGTCACTGGACAGGGCGGTTTGGAACTTGGACGTGATTGGGAAGTTTTTCAAGAGAAGCTTGCCACTCCCGCGTTTCCGTTTGCCATCGTCGCCGGTGATATCTCCGATGCTTCCCTGCAGAACCCGCTGGTCGACGGAGCAGGCGATTTCGTCGTCAGTATCGAGGAAGCCAAACTCGATGGAGCCGAAGTGTTCCATACCGTCCCCGTGCTGCATAGCTTTCTGATGAGGGACGAAGCGGCTCGGAAGTTGACGATCGACTTCCTGGATTCGCATCAAAAAGCGGACTGAGCTACTTTTTCTTCTTCTTTTTGCTTTCTCTTCGCTCTTTCTTTCGTTTCGCTTTGTACTTCGAGGTTGACTTTTTGCTCTTCTTCGAGGCGGTCGGTTTGAATTCGCCACTAGCGGTGTGGTTCTTAACAAAGTCGACAAACAATTGGCGTTCCTGCAAATCAATCTTAGCAATTTTGACGGTCAACAAATCACCGAGACGAAATCGATTGCCTTCTCGATAACCAATCAATTGCTGGCCCTGACGTTCAAAGCGATAACGGTCTTTTGGTAGCGAAGTGACGGGCAAGAATCCATCAACAGGCAACTTGATACAACGCGCGTCGATACCATCGGCAAACACTCGGCTCACGACCGCTTCCAGTGACTCGCCAACCTTCTTTTTCAGAAAATGCAACAGTTTAAGCTGGATCAATTCTCGCTCCGCTTGTTGAGCGTTCCGCTCCATGTCGCTGCAATGATGCCCAAGCTTCAACAATACCGGGAATGGATCGTCCGGCGTCTTCTTTTTATCAAGCAACTTTTGGATTAAGCGATGAACGGTCAAGTCGGGGTACCGACGAATGGGACTGGTGAAGTGACAATAGTGCTGCATATCAAGTGCGTAGTGCCCTTCACGCTGCGGACCATAGACCGCTTTGTTCATCGACTTGAGAACAGAGAAGTTTACCGCTTGCTCGAGCGGCGTTCCTGCGACCAAATCGAGCACCTTTTGAATTTCAAACCGACTTTCTAACGTGCCCACGTCGAGTCCAATGTCGCGAACAAAAAGCTGCAGACTCCGCAACTTTCGTCGCTGCGGTGGTTCGTGAATTCGGTGCAAAAAGTTCAAGTCCAAATCGTCTAGCCAAGTTGCTACCGCTTGATTGCCCGCCAACATGAACTCTTCGATAATCTGATGGCTCTCGGTGTTCTCCGTTAGGTTTGCACCTTTGACTTTGCCCATCGAATCAAACACCAATTTAATGTCGGGCATGTCCATCGATAGCGAGCCCGCTTTGAATCGGGCCTTACGCATTTGCATCGCCAAGGTGTGCATGTTCGACACGAGCGAACAAATCGGTTCGCCCCAGGAATCGCGATGCTTGTCGGGATCGGCCAAAAACCCATCGATCTGTTCGTAGTTGAAACGTTTGTCACTGCGAATGACGGCGTTATGCACCTCGGTATGCGTGATCGTCAAATCGTCAAGAATCTCAATCTCAACGGTTTTGACCATGCGAAGTTGTTCAGGTTGCAAACTCGCCAAGTGGTTGCTGATGATTTCCGGAATCATCGGTATTACTCGATCGGGCAAATAGACACTCGTCGCCCGATTGCGAGCTTCGGTATCAAGCTCGCTACCCTCGGGAATAAATGAACTGACGTCGGCGATATGGACCCACAACCGCCACCGTCCCTGTTCTCGCTCGAGCGAGATCGCATCATCAAAATCGCGAGCGTCAAACGGATCGATCGTGATCGTCAACAGCTCGGTCAAATCCTTGCGTTCCTCGGGGACCGAGCAGTCGTTGAAAGCATCCGCTTGTGCCCGAGCTTCATTGAGCACCTTTTCAGGAAACGCATCGGGCAAACCGTATTGCCGCATGACTAGCAGCGTATCGATTTCTGGGTTCGTGCTACTGCCGAGACGTTCCAAGATAACCGCTTCGCCACCACGCCCATCGTCGTCAGGGAACTCGACCATTTCGACGAATACTTTATCATTCTCGGTCAACGGTAAACCACGGACGTCGCCAACCGAGACCGGTTGCTTGTACGGAGTTCCGTCAAGCATGACCGAGGCGTTCCCATTGATCATTCGAAAGGTGCCAGTGAATTGACGGCGAGCGCGTGCGAGAATCTCGACGACAACCGCTTCATCACCACTACCTTTGCGGCTCGGACGGACCCGAACCTCGACTTGGTCACCTTCAAGTGCCCCCATGGTTGAGCCAGGCGGCACAAATAAGTGCTCGGCAACTTCGTTTTCGTTTTCATGATCGCCGGGACGAACGAAGCCAAAACCACCGCCCATCGCTCGGCGAAACGTGCCGCGAACGAGGTCGGGTTGCCCTTCAAAAGCCCCGGCCGGAATGACCAAATGGTTCGACCCGTAGACCACACGCCCCTCTAAAACCAATTGCTTCACGACTCGGCGCAGCTCTTTGGTTTCGTCGGCATCGAGTTTTAATTCCGTCGCAATCTGCTTCGGTTTACTCGGTCGATAATTGGGCATGCTTAGGTGACGGAGCAGCCGATCCGTTATTTCAGGTGATACATTCATAAAGAGAAGATACACGAAAGCATGACCATTTGTCGCCCCAATAAAGAGAATATAGTCATCACAGACCGTTTATTCCCTCCCAACGCCTGGTATCACGAGCTCCGACTACTTCAGCATGAAGCCGTTAATCGACCAGCCATCAGCCTCGGAACGTGTGAAGTTCCCACCATTAGGCAGATACTTTTCGATCTGGCTGATCGGCGGAAGTTTTGCAGAATCGAGATCTTCCGGAGACACCCCTTCTTCTTCCTTGAACAGACGCCGAATCACGGTTGCCAAAATAGAGTCACTTTCGCGAAGTTTGCCTTGGCGGAACAACTCGTACTTTGCTCGGATGCCCAATTTTGATCGACCGATACGGTCCATCGCAACTTGATCGGCTTCTAAAGACTGCATCGCTGACAATACGTCCTGCACCTCGGGCAACTGCGCAAAGCCCCCGGGGACGCCATTTTGAACGCGTTTCGCCGTCTCGACCAGCAATTCAGGATGACTCGAAAACATTAGATACGCATGCGACGACCCTTTCGCTTGAGGAATCATGCCGATTGCCCAATGGTCAAGCAGCGGATCGATTTCTTCCACCTCTTCTTCCTCAAAGCCAAGATCACCAAAAATCTCGGCTTCAAAATCATCGTTGCCTTCGCCTCGTTCGACTTGCCAAAGTTCGATTCCAGGCACCACCTCCATCTTGCTAGCATCCGGTTCGACTTCCATCGCTTTGCGGATCGCTTCTTGGATCGCATCGGGGTTCGTCACTTGAATTGCGATGAGCAACCGTTCCGATTGCACGTCAGCGGGCAGCGTGTTATCGGCAACCACAAGCACCTCTTCGCCAAGAGCAGGCAGAACATTGTTCAAAATATCAATTTGCGGGCCGTCGGCATCTTCTCGAATTCCGTCTAGGGTTGGTTTAAAGATGGTATCGCCGAGTGCGTCATCGACCAACGTTTCGGCTGCCAAGAAGGCCTCTTCGATCTTCAATCGAATGCGGCCAACACTGGCGGTATCCTCGCTGATCCAAACGGGCAAATCGCCAAGATCGCCGTTGGGAAACTGCAGCATTTTCGCTGCTTTTTCATACTTGCTCGGCAACTCGGTTGTTGGTGGTGCTAGCACATAGCCTCGGTGTAGCACGTCATACTTCTTACCCGCAATCGTGGCGATCCCTCCCGCAGCACGGATGGCGTCGAAGCCTTGTCGTTCCAGCAAACTCAAAATATCAATCTGCGTTCCCCGGTCGACCTCGAAGGCTTCGCGAAGGATCCGCCCCATTTGGAATGGATGAGCAAACCACTCGACCGCTACCGTGCTGCCGCCCTCGGTAAACGGTTGTAGCATGGCCCGGCTGGAACGCGTCAAAACGTCCCGAAAATCAGCCAAATCGCCGATCGGTTGACCAGACATTTCCCCATTGGCCGCGTCGATCAAATCGAAAACGACCGTATCACGGTCCGCTGCAATGATTCGTGCATCATCAAGTGTGATAGCAACCTGTTCGATTTTGATTTGGCCAGGCTTTGGTTTGACCGTATAGACACGAACGTTCTGTCCAGCGTGCTCCACATCGCTACGGGTTGCTCCGCCTGCTTTCAAATCGGCATCAAGCGTTGCCATCGCGTCATCGGCCTCTTTGCGTTTCCCACGAATATCGGCGATCACGACCAATGAAAAGGGACGACGCTTGTCCTTTTCGAACGGCAACCATGCCGCGACCGCTTCACCCGACGCAATGTAATACAAATCATCGGGTTTGAGGCCAACGCGGTTATCCATCGAATCGAGATAACTCGTTACGCGGTCGCGTTGTGCTTCGATAAATGGCTGCATGGCAGGGTCCTGCATCAGCTCGCCAAAATGCGTTTTTCGCCAAGCTTTGCAAAAATCGGGGACGCTCGGCATGCGGATCAATCCAGCAACCGTGTCGGGCAGGATGCGAATCGCAGGCAAATAGGCGACATCCTCCGCTGCGTCCTCCGCGACATCCTCCGCTGCGTCCTCCGCGACGTCCTCCGCTGCGTCCGCTTCCGGTTCGGTTTCCTGAGCAACTTCTTGGGCTGCTTCCTGCGTTTCCAGCGTTTCCTGCTGGACAACCGCAATTTCCTCCTGCGCAGCCACGGGCGTCCTAGCAGCCATACCGGCCGCTAAAACGATCGCAACGGCAAATATCAGCTTGGCCGACGCGACGCAATGGAAGGGAAGGGAAGGTTCGTTCGATCTGTAGCTGAGGGAGCGGTTCATGCAGAGTCCGATAGTGAAGTGTTCGCGGGCCCAATAGGAATTGGCCGATCCGATTTTAGAGGTCGATTAACGAATTGGCCATGACATGATAGGCTACCAACTCGATTAGCGGTATGTTATCGAACCCGGTTCACCCGTGAAACGCCAAGAAACCAATTTAGAATGCCTGAAACGACTTTCCGACCTTATCAAAACCCCTTAATTGAGCGGTACGCATCCTCCGAAATGGCCCATTTATGGGGTCCTGAGCGACGAATCGCCACATGGCGACAACTCTGGATCGCTTTAGCCGAGAGTGAACAAATGCTAGGGCTGCCCGTTTCGGATCTCCAAATTGAGCAGCTACGTCGATTCCAGTCCGATTTAAATCTCGACGTCGCGGCAGAATTCGAGCGGATTCGTCGTCATGACGTGATGGCGCATGTCGAAGCCTACGGCGAACAATGCCCCGATGCCAAACCGATCATCCATTTGGGTGCGACCAGTTGCTTCGTGACGGACAATGCCGATCTGATTCTCATTCGTGACGGCCTTCGCTTGGTCGCCCGCCGCTTGGCATCGACCATTCTGTGCATGAGCGATTTTGCAAAAGAGCAACGAGCCCTCCCTTGCCTGGGCTTCACCCACCTGCAACCCGCACAACCGACGACGGTCGGAAAACGATGCTGTCTATGGATCTACGATCTCGTTTTGGATCTTCATGAAATTGAACACCGGATCGACACGCTATGTGCTCGAAGCGCCAAAGGAACGACAGGCACGCAGGCCAGTTTTCTACAATTGTTCGGCGGCGACCACGACAAGGTAAGAAAACTCGAAACGCTGATCTCTGAAAAAATTGGCTTCGGCAAAACGTATGCGGTTACTGGACAAACCTATCCGCGAAAAGTCGACAGCCAATTGCTTGACGCATTGTCGGGGATCGCACAAAGTTTACACAAAACGGCAACCGACTTGAGGCTATTGGCGAACCGCAAAGAGCTCGAGGAACCATTCGAAGAAAAACAGATCGGCAGTTCGGCGATGGCTTACAAACGCAACCCGATGCGAAGCGAGCGTATTTGTGCGTTAACTCGTTTCGTGATGAGTTTGCAGAGCAGCCCCGCGATGACAGCGGCGACCCAGTGGATGGAACGGACCCTCGACGACAGTGCGAATCGGCGATTGGTGATCCCACAAGCTTTCTTAGCGATCGACGCATCGCTGGTGCTGATGCAAAACGTTTCCGATGGATTGGTGGTTTACCCCAAAACGATTGCCAAGAACTTGGCGGCGGAACTTCCGTTCATGGCGACAGAAAACATTATGATGAAGGCAGTCGCCGCGGGTGGTGATCGGCAAGAGCTGCACGAGCGAATTCGCGTCCATAGCGTCGAGGCGGCTCGCCGAGTCAAGGCAGAGGGTGAAGCGAACGATTTGATGGATCGCTTGCGTGCGGACGACGCCTTTGCGAAAGTCGATCTTGAGGCGGCCACCAATCCACTCGACTTTGTCGGTCGTGCCCCCGAACAGGTCGACGAATTTATCGCCGAACACATCGATCCAATCCGAAACCGCTACCAAGACCAAGACGATTTGAGTGTTGAGGTCACGGTTTAGGGGTTGGAGTCCAGGCATGACAACTCGTCATTCGCCCTCGCGTTTGGGTTCGTGCGTTTCAAAGGTGGTGCGGCGACTTTGCTTGGCTTTCGTAACCGATGCGACCGCGCGTTCATGCAACACGCGTTGCGATTGGAAAGGTACTGCCTTCTTCGTGGCAGGAACAATCCGCTCGTACATTCCCGTCGGCAACATCCGCCAACAATTCGTGTTGTCTTTGAAATAAGTTTTTAGCGTTGAAAGAAGTTTGTCACGGCATGCTTGCTCGATCACCGGAACCATTAACTCGACGCGTCGATCCAGGTTTCTCGGCATCCAATCGGCACTACTGATAAACAATTCATCGTCACCACCATGCCGAAAATAGATAATTCGAGCATGTTCCAAAAAGCGATCCACGATGGAAATCACTTCGATCGAATCACTCAAACCCTTCACGCCTGGTCTTAGACAGCAGATCCCTCGGACGTTCAATCGAATGCGAACCCCTACCTGGCTAGCCCGATACAACGCATCGATGACTTCGGTATCGACAAGCGAATTGATTTTGGCAGTGATCTCGGCCTTCTGGCCTTCTTGACATCGCCGGGTTTCCGCTTCAATTAAGTTCAGCAAACGTTTGCGTAGCGTCATCGGTGCAGCAGCAAGCAGTTGCAACTGCTGCGGTTGACTTGCACCTGTTACCGCATTGAAAAAAGTGGTCGCATCGGCGCCGAGGGTATCGTTGCAGGTCAAAAGCGATACATCGCTATAAATCTTTGCGGTCGATTCGTTGTAGTTCCCCGTGCCAAAGTGCATGTAGCGGACGATTCCCTGCGGTTCACGGCGGACGATGATGCACACCTTTGCGTGCGTTTTCAGTCCGCGAATCCCGTAAATGACCTGTACCCCTGCCTGTTCCATCTCACGAGCCCATTCGATATTCCGGGCTTCATCAAAGCGAGCTTTTAGCTCGACAATCACCGACACGTATTTTCCTCGCTCGGCAGCTCGCATCAGCGCCGAGACGATAGGACTCTTGCCGCTCGTCCGATACAAAACCTGTTTGATCGCCAATACATCCGGGTCAACGGCGGCCTCTTCGATCAAACGCACGATCGGATCGAAACGTTCGTAGGGATGAATGAGCAGCAAGTCGCCTTTCGCAATCGTAGAAAACATTGGTTCGGCTGGGTCGATGTCAATGTTCGCTTGAGGCAACCAAGGTGTTTCGCGGAGCGAATCAAAACCTTCAAGCCCGTGCAGCGTGAATAGATAACCAAGGTCCAAGGGACCATCAACCTTGTACAAATCTTGATTGGTAAGCTGCATCATTTCGGATAGGAACGCCACCGAATGATCACTGGCGTTGGCACCGTATTCGAGCCTGACCACTCGCGACAGGCGGCGGCTCTCGAGCACGTCTTCCATGCCGTCGACCAAGTCCATCGCACCATCTTCTTGCAACTCGATGTCCGCATTTCGAGTGATCCGAAACGCAACGCACTCCATCACTTCACGACCTGGAAAAAAATCCTCGACGTAGTGGCAAACCAAATCTTCAAGCAAAACGTACCCGTGCCCTTTTTCAGTTGGCACCGGGATCATGCGTGGGACCGTACGTCCAAGCGGGATGACAGCGTACTGCCAAGCATCGCCATCTTCCAATTCTTCGGTTTTGCCGGGTTGTGATACCGCTCGAAGCCGAACGCAAAGGTTTATCGCTAACCCTTGTAACAGTGGGAAGGGTCGATCGTGCGTGATCGCTTGCGGTGACAAGACGGCTGACACATCGCTCTCGAACCGTCGCTGGGCCACTTCGCGCGCCCGATCGTGACAATCATCCAAGTCGACTCGGCAAACCCCAGCCTCAGCGAGCCGTGGCTCGAGGTCCTCTCGCAAGAGCGTGTATTGGCGGTCGACAAACTCTTTGCAACGACTTGATACCGCATTGACTTGCTGCGACACCGTCAATCCTGCGGCATCCCGGACCATCGCATTTCGTGCAAATTGCAATTGCAATCCACCCATCCGGACCATGACGAATTCGTCTAAATTGGATCCCGTAATGGCCAAAAACTTTGCCCGCTCCAAAAGCGGGAGCGAATCATCAGCGGCCTGGTCTAAGACACGTTCATTGAACGCCAACCAAGCCAATTCTCGGTTAAGAAACCGATCATCCGGTAGGGGGAGATCAAACGGCAGGGCTTTCTTTTTGGCAGCGGAGCTTTTTTTGGGCACAGGAATGCTTGGGGGTTCGTTTTTGGTGGAAGCGAATTGCCTTGCTGTCGAGGCGTCGTGAGCGTTAATTGTCGATTGGCTCTTCGATTACCGCAACGGGTGAAACGGCTTCGGAGTCTTGCCCGAGCAAAATTCCGATCGCTTTGGGATAAAAGTCCTTGCCGTAATTCAATTCTCCACCTTGATGCCCGACGAAGCCAACCATTGCCGCTAAAACAACGAGCCCGAGCTTCCAAGCCCCCATCAGCTTCCCGCTGTCTTTCCAAAATCCAATGGCCGCGACGATCATCAAAATAGCAGAGCCCGATGCGACGGCGACGCCGCTCCAGCGATGCCAAAACAGTTCGGAATCAAAGTCGATTTTTGACCAACCTCCATAACCCTGTTCACTTGCAAAGGACCATCCCATCAAGGTCGCAACGATCGCCGAAGCGCCGCCGAGAATTAAGCACATTGTGGGGATCTGAGTCCCGACCGCAGGCCATTTGATCCCCAACACCACGAACAACGCTCCGACAAGCAATAACGCGATCGGAAAATGAACGGTGGCCGGATGCAGGTATCCTTGGAAAGACCAGACGCGACCAAGAAAGCTTTTCGGTGCTGCTGCTGCGACCACCTCTGGAACGATCGCCACTTCGGTCGCCCCCACAACGGCGCCGGATGGCCAATTCGCCCCCTCATCGATCCACGTTCGAATCAGCGACAATTCACTGGTCGACAGCGGGCCACCATGCGATGGTGGCGGCATCATCATGTCTTCATCGTCGCTCGTCATGTAGTCGACAAACAAAGAACTCCCTAACGCGTCTTCAGGCTCTAAGTAATCTAGCAAGATGTCGGCTTCGTCGACGCGAAAATCATTCTTTGCGTCGTCTGGCCCGTGGCATTCCAAACAATGTCCCGCGAAGATTGGCGCAATATCACGCTCAAAATCAATCAAACGGCCTGATTCATCAAGAATCGTCGGCGATTCGACCGTGTCAGCAGCAACCAGCGATGGCGATACAAGAAAGAAGAGAACGACGAATAATGGCAGGACAAGTTTTGGTAGGTGATGCACAGAAAAACCTCGTGTCGTTTAAGGTGGGGATTGGAAGGGTACAGACAGGTAGTTTGTCGTAGCGAATGCTTCAGGTAATTTGTAGTGGATCTTGTTAAAGATCCTCGTCGCACAGGATCTTTAACAAGATCCACTACAAATCATGAAATCAAGACGGTGTTTGCCATTTGTTTGGTTGCCGATGCCGGGTCTCCCGTTGATCGAATCCAGTCTACCTTACTGCGACTCCGTCGAATGCTCGGGTCAGTCCAAGTATTTTCAACTCACTTTTGACGGTTTCTTTGGTCGGTGTTTCAATCGTTTCGGCAACCTCGTCGGCTAACAACTGGGCGAACACAGCTCGAGCTTCCAGCAAACGCTCATCGATCGTCTTCAGCTCCATTTCGATCCCCCGTTCTTCTCGCAGTCGCTCTTTCAGCGATTGGTTTTCTTTCTTGGATGCCGTCGTCGCACAGTGCAAGACCGAGTAGAGTGGTTTCTTAGGATATTGATGCTCTTTTCTTTCAAGCGACCGCCATGCTCTCTCAAGCAACCCCGTCCGCCATAGAGACAACCATTGCTCGTTGTCATTCTTGATGGCATCGATTTTGGCTGTCAGCTTTTCGGTCGGTTCCGATTCATCCAACTTTGCTTTGGCCGTCGAACGGATTGCTCGAATCAAAAAATCTCGTAGCCGCCCCTTTTTGTTTTCGCCGAAACCCGCGGAAACGAGGTGAGCAATCAACAATCTCAAACAATCGTCGGCAACATCCGACGACCCGAGTATCGTCACCAACATCTTGCGAACCGTAAGTGAATAGCGCAGCACAAAGCCCGCCGCACTACTGGCGTTCGTCCACGGATTTGAAGATCGAACCAGATGCACCGAGGTGGTTCGGTCTGCTGTTTGTGTCGTATCGTCTGACATAAAAACTAGTTTAACCACAACTTTCACGCAAAGTGACTAGAGGCAAGCGAAGAAATCCCGTTATCGCGACAAAAAACGAACAGAACGCTAAAATCACGCTCCGCCATCTTGCCAAGTCACAACGATATCCGCATCCTTGATGCCTTGGCGCATGCCACCTCCGACCGTTCCTATTCGAATTTCCTATCCATACGAGCTGATCCCAGTGAATCTCATCCCAACGAATCGCAAGCCTATTTCGGAATTGACCGATGGACAGCAAGTCGAGCAGTCCTTCCGCGCGGCCGACAAACAACTTCGCGTCAACCGGCAAGGCGGCAAGTATATCATCCTGAAACTGACCGATCGATCGGGCACAATGTCAGGGATGCTCTGGAACGCCGATGAACGGATTTACGATTCGTTTGATCGCGGCGATTACGTCCACTGTATCGGACGCACCCAAATCCATAATGGAGCACTGCAAATGATCGTCACGGAGGTCCAGCGAATGGATTCCTCCGAAGTCGATCTAGCCGACTTCGAACGCTTCGATGCCGGCCAAGCTCAGCAACAAAAATCGCGTTTAACGGAATTGCTTACAGAAATCTCCAACCCGCATCTCAAACAACTCGGTGACGCGTTCCTCCAAGATACCACCTTGATGGCGCGGCTCGAACTTGGGGCCGCTGCCGTGACCAACCATCATGCGTATCCCGGTGGTCTACTTCGACACACCGTTGATTTGATGGAGTTGGTCCATTTGTTCGCACCACGCTACCCCCGTATCGATGCCGACCTTTTGCTGTTCGGTGCATTCCTTCACGACCTCGGCAAACTCGAAGAGCTCTCGTCCGATGGCGAAGCGACCTATACCGATCGCGGCCAACTGGTCGGCCATATCGTCATCGGAGTGCAATTGCTGGATGAAAAAATTCGCGAGCTCGAAAAGGGAGGACAACCATTCCCGCCCGAGCTACGGTTGCAACTGGAGCACCTCATCGTCAGCCATCATGGACATTACGAATTCGGTAGCCCAAAGTTGCCCGTCACGCTGGAAGCCTTAGCTCTGCATCATCTCGACAACCTAGACGCCAAGCTTGACTCGTTCACCAGTATCATGGATTCCGATGTCGCAGCCGATGGCAATTGGACCAATTACAATCCATCGATTGGTCGCAAACTTTGGAAATCACGCGAGGCCTAAAAGCAATGACGATACCTGATCCACGACCTGCCGTCGTTCTTTTGTCGGGCGGCCTCGATAGTGCCACTTGTTTAGCGATTGCCGCTAGCGAAGGTTTT
Source organism: Novipirellula aureliae (assembly GCF_007860185.1). Taxonomy (NCBI): domain Bacteria; kingdom Pseudomonadati; phylum Planctomycetota; class Planctomycetia; order Pirellulales; family Pirellulaceae; genus Novipirellula; species Novipirellula aureliae. Next base: position 242,982 of record NZ_SJPY01000001.1, read on the forward strand.
ACGCCTCATGCGATTAGCTTTCGATACGGACAACGACATACTTTTGAACTCGATCGTGCCATGATGCTGGCAAGATCGATGGGCGCTGCATCGCATCGAATTGTCGACATCAATTTGTCCCAATTCGGCGGCTCGGCCTTAACCGACTCCGCGATCGCTGTTCCAAAACATGACTCGGTTGACGACTTGGGCGAGGTGATTCCCGTTACCTACGTGCCTGCTCGTAATACGGTCTTTCTGTCGCTTGCCTTGGCGTTGGCCGAAACCCTAAACGCCACCGACATCTTTATCGGCGTCAATGCACTCGACTACAGCGGCTACCCTGATTGCCGACCCGAATTTATCGCAGCCTTTGAAAAGATGGCGAATTTGGCGACACGCGCAGGAGTCGAAGGCCATCGCTTATCCATTCATACGCCCCTGATCGATCTAAGCAAATCGCAAATCATCGCACGAGGCCTTGCCCTCGGAGTCGATTACTCCCAGACGCTGTCATGCTACGACCCCGACAACAACGCTCGGCCGTGCGGCCACTGCGATGCTTGCTTGCTTCGCCAAAAAGGATTTCAAGAAAACGGGATGAGTGATCCAGGGGCGTAGGATCGAAGACAAAGCCAAAACCTAAAGCGAGTCAAGCGAGCGAGTCAAGCGGGCGAGTCAAGCGGGCGAGTCAAGCGGGCGAGTCAAGCGAGCGAGTCATTGAACAAAAAAGCTGTAGGCCTGATCACGATGCCTTCCTAAAAGCGTATCGTAGGCAAGAATCGGCTTCCGAGACGACAGCCCGGTAAGTAACATCAAGAAAGATGCAACATGATATTCACGAAACGCAAATAGCTTCCCTTGAAACGCCCACGAGTACGCTGATCCCTCCTAATGCTTTGTCACAACGAAGAATTAAGAGAAGAATCTTTCGTGGCTGTGGCTTCCAGTCGCAGCTTACTGGGGCAAGATGCCCCAGCCACGCTTTTGCCAAGCCTAAATTCAAGCGGTGACAAAAACCCTAGGTCAATCCATTGCTAGTCAACACCAACGAGAACCGACGCAACCTGCGGACGTGCTGGACCCTTGCGATCGTTGGCGTTTTGATCGTCGCCCTGTTCGCTTGGCTGTCACCGTGGATTTTGATTTTGGTTCCTGTACCGCCCTTGGTAGCATACTGGCTCCGATATCGCACCGCACGGCGGTATCGCGTGCTCCAAAATCCTTTCCCGAAGGATCGTGAGGCGATTCTGAATTCACATGTCAGCTATTACCGGGCACTTGACTTAGCCGGCAAAAAGCGGTTCCGTGACCTGATGACGGTCTTCTTGGACGAAGTTCGTATTACGGGGATTCGCACCGATGTCGATGAGACAACGCGGACATTGGTGGCCGCCAGCGCTGTGATTCCCATCTTTGCTTTCGAAGACTGGGAATACTCAACCCTCGGCGAGGTGCTGATCTATCCTGGATCGTTCGATGGTGAGTACCAAACGGACGAAGCAACGGGTGCGAACATCCTGGGGATGGTCGGTACAAATCACCTCAGCGGAGTGATGATCTTGTCCAAGCCATCTCTATTAGCTGGCTTTGCGAACGACAGCGACAAACGCAATGTGGGGATTCACGAGTTCGCACATCTGGTCGACAAGCAAGATGGTGACATCGACGGAACACCACCAGGGGTTTCTGCGGACATCTACGCCCCGTGGGTCAAATGGGTCGGCGAAGAACTGAAGCGGAAAGCTGGCAATGACGAGCACATCGATGACTACGCCTACACCAACGAAGCAGAGTACTTTGCCGTATTGTCCGAGTACTTCTTCGAGTCGCCAGCGATTCTCGAAAAGAAAGATCCACGTTTGTACGACTTGATGAGAAAGATGTATCGCCAAAACACCAAACGCTTATTCGCCGGTCGCCCCAAGCGACGCAAACGGGTGGGCCGCAACGATCCGTGTCCATGCGGCAGTGGTGAAAAATTCAAACGCTGCTGCCGCCGCAATCGCTAAGGCATTCCTCTGCTCCCTCGAACGTCTGCCAGTATATCGTGTGCCGATCGGACCGCGCCCACGTGCCTTGAAACGCGCGGCCCGAATGCATGCCGCTGCATCAAGCATATTAGCGAGTATCGGTACTTGAAAGATCTGGCTTCAAAGTGGGATCGCCAGGTACGCTTTTGTGAGGGGATTGAGGGCATCTCCTATTCGTTTCCGCATTCGTCAAATACGCCAACGGCGTTAGACAACCTAGTCCGCACGTTCGTGCACTGCGAGCGAAGCGTAGCAAACCGCAACCTTGGGTAGGGGGCTGCACGAAGCAATTTTCAGGTAAACAGCAAGTCTTGAGCACACCAGACTCAGCCTACCTCTGGCATCGCGGAAGTGAGAAGTGAATTGCGAAGCAAGTTTGCAAATTGGCTCGGATGGGCTTTAAAACAAGATATCCTCATCATCGTCGTCATCTTCTCGGTCGGGATGCATCGGATCATCCGAATCGAAGAACAGATCGGCTAATCCAAGCGGTACGGAATCACCGCCAAGCGTACGACGGTGCCGTTCGGCCAACGACTCCAGATCGATCGCTTCTTTCCCCAAGCATTTTTCGAGTGCTTCTTGCCAGGCGGTATCGGACGCGACGGGATGGTTCTTGTCTTGCATCATTCGCTTGATCGCAAAACGCAATAGATTGATACCATCCCTCGGCGAAAAATCGAGTTTCAGTTCATGCGAATGCTGCAAAAACTCGACCGTCATTGCCAACATTTCAGCCTTCGCAAACGGCAGGTGGTATTGTAGGATCGCCATCTCGTCTTGCTTATTCGGAAACCCAACCGCCAAGGTTGGTTGCAACCGACTCATGATATAATCGGGGATTTCGAATGTCGATTCATCTTGGTTCATCGTGACCGCCGAGCGAAATTCCTTGGCAGCATGGATTGTAATCCCGGCAACGATCGACTCGACGTAACGACGACCGTCCAACAGCGGTGCAAGCGACGCCCATGACTTTTCATTCATCCGGTTACCCTCATCGAGCACGCAAACGCCGCCAAGCAACATCGCCGTAACCAGTGGCGACGCGTGATAAGCGATTGTACCGTTTTGACTTAGCACGGGCGTAACGAGCAAATCTTCGGGCCGCGTATCGGCCGTGCATTGATAGATGAATAACGGACGTTTCTGAGCTTGAGCAGCCGCAATCGCCAACTGGGTTTTGCCGACGCCGGGAGGACCGGTTAGACGAGGGGTCAACGGCAAATCGGAATCATCAATGGTGATCCAACATGCCAACAACTGCATCAATATCTCTCGTTGACCAATCCATTGCCCCGGAGCTTCATAGGGGTGCGATAGTTTCAGTCGAACACCATCGACGTCAACATATCCGTCGCCGAGATCTCCATGGGAATCGTGACTGATACCGGCTGGGTTTTCGTTCTCGTTCAATTTACTCACTTGCATTTGAGTGCCAAAGGCACGGTAGGTGATAGCCTCGGACTTCCGTCCGGGGTTAGGGTTCCACTTGAAACCAAAAGTCCTTTTGGGACTCTCCGATCATCGCTTGACGCAAAGCCCGGACTCACGTTCGGGGCGATTGCCTATCATCGCTTCGCGACTATCAAAAAGCACTGCTTCAAAAAGGCACTGCTTCAAAAAGGCACTGCTATCAAAACCTTCGTTTTCGTCGATGAAAAGCAGAGATGGATTCGTTGGACGCCAGTTGTTTTTTAATCAATTTTGTTTTGCGGACAATGCCTAGCCACTCTTTTCGACCAAGTCTGATTCTATCGTCCATTCACGTTTGGTACAGGCATAATAGTCGGCCGGCTTGGCTTCGCCGCCTTCCGCGACCGTTTTCTTTTCACCTTCGACCGCCTTGAAAATCGCATCGATATAGCGATGAATGGAATGATCAGCAAAATGATCGATTTTCCAGCGGCGAAGTCCGCCTAAAAAACCACGTAGCCGATCGCGGCGTTTCATAATCATGCCGAGTTTTCGCACGCGTCCGTTGCGGTCCATATAGATTTCGCTGCCACAATGTCGATACCCCAAAAAGAACGGTGGCACTCGAGTGACGATGTCGTTGTTATTGACGAAACGGAAATGCTCCAACTTGACGTAGTTGACGTAACGGTTGTTGCCCACGCGAGGGCTACCGTAGGTGTAAAGCTGCTCGGGATTCGAATCGATATGTGACAAGAAACAGCGTCCGCTGCAGATCGTTGCCATCGCCGCTCCGAGCGAATGCCCACAAAACCAAAGTGGTTGTTCATTGCTCATCAATGCTGTTTCGAGCATCGGCCATAGATCGTCGACTTCTTGTTTGAAGCCTCGATGAACTTTACCGATCGTTTCGGCAATCACACTGGTCGCATTGGCATCCGCTTGAATATCGTTCCACTCGTTCGGCTCGGTGCCTCGACAGGCGATGATGCAATCGAATTGGTTTCGAAATCGAAAAGCTTGCGAGCCATCGTGGTTATAAAATGTGACGTCATCGAATCCGGCTAACGTGGCAGCCCGCCTCGCTTCGTCTTCATCGTTGTAAGAAATCATCGATAGCTCCGCAAACAGAAGTGCGCGTTCAAGGAATGTCAAATCCTTGATTGGCCCTTTGACGTTTGAATGGACGACAAAGGGCACTTCCGCCGGATCGGCAACGATTCGGCTCGCCAGTTCATTTACAGCACCTTCACTCATCGCTTTGCATCTCCACTCATCGAGATAGACTCACTTGTCGAATTTGAAACTCCATCGGTAACGGGCAAACGTTCACCAATTTTGGGGTGTCCTCCGTCGACATCAATTTGTAACGTCAAGTGGCGGCGCCAATTTTCGTCGTCACACTTGGGATAATCGCTGCGGAAATGGACGCCCCTTGATTCCGTTCTTGCCAATGCGGCACGGACAATGCAAGATGCGACAACCAACAAATTCTGTAATTCCCAGCCTTCGACTTGGTTGAATTGTCGTGGCATCACGTAGGCCGCAAACGAACGAATCGAATCGGCTGCTTCGCGTAGTTCAGGCGCGTTCCGTTCAACGCCCGCTAAACGCCCCATCAAACTTTTGAGCGACACGCGGACGTCGGCGATATCGAACGATTCCCCCGAAGGATGCACGGATTGTTGAATCGGCAACGCCTCCATTTTCGAAGCTCCCTCTGCAGCCGCTCGTGTCGCAGCTTCGCCCGCATGCGCCCCATAGACGAGGCCTTCGAGCAAACTGTTGCTGGCCAACCGGTTCGCTCCGTGCAGTCCGCTGCTAGTCGCTTCACCGGCAGCCCAAAGTCCCGGTAGACTGGTCCGCCCTTGGCGATCCACGGTCACCCCACCGACCATGTAATGAGCACCGGGGCGAACGGGAATTCGGTCGCTGGTGATGTCCAAACCGAACTTGTCGCAGACGTCCGCGATCCCGGGAAACCGCCGCATCACAATCGCTGGGTCAATGTGCGAAAGATCTAAGTAAACGCACGGGTGTTTGGTTACCGCCATCTGGCGGATGATCGATTGGCTGACGATATCACGGGGGGCCAATTCGGCTCGCGAATCGTATTCGGGCATAAACCGGTTCCCAGTCGCATCGATCAAATAGGCGCCTTCGCCACGGAGTGCTTCGGTGATCAGCGACCGAGACGAACCGGCGATGTAGAGTACGGTCGGATGGAATTGGAAAAATTCCATGTCGCGAAGCTCGACCCCTGCGCGGTAGGCTATCGCCAAACCGTCGCCGGTGGCCACGGGAGGATTGGTCGATTCGCGGTAAACCTGCCCCGCTCCTCCTGTGCAAAGGATTGTCTCTTTGGCCCATACCAATTGCGGACGGTTATTGGCGTCGACAATTACGGCTCCCCGACAACGGCCTTCGTAGGTCAGTAGATCGACGGTGAAGGCATTGTCCCAAATTTCGACATTCGGTAATTCTCTCGTCCGTTTGATGACCGCCCGCATGATCTCTTGCCCCGTTGCGTCGCCACGGGCATGTAAAATTCGTTCACGGCTATGGCCGCCTTCGCGTCCGAGCGCCAAGCTGCCGTTGAACTGGTCAAACTCCGTGCCCCACTCGATCAACTCCTCGATCCGCCGTGGGCCTTCGCGGATGACCATATCGACCGTGTCGGGATCACAAAGATTCCCGCCCGCGACCAGAGTATCTCGCACGTGATCTTCGAACCGATCTTCGGGGGCGATCACGCCCGCGATACCACCTTGGGCGTAATTACTATTCGATTCACGCAGTCTATCCTTGGTCACAACGAGAACGGATTGATTCGATTCAACCGCATTGGCCGCTCGAAGTCCTGCCAATCCACCACCTATCACCAAAACATCGGTAAATCGGTGAGAAGCTCGGCGTGAATCGAAGGGCAAAAGGTAGCGAGGAGTCATAATGACGAAAAACTCAAAAAAAAATGTTAACGGGGACGAGCTGGAGGGCGTGTTGAACGGGGGATAGGGAATACTTTGCTAGGGATAAGAATGAGGGTTGCCGGTAGTGGATTTTGTCAAAGATCCCCATGCGGAAGGATCTTGAACAAGATCCACTACCCTAGGATTTGAATCGGACAAGGCTCCCGCGTATCGACATACCCTTGTTATAGCGGATACCCTACCGGTAGATGACCACACCGACTTCCTGCTTTCTCCTAAATTTGCTTAAAACTTGATGTCCGATCCACCATCCTGTGTTGCGAAAACGTCTGAGCACGAGACATCGAATGCGGCTGCAGCAATGGATCTGGCATTGACGACGATCCAACCTGGCGGGGGGATCGTGATGTCGATTGAATTGGCATGGGGCGGCATAAGACGCTGGTATTTGCGAAAATTTCGTCCTGGTTATGTCCAACGCATGCTGCAAACTCGACAAGGACACAAAGGATCATTGCCGTTCGACCCCGTCGATCCTCGAGACATCAAGTACTACCGCAACCAAGACACCTATTGGTGGGCCGATGCAGATGACCCGTTCCAGTGGCGTGAATCGTTGCCGTTTGTTCGTGTTGGTTTAGCGGAACTCCTTCTGTTGACAAGTTTTTTCGTATTGCTGGCGTTTCTATCGGTATTTATTTGGTGGCCGTTGAGCTTGCCGGCTCTGATGGTCGCCGCTTTGGTGGTTTATTTTTTTCGTGACCCCAAACGTCAAATCCCCGCCCTCCCAGGAACGATCGTCTCCCCCGCCGACGGCCGTCTCGTGCAAATGGAGGCGATTGAGGACCCCGAATTGGGGAAATGTATCCAAGTTGGGATTTTTCTTTCCATTTTCAACGTTCATGCCAACCGTGTTTCCCTTCCAGGACGCGTGATTTCGATCCGTTATCACCCCGGAAAATTCCTCAATGCTCTGCGACCTGAATCAGCCCGAGAAAATGAGAATTTAGACGTCACGCTCGAAGCCACCGAATCGGCCGCCGATCCCGCTGGCGAACCGTCACCTGTAACCCGCAAGTACCGGATTCGACAAATAACCGGACAATTTGCACGACGAATTGTGTGCTGGGTTCGACCAGGAGACGTTTTATTGCGCGGTGAAATGTATGGAATGATTAAACTAGGGTCTCGAACCGAGTTGGTTCTGCCTGACGATGGAAATTTAGATATCACCGCCAAGATCGGCGACAAGCTCAAAGCCGGCAGCAGCGTGATTGGTCAATACAAGTAAATCAGCCGCGATAAAACATGAGCGAATTGAAAAAAACGCTATTTGGAAACCAGCCAATGTCCCATCACGACGACCAAGACCATTTGGAGAATGGAGACTTTGTGGAGGAGGATACGATCGAAGATTCCGATGGCTTCGATCAAGCTGAACTTGAGCCCAATGAAATAGAAGAATCGCGTGTTCGTCGAAAGTTGGGGTCGCGACTTCGTAGGCGGCGAAAAGGCAAACGTTCCAAGCGGCGAATCAACCTTGCGTTTTTGCCCACCATCTTGACACTCGGAAATGCCGTTTGCGGGTTAGCAGCAATCTCCGTCGCCGTTAGCGTGAATTTGCCCTGGGCCGACGAGACGAAATTGTTTGTTGCGGGCGTATTGATCTTTGCGGGCATGGTCTTTGACGCGCTCGATGGTTCCGCAGCCCGGATGACAGGCCAAGAAAGCCGCTTCGGTGCCGAACTAGACAGTCTCTGCGATGTGATCACGTTCGGGGTGGCTCCCGCGGTTATCGTTTGGCGACTCAGTGATGTCTTTCCTCAAAAGCTAAGCTGGGCAATCGGCGTTCTGTTTACGCTGTGCGTCCTCATCCGACTAGCTCGGTTCAATGTCGAAACCGATGACGACGATGCACACGATGGCTTCGACGGACTTCCAAGCCCAGCTGCTGCGGGTACGATTGCCGCATTTGCAATCGCCTTGCCCGATGTCGCTGCCATTGCAACAGACCCTTACTACCCTGAATTCCTCCGTTCGATTGCCCGCTTTGCTCTCGATTCGTCACATTACGTCGTTCCCGCGTTAGCAGTTTGCCTAGCCTACTTGATGACTTCAAGATTCCAGTACGTTCATATCTTCCAACAGGTTATCCGAGGTCGATGGACAACCCACCAATTCGGAAAAGCATTGTTTACGATCGTGATCGGATTCCTGCTGCACTGGGTCGCGCTACCCATCGGATTCTGCTACTACGCTTTCGCTCCGCCAATCAGACAACTGTTTCGACGAAACGAACCAGTGACAAATGACAAATGAACTCGAAGCACATTTGATGACGGACCCAGTTTGATGACGGACCCAGTTTGATGGCGGACCAAGTTTGATGGCGTTCTGGTTGGTAAGTTAAGCGTGCGAATGAGCTTCCATCCGACTACCGTCGGATAATAGCTTGCGCGTCCGCTCGGACCAGGCTGGAGCTATCGGATGCTTCGAGCTGTTTTCCTGACTCGCTAGAGTATTTTTTATTTTCGGCTGTTCAGCAGAATCTGTGGGTGAAAAGGAAGTTGATTGGGCTGCTAGTGGAAACCTTGGATCGGACCGGGGGGAACCAGTTCGATTTCCGATTCCCAAACAGGATTTTGAATCGGAGGTGGTGCCTGCATGACTTGAATCACGACTTCCGAAACGCCATTTTCATGCAACGCGATGATGTCGCGAACACTCAACGGAGACGTTGTGCCGTATCGCTGGATTTGTGCAATGATTGCCGAGTCAGGGACCCCTTGGCGGACCATCGTGGCGACGTCCAACGGAGACAGGGGGCCAGCGACAAAGTTGCCGTGAGGCGGAGGTATGACGACCGGCTGCCCGCGGAAAGGTGGCTGCGGTTGCGAATGGTACGGGTACTGCGGTTGAGGTACCACGTGGTAGGACGGATGACCATGATGATAATAATTTTGGTGCTCAATCCTGCGATCTTTTTCGTTGCCGATCGCACCGCCTGCAATTGCTCCGACAGCACCACCAATCAACGCGCCAGCGGTTTCGTTGTTCCCCGAATCGCCAATCGCCGCACCGATTGCGGCGCCCGCTAACCCGCCAAGCAATGCACCGCGTCGCCGATGTGTACGGTTCTGCGCTTGCGTTTCACAGGCGACAAACAGGAACAAAAATGTCAGAACAATTGTCTTTTTCATAATAGAATCTTTCTAGGCGAACGGCTGCTGATTTCTCACCTGCCTTTGGAAGTGGATCTTCTATTCGCTGCTCGCCTTATCGTCACGAACGAGAATGCTCTTACCGAAAATCCGTGTCATCTCTTCTTCACTCATGAAGGGACGCTGGCTCGGTTGATAACCGGCATTCGCATGGAACGTCGATCGCGCGTTTGCAGCGGCTTGCGTTTGGTAAGCTGACCGTGCCGAGCGACTCGAGCGAAAGCCACCGAAAGGTCCTGCAGCGAAGCTGGAGCTGCCAAGAACCAAAACGATGAATAAAGAAATGGCAAAGCGTTTCATGAAATCAGTCTGTCGTGAAAGGTAGGAGAGTCTTCGGATCTTCCTTAGTTTTGCCCATAAGATGGCCAAACACGAATAGAATCGCCTTACCGGTTGCAGCGAATGAAACTTTCACTAGGGACGATAACGGATAGAGCGATTGCAGCGATCAGCTAGTCAACAGAAATCGAACGGGAGTAACCTTGGGAACATGAGCCTTCACCAATCGACACCAACAGCGGACGGCAGGTCGCCGAGAAAATGGACGGACCGACAGGCACGGTTGGTCGCTGGCTCACCCCTGCCAAGACGTTGGGCCTTGTCGTTCGCACCGAAACTCATCGCGGATGGATTCCGCTATCTCCCTAGCCATCCCAAAAACGCTTACTCGCGTTCGCCCATGCAATTTTTGGTTATCCGCCGTTTTTGGATTTGGGGTTGCTATAGCGACTCAGATCGGGCGTAGTCGATTTGGAAAGCAGGTCATCATAAGCACCGCGTGCGAACACGCAAAGAGCGTGTTGCGATGAATCGTCATCGTGAAACCCGGTTGTCGCAATGCCGATTTCCAGATAGACGAGAAAGCCGAAGCATTCACGCGGGCTCGCGTCGAATCGCAGTAGGGTTGGGTTTGGATCGACGCATGAATCTCGAGTCCAGATTTCCGTGCCGTTGAGCGAAACGGAAATGCCATTCGGAATCAATCCGACGTGATTGAGGGCATCGTCGTTCGAGAAACCAATGTTCAAGTCTGGGTTAGTCCACGAATGTGAAAACCCGCTTTTGTTCCATAGCGTTGAGATTTGTTGCGGTGCACCAAGCAGCGCATGCACCGCCTCGGCGGACATGCCAAATTGAAGCGGCAGCGCGCCGATGTATGGAGTAATTTCAAAATTGTGGTTACGCAACGCGGTCATAGGGCAGGCGGATTCGAGTCGGATAACGAAGTCATTACCGCCGGTTGTTCCGACAACAAGTGGCAAAATCGGGTGTTCTCGTCGGTTGATGAGATCCAGCCGAGTCGCGATTATCGCCGGCTCAAAACTCTGCGCCAACAGTTTGTGTGGCTAATTCCACGCGGTGGCGACAACACGATCGGCGAATGGTCCCCGTATTTCACACAAAGCACTGGTTCGCTCATGGATGAGACAACGCCAACACGAATCTACAACGACGGGCCTTGCCACCCTCGAACAAAGCTAGCGGTTGAAGCGGAGAAAGCGTATCGTGATTGGTTCGCTAAGACCGCGATGGGTGTTCCGGCTTGGACGCAGCCGAATGAGATGCTGTTTGACCAATTCATGTTGGCCAGGGCGGTCATAAAAAACAAAGCCGTTGTTGGTGCGGACCATGGCGTTTGTGTGTTTCGGCCAGACCATCCGATCGAAGCGTCGAAGACTCGCGGGCAAGCTCAGGCAGCGTGGATCGCTATCGAAGACGGGCGGCATTTCCGTCGCGAAGGTATTGATACGCAAACGATTCGTTCAGTTGCCGAAGCCAAGTCGCGGCGACTACTGCGTCTGAGGATCAGCAGTTCCAACTCCGCTTTCTTGTAGAAGCCCTGAACTCGGCGCGGCGCGTAGACGCAATCGTCCCAGATCCAATATTCGTAGCCGTTGGTGTAAAAAATGATCGGTCGCTGTCCATACATCGCTTCCAGGCAATCGGCATACAGCTTTGCCTGCTGTTCCCCGACTCGTGGGTCGCGTCGCGTCCGTTTGGCCTCGACCACCGCCAGCGGTTTACCATCGTCGCCCCACAGCACGTAGTCGACAAAGCCAATGTCGCCTTTCGCTCCGCGAAAGGCGCGTTCATCGGCGGTGCTACTTTCGCGGAGAGAAAGGCGACTATTCATCCCCGTCACGGGGAACTCGCGATCACGCTTTTGATCAAGCGGCCAGCCGGATTCTTTCAACCATTCGTCGATCCAGCGATCTCGGGTTTCAGCTTCGTTGTAATCGTGATCGTCCTGAATCTTCTCGGCAGCCTTTTTCGCCTTGGCTACTTCCGTGCGAAGCAACTTGATCTCGACATCCAGCTTGTCCTTGTCGGCCAACAGCAGAAGTGGAACAGTTCTTCGACCGTTGAAACGGCGTCCGCTTCGAAAGCGGCGGAAGGGGAATCTTTAGAGCTCGCAACACTTCGCGAGTAATAACGCCCTGCGCCATACCCTGCGACTTAGCTCACATGAACGCGACGTTGGTTGCAAGAAAATGATAAAGGTAGTCCGCGTCAAGCGAGTCACTTGGCCGAACGGCGGCGACTGATTGCCCGATAGCACAGTCGATACTTTGGTTTACTTTTCCAACTCACTCAATATCACTTGCGGGGGGCGATGGTCGACTTCTTCGTGGACGACTTCCTTGTAGCGGTTGATCGACAAGTCGTAACCCTGCTCGACAATGTCCGACTTCGGCACGCAAAAGCTCTGCGCCGTCCGCTCGTTGAAACCCTTGGGACACCCGCGGCTAGCGGGCTTGAGCAACCGCAGGAACAGCGTCAGAAACAGCAGCTCGGTCTTCTTGGTCTTGACGATTTGCAACAAGTCCTTGGCACAGCTCTCGTAATCCAGCGAGCCAGCGAACGGAGGATTGGCCAGCACCAGCGAGCCCCAAAGAGAATATGCTGACTGGCAAAGAACCGCTTCACCGTGTTTTCATTCAAGTTGTGGCGGATCAAACACAACCACATTCATGTTTCCGCTATCTGAACGAATGGGATTGACCGACCTATTGGTTTCCCAAGAAATTTAGGCTTGGCGATTTCGCCGTAATTGCCCACACGCAGCATCGATCTCGCTGCCTTTGCGTTGACGAAACATCACGTTAATCCCTCGAGTGACCAAAATCTCTTTGAATCGCGAGATCGATTTTGGACTCGGCGTCTTGTATGGCAAGCCCGAAACCAAGTTGTAAGGGATCACATTTAGCATCGCCGTGCGATGACGAAGAAGTGACGCCAAAGACTCAGCACAATCGTCGCTATCGTTGACACCACCGAGCAGCACATACTCAAACGTCAACCGACGACCACTGACGTCAAAGTAGCGGTCCGCTGCATCCAAAATCGCCTTGATGCCGATCTTCTTGTTGACGGGAACCAATTGAGTTCGAAGCTCGTCATGGGGCGCGTGTAAACTGACAGCCAAATTGTAGGCTACACCATGCTTCGACAATCGATCGATTGCAGGCGGCAAGCCAACTGTACTAATCGTGATCCGCCGAGGACTAATCCCCAAGCCTTCGGGGCTACGAGCGACATCGAGGGTCGCCAGAACATGATCCAAGTTCGCCAGCGGTTCGCCCATACCCATCATCACGATATGGCTGAGTCGTTCTTCCGCCTGCAAACGCGATTGCAGCCTCAGCATTTGTTCGAGAATCTCACCACGCGAGAGATTGCGGTCGACACCATCGAGCCCGCTCGCACAAAAGACGCATCCCATCGCACATCCGACTTGGCTGCTGACACAGATACTTCGTCTCGTTCCATCACGCAGTAAAACACACTCGACCTCGCCACCATCAAAAAGCCGAATCAATAGCTTGTCGGTGCCATCGGGCGAACTTGTAATCGCCGACTGTGACGCTTTGAAAATGACAAACGCACGATCGAGTTCGTCGCGAAGCGTCTTCGGCAAATTGGTCATCTCCTCGAACGATGTCGCACGTTTCTGATAAACCCAATTCCAAATCTGCTTCGCTCGAAACGCTGGCTGCCCCTTTTCTTTGAGCCAATCCGACAACGACGACTGGTCCCAGTCGAGCAAATGTTGACGTTGGTCGTCCGAATGAATGGACGGCGTTTCGGTAGGCAGGGTGACTACAGGAAGGGTCAAGGGATCGGTCCGCAGAACAGGGGTGATGAGTTCGGTTCAGCGCGTGCCTAGCGGGCCGCGCGAACCACATTGCTAACGCGAGGTCGGTTGGGTACGCGGTTTAGGGGGCGAGGTATGCCGCGTGTCTCGCTGATTCGCCAAGCGATGCCCACGGGGCAAAACCCGAAATACAATCCCGAAATATAATCCCCGCTACGAGAAATAGACAGCCGACGATTAGGACCGAGGCATTGCCGCGGCATAGTCGACGAACGCCGACGCTTCGTCGACCAAAAACAGCCGAGTCGATTCGAGCAGCGTGCCTTTTTCGTATTGTACGTTCTTCGCTGCAATCGTGTACTCGGTTAAGGCGAGGAAATAGCGGCTTTGTGCTTCGCTCACACGCCTTTGAGCATCGAGTAGTTGCTCAAGGTTGATTGGCATCCCCGCTTCACGACTGGTTTCGAGCGCCTCGAACGCTTCGGTTGCAGCCAGATAGCGATTCAAATTGGTGTCCATTTGCATAAACGCTCGATCGCTCTCGCCCACCACATCTGCCAAATCGTGCAGTATTTGACGCTCTTGCTCTTCTAAAATCGCACGGTCGCGAACCAATTGTGTCTTGGCATGGCGGACGGCTAAGTATCCTTGTCGCAGACCGATCGGTAATTTGAATTCCAAACTCGCTTCGTATTCTTGATAGTCGAATGTCCCGAGTTCCTCGAAGGCAGAATGGTCGCCCGCCAACTGCTGATCCAAACCCCGAACTCGATAAATGGTCACCAGATCAAGCGACGGCAGCAGATAGTTTTTTGCCGCTAACGCTTCCAATTCACGGCGTTTGACGAGCAACCGCTGTTGCTGCAATTCGCTACGAAGACGAATAGCCTCGGCGGAGATGGAATCCCAATCGAATACCATCGGTGCCGATAACGGCTCATCACTTGGACGCAGCAAAGCGAACTCGGTTACCGGCAAACCAATCAGCAACCGAAGCCGTCTTTCCGCCGTTAAGACGCCTCCAAGGCCTGCCACAGTACCGCCCGATGTCGAATTGTTGACCTGAGTGCCCTGTATCAACTTGCCCGCAATCGCATCTTGCAATTCACTTTGAAAGCGAAAGAACTGCTCTCGGGCGAGGGCCTCGGCAGCTCCCGATTTCCGATTGCTCGATTTTTGTGCATCATAGCTCAGCCACGTTTCGCGAGCCCGCTCGAGTGCCGATCGCTTGGCGTCCACGTCGCGGTATGCATAGTACAAATCCCAGTAGGCGTTGATAACGTTACTGACGTAATCACGAGCCCCTTGCCGGAATTGGGCCGACGTAATGTCGGTATTCACCTTGGCAACCAAGACGCCCGAGTAGATCCCCGGTTGACTGGCAGGACCTGCGATCCGGTTGAACTCAACGCCACCGCCTTGCATCAAGGGCTGCCGCATTTCGGCTTGCAATTGGGTTTGCCAAGCACTGTCGGTTAAGTTTCCGGTCGCGTTATTCGCATCGTAATCCGTTACCGTTCGAAGTGCGATCTCCGCCCCCGTCGCCGTTCGCTTTGATAACTGGGCAACGTAATCATGCGTGTCCTGCTTGAAGGCTGTTGAACCACCGCCGAAAAAGCGATTGTTGAAGCGGCGATCATTGTTTTGGAACTTGCCCATCGCATAGAGCTGGGCATCGAAGGCTGACAATGCCCCCTCGATACTGGTTTGTGGATCAAATTCTTGCAGCGGAACCGTTTGGGCGGTCATGACAACCCGCGGAGTACGAAGCACCGTTGCCCCCAAGTCTCGCAGCACTTCCGAATTTTCGAGTGACAATTGAATGATCTCGTTGAGCGAGATGTCTTGATAGCTAAGGGTATCAAAGTCTTCAATCGTACGTACCGTCATCGGTGGCGGCAAGGATTCGGAATACCCTACCGCCGGAGCTCCCAAGTCGACTTGGCTCATGATCGCGTCCACGCAAACGGTATCGTTGCACACGGTTGTCTTGAAGTCGCGATTGCCACGGCATCCGATCAAGACAGCAAAAATTGCGATCAGACAAAAAGCTATCGGCGCAGCGATCACCGAGAGAGCAGACGCTCGCTTTCGGCAATCCATTCGAGATCGCCTCGTCGCTTCGATAATTTGATAGCGTTTTTTCACCGATTCTCACACTCGAAGGGTATCTTTCCCTTTTATTCGTACCAAACCGCTGCTACCAATCAATCATTTAAGAAGGATTCATCCATTCAGCCGTTAGCAATGCCAATACAATCCAAAGAATCTTCACCAATCGCCTGGAGAAATGCTAGCAAGTAGCAGCGTCTCTCCGAGACGCTGTTTTTTTTGCGAGTCTCGGAGAGACTCGCCTACGAGAGGCTGGGCGTGCGAGTCTCGGAGAGACTCGCCTACGAGAGGCTGGGGAGGTGCGAGTCTCGGAGAGACTTGCCTACGAGAGGCTGGGCGTGCGAGTCTCGGAGAGACTTGCTTATGAGACGCTGGGAGGTGCGAGTCTCGGAGAGACTCGCCTACGAGAGGCTGGGCGTGCGAGGTTCGGAGAGACTCGCCTACGAGACGCTGGGGGGTGTGCGAGTCTCGGAGAGACTCGCCTACTGTTGCTCTGCGAGCTTGGTCTTGCAGCACCGGCACAAAAGTTCATATGAGCTAGCCTGGAGCAAAACATCACGATGAATACTCAAGAAAAATTGAAATCCGATCTGGCAAGCGGTGCCGTGGCAACACGAATTTCGACTGCCGAACAACTCGCAACGATGGGGGAAGAGGCTCAGTTCGCTGCGGTGGAATTGGTCGTTTCCTGTGCCGATGCGGATGAATCGGTTCGCAATTGGTCTGTCGCCGCACTCGAGGGCCTGGGCACTCCTTCGATCGAATCCATTGGTTCCCTCTGCGAACTAGCCAAGGACTCGAATCCAATGGTCGCCTATTGGGCGATTACACTACTCGGACGAATTGGAGCCAAGGCGTCAAATTGCCAAGACGTTTTGGCAAGAGTACTAACGCAAACAGCGGAGGTATCGGTGCAACAACGAGCCGTTTGGGCAATCGGAAAAATGGGGTCGCTACAACCGACAACGATCAAGTCGCT
Organism: Novipirellula aureliae; assembly: GCF_007860185.1. Classification (NCBI taxonomy): domain Bacteria; kingdom Pseudomonadati; phylum Planctomycetota; class Planctomycetia; order Pirellulales; family Pirellulaceae; genus Novipirellula; species Novipirellula aureliae. The sequence continues at coordinate 259,748 of NZ_SJPY01000001.1, forward strand.
CGCATGGGCGTCTGAATCAAACGACCCGAAGGTATCAGGAACGGCACAGCGAATCCTTCAGCAAACCCTATCAATTTAAGCCAGAACAAAGCAAACGCTTGAGCATGGAGGCTCAAATCGCGTGACACGAAAACGATCCCGATCCCGATCAAAGCTGCGGTTCCCCAAACTGCTGCTGTTCGTTTTTACGTTGTTTTCAGGCAGCGGACTGGGGGGCTACTTCAACCCCGAATGGCCGGTTGTCGGACCGTTGGTGAGTCGGCTAACCGATTGGAAAGAACAGCATCCTGATGCGAATCTCACAGAGGCTGGGCTAAGAAGCACGGTGGCGGATGGAGTTGAGCGTGCGAAACAGTACGCCAAGGATCAAGTTAGCCAAGTTGCCAATCGGAACCAATATGGCAACAACGTGGTTCCAGCTCAATATGCTGCTCAAGACCGTTATGCAGCGGAAAGCCGCCAAGGATCGTCAGCGAATCGCGCTACTGACAAGCTTCTTATCGCGACATACAACATTCAAGTCTTCGGCAAAAGCAAAATGAGTAAACCTGCCGTCGTTGAGACTCTGGTCAAAATTGTGCGTTTGTTCGACTTGGTTGCGATTCAAGAAATCCGGGCACAAGACGATGATATTTTGCCCACTTTTATCAATTCGCTCAATGCGGACGGCAGCCAGTATGACTTCATTATCAGCCCAAGGTTGGGTCGAACCGTCAGTACCGAACAGTATGCTTTCATCTTTGATCGAACGCGAGTCGAGTACGATCCGAATGCGGTTGGCACGATGAGCGATCCATCTGATATGCTTCACCGTGAACCGTTTGTCGCTCGCTTTCGTGCCCGTACGGCATCACCCCAACACGCGTTTACGTTTTGGATGGTCAACACGCATACCGACCCGGATGAAGTCCCCGACGAGGTGGCTGCCTTGGCGGAGGTGTTCGAGGTGATGCAGCAAGCACGCCAAGATGAGGATGACGTCATCCTGCTGGGCGATTTGAACGCCAACGAAAACCAGATGGGACGATTAGGAGGATTGCCGAACATGGGCTGGGTCGTTCGCGGAATCACGACCAATACGCGCCGCACCAAAGCGTATGACAACATTCTCTTCAATACCCGAGCGACAACGGAGTATACCGGTCGTTGGGGTGTCTTTGATATCGAACGAGCCTTTGGGTTGACGCCCGAGCAAGCGTTGGACGTGTCAGACCACTTTCCCGTCTGGGCGGAGTACTCGGTGTGGGAATCAGGCCCGAGGCCCGGGCCGTACTGATGGGGTTGCCCCGAATGAAATTAAAATATTGCAACTGCAAGTTGCAATATGCAAGTTGCATTGCTCAAGTTGCAATTGGCAATGACTTTATCCCGGAGTCGTTTCGGTGCTCCCCTTCTCGGCATCAACAAGCCGAATTCCTACCGGTATTTCCGGTTGTATCTGTTGCAACGGCCCTTGTTAAGCGAGGCTGACTTTTTGGGGTGACTAGGCTTTGGCGAGTGGGTTGAGATTGCCGAGTGGTCATGTATCCAGCGTTTTCTTGTCGCAATAGGTTTGCGATTCGAAGACGGCAGGATGACGGATCGCTCCCTTCCCCTTGGTGGTTCGCGATGATCATGGCGAGATCGCTGCGAACCCGACGACCCAATTTGTTGGATAACTCATTCGTGATACAACAACCATCCCCCACGATGCTTGCGAGTGCTGCCGTTTCGCAGTATTTGCTCGTATGTGAAGCACGTTGCACGTCACTCGAAGACGGCTTTTGGAGTTTTTCGCTCGAGACGGCTGAGGGCGAACCGGTGTTTGCCGCCAGCGACAATGAAGCTGGCGACCTAAACCGCTTGACACTCTTAGCGGCCGTTCGCGGTCTGGAGTCGATTGAGGGCCCGTCTTCGGTGACCTTGCTTAGCAATAATCGCTATTTGACCCGCTCGCTTTCGGATTCGCTTCCGCGATGGAGGGAGAACCATTTTGTATGGGAGCATTTTGGGCGGCGCATTGATGTTCAACATGCCGATTTATGGCGGCGAGTGGACCGCGCATTGAAAATTCATTGCGTCGCGGCCTGTCTGGTTTCGTCTCGCATTGTCAGCCCCATGGTTTCCGAGACCCCGGATTCGATGTCGAGCAGCCAAGCGGAGAAACCCTCGGCAAACTTCCGCATCGATGCGCCACACCCCGCGATCGCAGGCCCCAAACGACGACGGCGCAGGATTGATGCCGAAGACCTGCAGTCGGTATCCGAACGAGATCGAGGGCGGAGCGAACGGCGACCACCCGCCGAAGTTCGGCCCAACGATCGACTTCGCCAATGGCTGCTGTGTGGCGGTTCGTCGAGCACGGCACCGTCGCATCGCCGCCCGATGACGACGTCGGAGTTGCTTGAGATGTCTTAACGACTCCGCCTGAGGGCCGACCATTGCTCGGCTGCCTCGAACCTCTCTTTTTACTAACCCGTTCGATTCACTCTCTTTTTCTTGCTTTCGGTATCACAAATGCACACTCAAGTCTCGTTATCGTCGATCACCCGTTTGATTGACGGAACGCACGAAAATCCTTCTAGTTTGCTCGGCCCCCACCCCGTCGACTATCGTGGTAGTCAAGCGGTTGCGGTCCGCAGCTACTTACCTGAAGCGAAAGCGGCTTGGGTGGTTGAACGATCGAGTGGCGAACGGCGTCCGATGCGACGCATTCACCCAAGTGGCTTTTTTGAGGCGATTTGTGAGTCGATCGACAGACCGGCACAAAGCCGTAAAATGAATGAAGATATCTCTGCGAAATCGAAGTACCACATCCAGATGACGAACGACACCGGAAAGATGATTGACATGCAAGACCCCTACGCAGCTCCTTCGATTTTGAGCGATTTTGACCGCTACCTTATCGGCGAGGGTAAACACCACCAAATCTATGAGCGGCTCGGCGCGCAATTGAGAACCGTCGACGGACAATCCGGCGTCAACTTCGCCGTCTGGGCACCCAACGCCAGAAGCGTCCAAGTTGTCGGCGACTTCAATGGCTGGGACGGCCGCAAATCGGTGGCCCGTTCTCACGGCGATCTGGGGATTTGGGAATTGTTCGTGCCAACCGCCAAAGCAGGCGATCGCTACAAATTTCGCATTCACGGCATGGATGGATCCTGGATCGACAAGAGTGACCCATTCGGTTTCGCTGCGGAATTGCCACCGTTGACCGCATCGATCGTGACAGATTTGAACAATTACCAGTGGGAGGATGCCGATTGGATCGAGCGTCGGGCCGAGTGGAATCCGTTGCACGAACCGATGAACGTTTACGAAGTTCATTTGGGCAGCTGGCAAAAAGGGCCTGGACGGACTCATGGTTGGCTCGACTACAAAGACTTGGCACGGCGTTTGTCCGAGTATTGTCACCGTATGAATTTTACCCACGTTGAGTTAATGCCCGTTAGCGAGCATCCCTACTCGGGTTCATGGGGCTATCAAACCGTCGGCTACTTTGCCCCCACGAGTCGTCATGGAGATCCGAACGACTTCAAATTCTTCGTCGACTATTTACATAAGCAAGGTATCGGTGTCATCGTCGATTGGGTCCCCGCCCACTTCCCCAAAGATGCTCATGGTTTGCGGCGCTTTGATGGGTCGGCATTGTACGAGCACGAGGACCCCCGAAAAGGCGAACACCCCGATTGGGGAACCATGATCTTCAATTACGGACGCAACGAAGTCCGCAACTTCTTGATCGCCAACGCACTCTTCTGGCTAGACAAATATCACATCGATGGATTGCGCGTCGATGCAGTCGCGTCAATGCTGTATTTGGACTATAGCCGCGAAGAGGGCGGCTGGGAGCCTAACCAATACGGCGGGCGAGAAAACTTGGAAGCACTCCACATGCTCCGCGAATTCAACGTCGCGGTTCACGAAAACTATCCTGGCGTGGTCACCGCAGCCGAGGAATCGACCGCTTGGCCTGGAGTCTCCAAGCCAGTCGATGACGGCGGACTCGGATTTACCTACAAATGGAACATGGGATGGATGAACGATACCCTGTCCTACATGAGAAACGAACCGATTCATCGCAAATTTCATCAAAACGAATTAACGTTTAGCCTGATCTATGCGTTTACCGAAAACTTCGTTTTGCCGCTTTCGCACGATGAAGTCGTCCACGGAAAAGGATCGCTGATTAGCCAAATGCCAGGCGATATGTGGCAAAAGTTTGCTAACCTACGCTTACTCTATTCCTACATGTGGACCCACCCAGGAAAGAAATTGCTGTTCATGGGCGGTGAGTTCGCTCAATGGAACGAGTGGAACGATGACGAAGGCCCCGATTGGATCTTGCTCGACTTCGCGACGCACCGAGGCGTCCAGCAATTGGTTGCTGACTTGAACAAATTGGTAATCGAAAATCCCGCCTTGCATCAATTCGATTTCACAAACGAAGGGTTCGAATGGATCGACTGCATGAACGCGGACGACAGTATTCTGGTCTACCTTCGCAAAGGCATGGACGGTGCACCACCGATCTTGGTATGCAGCAATTTCACTCCCGTCGTTCGAACAGCCTACCGCGTCGGCGTTCCACACAGTGGCTTTTGGAAAGAGATTTTCAACAGCGATGGTGAAGCTTATGGCGGTAGCAATGTCGGCAACTACCCAGGCCGAAAAACGTTTGGCGAGGAACACCATAGCCGCCCCGACAGTATCTCGGTCGATCTACCGCCACTGGCCACCGTCATCTTCCGGTTGGAACACTAGAGCATTTTGCAAAAAGTCGTAGGCTGCGTGATTAGTGGCTGTGGCTTCCAGCCGCAGCGTTCTTCTCAACTGGGGCTGGAAGCCCCAGCCACGTCAAAAATCAGAATGCACTAGGAGACGTAAGGCTCGCATTGACGCATCGGCTTGCTTTTCAGGTAGCAAAACTCCCCAAGAGCTTCGGCGAGGTCGCCTCGCGCGAGGGCGGTGAGTTCAAACCGAATGCCTGAATTCCAGCGAGCGTAGGCTTTTCTTCTGTCGAGCTGGCCCCCGATTCGGATCAGCCAACCGATCGACTCCAACCGGCGTTGACAACAACCGCGGCCTTGGAAGCTCATGAAACTTCGCGCCCCCTTTAGCGCGATCTAGTACTTTTTGTGCCCATCTCTATTGACGATCTAGCTCTGTGGGGCTACCTTCTCATAAGTGAGACTTCGGAAGACCCTCCGCAACATAAGAACCGCTAATACTAAAGAGACCCGATTGCATCTGCGAAACCTCGAATTGTTCTGCTCAGTGGCTGACCAGCGTAGCTTTTCCAAAGCGGCGGCGGCACACGATTTGACCCAGAGCGCAGTGAGTCAGGCGATGCAGCAATTAGAGGATTCCTTGGGGACGCTTCTAATCGATCGCTCCAAGCGTCCGCTTGTTTTGACACCGGCGGGTCAAACCTACGTTCGCGGCTTGCGAAATGTTCTTCGCCAACTGCATCGCCTCGACCAAGAGGTTGCGACGCTTGGTGAAAGTTTGAGCGGTCAATTGAAGATCGGTGCGATCTATTCGGTTGGACTTAGCTATCTTCCCGAAGCGACCGAAGCGTTTAGCAGCCAACACCCTGAGGTCGACGTCAAACTCGATTTTGGGACCAGTGAACGGGTGATCGAGATGACATCGGAGGGGCAGGTCGACTTTGGGCTGATCAGCTTTCCGAAAAACACGAAGTCGCTTCAGTCGGTCTTGTGGCAACAGGAGCCGATGCGATTGGTCTGCTCGTCCGACCATCGCTTTGCCAACCGAACCAATTTGGATATCTCAGAACTCAAGGGGATTCCGATGATTGGTTTTGAGCGAGGTTTGGCACTTCGAAAAGAGATCGACCAGTATTTGTTGAAAGCAGGCGTCACGGTCGACGTCCGGATGGAGTTTGACAACGCGGATTCCATGATTCGGATGATTCAAGCGAGCCGAGGCATTGGCATTGTCCCCGAGGCCGCCGTTCGCCGCGAAACAGCTAACGGCTCGTTGAGGGTGGTAGCCTGTCGCGGATTCAAGATGACACGCCCACTCGGAATCATTTTTCGGCGATCGGGGCAACTCAGTAAAGCAGCAAGCGAATTCGGTTCACTGCTGCTCGGCCGCAGAATTGAAGCGGCCAAACATAAACCTGGTAGCGGGAAAGCCGCTGAGGAAATCCAAACGACCGAACACGGAAAAAAATCTTCGGTCGTTGCCTAAGTCCATTGGGCATCTCCCTTACTCAAACGTAAAACGGATCAACCATGATGAACCAAACATCGTTTCACTTGCCGCCAGCCCAGGGACTCTATGATCCTCAGCACGAGAAAGACTCGTGTGGCGTTGGCTTCATTGCTCATATCAAGGGCAAGCCGAGTCATCAAAACGTTCTGGATGCGGACCAAATCCTGCAAGCGATGGACCATCGCGGTGCCTGCGGCTGCGAACCGAACACCGGAGATGGATCGGGCATCATGGTTGGTTTGCCACACAAGTTTTTGCGAAAGGTCGCTCAGCGTGATCTAGGCGCCGAACTGCCTGAAGCGGGCAAGTTCGCTGCGGGTCTCGTTTTTCTACCAACCGATGAATCGGAACGAGCGTTTTGCAAGGAAACGATCGAGTCGTTGATTGCCGAATCAGGCCAGAAACTGATCGGTTGGCGAAAGGTCCCTCAGTGCCCTGACGTCGCCGACGTCGGGCCGACTGCGCGGCGAAGCGAACCACACGTCGAGCAATTGTTCGTCGCTGCTGCCGAGGGGCTAAGTGGTGACGAACTGGATCAAAAATTGTACTTGATTCATAAGCAAGCCAGTCACCGACTGCGTGGTGGCAATGAGATCAAACAAGCGTTGATGTTCTACATCTGCTCGCTCAGCACCAAAGTGATCATCTACAAGGGGATGCTCACCCCGGCTCAGGTCCTGCCATACTACCCCGATCTTCAAGACGAGGATTTTGAGACGCATTTGGCGATGGTGCATAGCCGTTTTTCGACCAATACCTTCCCAAGTTGGGATCGTGCCCAGCCCCTGCGTTTCATGAGTCACAATGGCGAAATCAATACGCTTCGCGGTAACTCAAATTGGATGAGGGCTCGCGAAGGAGCCGCCGAAAGCAACATTTTCGGCGACGATTTGAAGAAGCTATTCCCGGTTTGCGAGGCCCATTGTAGCGACTCCGGTACGTTTGATAACGTGTTGGAGTTTCTGCTAATGAACGGGCGGACGCTACAGGAAGCGATCATGATGATGGTCCCCGAAGCGTGGCAGATGCACGAAACAATGCCCGAGGACAAACGAGCGTTCTACGAATACTTCTCGTGCTTGATGGAACCTTGGGATGGACCGGCATCGATCGTTTTCACCGACGGTCATTACATCGGCGCGACACTAGACCGCAACGGTTTGCGACCAAGTCGCTATTACATCACTCACGATGACCGTGTCATCATGGCGAGCGAAGTGGGGGTTTTGCCCGTCGACCCAGCTATCGTCAAACACAAAGGACGCTTGCAACCAGGAAAAATGTTCTTGGTCGATTTCGAGCAAGGACGTTTGATCCCCGACGAAGAACTCAAGAGTTCCTTCGCCAAAAAGATGCCTTATGGTCAATGGCTAAAAGACCAACGCATCACACTCGAGGACCTGCACCCGGAAGCCGAAGGTCACGGCTTTGATTCGGAATCCCTCCTGCCTCGGATGCAAGCGTTTGGTTACACCAGTGAAACGATGACATTCATGCTGCGACCACTCGTCGAGCAACTCCGTGACCCCGTCGGCTCCATGGGGAACGATAGCGCGCTTGCTTGTTTGAGTGACAAACCACGAATGATCTATGATTATTTCAAACAGCTGTTTGCCCAGGTGACCAATCCTTCGATCGATTCGATTCGCGAAGAGGTCATCATGTCGCTGGAGTGCTACATCGGCCCCGAACAGAACCTGTTAACCGCGACGCCCGAACATTGCCACCGTTTGTTGGTAAGTCATCCGATCCTGACGAATGAAGAGATCGCGGCGCTCAAACATGTCAACTTCGAAGGCTGGCAAAGCCGAGTGATCGACATCACGTTTGACCGTAGCGAGGGCAAGGCAGGATTACGGAAAACACTCGAGCGAATTTCACGAGAAGCGGAAGAAGCGGTCGACGCAGGAATCGAACTGGTCGTCTTGAGCGATCGTGCCATTAGCCATGACCGAGTCCCCATCAGCGCGTTGTTGGCTGTCGGTGCCGTGCATCATCATTTGGTGAAACAGGCCAAACGAACTCGGATCGGCTTAGCGATCGAAACGGGAGAAGCGAGAGAGGTCCATCATCATTGTTTGTTGATCGGCTATGGTGCCGATGCCATCAACCCATACCTTGCATTCGAAGCCCTCTGGCAAGCTCGCCGCGATGGCTTGATGCCTCCCGTACTCGATGATGACAAGATCGTCGCTGCCTACCGCAAGGGTGTTGCCAAGGGCATGTTGAAAGTCATGGCCAAGATGGGAATCAGTACGCTGCAAAGCTACAAGGGCGCACAAATCTTTGAAGCCCTTGGACTGAAAGACGAGATCATTGAGACTTGTTTTGTCGGAACCGCGAGCCGAATTCAAGGGGTTTCGTTTGACGTGGTAGCCGAGGAAACACTTCGCCGCCATCGCCTTGGGTATCCCAATCGGAAGAGCGACACCAGCCATCAATTGCCAAGCTTGGGCGAGTTCCATTGGCGTGCAGAAGGCGAAAAACACGCCTGGAGCCCGCAATCCATTTCGTCTCTGCAAGTTGCCGCACGGACCAACAACGAAGACGCCTACTGGAAGTTTGCTCACGCGATCAATGAAGACAACCGCAACCGCTGCACGCTCCGTGGACTGCTCGGGTTCAAGGAAGGTGCCGCCGGCCAACCGGTTCCGCTCGACGAAGTCGAACCTGCTAGCGAAATCGTAAAACTGTTTTGTACCGGAGCGATGAGTTTCGGCAGCATCAGCGCCGAGTCGCACGAAACGTTGGCGGTCGCCATGAACCGCCTCGGTGGCAAGAGCAATACGGGCGAAGGTGGCGAAGATCCGCTTCGATTCTTGCCCCTCGCCAACGGCGATTCAAAACGGTCGGCGATCAAACAGGTCGCTTCGGGGCGTTTCGGTGTGACGATCGAATACCTGACGAATGCCGACGAGATTCAAATAAAAATCTCCCAAGGCGCCAAGCCAGGCGAAGGTGGCGAATTGCCAGGGAAAAAGGTCGACGAGACGATCGCTCGGATCCGTTACAGCACCCCTGGCGTTGGCCTGATTAGCCCGCCACCGCACCACGATATCTATTCGATCGAAGACCTAGCGCAATTGATTCACGACCTTAAAAACGCCAACCGGGCCGCTCGGATTAGCGTGAAATTAGTCAGTGAAGTTGGCGTCGGCGTGATCGCTTCAGGCGTCGCCAAGGCACATGCCGATCACATCTTGATCTCGGGCGATACCGGTGGAACCGGGGCTTCGCCGCTAACAAGTATCAAGCACGCCGGCTTGCCTTGGGAATTGGGCATTGCCGAAACCCATCAAGTCCTGGTACTCAACGATCTGCGTAGCCGTGTCGTCTTGCAAACCGATGGTGGTTTGAGGACCGGCCGCGACGTGGTGATTGCAGCGTTGCTCGGCGCCGAAGAATTCGGTTTCTCCACAGCGCCGCTGATCACGCTCGGGTGCATCATGATGCGGAAGTGCCATTTGAACACTTGTCCGGTCGGCATTGCCACGCAAGACCCCGAATTACGGGCCAAGTTCACTGGCAAACCCGAACATGTTGTCAACTATTTGTTCATGGTGGCTGAGGAAGCACGCCGGATCATGGCGAAGCTCGGTTTCCGTAAAATCTCCGAAATGACCGGTCGTAGCGATTGCTTGAAAACGGACGAGGCGATCAAACATTGGAAAGCCGATGGACTCGATCTGACACCAATCCTACAACCTGCGAACAAGCCGCATTCAAAGGTCGACGTTCGCTGCACACAAAGCCAAGATCATGGTTTGGACAAATCACTCGATTTGACCGTTCTGCTCGACGCAGCAAAACCAGCTATTGAGTCGGGTGAACCGGTGCGAATTGAATCACCGATCGTGAACATCAACCGAACGGTTGGTACGATCCTCAGTAATGAAGTTGCCAAAAAGTACGGCCAACCGGGGTTACCAGATGACACAATTGTATTGTCATTAAATGGTTCTGCTGGCCAAAGTCTCGGCGCCTTTTTGGCTCACGGCATCACCATTGAACTCGAGGGCGATGCAAACGATTACGTCGGCAAAGGCTTGTCGGGAGGGAAAGTGATCGTCTACCCACCGCGTGAAAGCAGCTTCGCAGCCGAAGAGAACATTCTCGTCGGGAACGTTTGCCTGTACGGTGCGACGGGCGGTGAAGCCTACTTAAGTGGGCGAGCTGCTGAACGTTTCTGTGTTCGCAACAGTGGTGCACGAGCGGTCATCGAAGGTGTCGGTGACCATGGATGCGAATACATGACTGGCGGACGGGTCATCGTTCTCGGGTCAACCGGACGCAACTTCGCAGCAGGTATGTCAGGAGGGATCGCTTATATTTGGGACACCAAAGGCGAATTCGCTTTGGACTGCAACTTAGCGACCGTGGAACTCGAGGCGATCGAAACCGCTGAAGAGGAAGCGGAAGTCAAGGATATGATTCAGCGACATCATGAATACACCGATAGCAAGGCGGCTCGGCGAGCACTCGACAATTGGGACCAATTCATGAGCCAATGCGTCAAGGTCATGCCAACCGATTACAAGCGAGTCTTGAAGGAGATGAAAGCGAAACAAGAGGAAGCCGCTCCAGCGTAACTCTGCGGCGGATCCACGTCCCGAACCGCAATGGCTGGAGTGTAGTCATTCAACGACTCAAGAGGCGTGACGAGCAAAAAAAGCTTCGACTCCAACGCCTCAGCACACGCCCTTCGGCACAAGGTCGAAGGAGGCGGATCGCAAGCAACACCCAAATCCAAAAACAACCGTTAGAACAAGAGAGCTGAAACGATGGGAAAGCCAACCGGATTCAAAGAGTTTGATCGTAAAAAGGTCGCATGGCGTTTGCCAGTCGTTCGGATCAACGATTACGACGAAGTCTATACCGAACCGAATGCCAAGCAATTGCAAGAGCAAGGCGCTCGATGTATGGATTGCGGCGTTCCGTTTTGCCAATCGAACAGCGGATGCCCAATCGATAACTTGATCCCCGAATGGAACGACCTCGTTTATAACGATCGCTGGCAAGAGGCGATTGAGCGACTGCATAAAACCAACAACTTTCCCGAATTCACCGGTCGAACCTGCCCCGCACCGTGCGAGGGAGCTTGTGTTCTGGGAATCACCAACCCCCCAGTAACGATCAAGAACATCGAAAATGCAATCGTCGATCGCGCATGGGAAGAAGGCTGGATCAAGCCTGAACCACCAACGATGCGGACGGGTAAAAAAGTTGCAATCGTCGGCAGTGGACCGGCGGGCTTGTCGGCTGCAGATCAACTGAACAAGGCCGGCCACGAAGTGACCGTCTATGAGCGAGCCAACCGAATCGGTGGACTGCTTCAATACGGCATTCCAAATATGAAACTATCGAAAAAAGTGGTTCAACGACGCGTCGACAAGATGACCACCGAAGGAATCAAGTTTGTGACCGGTGTGAATGTCGGCAAAGACATCGACCCCAAGGAACTTGTCAACGATTCCGACGCGGTGTTATTGGCTTGCGGTGCGACGAAGCCGCGCGACCTGCCGATTCCAAATCGCGATGCCAAAGGCGTTCACTTTGCAATGGAGTTTTTAGCGGCCAATACAATGCAAAGTGTTCACGCCGACCAAATTGGTGACCGTTTCATTAGCGCCGAAGGAAAAGACGTGATCGTGATCGGCGGCGGTGACACGGGAACCGATTGTATTGGCACAGCCCTTCGTCATGGCTGCCGAAGCTTGGTCAACTTTGAATTGTTGCCGAAACCGCCGGCCGAACGCGGAGCGGACAACCCGTGGCCTGAATGGCCGCGAATCTACCGAGTCGATTATGGTCATGAAGAAGCGGAAGCGAAGTTCGGTCGCGACCCTCGCGAGTATCAAATCCTTAGCAAAGAGTTTCTCGTCGACGACGAGGGCAACCTTACTGGCATCAAGACCGTCGAAGTCCAGTGGACCAAGGGCGATGATGGCGGATGGAAAATGGCCGAAGTTGAAGGCAGTGAAAAGGATTGGCCCGCTCAATTGATTCTATTAGCGATGGGCTTCCTGGGACCGGAGCAGTACGTTGCCGATTCGCTAAACATCGAAGTCGATCCGCGTAGCAATTTCCAAGCCGAACACGGTCGGTTTGCGACGAATGTCGATGGAGTGTTTGCGGCCGGCGACTGCCGACGTGGCCAGAGTCTGGTGGTCTGGGCGATCAATGAAGGCCGCGGAGCGGCTCGCGCGATCGACATCTACCTGCAAGGTTCAAGCAATCTACCAGCGCCCGGGATCACGCTGGGCACCTCGCTAGAAATCGGCTAAGGGGGGGGAGAACGGACGCCCCCTTTCCGTCGTGGATCTTGTTAAAGATCCTTTTGCGTCCGGATCTTTAACAAGATCCACGACTTGCGGCAAACGGGCGACCCCTTACAAACGGATCGCCTGCGATTGGTGGACCACTGCTGTTTTTGGCTCGCATACCGCAGCCATCTCAATCTGGACGGCCCAGCGGCCTTCGGCATCGGCGTTGACGATCCAGTGCGGTTGGACACAGACGCTTTGGTGCACCAATTCGAAACCCGACTCACTTTGACTGACGGTCGAGATCGGGAAGGCCCAAAGACCGCTCTTACGATCGATCTTTAGAGAAACGTCAATGCCCAACCAACGGTCGGAGAGACGGAGCCCATCGGCGTCACGCAAATCCAACTCTTCACCGAGTTGGCCGAGGTGGTTACCTTGCAGATCAGAAAAGTATCGATCGTCTGCACCGGATGGTAAGCCGGCAAAATTCATTTCCACCGCGAAATGCAAAGGCTTGTCTTGCGGCACATCTTCTAGCAGGTAGGTGACCATCATTCGGTCGCTACCAGCTTCGAGCGTGACCGCTTTGGTCAATGTGATTGGGATCCCCCATGCGTTCCCGTCTCGTCGCATTTGCACTTGTACGCGATCGGCACCACGACGAAGCTTTGTTTCAAACGGCAATTCGACAAAGTCACCCCGTTCTTCCGCTTCGCCCCGTGCAACCGATTCCAATGTCGCATCGGTATCGTAGAAATGATCCATCAAGCTCTTGCGTGCGTAGCGGTCGTACTGCAACCGTTGATCAAGGTCAGCCTGCTTAAAGACAACTCGATCGTGGATACTCGCGACCTCGGCACCGCTTGCACTTGCACCTGCTAAAACCTTGCGGTGATAGTCCTCGGGGCGGCGTTGCAGTGTTGCCAACAGATTGTGGCGAATATCACGAACGTCCAATTCGTACATCCGGCCACCTCGCCCCGGCGCAATCCAGGCACACAACCGATTGTTGCTAATCCGGACCTCCTGCAAACCATCGAAGTTGTAGTCCTCTGCGGCGGCCGTGACGGTTTGGTCGTTCATCCCTTCCAAATCCGACAACAAATTGTCGGCCGCGATCAGGTGTTCGTAGATCGCATTGCGAAGATGCGGCAAATAGACGCCGCCGAATGCACCATGCCAATAGGGGCAATTGCATTGACCTCGATAAAGGTGGTCACGGATTTCAGCGATTGCCGCGTTGTCGGCGACCTTTGTTTCGGCCTCCTTCAATCGGCGGCTAACGCTCATCATCCGAGCGTACATCTCGTTGGTTTCGTCATACTTTGACTTGAAATTCCGCCAATAGCCACCACGAATGAACGGCTTCAAGTCGCTCCACTGAGGATGATCAGCGATGGCGTGCGTGACATTATCAAACGTTGCTTGCGCTTCGGTGGGTAGCGCCCACTCGGTCATTTCGCGGTAGCTGCAATCGGGCAGATAGACCTTGCCAGCCGGAGGCGTCTTGGTAACGGCTTCGGCGAGGGATACGGTCTTTAACCACGAAGCGTTTTCGCAAAGTGCGGTGAAGAAAGATCGCAGCCAGCCCTGTTCATAAACATGCACCTTGGTATCGGGCCAAGTCCCAAATTTCTCACCATCATCCCCGAACGTCAAAACCGCGCCAGGTGACCGCTCGGCGAATTGCCGACAATGTTCAATGGTTTGGTCCGCCGATTGGAAGGGAATCGTATACCGAAGTCGCTCCGAGCCTGGAAATATCTTTAGCACACGACCGTCGTCCTCGGTCAAGAAGTAGCCGTTGAGTTCTTCATCGGACAACCCCGCAGCCCGGAAATGGTAGTCATCCAAAACGGTATACTCCATTTCGGCGTCAACGACATCGGATGTGAGCGACGATTCCCAAACCCGTTCCGGCATCCACATCCCGCGTGGCCGAACACCTAGATTCCGATGCAGCCAATTGCTATAAGCATGAATTTGGCCGATACGGTCGCGTGATGGCAGCATCGTCATGATCGGTTCGTACTGTGGACCGCCAATGATTTCCACCCGTCCCGCGTCGACCAACATTCGCAAGCGATCGATATACTCAGGATGCCGCTCTGCCAACCAAATCATCAACGGGCCGGAGGTATGAAGCGAAATCTGAAGGGCTTCAAATGGCTCGAAGACCTCCAAAAACGGCAGATAGCTGTCTTGATAAGCTTGTTCGAAGACGCCGTCAAAATTGCCAATGGGTTGATGGTTGTGCAGTACGAGGCACAAATATGCGTGTGGCGTCATATTCTTCAAATTCAAAGTGAAAAAGGTGGATGCTGAAGTGGGGCGATCGGGAAGCTTTCCACTCGCTTTTGGCTGAGCAGACAACTTATTTGATACTATCGGTCCATTCGCTCTAATCGGTTCAGCTAAATTATAGGCTTCTTCGCTTCAATCCGTCAGCCGACGGTTGGCAATCGAGACCGTAGCCGAATACAAATGATAGCCAGCCCCCCTAATCAGCTCCCAAAGCGAGAAAAAGGTTGTTTGTCCCAATTTTCGCTCGCCGCGATGGATAGCCCCAGAAGTCCGTCCGAGGAAAAGACGGATATGGGCCTTCGATTGGAAGATTGGATCTATTTATTCTGCGGCAAATCAAAGAAAACACCGTGCTTATGACGGATGATCTCGCCTTCTACCAAATAGATTACATCTTCCGAAATGCTCTCGGCCAAATCACCAATGCGTTCCACATGCCGAGACGCGCTAAAGCAATGCACCGCTGGCTCGATTAGCTCGGGATCACGATTCATCATCTCGTGCAGCAGGTCGATCACAACTCGATTGAGCGTATCGACGATAGAATCGGTGCGAATCACGTCCGCCGCTTTCGCGGAGTCTTCTTCGACAAAAGAATCGAGCGCATTTCGAACCATCTCGGTCGCGGTCTGCACCATTTCGGACAATTCCGCTGGCGGTTGAAAGAGTGGAAAGCGATCCAGGGCGAGAGCTCGTTCGGCGATGTTACAGGCCAAATCCGCCATCCTTTCCAGGTCGCTATTTACCTTAATCACCGTCACGACCCGCCGTAAATCGCTGGCGACCGGTTGATAAAGAGCAAGCAATTTGAGGCACTCTTCTTCGATGTGGATCTCCGCATCGTCTACCTCCTTGTCGCTTGCGATGACTCGGTCCGCAAGGTCAGCTCGCCCCTGAACCAGCGATCGCACCGCTAATTGAATCATCTGTTCGACACTCGCAAACTGGGTTACAAGGGATTGACGCAGAGCATCGAGTCCACGTTGCAGATGTTTTGACATAAAACGCAATCCAATTAGTGGGATTCGGCAAAAGGATTTTATCGTAGTGGATCTTGTTAAAGATCCCCATGCAAAAGGATCTTTAATAAGATCCACTACGGAGAATAAGTATGGATGAGTCGTCGCCTAACCGAACTTGCCGCTGACGTAATCTTCGGTTTGTCGGTGTTTAGGCTGCGTGAACATTTGCTTGGTATCGCTGAACTCGACAAGTCGACCAGCATAAAAAAATGCAGTTTGGTCACTCGACCGTGATGCCTGCTGCATATTGTGCGTCACAATGACAATCGAGTACTGTTCCTTAAGCTCATAAATCAGATTCTCAATCGCCAACGTACTAGCGGGATCGAGAGCGCTGCATGGCTCATCCATCAATAAAACCTCAGGGCCAACGGCGATCGCCCGAGCAATACAAAGTCGTTGTTGTTGACCGCCTGATAAGCCTAAAGCCGAACCGTGAAGGCGATCCTTGACCTCCTCCCAAACCGCAGCCTTTCGAAGCGACCACTCGACGAGTTCGTCGAGTTCCGATTTATTGAGTCGCATGTGAAGTCGAGGGCCAAACGCGACATTGTCATAGATACTCTTCGGAAACGGATTGGCCTTTTGAAAAACAATTCCCACGCGCCGTCGAAGATCGACGGTATCCGTTTGAGAACTCAAAATATCCAAATCTCCAAGCAGCACCTCTCCTTCGGCACGAGCCGATAGCACCGTGTCGTTCATACGATTGAACCAACGCAGTAGGGTGCTTTTCCCACAACCACTCGGCCCAATGAACGCCGTTACACTATTCTTTGGAATGTCGATTGAGATCGAATCGAGCGCTTGAAAATAGCCGTACCAGGCACTTAGGTCACGGATACGAATCGCAACCGGCATGGTTGGATCGCCGTTGCTGTGAGTGGCCGAATCGGATTGGGCCGCCGCATGAGGTTCCGCATGAGGTTCCGCATTGGATCCCGCAGAGACTTCGCTTCGTTTTGTGTTCGTCACGGGCGTTGGCTTTCTTGCAGTTTCAGGCAACAACATGTTCGTCTTTCTCCAGTCGGTAATGTACTTAACTTAGCGGTTTTTGCATCCGCTGGCGAATGACCACGGCAACGGCGTTAAAGGAAAGCAAAATCCCTAGTAAAACAATAATTCCACCCGCCGCCAGCTGGTGAAAATCTTCCTGCGGTCGGCTCGTCCAGTTATAAATTTGCAGCGGCATCACCGTGTAACTGTCCATCAAATGCTGAGGGGCAGTACGAATGTAGATAATCCCAGCAATGATCAGAATTGGTGCCGTTTCCCCGATCGCACGGCTCATTGCCAAAATCGATCCTGTCATGATTCCTGGAATCGCCGAAGGTAGCGTCACGTTCCAAACGACTTGCCAAGGTGTCGCTCCGATCCCAAGAGCCCCATCGCGTAGTGACGAAGGGACCCCCCGCAGTGCTTCTTGCGTGCTGATGATGATGACCGGAAGGATCACCAGCATTAGAGTCAAAGCCCCGGCCAGCACTCCGCGGCCGAGCGGCAGCTGAAAATAATACCAGGCCTTTTCGCTAATCCGTCCCGGCACCGCCGCCGAGTCGATGCCAGCGGAAAGCACTTCCGGATCCGTTGGCATTTCCTCCATCGTATCAACCACGTGGACCACGACCGGCACCAGCCGATTGCCATCGTTTTCAAACGCATTCATGCCTTGGGTTGGAACCGTTGGCGGATCGGCACGATCGTCAACTGGCACGAGGAAGTAACGCTCATCGACCTCCTCGCCCATCGTCAAAAAGGGGTCGCTGCCTAAATTGGTAAATTGATCGTAATAGGTTGCACCGATTTCCCAGGCTGCCTGTCCAGGCTTGGAAGCGTTGCCGAAAAACGAAAACATCGATACAAACGCTGTTAAGCCTAAGATTCCATAAACAACGCTTGGCACCCCTGCCAAATTGCTAATGTTCAATTGGATCACGCTGTAGCACCATGCCGCAATTTTCGTGCGCGGCTTGAATTCCTCAAGCAGGACGGCCGTTGCGACTCCGATCGGCAACGTGATCATGGCGCAAAGAGCGCAAATCCATACCGTTCCCATCACCGCGGGGAACATTCCTGCATCCGCAGGGTCAGGCTCAGGCGTTCCACCGAGCAGCGTCCACGAGAGTACCGGAATGCCTTGATAGAGAATCGAGACCAGCAGTAAAACCAATACCATGACGGAAATGGTGGCGATGCCGACACACAATCGACGAAACCGAGCATCCGTTCGCATGCGGCGGCGGCTATCCGTCGGAGGTTTGCCGTCGGTTGGTCCCATCGGCGGATCGAGGGAAGAGTCACTCATTCGTACGTCTCCCGGAACCGTTTTCGGATCACGTTACCAAACATCGTCAAGGATAACGTGATCAAGAACAACGTGAAGGCAACGGCATACATCGAATAATATTCGGTTCCAAAATTGGAAACATCACCGCCCGCCATCTGAACCATAAAACCTGTCATTGTTTGTATTTCATCTCGAGGATCGATCGTTAATTGCGGTCGACTGCCTGCGGCCAAAGCGACAATCATTGTTTCGCCGATTGCCCGAGCAATGGCTAACAGAAACGCACTAATAATGCCGCTGAGCGCCGCGGGGACGATAACCTTCACCGAAGCATCAAAGCGAGTCCCACCGAGTCCATATGCCGCATCGCGAAGCGATTTGGGGACCGCTTGCAGAGCATCTTCCGCAAGCGAGCAAACGGTAGGAAAACATAGAATGCCGACCGCAATCCCTGCGCTCATGGCGTTGTAGACGCTGAATCCGTCATGCAACCACTGCAAGATCGGCGTGATGGTTGTCAATGCAAAGAACCCGTAAACCACCGTGGGAATTCCCGCCAAAATCTCCAGTATCGGCTTGAGTGCATTGCGTACTTTTCGAGGTGCGTACTCACTCAAATAGATCGCGGTGATCAGACCCAGCGGCAATGCAAAACACATCGCAATCGCCGTGATCAAGAGCGTGCCGCTGATCAATCCCCAAATTCCGAAACTCTTCGTCGCCCCAAGCAGCGGAGTCCACTGGGCCGATCCCAAAAAATTACCTAGCGTTACCTCCTCAAAACTGAAAAAGGTAATCGTTTCCCCCAGCAATACTCCGATGATGGCAAGAGTAATGAGAACGGAGAAAACGCCACAACAAATTAGCGAAAGAAAGATACCCTTCTCTCTTAGGCGCACAGCACTCAAACTCCGCCGCTGGCGAGCAAAGTAGCTGTCTATTCGCTGCTGTGCGAGAGGATCGTTAGTGAGTGCTGTAGACACAGTAATTCATATAGTTAGTGGCTTGTTTAAACGCGTGGCGAGAGGAGGCAAACGCTTTGCCTGATATCACTCAAACGCGAACCCTCAGTTTACCGTGCTGGTGGTCTTGTAGAGTTCCGTTACCGCACCACTGCGTTTTTTCAAATCTTCTGTCAAGTAATGGGTACCAGTATTACCACCACGGCAATGCTTCATCGCTTCGGCGTAGACCGTTTTTGGCAAGGCAACGTATCCGGTTTGCGCGGCCAACTTAGGAGCCATTTGCAAATAGTAAGCAACGAACCGCCGAACTTCCGGACGCTTGAAAGAACGAGCATTGACGTAGATGAACAAGGGACGACTGAATGGAGCATACGTCCCGTTTTCAATGGTCGTCGCGTCAGGTGAGACCGGCTCGTTGGTTTCAGGATTAATGATTGGCACCGATTTCAACTTGTCCTGATTTTCTTCGTAGTAGGCGACCCCAAAGAATCCAATCGCATTCGGTGAACCCGAAACGCCCGTGACTAGTACATTGTCATCCTCACTCGTACTCATATCCGAGCGAAGAGACCCTTCCTTATCGGCAACGACCTCCTTGAAATAGTCGAACGTTCCCGAGTCCGTGCCAGGAGCAAAGATCTTGATTGGCTTCTGCGGCCAACCATCACGGACTTCGGACCATGTCTTCGCGGACCCTTCGGCAGTAAAAATCTTACGGATCTCATCCACCGACAAATGATCGACAAAGTCATTGTCTTTGTGAACAACCAAGGTCAATCCATCGT
Organism: Novipirellula aureliae; assembly: GCF_007860185.1. NCBI lineage: Bacteria > Pseudomonadati > Planctomycetota > Planctomycetia > Pirellulales > Pirellulaceae > Novipirellula > Novipirellula aureliae. Next base: position 279,596 of record NZ_SJPY01000001.1, read on the forward strand.
AGGCCACCGGAATCTCAAAGAATTCAATGCCTGATTCTCGAGCCGCCTCGAACTCGGTCGATTTGATCGGTCGCGATGCATCGGATATATCGGTTTGTCCGATTGTAAATCGCTTGAACCCGCCACCCGTGCCCGAGACTCCGACATTCACTTTCACGTTAGGAAAATCTTTGGTGAAACCGCTGGCCGCTGCCTCACTAATGGGGTATACCGTGCTACTGCCGTCAATGTCCACTTTTCCTAGTAGACTCGCATTTTGGGCCTGGCTAGATGCAGGGACTAAGAAACCGAATACAACTGCAGTCACAAAATTACGAAAAACTCGACGTCTCATTGAAGTGCCTTTTTAGCGAAATTGCTTTTTGAAGTTCATTTGTTTCAAGACGGAAAGGATATCAGATCCAATTTCTCAAAAGAGGCGAGTTGTGCTAACGGACGATGAAGATTGCGTTAAGATTCCTGAGCCGTTTTCTACCGACCCATCGTGCTGACGCTCCCCCCCTTTGATACCGAGCAAGTTCGCAAGAAATACCCACTTGCTCCTCCTCCTCATTCGCATCGAGGACAAGCTCCCGAGCAATCGGCGACGTGGCCTGGGGTGCGACCTGGGGCGCAATGAAACTGGCCCGACTCTTCGAGAAACGCCAGACATCTGCGATTGTAAAGTGAACTCGTTGTGCGTTACCATGGTGGCACGCGATTTCAATCGCTGCTGTCCCTTCAAGTGTACCCAAAGTGACTCAAGCCGTGACGTTCAAAAAAACGAAGCTTCGAAAACCGAGTTACCAAGGTGCCGAGTCGGAGCGTCCGCGTGAACGCAAAATCGGATCGCTTGTCAATCAATTGATCTCTCGCCGCGGTTATGCCCAAGTGACGGTCGTCAATGAAATGGAAGCTGCCATTTTAGAGGGGATCGACGAGAGCATCCGCTCAAGTATTCGCGTGGGTAATTTGAAGCGAGGTGTGCTCGACATCTACGCGTCCGATTCGGTAACGCTGCAAGAGCTGAACTTTCAAAAGCGTTCGATTCTGAAGAAAATCCTAGCAAATCATCCACAAGCAAAAGTCAGTGACTTGAAGTTCCGAATACAAAGCGGTGTCTAACCCAATGAGACATCGGAGTTATGAGACATCGGAGTTCGCGATTGACGCGAATGGAACGTTGCGGCCCATGGTTGCGGCCCATGAATGTTTTTGGGTGGCATTCGATTCCCTATTCATGTTGTTTGGCCATAGCCTCCGCAACGATTGGTTCGTAGATACCAGGGATGGCCGTATTGAGAATGACAACACGAATCAGATAGATCGCTACAGGGACGCCAAGAATTAGCCCCCACATTCCAAAGAAATGCTCCGCAACAAACAGAATCACGATCACCAAGATGGGGTGCAAATGCCCGAGTTTCCCAATGATCTGTGGCGACAGTACCAGTCCCTCAAGCAAATGGATCAGGGCGACCGCCATCACGACCTGCAGTACCATGAGGAATGACCCATCCGGCTGCAAGATGGCAACCGCGCAAATGGGAATGCCCGACAGAATCACGCCAAGGACTGGGATAAAACTAAACACAAAGACGATCAAGGCCAATAGGAACCGGTATTCGACCCCGATGAAATACAGCGTGACTAGAGTAAAAACAGCATTGAACATTGCGATGATGACTTGCCCCTGAAAGGACTTGCCGATCAGCTTGCCAAACGCAACAACGTTGGGAGCGATTTCATCATAGATTCGCTGCAATCGTGTTTCGCGAATGCTTGCCACCGCCAGCTTGATTCCATGCCAATCGATCAAGATCAGTATAGCCAGTATCAGCGACGTGATGACCTGGATAGGAATTCGGACCAGATGGCTAAGACCTTGATCAACCCGGCCAACCACCGCTTCCATCACGATGTCGCCGTCATTCTTCGCATGAGTTCGGACCCAGTCGGCAACGTGGCTGGTACCCCACCACTGCCGGCCCAATTCCAACTTGGTCGCCGTCTCAAAATCGTGCTGTCGGGATGCAAGCGATTCTAGATCCGTTTTGTCATGCTCTCGGACCGCTGCAAGAAATGCATCTCTTCCTTTTGTGTAGGCTGTCGCAAGGGTTTGAAAATAGGCAAATTCGATCGGCACGGCGACTGGATTCTCTGCTCGCGATTTTTCGTAGAACGCTTTGAAGCGGTCTTGGTATTCGCGTGATTGTCGAAAGTCGGTCGACATTCGCACCGCCTGGGCTTTAGCCCATTCATTCTGGAACTGGGTCATCAAAACGGGGTCTAACTTAATGTCAGTCAGGACTTGTTCACAAATCTGCTGATCGCGATAGGATTCGAAATCGGGACGCTTCTTGAGACTTGCCAATTCGTTCGACTTCTCAGCTAACGAAAACCCTGCGAGCCAGCGTGATCGGTAGTAATCACTTCGCTGGTCGAGCAGCTGTGGTGCTTTGACCGTCAGGAACCAGTGATCGAACTGCGCGCTGCGTGCCGGTCCAAGCTGACCGTCGGATTTCAGATGAAGCGTCTGAGCCTGCTCATAATTGGACTCGAACTCCGACCTCAGCCTGGAATCAAGTTGAGGAAACGTTTGGTACAAGCCTTCGCCATTGCGTCCAGATTCCTCGAACCGCTTGTGCCCTTCCTGATACCGCTGGTCTTGCGGCGAACCAAATTGCTGACGAAATCGCCATGTCCCAACGGTATTGGACAGCACACTGTTTTGTATGTCCGCCGCGCTCATACCTTGCATGCGGGCGAGCAAACTTTCGCCTTGACGAATCACCTGAGGCACAAAGTACCGGCCGATTCCATACATCCCTAAACAAATCACAGCAAAAACCGACAACGTCACTGCCAACTCCAAGCCTCGGCTCGAACCATCGGACGCAATTCGCTGCATCAGCATCCTGACCAAGCCACGCGCGACGAAGCAGAGCAGGAATGTCAAGAATCCAATCAGAAAGAATTCACGGAGCAAGAACAACAGCGTAAGAAACGCAGCCCAAATCAGTGGCTTGTACCACCATGGACTCGGACTGGAGGACTCCGAAAAATGGCTGGATAGATCGCTGCCCATGACAAGACTCGCCGAAAACTTCTAAAAACCAAGACCCCGCGCCCAAAGCTATTGAGTTGGACTAGTCCAACCCATCCGCTGCACGTCCCCGACTCGACTTCAAGTAAAAGAAACCCGCTGCCGCGGCCGCGACCACAATCATGACAATCCACAACACGATCGTGTACTGCTCCAACGTCGCCATCGCTACCAACATGACCGTCAAAACGACCCCCATGATCAAAAGTAGCCAGTCGAAATGGATTCCCGCCAAGCAACAGCTAAATGCCAATAACAGCAATGCGAAATCCGAGGAGGACTCGCGACTGATGATCTCCTTTCGCTCCAGCACCGCCAGCACTCCGAGAAAAACCAGCAGCACAGACCAATGCGCCAGTTCCCGACTGATCAGATTTCTCAGCCCATCCCCAGCTCGCTTCGCTTTGCGGATGCTTCGCCACAATCCGAGTACCGCATAAGTGATCACGACAAACAACCAGTACCACCAGGCACGTTGCTCCAATGCCTGACTCAACCCCATGCCAATCAACGCCAACACAAGCATGCCACAGAGCACTCCAAACTGCAGCTTCCAACCTGTGCGGGAGTTTGTCTCTTCTACCAAGCTCGTTTCCGTCGTCTCATCCATCACTGTTCCCCCGAGGATCAATTTTCAGCACCTGTACTCCGGATCGCGTGAGGCAAAGTCGCATCAACGCATCTCATGTGGTCAAAAAAGGAAACAGCCATTCAAACGACGAATCGAGAGATCGAATCGTTTGATGAGTCCAAGTTTTCGATCGAGATCGATACCGTAGCGGGCAATTCTACTACAGAAAGCCGACGAAACCAAGCAAGCAAAAGCGCAAACTTGGACTTTGCGGAACCAAGCCAACAGGTTACTCGCGTCCATCCCCTTGGTAGACGCGTTTCCCGAGTGTCGGAAAGACGACATCCAACCCGATAGCGTTTGGGCTTCTAGAAGACGCTTTCAACAAAAATCTCTTTGGGCAATGGGTTTCTTTCGTACTCGTCGCTACGCTCTCGCGGCGGCAACTTGACCGACTCGTTTGGAATTTCCTGATACGGAATTTGAGTCAGCAGATGACGAATGCAATTGAGTCTTGCCCGCTTCTTGACATTTCCCTCGACGACCCACCACCTCGAGTACGGCAGGTTTGTTCGCTCCAACATGATCTCTTTGGTCTCGGTGTACTGCTCCCAGCGGCGGCGAGATTCCAAATCCATCGGGCTGAGTTTCCACTGCTTGAGCGGATCGTTGATTCGGCACTGAAAACGAAACTGTTGCTCTTCGTCGGTAATGGAAAACCAGTATTTAATGAGATGGACTCCTGAGTCGGCAATCATCCGTTCAAAGCTTGGCACATCGCGAAAGAAAGCTTCGTATTCTTCATCGGTACAGAACCCCATGACACGTTCGACTCCCGCCCGGTTGTACCAACTGCGATCGAACAACACGATCTCGCCAGCGGCGGGCAGGTGTGGAGTGTAACGTTGAAAATACCACTGTGATTGTTCACGTTTTGAGGGCGCGGACAGAGCGACGACCCGACACACACGCGGGTTCAAACGCTGGGTGATTCGCTTGATTGCACCTCCTTTTCCAGCCGCATCGCGGCCCTCGAAAAGGATTGCCACCTTGGCGCCCGTTTCGACGACCCAACTCTGCAACTTGATCAACTCTTGCTGTAGCCGCAATAGATGTCGAAAGTATTCGCGGCGACTCATCTCGCCTTCGGTGCTTGATTTTGAATCGGAGCGATAATCTTGATTCATCATCGCGTCTTCAAGCTCCGCCTCGAATTCCTCGTCAATCGAGTCCAGTATCTCTTCGCGGATTCTTAGTATTTCTTGCTCGGTCATGGTCGCGTCGTCTTGGGAAAACAGGGTTTCATAGCGATTGCAAACCGGGGAGCTGGCCATCATCTATTTTGAATGCTTGCTGCGGTAGCATTGACGGGTCGAGCGGCATAAGGCCGACGCCAAAAACGGTCGCCTCCCCTTGACTCGAAATCACGTCTCTTGCGAACGCCATCACTGCTGGGCTTGCGGAGCCTGAGCCCTGCGATTCGAGTTGCCAGACGTCGGTCGGCGAGTCACCGCCGAACCCATTGATCGGAACCTCAGCCGCTGGCCGAAGCGTGTCGGAACCGGCTAGCTGCAAATCGCCCGCAAGGACCTCAGAGGGTTCAAAAGAGGAAAGTTTATCAAGGTCGGAGATCGCCGGAGCCGACACCGTGGATTCCTCCGAAGAGGAAACCTCCGCCGTCCCATTGATGGTGGCAGCGAGAATCGGCAGCCCAATCGCCAAGACCGCACTGACCACTAAACCGACGGTCGCTTTGCTCGCGTCTCGAAAAATAATGCCGGACGTCTGCTTCAGCGGCGGAGCTTTAAGCAACAACGAGATCGCCGTCTCGCGACCAGCGAGTAGCCCTAAAAACACCCAAGTCGTACTCATCGGCATGTTGCTGTACTCCTTGAAAATCACCAAGATGAAGCCATAGATGAAGTCGATGAGCGTTGCCGATCGAATATCACTGGTGTTCGTCTTGCTGGTCACAATCTGCTGGATCTCACCGCCACGCCTGGAGAATATCAGGGCATGCAAACCGAGCATCACGATCGTGGCAAAGAAAAAGTAGGGTACATTGAGCTTCCGTGGCAAGTATACGAAAATGTTGGCAAGGTCATGCATCAGCCACTGACTCCACAGAAAAGCCGTCGAAATCCACTGAAGCGCATACCAATACCTCGCCGCAGGCTTGCTTGCAGAATCAGCAATCCTCTTTTCAAATGACTTGGAGATCAAGAAATAGACACCAATCGCAACGAAAAATGAAACCAAGTATCCCAACATCGACTTGGATAGCATCGACGTCATATTGCCTGGTGCAAAAACAGCCAAAACCAAGAACGTTGTACTAACGGGAATGCCAAATCGTGTCAGAAACAAGATAATGATCGGCGGTACAATATGCAGCCAAGTGATTCCGCCAGCCGGCTGAGGGAACTTTGACAATCGACCAAACGACACGTCGCCATCGTTTGCGATCCACCCATACACAAAAACAACCATCAGCACCGTACAAGCGAATGCCCACAGTAGCCACCAAGGACGCTTGGCATTTGAACTCAAAAACGTCCCAAGGGTCTGAATCGCATCGTTCGCGACAATGGAATAGGCGGCCAGCAAAAAGCCAACGAAAGCAAAAGTTTCGGTCATCTCGATTAGCCGTGGCAGAAGAGTTGGGTGGAACGGACAAGACTCTGGTGCGGCAGTATATTGGGCGAAAACTACCTGGCAACTCGAATTCAACAGCTGAGCGAAATCTTCTTGAAAACTTCATGCGGAGCCCCTGCAACGAATTTCCCCAACCATTCATTCCGCATGCTCATCGATCACTCCATCCTTTGCGTCCGAAACGGGTAGACAGCACCCCAACACTTGGATACTTTTAGAACTATGGAAATAAACGAAGCGGTTGTCGCCCTGTCGGCACTAGCTCAGGAATCCCGATTGACTGTCTTTCGGATGCTCGTCACAGTGGGCGCCGAAGGGTATGCCGCCGGAGAAATCGCCGAGAGGTTAGGTATCCCGCCTGCCACGTTGTCCTTTCACCTCAAGGAACTCGCCAGCGCGGGCTTGGTGAAATCACGTAAAGAGGGACGCTCGATTACCTACTCGTTGAACCCGAAGGGCATCAATTGCTTGATGGGATTCCTGATCGAAGACTGCTGTCAGGGGCGTCCTGAATTATGCATCACAGCCGGGTGCTGTGATAAACCGAAGAAGGGCAAGCAGCTCAAGAAGACATCAAAAGCAAAACGAAAGTAGATAGGATGACGATACGGGTTGGAATCAACGGCTTTGGCCGCATGGGAAGACTGGGCATGCGAGCCGCGTGGGGCTGGCCTGATTTTGAGGTCGTGCATATCAATGAACGGTATGGCGATGCCGCGACGTGCGCTCACCTACTGGAGTTTGATACCGTACACGGGCGTTGGTGTCACGAAGTCGATGCGCAACAAAATGCAATCATCCTCGATGGAAAAACGGTCACCGTCAGCAGTTCAGCGACTCCCCAACAGGTGCCATGGAAGGAACGGGGTGTTGATATCGTGATCGAGTCGTCGGGTAAATTTCGCACCTCCGAAACGCTCAATCCCTATTTCGATCACGGTGTCCGCAAGGTCGTCGTGGCCGCGCCTGTGAACGACGCCGCGTTGAACATCGTCATGGGATGCAACGACCACCTTTATGATCCGCACACAAATCATCTTGTCACTGCGGCATCGTGCACGACGAATTGTCTCGCGCCGGTTGTGAAGGTGATCCATGAGACCATTGGCATCAAGCATGGCGTGATCACAACGCTGCACGACGTGACCAACACGCAAGTCGTGGTAGACGCCCCACACAAGGACTTGCGTCGTGCGAGGTCTTGCTTGAATTCGCTAATTCCGACGACCACCGGATCTGCGAAAGCGATCACGATGATCTACCCCGAATTGAAAGGCAAACTCAACGGTCTTGCCGTACGAATTCCACTGCTCAATGCGTCACTAACCGATTGCGTCTTTGAAGTCAAAAAGAAGACCACAGTAGAAGAGGTTAACGAACGACTCAAAGATGCTGCAGAAAATTCGCTCAAGGGTATCCTTGGTTTCGAAGAAAAGCCTCTCGTTTCAGCCGACTACGTGAACGACATCCGATCGGGTATCGTCGATGGCCCGTCGACCATGGTGGTCAACGAAACTCAGGTCAAGTTACTGGTGTGGTACGACAACGAGATCGGCTACGCGAACCGAATGATGGAACTGGTAAAGAAAGTCGCAAACACCCTGCCGCCACTCTAATGTATCGCGGAACGTAGCCTAGGCTACGAACGACCCACGTGAAGAAGGAGCCCCATGGACGTCCGAAACTATACTCTCGTAACCGCCGCCTACTGGGGATTTACTCTCAGCGACGGGGCCTTGAGGATGCTCGTCCTGCTGTATTTCCATCAACTCGGCTACACGCCCGTCAGCCTCGCGTTCTTGTTTCTGCTGTACGAGTTTTTTGGAATCCTTACGAATCTGCTTGGCGGCTGGATCGGTTCACGGATAGGGCTTCGCATCACTCTTTTCGCGGGCTTGGCGATTCAGGTGATTGCACTCGTCATGCTTTCGCTTGTTCAACCTACATGGGCGGCCAGTCTTTCCGTTGCGTATGTAATGGCTAGCCAGGCCCTCTCCGGAATTGCCAAAGACCTGACAAAGATGAGCTCCAAGAGTGCCGTCAAGTTGTTGGTCAAAGCTGACAACACGGTGGAATCCGAAGCGGGTACGAAAGCCGAAAGCGATTCCGCTCTGTTCAAGTGGGTCGCGATTCTGACGGGATCAAAAAATGCACTCAAGGGGCTGGGGTTTCTGCTAGGCGGCGTCCTGCTCAGTTGGCTTGGCTTCGCCGAATCCCTGTGGGCGATGGCCGCAGTGCTGACGATTATCTTGTTATGCACAGCGATCATGCTCGACGCCGACATGGGGCGATCGAAATCGAAGACGAAGTTCACTCAATTGTTTGCAAAAAGTCGAGAGATCAACGTATTGTCGATCGCTCGATTTTTCCTATTCAGTTCGCGTGATGTCTGGTTCGTCGTAGGACTGCCGATTTTCCTCGCCTCACAACTCCAATGGGGATTCGCGGGTGTTGGCGCTTTTCTCGCCGCGTGGGTGATTGGCTATGGATTTGTCCAAGCGTTCGCTCCGCGCCTGGTTCGCAAGGGCGGTGGCGTCACAACAAAAGCACGGGCGGCACAGGCATGGGGATTCACACTCGTGCTGGTTTCTGCGGCGCTGGCACTTGCAATCCAAACGAACTTCTACGCTACGGCCAGTATCCTGATCGGTCTCGCCATATTCGGTGTCGTTTTTGCCGTCAACTCATCGGTCCATTCCTACCTGATCCTTGCCTACACCGATTCCGACCAAGTCGCGATCAACGTCGGGTTCTATTACATGGCCAATGCATGCGGACGGCTAGCCGGAACCTTGCTTTCGGGCGTCATGTATCTGTACGCTGGTTTGCCCGGCTGTCTTTGGGCATCAACCGCACTGGTAATTGGTGCAGCCGTTTCCACCTTGTGGCTTCCGACGCGCCCTGACGCAGACGAATCGAGTGTGAACGAAGCGTTCGAAATCGTTACGCAATGACGGTTTGTTTCGCGGCCGTCATCGCTGATCAAGTCGCCGCGAAGTACCAATCATATCCGTTGCATCAAACGAGTAGTCAAAGGGTTCACTCCCACCAGCGGCCTGGTTTCGCTTGACGATTGGCCGCTCTGTTCGCGCGCGAACCCAAGGTTTGGCAATCCAAGCGAAGAATGCCGCAGCAATCAAGGCGAGAATCATCAACGTTCGCCACCGAAACAGCAGACGCTTCCAAGGTAACGCCCCGATCGTCTCGAAAGGCGAGGATTGTGGGCGATGTGTCGCGGCAAGGAACACGATCAATGCGATCCAAACGAAGACGAACCCGGCGACTTTGCTACCGCCGAGTGGCTCGCGATACAGCACCGCACCGACTAGAAACTGCAACGTCGGACCGATGTACTGTAAAATACCGATCACGGACAGGTCGACCCGCCGGACCGCCGCGCCAAACAACGCCAAAGGTGTGATGGTGACGACACCCGCCATCAATAACATTCCCTGCACGAGTGGCGAACCGGTTTGCATCGCACTCACACCATCGGCGAATTGCATACTTAAGTAGATTGCCGCAGGGATCACCAGCACCGTCACCTCAATCGCCAGACCGACGAGTACCGGCAGATGTGCTTTTTTCTTGAGCAATCCGTAAACGGCGAACGTTGTCGCCATCGCCAAGGAGACCCATGGTAATCCCCCGCCGCCAATCGCCATGATGCCGACGCCAAACGCGGCGATCGCCACGGCGATCCATTGGTATCGTCCCAAACGTTCGCCGAGTACGAACACACCGAGCAAAACATTGAACAGAGGATTGATGTAATACCCGAGCGAGGCTTCTAAGACGCGGTCGTTGTTGACCGCCCAGATGAACGCCAACCAGTTGACGGCGATCATTACCGCCGCCGCACTGTGGATCAACCAGACGCGTCGGTTACACACGCTTTCGACCATGATTCGCCAACCGCCCCACCATCCCATCCGCAGCAGAATCGGTATTAAAATCGCGAGCGAGAAGAACGACCACACGATCCGGTGACAAACCAATTCGGCCGAGTCGGCACTGCCAATCAGTCGCCAGTAAATCGGAAACAGCCCCCAAAGGGTGTGCGCCAAAATGGCACAAACCAATCCGAAACGATCAATCGAAGAGGGACGGGAAGCCAGCGGAGGATTCGAATTATTCAGGACCACGTTTTTTTTTCAAACAAGAGCGTCAATCCACAAAAAAGGTGGCTGAGTTCAAACGTTTTAATCTACGATTTCACTGTTTACAACCTCGCATTGCGATCCATTCGTTGGACGCGTAGCGGATGAGCGTTTCGCGGCAGAGCGGGCAAAAGACTCCATTCACGTTCGCCAAAAAGTCATCCCACCAGGAGCGTGAATCAAAGAAGGATTCTTGGGGGGACATCTGATTGACGGCGTTTTATTTCATGAAAAATTGGCGTGATCCGTGGCCGGTTTGGTTTGCATCCCTTGCGTTTATTGTCCTCCTCTTGCCTAGCTCGGATTATTCATTAGCCGTTTTGGCGATAGCGGGCTGTCGATTTAATCGGTTTGACTCGACTTATTGTTTAACGCCAAGCCATAGGCGACCGCTTACGGAAAAGCTGACGCCTTCGGCTAAGCGTTAAACGATTAAATCGACGGCCCGCTAACGCCAAAACGGCTAATACGCAGACTGTTTTTCGAACAATGAACGTAAACGCTTGAAGGCGTAGACGTTAGAAAAACAATTTGCAAGCCCATGAATCATCCGAGCTAGAGCGATCCGTGGGGGACAGACTCGAGCTTCGGGTTTCAACCGATCGAGGGGGATAGAACGGGAAGCCATCCAATTTACGATTGCTATTCAATCACCGGACACACCCTTATGAGAGCAAGATTGCATCATCGATGTTCGCACGCCAATATACGAATCTACCTTCGGGCGCGTCCCACGCGACTTCTGCTTTAGAAGGTAAACGCAATGGACCGAAGTCGCGATAGTTCTCAAAGCGACCTTCCCACGGTTGTATTTCATCGTCACGAAAACGAGTGAGCGTCTTGGCAGCAACGATCTCGCCGTTGTCGTCAAACAGCAAGTCGACATGCGTTTCGTCGTCAATCACGCTGACGCGAACTTGGGCTTTGGACAATTCTTCAAAACGAAGCGATTGGTTTTGAAGTAACGCCATCGGGCACCACGCCAGCTCGGCGAGATAGCGTTGAGCCTCACCACGATCCACCTTTGGCCCTCGAGCATGAGCCACCCGGATGAGGCCACAAAGCCAAGCATCCAACGCACCGCGTCCATTTTCGAAACAGTCAACGACACTACCCGGAATGAAGCCGGCCATACGAAACCTCGCCTGCCAACGAAATTCGACCGACGACGCCGACATCGTTTGCTCCGCACGGAACGGCATCCAAGGTTTCGTCGAACCGAGCCGGATCTCGCCCCGCTGATGAATCCTCACTCCCAATGCTCCCACCGCTTTCTCGCCGAGACAACGACGAGCAAACTTGATAATTGAATCAGGCCGAGTCACGATCAATCTCCAAGGGTTTAGCCAACGCAAGCAGAATTCCTATCGCCAGACGGCCTCTCCATTTTTTGGCTCTTCGGAAGGACTCGTGGGTGGAAAAAGTGCCGAGTAAGGTTTTCAAAGCAATGTCATATCCAGACTGAAAATCTGGTAGTGTGCGTGGGCATCGAGCGACACTACCGAAAAAGTCGTCTTTTCGACACTCGTTATCCACGGATTCTATCCGCGGATTCTATCCGCGGATTTTACTGACCAGGCCATTATTACAATGGTGACATGATTCGTTCTCCTAAGATATTTACGATGCGATCTTGCGCCGAGGGCGTCGATTTCATCTCGGAGGTAACGGAAAAGTGTCAAGAGTGTCACCCTCGCAGCAGAAACGAGAGTCTTGGCGACTTCCGCTACGGCTCGATGCGACTACTTGAAACGGTAGATACACGCTCCGGTGACACTATTTGTCAGAAAGTAAACTTCACCGTTGGGGTCCTCTCCGAACCCTAATACCGGAATGTGCTCGGAAACGACTCGCTCGTTTCTTGTTGCCCGCTCGGTTTTCGGATCGTAGCTCAACGCCCAAATACTGCCGGAAACATAGTCAGCATACAGGTACTTTCCGTTCAATGCAGCGATGCGGTCGCTGCGGTAGACTCGGCCACCGGTGACCGACAATCCGACCCCGTGGTCGTATTCCCATATTGGCATGATTGGCTCGCTAACCGATGACGCTTCACTTCGGCTTCCGAACGGATGCGTTGCTTCCCATACACTCCATCCGTAGTTACCGCCTTTGCAAATGATGTTGACCTCTTCCCACAAATCTTGTCCAACATCGCCGCACCATAATCGGCCGGTTTGTTTGTCAAATGCGATTCGCCACGGATTACGCAGTCCGAAAGCGTATATCTCAGGACAAGCACCTTCCACATCGACAAACGGATTGTCCGCAGGAATGCCGTACGGTTTCTCCGCGGATGGATTGTCGACGTCGATCCTAAGAATCGTGCCAAGGATTTTCGACAAGTCTTGGCCCGCAAGGAACGGGTCATTACGATAGCCGCCGTCGCCTAAGCCGAGGTAGAGATAACCATCGGGACCGAATTCGATACTGCCACCGTTGTGATTTTGAAAGGGCTCTTCGAACTCCATCAAAACCACTTCGCTGTCGGGATCCGCTCGGTTGGGATCCTCTTTGGAAACCTGAAAGCTCGACAATAGCGATTTCCTCTCGCTCGGATGCGAGTAGTAGACATAAAACTTACCATTCGATTTGTATTCGGGATGCATCGCCAAGCCGAGTAGACCCTGCTCATTCGCCCCTCGCGATTGCCAATCCTTCACCTTGCCTCTGAGATCGAGAAACAGATGCGACTTCGTTACATCCGGTTTGTTTTCGAAAACCCAAATTTGTCCTTCTTGTGAAACGGTAAACAATCGGTTGCTGTCGTCGTTTGCATACGTCAATTCCACGAGTCGTAGAGGGCGAATTTTGCCTGCGTCATCAATCGCTTCCCACTGATCCCATTCGAGTTTAGGGAAAGCCAACTCCGTGGTGAGCCCAAGTTTGCCATGCACGGGATCAGGCACGGATTGTTCGGAATCGAGTCGGCGAATCTTGATGTTCCGAAATTCGACTGGGTGTCCGTGATCTTGCAGGCACAAGTGGCCTCGTTCGGCTTTTCCAAACATTGGAAACTTGGCAAACTTGCTGTTGGCGACACGGTTGTTCCATGTACTGTCACCGATCTTGAAATTGAAATAGACGTTTCCGTTAAGACAAACTCGCGATTGATCGGGCGACACTTTCAAGTAGATCTCGTTCCATTGGCCAACGGGTCGCTCCGCGTCGATCGGTCCGTCGTCCGCTTTTCGCGACAATTGGGGCTGATACAGACCGTACAACCAGCCTGATTTCTGAGCGTTTTTTTGATCTCGGCTATCAAATATTTGAACTTCCGGCCCGCTGTACCACGACGGCCCGTCCGCTTCGACGACCCCGAACATCACACCACTGTTGCCGCCCTTCGAGTTTTTATACTGCAGCGACAGTTCAAAGGAGCCGAATTTTTCTTTGCTCACCAGGTCACCCGCACCACCCGTCTGGAGGGAGATAACCCCATCGGTCGCGATCCACCCGTCCGAAATGTCCTCTCGATTGTAGGTTCGCCAAGCATCCATTGATTGCCCGTCAAACAGCAGTTCCCACCCGCTCAGCTTTTCAGCCTCCGTCAATTGATTGGGAATCACGTCAATCGGAAGTATTTCCGCAGGTGATTCGGCGCGCGTTACCGATGGGAAGAGGCCGAATGGGGCCATTGCCGTCACCGCGAGAAGCAGAGCGAGAAATTTTGGATAGCGTTTCATTTTTACTCGGGTTCTAAGAGGTTGGGGGACACTCTTTGGGCAATCGATGCAATTGGAGAGTCCGATATCATTTTGCTACGATTGCATGTTAAACTAAGGGAAAATTCTTTCTAGTTGTGTTAGACTAAAGGGACGGTTCACCGACTTATCGATCAGTTTACTTATCTATGAGCACCACTCAACAAGACTACGACTTCTTAGCGCCACCATCGCAAGACGACGATCTTGGCATGCTCGGGTCGTATCGCATCATTAGCGAACTGGGCAAGGGAGGCATGGGATTTGTCTTTCGCGCCGAAGATACGCGGCTGAAACGCACCGTCGCCCTGAAGGTGATGAACAAGAAAATCGCGGCGACACCCAATAGCCGCAAGCGGTTTCTTGAGGAAGCTCGGGCGATGGCGGCGGTCCATCATGACAATGTCGTCGTGATCTTTGAAGTCGGTGAAAAATCGGGCACTCCATTTATGGCGATGGAATTGCTCAATGGTTGTACTCTCGAAGCACTCAACGCAAAAAAACAATCACTCTCTTACGAACAAATCTTGAACTTTGCGATTCAGATCTGTCGCGGCTTGGCGGCAGCCCATGAAAAAGGGATCGTGCATCGGGATATCAAACCAGCCAACATTTGGATTGTCGAAGAGACCGATCGTATCAAGATACTCGACTTCGGCTTAGCTCTTGCACAAACGCCGGTGGATCGATTGGCGGGCAGCGGTTCAGTGATCGGAACACCTGGCTACCTGTCACCCGAACAAGCTCGCACGGACCCGCTTGATGACCGAAGCGACTTGTACTCGCTCGGCGTCGTCCTATACGAGATGTGTACCGGACGGCTTCCGCTTCAAGCGCCAACGGTTGCCGGGCAATTGGTAGCCATACTGGCTCACAAGCCGACGCCGATTCGGGAAATCAACCCAGATATCCCCGCACCTCTGGCAAATTTAGTCCATCGCTTGTTAGCAAAGGAGTCGCGGGACCGCCCGTCGTCGGCCGTCATCCTGGAAGGACTTCTTCGCGAAGCGGCGGTGGAATGTGAAGCGAAAAGCGAAGTTGCCTTGGCGATCAACAAGCTACAACAAGGCCTTTCGGAAGTCGTCAGTAAAAAAGAAAGCACCCCTTTCGAAGCGGTGCCCAGTGTGATGCCGGCAGCGGTAGAAAACCCACTTGATTTCACGTCATTGCCCTCGGCTCACGCTACCGCTCCGCTGGCAAGCCCAGCAACGGTAATACGTCCGGCACCTAAAAGACATCAAACAGCGAATAAAGCGAGCAAGCATTCCCATTCGCTGGCCCAGTATTGGCCTTACCTGGCCATCGCTGCCGCGGTTATCGTCCTCATCCCAATTGGGTTTGTCCTGTATAAGGTCATCGGCGATTCGCAAGCTTCTAACCAGACAACAACATCCATCACACCGCCCACGCCCATCACACCGCCCACACCCCCTCAACCAAGCAAGTCGCCACCAAGCAAGTCGCCTGCGAAAAAGAACGACCCAGCATCACAGCGCAACTCCGCATCCGT
This sequence comes from Novipirellula aureliae, assembly GCF_007860185.1. Classification (NCBI taxonomy): domain Bacteria; kingdom Pseudomonadati; phylum Planctomycetota; class Planctomycetia; order Pirellulales; family Pirellulaceae; genus Novipirellula; species Novipirellula aureliae. The sequence continues at coordinate 295,281 of NZ_SJPY01000001.1, forward strand.
TCAATCAGCAGCAAAGGTGCCAGTCGAATCGCCAACCGACTTGCCTTCCCCGCAGCCCGCGACCGAACCGATGGTTGACACTCCGCAGCCGAACGAAACATCGGCATCGCCTCGGCAATCAGCGTCAGTCGCTCCACCGGCATCGTCATCCCTCGAAAAACCAGAAAGGGTCGAGGCGCCCGAATTGGAACTGGAGGAAACGCAACCGGCGACAGAACCAGCGGCGGACGCATCTTTAAGAGAAATTCGCTTGACCACCACGGATGGCATTGGCGCGGACTCAACGGTCAGCCGATCCTCGCCTACCGAATCACATGGCAAGGCTCCTGATATTGCCGTACGAATGAGGAAAGGAATTGAACTCGCCCATTCCTATTTGCGTTTTGATCTATCTTCGCTTAGTGTCCCACGTGAAAAAATCCGCAAAGCTGAACTCGTTCTGACGTTACCTGCCGACGAACGCCCTGTCCGATCGTTGCTTCGACTTTATGGAACAAACGCTAAGGGAAGCGAACGATGGAAGGAAGCCGGACCGGGGGCAATTGTATGGCACAACAGCTTTTCGAAGGTTGGACTCGATCAAATTGAAAAGTTTGCAGAGGTTCGTTTTTCGGGTGATTCGATCGGAGCAGAACGGCAGGTTCGAATAGGTGGCGAAAACCTTGCAGAATTCCTTCGAGGTGCCAAAACCGACTCGATCAACTTGGTACTTTCAGGCGGACAAGCCAACAATCAAATGCTGCGTTTCCTCAGCCACGAAGGTGATTCAACCCAACCACCAACCTTAATTCTGTTTGTAGAATGAATTTTGACTGGGCCATTGGTCCTTTCTTGTGTACACTTCCCCGTTTTGACATTCGACGCTACTGGCGATTCAAAACGAGAGCTTCTTGATCGATCCCCAACCCGCTACCGAACCGAAGCCTCTCCTGGAACGTCCCGAGCGGCAAGCTGCTATCGCGTTTATCCTGCTGACGCTGTTTATCGACATTCTTGGTATCGGGATCATCGTTCCTGTTTTACCTGAATTGGTGCAAGAATTAATCGGTGGCAACGAATCGGAAGCAAGCTTTTATGTCGGCGTCATTGCGGCATCTTACGCATTGATGCAATTTTTGTTTGCTCCGATTCTCGGCGCATTGTCCGATCACTTTGGACGTCGTCCCGTCCTCCTTGGCTCGCTATTTGGACTAGGCATCGATTTTCTGATCCAAGGATTCGCCGTCAATATCGGGTGGTTGTTCGCAGGTCGCTTGTTGGCTGGCGTTATGGGGGCGAGCGTGACCACGGCGAACGCTTACATTGCCGACGTCTCAACCGAACAGACACGGGCTCGCAATTACGGTTTTGTCGGCATGATGTTCGGGCTCGGGTTTACCATCGGACCGGCACTGGGCGGATGGCTAGGCAGTATCGATTTACGATTGCCCTTTTTTGTTGCTGCCGCTTTGGCACTCATCAATTGGTTGTACGGATTTTTTGTCTTGCCCGAATCATTGCCGGTTGAAAGCCGAAGTGAATTCAGCTTATCGAGTGGCAATCCCTTTCGCACGCTTCGTCAATTAAAAGTCTATCCGTTTGTGACAGCGTTGGCGGTCGTGTTTGTGACAAAATCGCTTGCTCAGCGCGGGCTTGAAAATGTTTGGGTGCTGTTTACCGGATACCGATTCGGCTGGGACGCGGCGGCCAACGGAAAAGCGCTGGCACTCGTCGGCGTGATGGCCATTTTGGTGCAAGGTGGATTGGTGCGACCATTCATTCGCCGCTTTGGCGAACGAACCGTGGCGTTATTTGGAACGCTTATCTCCGCAATCGCTTTCATGGGCTACGGCTTGGCTAGCGAGTCGTGGATGATCCCCTACATTATTGTCTTCGGTTCACTCGGTGGTTTGGCTGGACCTGCAATTCAAAGCTTGATCGCTGAAACGGTTGACGAATCCGATCAAGGAAAAGTCCAAGGAGCTCTGACCTCGCTCGTCAGCTTAACCAACGTGCTCGCTCCGCTACTCTTTACAGCAGGCTTGTTCAATTATTTTACCAGTGAAAACGCTGTCGTGATTTTGCCAGGAGCTCCCCTCATGGCTGGGTCCGTATTGGTGTTCATTTCGCTGGCCATCGCGGTTCAGGTTTTCCGAAAATTTCCCAGGACTCGCTAAATAAGGTTTGCCCCGCGCATGAGCAAATGGTGGCTACCTCGAATTTGGGCCGCAGGACTACTCTTGCTGATCACCTTTTCGCATCCACTTTGGTTTGGTGGTCCAGCGAACATCGACTCGGTGTTGACAGCCCCCTTATTTTCCTATCCCGCTAACTCGGCCAAATGGTCTACGTGGCTAACCACGATCACAATCCTGGTTGCCTGTGCCAGCGTTCTATTCGGTTCACGTTATTCCAGAACGATGTGGTGGGTGATCACAGCCTCGCTAGTTTTCTCGTTCCTGCTCAACCAACATCGTCTGCAACCGTGGGCCTACCAAAGTGCAATTTACGCTGCGGTTTTCGCATCGATGTCGGTCGCACAAGCAAAGCGATGGCTGGTCATGATCGCAGCAAGCATCTACCTTTACAGTGGTATTGGCAAGATCGACTTCCAATTTGTCCACACCGTCGGCCAAGATTTCTTGAACGCTGTCTGGTTTCCTGGCATTGGACGATTCGCAGATCAATTCGACGCCCCGACAATGGTTCGACTCGCCTATGCCTTACCTATTAGTGAAGCACTTGTTGCGATCGCCCTGCTCATTCCATGGTCTCGCCGTACCGCCGGGCTTTGTGCGATCGGGATGCACCTATCGTTATTGGCTATCCTCGGCCCCTGGAACTTGGATCATAGTGCGGGCGTTCTATGTTGGAACGTCCTTCTCGTCGCGCAAGCTTGGTTCTTGTTTGTATGCCCATCTTTAGAGCTTGAAGCGGACTCCGAAAAAATGGCTCCTGAGGGTGAAACGCAAAGACCTCACCCGGTCGCATCGCGATTTTCGATGGCAATCGTGATCGTTGCTGTCGTTATGCCATTGGGCGAACGATTTGGCTATTGGGACCATTGGACCTCCTGGGCACTCTATTCGCCGCACACCAGCCGAGTGGAAATCGAGATCCATGAATCGGCAATCGATCGACTACCTGTCGAGATCGTTCCGTTTTTGAGTGACGTTGATGGCGACCATTGGAACAAACTCGATTTGAGCCGATGGTCAATCTCGCATTTGAATGTTCCGATTTATCCTCAATCACGCTATCAGTTGACGATCGCTAATCGATTGGCGAATCAGTTTGAGCTAAGAGATGCGATTCGAGTGTTTGTCAAAGGTGTTTCGGATCGAAGAACGGGCCGTCGAGAAGTACAATCGTTGTTGGGGCAACGAGCAATCAATGAACGGTTTCGGCAAAACGCGTCGCGTCGACTCTCCGAGACGATGGCTTGTCACCCTCGTGTTCTCTTTCGCCAGAAACCACTCAACGTTATTGGTGTCCTGGCGAATCCCACCACCAATTTCAAAACTCGTTGATCGGTTGGCCGAGAGATGCAGCACGTTTCGAGGCTCGGAGAGACTCGACTACTGAGCAGCGCGTTTCGAGGCTCGGAGAGACTCGACTACTGGGCAGCACGTTTCGAGGCTCGGAGAGACTCGTCTACTGAGCAGCACGTTTCGAGGCTCGGAGAGACTCGTCTACTGGGCAGCACGTTTCGAGGCTCGGAGAGACTCGACTACTGGGCAGCACGTTTCGAGGCTCGGAGAGACTCGACTACTGAGCAGCGCGTTTCGAGGCTCGGAGAGACTCGTCTACTGGGCAGCGCGTTTCGAGGCTCGGAGAGACTCGACTACTGGGCAGCACGTTTCGAGGCTCGGAGAGACTCGACTACTGGGCAGCGCGTTTCGAGGCTCGGAGAGACTCGACTACTGGGCAGCACGTTTCGAGGCTCGGAGAGACTCGTCTACTGGGCAGCGCGTTTCGAGGCTCGGAGAGACTCGTCTACTGGGCAGCGTGTTTCGAGGCTCGGAGAGACTCGACTACTGAGCAGCACGTTTCGAGGCTCGGAGAGACTCGTCTACTGAGCAGCGCGTTTCGAGGCTCGGAGAGACTCGACTACTGGGCAGCACGTTTCGAGGCTCGGAGAGACTCGACTACTGGGCAGCGCGTTTCGAGGCTCGGAGAGACTCGTCTACTGGGCAGCGTGTTTCGAGGCTCGGAGAGACTCGACTACTGGGCAGCGTGTTTCGAGTCTCGGAGAGACTCGACTACTGAGCAGCGCGTTTCGAGGCTCGGAGAGACTCGACTACTGAGCAGCGCGTTTCGAGGCTCGGAGAGACTCGACTACTGGGCAGCACGTTTCGAGGCTCGGAGAGACTCGTCTACTGAGCAGCGTGTTTCGAGGCTCGGAGAGACTCGACTACTGGGCACCCTCTTGGAGCAGCCATTGATGGACAACCCAAACGACGGCGGTCATCGACTTTCCGCTGCAGTTCGCCGGCACGTCTTGCTCGGTATGCCAATAGCGTGGGGCGCCGAAACCGGGACGCGGGTAATCGAAATCGATAATGTCGATCGTGGGAATCTTGGCAATTTGGTTGAGCGGCAAGTGGTCATCGAGTATTTCGTGTCGTGATCGAGGAGTGAACGCGGTTACGCCTAGCCGAGCTGCCACACTCCACACGCCTCGCGCGACTTCGCGAGCATATCGCAAACTGTTCTTTTCGTAGTAAAGCTTTAGTTCTTTATCGCCGACCATGTCGAGAAGAATCCCCGCCCGATAGGGAACCACATCCTCGGTCGCGGCATACTTTTTAGCAAAGAACGTCGACCCCAGGAAAAAGTCGTCTCGAGAGGAATCAAACACAAATTCTTCGCCATCGAACAAGACGATATCGACCCCAATGTTTGCGGGAAGATCTTTGAACTGGTTCGCCAGTTCCATCAGTGCCGCGGTCCCGCTCGCTCCGTCATTCGCTCCGACAAAATAGCCTCGCGGATTGACGGGATCCTGCTCGGGAAATGGCAACGTATCATAGTGGGCGCAAAACAAAAATCGCTTTTCAGATTCTGGATTCCAACGAGCAATTAGATTCGCCATCTCGACGTTTGAGCCATCTTCGGGATGGCGAATTTGAAACGTTTGCATTGAAACGACGGCGTCCCGTTCTTCAAAGAACTTGGTTAATAGCGTTTGTTGCTCTTGCATTCCTTCGGAGCCCGATGGACGGCGACCGATAGCACACAATTGTTCTAGATATCCAAACGCCCGATCTGCGTCATAACGGCTGGGGATTGGCCCGACCGTCGGACTTTCCACAGGGACACCACTTGCGTTGGAAGACGACCGATTGAACGAGCGAGTCACGAGCGCGGCCACAAACAGCACTATCACCACGCCAAACAGCAGGTTGAGCCGGAATAACCACTTCCGTATACCTGCGTCCGCTGAGGTTTTCGTCGTCTGCGTATCCCTTCGCTCCGAACCCTTTTGTTTACGTTGTTTGATCATCTTGGATGGCCGATTTGCGGAATAATTCGTGGCGGTTTCGAACATGGAAATTCATCGATCGTGGCAAGAAATACGGAAGATGCCCAGGCATATTCTTGCCGATTCCCCCAGCCAAACCTAGGGGCTGACGATCACTCTTGCCAGCATCACGGAAAAATTGGCATAGTCTGGGGCAATTGCCGTTGGGAATCTCGCGCCGAAAATCTGGAGTATCGCCTCTGGACGATTCCGAAAGTCGCGTGAATCAGCGAATGCCTCGACTCCAACACTACCACCTGTGACCAAAGTTATGAACAAGCCTTTGCTTAGCATTCTGAAAGCAGCCCATTGTCGCAGCACGCATCATTTCTTTGCGATTGACGCCTTGCCGATGGTACAAACCGAGCCCGGAAAACGTCTGACCACGCTTTTGCTATGTCATCATGATCGCTATTTGGCTGGTGCGAAAGATCCGGATACCCGCTTTCGTGACTTCCAAAACCACGTTGTCCACGTCGAAAACAATTATTGGGGGGGGGCTCCTCGAGTCGCACACGCGTGGTATGGGCGCTTAATGAAATACCTCCGTGCCGACCGGTTTGCCGACGCTGCCCACGCCGCAGGCGTCCTAAGCCACTACTTTACCGACCCACTGCAACCGCTGCACACGGCTCAATCCGACCGTGAAAAAGTACTACACCGACCCATCGAATGGAGCATCACGAAGTCGTACCATTCGATTTTCCAACATTGGGTGAATGATGACCTACGAGTTGTCTTTCAGCTCTCCGATGGCGAACAATGGCTGGGCGAAGCCATTCTGCACGGTGCTCGGTTTGCCAATCGCAAGTACCAATTCTTGCTCGATCGCTACCGATTGGAGGAGGGCGTGAAAGACCCACCGTCAGGCTTGGATGAGGAAACTCGAGATATGCTAGCAGAGCTTTTTGGGCTGGCGATCACCGGATGGGCGAGAGTGCTTGAGCGGGCGGCAATGGAAGCGGAATCGATTCGGATGACGCCAATCCCGAAACATTCCTTGACGCTAGCGACATTGATGTCGACCATCAAAATGCCCACTCGGCTGTGGATGCGAAGGATCGAATCGAAAGTCCAAAAACTAAAAATCCAAAAACTTTTTGAAGAGTATCGGCAAACAGGCGACGTGATCGTCAACTTGCCAAGCGATATCGATATCGTGCATCGTGTCGTTAAAATTCATCAAAGTGAAATGGCGTGGAACGAAAAGCGTCGCAAAGCGAGTGAAAAGAAAGTCGAACCGATTGAGCCACAATCTCAAGAACCGACGAAATCGAAAACGGCGGTAGAATCAACACCGGCCATTCTGCCATTCGTCAAACCGGGACTTGGGAATTTGGCTGACCATGACCCGATCGTCGACGCACCTTCCATCGGTCCGAAAACGGCAGCCCGGTTTGAAGCGATCGGTATCCATACGGTTGGCGAATTCCGAAAAGCGATACCTACCGAAGTCGCTCAGTTACTAGCAACGTATTGGATCACGCGCGAAACAATCGAAGAATGGCAATCTCAAACCACGTTGATGTGCGAAGTCCCCCGGCTTCGCGTCCGTGATGCTCAAATGCTTTGCGGTGCTGGTTGTAAAAATGCCGTTGATGTTGCCAATAGCGATGTGAGTGAATTGCATCAAGAAATTTTGCGCTACTCGGCGACTTCATCAGGTCGTCGCTACTTGAGAGATGCCAAACCACCAAGCCGAGCCGAAGTGGGAAAATGGATACTAAGCCTGCGAAGTGATACTGCCGTATCGCCCGTCTTGAGATCCGCGTAACGGTGTCAAAACCGCAAGCCTTTCCATCCCGTTCCGGAAGCTATTGCGGGATGGTTCTGAGCAACGTTTTTTGGATTTCCTGGAAATGTTCATCCGCGATGACTCTTCCCAAAATTTGAGCTGACACAGACGACGAGCGACCACCGCAACTTGTGAAAAAACGACAGCTTGCTAAAGTTTGCTCCTATTTCATTGTTGAATCAATCGATAAAGAGTAAATAACACAAGGCTTGATGTGAACGAGAACGATTCCGCCGAACCCCTCTTTGACTTTTTGGGCTTGCAGAATAAGACGATCTTGGTAATGGGCGTTGCCAATAAAAAGAGTGTTGCTTTTGCCATTTCCAAGACGATCCGCCAAGCGGGCGCCAAAGTGATTTACACGGTGCGTAGCGAATCACGCAAGGAAAGCTTAGCAAGACTGCTTGGCGATTCCGAAATGATTGTTTGCGATGTCGAGGACCAATCGCAAATCGATTCGCTAAAGGACGTGCTGACCGACCGCGGCGTGGTCCTCGATGGATTGGTTCATTCGATCGCATTCGCCGACTACCCCGAAGGTATCCGCCCGTTTCATGAAACGACTCGCCAGCAATTTCTGCAGGCGGTAGATATCTCGGCCTATTCACTCATCAGTGTCTGCAATGCTCTGAAGGATCGGTTTTCAAAGAATGCGTCGGTCGTGACGATCGGAATCAGTACGACTCGGATGGCCAGCGAAAGCTATGGATTTATGGCACCAATCAAAGCAGCATTGCAATCGTCGTTGGCCTTCTTGACGAAATCGTTCAGTCGATTTAGCGAAGTGCGGTTCAACAGCGTATCGGCAGGCCTCTTGAAAACGAGTGCGTCAGCGGGGATTCCCGGATATGTCGATTCCTACTTATACGCCGAAAAGGTGATCCCTCGTGGCCGCGCCGTTTCGACGGAGGAAGTCGCGTCGACGGCCGCGTTTCTGCTAAGTCCTCGCAGCAGCGGCATCGCGGCCCAATCGATTGTCGTTGACGCGGCGATGGAGACAAATTATTTCGATGCCAAGCTGATCGAAGCGGTCACGGCCCAGGATATCGATTAAACTCTAGAACGTCGAAAAACATCTCTTCAACGAAACAACCTAAACATGAATCAACATATCTATATTAATGGCGAGTACTTTGACCGCGAAAACGCCAAGGTTAGCGTTTTTGACCACGGACTCCTTTATGGCGACGGCGTCTTCGAGGGGATGCGGATCTATCATGGCAAGGTGTTCCGGCTTCGTGAGCACCTCCAACGATTGTGGGATTCCGCCCAGGCGATTGCGCTGACCATCCCAATGTCGATCGATCAAATGACAATCGACGTCAATAAGACGGTCGCAAAAAACGATCTGGAAAACGGCTACATCCGGCTCATCGTCACTCGCGGTGCAGGCCCTCTCGGGCTCGACCCGTTCCGATGCAGCAATCCGCAAGTGATCATCATCGCCGACACGATCAAGCTGTATCCCGAAGAATACTACGAAGATGGACTCGAACTCGTGACCGCGTCAACCATCCGTAACCACCCTGCAGCACTCAGCCCTCGGATCAAATCGCTCAATTATTTGAACAACATCATGGCCAAAATCGAAGGCTTGAAAGCAGGGTGCATTGAGGCCTTGATGCTAAACCATAAAGGCGAAGTTGCCGAATGTACCGGCGACAACATCTTCTTGGTGCGTGATGGCGTATTGATCACGCCACCAATCGACGCAGGCATTCTTGAAGGCATCACTCGCGACGTTGTCTTAGAATTGGCAGCCGATTTAGGGATAGCGGTTCGTGAGGTTCCGATTTCACGCTACGATGTCTACGTCGCCGACGAATGCTTCTTGACCGGAAGCGCCGCCGAAGTGATCCCGGCGGTCCGGATCGATGACCGCATCATCGGCGACGGCAAACCGGGTCCAGTGACCAAGCAGTTGACCGAGGCCTTTCGAAAACTAATCCGGCAAGCTTAACGATCCCTCAAGCAGGAACCAAAGGTAGTGGATCTTGTTAAAGATCCTTGAGCATATGGATCTTGTTAAAGATCCTCGAGCATATGGATCTTGTTAAAGATCCTCGAGCATATGGATCTTGTTAAAGATCCTTGAGCATATGGATCTTGTTAAAGATCCTCGAGCATATGGATCTTGTTAAAGATCCTTGAGCATATGGATCTTGTTAAAGATCCTTGAGCATATGGATCTTGTTAAAGATCCTCGAGCATATGGATCTTGTTAAAGATCCTCGAGCATATGGATCTTGTTAAAGATCCTCGAGCATATGGATCTTGTTAAAGATCCTCGAGCATATGGATCTTGTTAAAGATCCTTGAGCATATGGATCTTGTTAAAGATCCTCGAGCATATGGATCTTGTTAAAGATCCTTGAGCATATGGATCTTGTTAAAGATCCTTGAGCATATGGATCTTGTTAAAGATCCTCGAGCATATGGATCTTTAACAAGATCCACTACCGCCGTGGCGGGATTGTCCTAAACCAACTTGGCCAGGATCTGGTTGAAGGTTTCGCTCGGACGCATCGCACGACCTGTTTTTTCTTTGTCTAACAGGTAGTAACCGCCGAGATCGACCGCGTGCCCTTGTGCGTCATTCAGCTCGGCAACAATCTTGTTTTCGTCTTGTTCGATTGCATCGGCGATCGGCTTAAACGTGCTAGCGATTTCCGCATCCTTGGTCTGATCAGCCAACGCCCGTGCCCAGTACATCGCCAGATAAAAATGGCTTCCGCGAGTGTCAAGCTCACCCACTTTTCGCGATGGCGATCGGTTGTGGGTGAGAAACATTTCATTTGCTTTATCGAGGGATTCAGCAAGCACTTGAATTTTCGCATCCGACTTTTTCCGCCCAAGATCGTCGAGCGAAACGGCTAATGCCAAGAATTCGCCAAGTGAATCCCAACGCAAATGGCCTTCTTTGACAAATTGTTGCACATGCTTGGGTGCCGATCCGCCGGCCCCCGTTTCGTACAAACCGCCCCCCGCAAGCAGCGGGACGATCGACAACATCTTGGCACTCGTCCCCAATTCTAAAATCGGGAACAAGTCGGTCAAGTAATCACGCAGGACATTGCCGGTGACCGAGATTGTATCGAGTCCCTGCTTGGCTCGTTCACAAGTCGCCTGCGTCGCCGCAACGGGATCGAGAATACGAATTTCGCATGATGATGTGTCGTGATCTTTCAAGTAGGCTTCGACTTTAGCAATCAGGTTCGCATCGTGGGCACGATTGTTATCGAGCCAGAAAATCGCCAGGTCGCCGGTCAGTCGCGCTCGCTCCACCGCCAATTTCACCCAATCGCGAATCGCGACATCTTTGGCTTGGCACATTCGCCAAACGTCGCCCTTTTCCACTGACTGTTCAAATAGGAGATTGTTCTTGGAGTCGGTCACACGCACGGTTCCCGACTGCGGCAACTCAAAGGTCTTGTCGTGCGATCCGTACTCTTCCGCCTTCTTCGCCATCAACCCGACATTGCTCACCGAGCCCATCTTCGTAACATCGAAGGCACCGTTCTTTTTGCAAAAGTCGATCACTTGTTGATAAACACCTGCGTAGCATCGATCCGGAATCATGGCGATCATCGGATGAAGTTTCCCATCTGGTCCCCACATCATGCCTGAGGTGCGTATCGCCGCTGGCATCGATGCATCAATGATGACGTCACTGGGAACATGTAAATTGGTGATCCCACGATCCGAATCGACCATCGCCAATTCAGGACCTTGCTGATAGACAGCATCGATGTCAGCTCGGATTTCAGCCTGTTTTTCTTCAGGCAACGTTTTCAGTTTTGCTTCAACACCTCCCATCCCATTCTTGAGATCAACGTCGAGTTCCGCAAAGGTATCGGCATGTTTGGAAAACACATCGGCGTAATAGACGGCAACGGCATGGCCAAACAAAACAGGATCGGACACCTTCATCATCGTCGCCTTGAGATGTAGCGACAGCAGGACGCCTTGATCGCGGGCAGCCTTGACTTCGGCAGCATAGAACTGGCGTAGCTTCGCCACGCTCATGCATGATGCATCGACCACTTCGCCCGCGTCAACTTGGACCGATTCACGCAACACCGTTTCGTTGCCTGTCGAATCGACAAATGTGATCTGCAGTGAGTCCGCACCGGGGATGACCGCTGATTTTTCGCTGCCGTAAAAATCGCCGTCCGTCATGTGGGCGACGCGAGTCGGTGAATCGCTGCTCCACTCACCCATCGAATGGGGATGGGCTTGAGCGTACTTCTTGACAGGAGCCGCGACTCGGCGATCCGAATTGCCTTCGCGAAGAACGGGATTGACGGCGCTACCGAGTACACCAGCGTACTTGGCTCGAACCTCTTTTTCGGAATCGGACTTAGGATCAGCAGGATAGTCGGGGACCGAGAAGCCAGCTGCCTGCAATTCGGCGATGGCTTCGGTCAACTGCGGGATGGAAGCACTGATGTTCGGCAGCTTGACGATATTTGCTTCGGGATGTTTGACCAATTTGCCAAGTTCCGCCAAAGCGTTATGGCTGAGAGAGCGGTCCTTTTCGGATACCGCCTCAGGGAACGTTGCCAATATCCGGCCAGCCAACGAGATGTCCTTGGTAGCAATTTTGACGCCAGCCGTTTTGGTGAAAGCTTCGACGATTGGCAACAGGGAAAACGTCGCCAAACAGGGTGCTTCGTCAGTGTAGGTATAGATGAGATCCGCAGTCGTTTCGGACATGGTCAGCCTGTGGGGGGGTAAAAGTTGTGAACTCAAGCATCAAAGGGTCGCCATTTTGTCAGGAAATGTCAATAACGGGGGCCGCGCATAGGTTGTACGGCGTGCCCAGCGGGCCCTGCGGCAAAACGGAGCAAGAATGTGCCGAAAAAAGCCTGGATATGCTGGACAGATCCCCCTAAGCTGTGATAACACATGATTCTGTGACGCTAAAAAACGATCGATCGGTCTGGTATTTCCGCACTCCTTCTAAACGATAGCTTGCTGTGACTTTCCCTGAACTTTTGTCGCACACTCAAGTGGTCTCCATCGTCGGCGACATTTTGAAAATCAAGGCCGACGCAGTAGGCCTCGGCGAGCTGGCGATGGTCGAAAATGGCGATTCCATTCCCTCGTTGGCGCAAGTCACGGAGATCGATCGCGACGATGTATCGCTGCAGGTTTTCGCTGGCGGTAAAGGACTCCGTTCCGACGCTCGCGTGAGATTCCTCGGTCATTCGGCCCAGGTGACCTTTTCGGATGAAATCCTCGGCCGTGTGTTTAACGGTGTTGGTGAGCCAGTCGACGGTGGCCCGAATTTGAATGGGCATCGAAAGATCAACATTGGCGGTCCCTCGGTGAATCCCGTCATGCGTGTCGTTCCGACCAAGATGATCGAAACCAAAGTGCCGATGATCGACGTCTTCAATTGTTTGGTCGAAAGCCAAAAAATCCCGATTTTCTCAATCGCGGGTGAACCCTACAACGAGTTGTTGGCCCGAATCGCAATCCAAGCAGATGCTGATGTGGTCGTTTTTTGTGGTCTGGGACTAATCTTTGATGAGTTCTATTTCTTTCGAGATACGTTTGAAAACGAAGGCGTCTTTCCGCGAACGGTTATGTTCGCAAACCGTGCATCGGATCCGATCGTCGAACGGCTACTAGCACCCGACATGGCGTTGAAGACAGCCGAGCGGTTCGCGGTTGAACAGAACAAACGGGTGCTGGTGTTGATGACGGACATGACCGCTTACGCCGACGCATTAAAGGAAATCGGCGTGGCGATGGAACGCATCCCTTCGAACCGCGGTTACATGGGTGATTTGTACAGCCAATTGGCGTCACGCTACGAACGAGCCTGCGACTACAAGGGCGCGGGCTCCGTTACCCTGTTAGCTGTCACGACAATGCCCGGTAACGACGTCACTCACCCCGTCCCCGATAACACGGGATACATAACCGAGGGGCAATTCTATCTGCACGACGGAATGATCGACCCGTTTGGTTCGCTGTCACGATTGAAGCAGCAAGTGATTGGTAAGGTGACTCGCGAAGATCATTCGACGGTGATGAACACGATGATTCGGCTCTATTCGGGTGCCCGCCAAGCCGAACAAAAACAACAAATGGCATTCGAACTATCAGCCATGGACGAAAAGCTGCTAAAATTTGGTGACCTGTTCAAAGAACGGTTTATGCGGATCGATGTTGCGGTCGCTCTCAACGATGCACTCGATTTAGGATGGCAAACCATGGCCGAGTGTTTTGAGCCAGAAGAATTGTTGGTCCGCGAAAACTTGTTGAAAAGATACTTTCCAAAACAATGACACTGGCACTCAACAAAACGACACTCAAACGACAAAACGATCATGTCAAATTGTATCGTCGTTTCCTGCCATCCTTGGAACTGAAACGCCAGCAATTACAAACCGCTTGGAGTGAATCGAAAGAAGAACTCGCGGTGATCGAGGCTGAAGTCGAGGCGGTTAGCGCAGAACTGCAACCGCTTTATCCTCTCGTCGGTGCTTCGACGATCGATGTTGGCGAGATGGCGCACTGGGTTCGTGTCGTCGCGGTCAAGGTGGAAACCGAGAATGTCGTCGGCACGTCCGTTCCCAAACTGGGAGACCTCCAAATGGAAGTGACCAATTATTCGCGGCTGATCATGCCATTTTGGATCGACTCCATGATTGAAGCGCTCCAGAAAATGGTTCGCTTAAAAGTACAGGTCCGAATCGCAAGGCAGCGAACCGAGGTGCTCGGGTTAGCGCTGCGGCGGATCACCCAGCGAGTGAACTTATTTGACAAGGTATTGATTCCCCGCGCTGAAGAGAACATCCGTCGAATCAATATCTTTTTGTCCGACCAAGAGCGTGCAGCGGTTGTGCGCAGCAAGATTGCAAAGAGTAGATAGTCGTAGCACAGGCTTCTAGCCTCTGCTCATTAGAATACACAGGCTAGAAGCCGGTGCTACGTTAGCCCCCATGACCAACGAGAAGGTCCATCTGTGGCCATTGTTCCCCTCCAAAGCGTGACCCTGATCGGCGAGTTAAAACGCCGCGACGCAATCGTTCTCGAACTGCAACGCTTGGGCTGTGTCCATCTGGTCGACTTAGCAGCCCCGAACGGCTCAAAGAATACGACATCCGATCGGCATGGTGATCTGAAAGCAGCGATCGCGTACCTCGAGCAAACGCCTGAAAAACGGCCGGCTCCATCCAATACAGCCACGAACCGTGAATTGAAGCGAATCGCTGCGGAGGCATTGGAGATCCAATCTGAATCGCGGACGTTGGCCGAAGAACAAGAAGAGGTAGCCGAAAAAGTTGACCAAACCCTACCTTGGGGAAACTTTCATCAACCGACAGCCGACGAACTTGCTGGACGACACCTTTACTTCTATCGCCTGACACACCAACAGGTTGCAAGAATCAAACGCCGCGACGGGGATCGTATTTTTGCGCAGGGCAATCGCATCCACTCGGATCGACGCAACGAATACTGGTTATTTATCGCTGAAGCCCCAATCGCCGACATGCCGGTGGAACCGGAGGAACTGGATCCCCGTCCGCTCGAAGAATTGCAAGCTCGTTTGCTGGAAATCAGCGAACAACGTGAACAGCTACAACTCCGACGCATCGCCTTAACCCGTTGGCTCGATCAACTGAGGTCCAAGTACGTGGCGATTCAAGATGAAAACGAGCGAATTGTCGCAAGGGGTCGATCGCTTGTCGAAGGTCCCATTTTCGCCCTGCAGGGCTGGGCGCCAAAACGTCGGATCGGCGAACTCGAAACCTTTGCACGGAGAAATACGTTGGCCTTCGAGTCGCACGCGCCGTGTAGCAGCGATGATCCGCCGACATTGTTATCTAACCCCGCACCGATTGCCGGTGCGGAAGGTGCCGTCACGTTCTTTATGACTCCTGGCTACCGAACTTGGGATCCGACGTGGGTCATGTTCTTTTCGTTTTCCGCCTTCTTTGCCATGATCTTGGCGGATGCCGGTTATGGATTGGTGCTCGGAGCGATATTGGCAGTGGCTGCGAAGAAGCTTGGACGTAGCGAATCGGGACGCCGATTTCGCCAACTGGCGACGTTCATGGTCTTCGTTTCGATGGGCTATGGCATTTTGATTGGCAGCTACTTCGGATTCTCGCCACCATCGGGAACCTTGCTCGATCGAGTCGTGATAAAAAGCGGCGGTGTTTCGATCATGCAAGATCGTGAAGCGATGATGTTTATCGCTGCGACCATCGGTGTCTTTCACTTGATCCTGGCCAACGTGATCGTCACCTGGCGTTGGTTTGGGAGCAGCCATGCACTTTCATCCGCAGGTTGGGTTGTGGCACTACTCGGCGGTTGGGTCATCGCCGTCGCCATGTTACCCAAACCCGACATGATGTCCCCAATCGCCAATTGGTTCGGTGGCGAAGCGGTTGCCTGGAAAACCGGTTTGACGAATGGGGGGGCATGGATGTTGGGGATTGGACTCGGCATGGTGTTCTTGTTCTCTAGCACTCGGCCGCTGCTATCGAAGAGTCCCCGTGATTGGTTGATGCGAATCGCGGACGGTTTCATGGGATTGACGAATGTCACGAAAGCATTTGGCGATGCGCTAAGTTACCTGCGACTGTTTGCACTCGGGCTGGCCAGTGCTCAGCTGGCCATCGTTTTTAATGGACTCGCCGAAGATGCTTCGCAGATGCAAGGCGTCGGTGTTCTGCTGGGATTGCTGATTTTCTTGATCGGGCATACCTTGAATTTGGTGCTGGCGGTCGTCGGTGGTGTCGTTCACGGACTACGTTTGAATTGTATTGAGTTTTTTGGTTGGTCGCTTACTGACGAGGGACAACCGTTTGAAGCCTTTGAAATGAAAGCAGATAAGTAATGGACGAACCCTTTTGGAACATGATGGGCATGATCGGGATCTACGCACCGTTAGCACTCGGAGCGATCGGAAGCATCCTGGGCTGTAGCGCGGGCGGACAAGCGGCTTGTGGTGCAATGCTAGATGTTGAGAGCGGCTACGGTCGGTTGGTGGGTTTATCGGCTCTGCCATCTTCACAAACCATCTATGGCATCGTTGTCATGTTGTCGCTCAACCGCACTGTCGATCTCCAATCCGCTCCGGGGCTGTTCGCGATCGGTGTCTCATGCGGTATCGCGTTGCTGTTTAGCGGCGTCTATCAGGGCCGATGCTGTGCTTCAGCCATCCACGCCTCAAAAAGCAAACCAGAGGTATTTGGATTGTCCGCCGCGCCGGCTGCCATTGTCGAAGGTTTTGCTGTCTTTGCATTTATCTTCGCATTGATTTTGGCTGGTAGTTTACCCGTAGCCACAGGAGGCGTATAAGCCATGGCGTCTACCCTAACATCCGATGCAGCCAATCAATCGAAATCGGGCAATCCCGTTGGCGTACAAGAGCTGATTGATCGGCTGAAATCCGAAGGCGTCGCTGAAGGCAAACAGCAAGCAGAAGCCTTGCTGGCCGACGCCAAAAAACAAGCCGAGGCGGTGATCGAAAAAGCGGATGCCGAGGCTCAGAAAATCCTTCGAGAGGCTCAGCATGAAGCGGACCAAATCAAGAACAATGGCAAATTGGCTCTCGCACTCGCTAGTCGTGATGCCAACTTGCATTTCAAGGAACAACTCGAACATGAATTCCGTGGTTGGATCGCTAACCTCGTTCACAAACAACTCGATAAGCCCGATTTCCTGGCTGATTTGATCCGCGAGATAGCCAATCGGACAATCGCCTCGGTAAACGGGGAAGAAAGCGAAACAGACAAAAAGTTACTCGTTTTGGTGAGTGACGAACCGTCGGCTGCACTCGATACGTTTGTCCAAAACCAAGCCGAGCAATTGCTGCGTGAAGGGGTCGAGTTGCGGGCGAGTCGTGCAGTGAGTGACGGTTTCCGAGTTCGGCTCGCCGAGAAGAATATTGAGATCGACTTTACCGATGAAGCCGTGACCGCTGCCCTCATGCGATTTTTGGCTCCAAAGTTTCGAAAGATTGTCGAGCTGTCTTCCAAAGAATCAACCAATGGGTAGCCCGGCATGAAGTCTTACTACATGTTCGTGGCCTCCTTGCCACCGCTGCCGAGCGAATTTGATGCCGGGCCGATTCCTATCACGGCATCGACGCTGGGGGATCGCTTGTCGCTTTTGGATGACCAAGATCGACATGTGCTTGACCAACTTGCTGACTTTTTCCGTTGGGACCGGCAACCAGTCGACCGCAGTGATGCCGAGGTGATCGAAAAACATCAACAGTTGCGGAAGGAGGTTCACAATCCCCTCGTCCGAAAGTTGATCCACCATCGATTTCAAATGCGAACCTTGGTCGCAGCCGTCCGTTGCCAAAGAGATGGATTGCCAATGCCAATGCTACCCGACATGTCCGTTTCCAAATCGATCCGACGTTATTGGAACCAACCCTATTTCCAATTGATTACGCGAGTGCCTTGGTTAGAAAAGTTTTGCCGTGCTCTCGATGACGCTCAGCCGCAACTGGCTCAGCGGCACCTATTTGATGAACTATGGCGGCTTTGGAGTCGCTTGAACCAGAGATATCATTTTTCATTTGAATCGATCGTTCTTTATCTCGCACGCTGGGAAATCCTCCATCGCTGGTCGAGTCAAAACGCCGATCGGGGCCGCGAACGGTTCGATCATCTTGTCGATGAGATCTTACAAGAAACAAACAACAACTAAGAAGACGCGATGACTATCACAAAGACGACGTCCGCCACTGCAAAAGTCTTGGGCGTTAACGGCAACATCGTTCGCTTGCAAATGAGCGATGGGCAAATCATGAAGAATGAAGTTGCTTTTGTCTGTGTCGGTGACGAACGCTTGAAGGCGGAAGTGTTGCGGATCAATGGTAACGAAGCCGATTTGCAGGTCTTCGAAGATACCGATGGGATTCGTTTTGGTGATTTCGTCGAGCTTTCCGGCGAGTTACTTTCCGTTTCGCTCGGCCCAGGGCTGCTAGGCACCATCTATGATGGACTGCAAAACCCACTGAGTGAATTGGCTGAACTCGATGGCTTCTTTCTGAAACGAGGCCGCGATGTGGCAGCGCTCGACCCTGACCGCTTGTGGGACTTCACCCCCATTTGCAAAGTGGGGGATGTGGTTGTTGCCGGCCAAGTTCTTGGCACGGTGCCGGAAAATCATATTCGTCACAAAATCATGGTTCCCTTTGATGCAACTTCGGAAATGACGGTAAAGTCGATCGCCGAAGGCAGATTAAAAACCAATTCCACCATTGCAACCCTTGTCGAACCAAGCGGACGATCTCGCGATGTGCCCCTCGTGCAGCCATGGCCGGTACGGACACCGATCCCGGCATCCATGCAACAACAACGCATCGTTGATCGTGAATTCCCGACTCAGCCCCTAATCACGACGACGAGAATTGTCGACACCTTTTTCCCGATTGCCCGTGGTGGAACCGCTTGTATTCCTGGACCCTTTGGTGCTGGCAAAACGGTGCTGCAAGGCTTGATTGCACGCTACTGCACCGTGGACGTGGTCGTCGTTGTCGCTTGTGGCGAACGGGCAGGCGAAGTGGTCGAAACGATTCATGAGTTTGCGGAGATGGACGACCCGCGAACAGGTGGCAAGCTGATGGATCGAACGATCATCATTTGTAACACTTCATCCATGCCCGTTGCCGCACGCGAAGCGTCGATCTATACCGGGATCACACTCGGTGAATACTATCGGCAAATGGGCTTGAATGTTTTACTACTAGCCGACTCCACTTCACGCTGGGCCCAAGCGATGCGAGAAACCAGTGGACGGCTTGAGGAAATCCCAGGGGAAGAAGCCTTTCCCGCCTACTTGGATAGTGCGATCAAGACGTTGTATGAACGAGCAGGCGTGCTGCGGTTGGCCGACGGCGAAACGGGTTCGCTCACGTTGATCGGCTCGGTCTCGCCTGCAGGAGGCAATTTTGAAGAACCCGTTACTCAATCGACTTTGGGTACCGTCAAATGCTTTTTGGGATTGTCGTATGACCGAGCCTATAAACGGTTTTATCCCGCGATTGACCCGCTAATCTCATGGTCACGCTATCGTGAGCAGCTTGAAACGTTTTTTGAAACCGAAGTCGATCCTCAGTGGAACGAAGGCGTATCGGCAATGCATCAATTGTTGCGTGACGGTGAGAGCATTGACCAAATGATGCAGGTGACGGGCGAAGAAGGAATCTCAATCGAAGACTATGTTATCTATCAAAAGTCATTGTTCTTGGACATGGTCTACCTGCAACAAGACGCTTATGACCCCGTCGATGTTTCGGTCCCGCTCGAGCGACAAAAAGAAACATTCCTTCTCTGCCAAAATCTGATCCATCGAAGTTATACGTTTGAAGAGAAAGAGCAGGCTCGAACCTTCTTCACCAAATTGACCGGATTGTTCAAGAACTTGAATACCGCGCCAACCGACTCAGCCGACTACAAGCGATTCCGCAAAGAGATTATCGACCTAGCGACAACGTCGTAGCAAGGTAGGCTGGGTACAAGTCGCGGTAGCGATGCAGACCCAGCCTACGCCCACTTCAACGCTGGAGAGTCTAAACTGGCTCGGCTTCAACGGGATTTGTAGTACAATGCGTTGGACGTTTACTTTTATGAGGCAGTTCTGGTATGAGCACAACAACGTTCACGGATCAAATCGAGTGCCCTGAATCGGATGGGCGACCTACGGGTGAAACGGATACGCATCGACGCTAGATGATTCGGATTTTTGATCTGTTAGAATATCGCTATCGCAAACAGAGCAGCAACAAGCCGAACAAGAACGGGCAGCACGACCGGCAGCCGAGGCACGTGCAGCGCAGTTGCAAGAAGAACTCGATCGCCCGCGTCGTGGCAAAATAAACGAGTGTTTCAGCGACATTACAACGTGGGGTAGGCATCCTGCTTGCGAATTCGTACTTGTCGCAAATCGCAGGCTGGAAGCCTACGCCACGAATAGCACGAACCCTCACTAAGGCGAGACGCCAACATCCTGTTCTTCGTCGAATTGGCCTCCATCGTCGACTAGGTTTTTGCCGACCGAATAAACGGCAATCGTGTCACCGATGACTTTCAACTTCATCGTGGAACCGTCGAACGGATCGGTAGTCACGGTTTCTGACAATTCAAGGTCCTCGATCGACGTATCCACGCCGAGCCGGCTGTCTTGCCATGCGGCCAAAATCTGAATCGCTCGTGCTTTTGCTTGACTACGCCGGAGCGTCTTCAATCCAATTGCAATTCCGGACGCGACCAGAGTCGAAAAAACGCCGTCTGCTTGCGGATTTTCCGGAGCAACGCCTACGGGAGCCTTTGCATAGGACTCGACCGCGGACATGGTATCGAGGTAGGCTGAAAGCTCTCCGAGCATGATCTGGAACGGAGCCAAGGCAAAGGACTCAAACGACGACAGTCCGAAAGCTCGTTCGGTATCGATCGCGTGAGTGAATTGCTCCGCTAAGTCGACTTCGCCGAAGGCGTCGAGCAATTGAGTGCGCAGCGGTGGTGATGCATCGTTTGCGTACAAACATTTCGCCGCTAGGTCGGCGGCCTGGAAGTACAGCGCAGCACTCATCAAATAATTCACCAGCAACGGTTGATCTGCGACGCGTTCGCTCCAATGGAGAACTGCAATGGCATCGACGACCGCCTCATCAGTCTCTCCATCCGCCAACGACATCAAGCCATGGGCGTAAAGAATACGAGCTACCATTTTGATTTGCCCAGCTTGTTCGGAAACATTTTCCATTAGCGGCGTCGGGCCGCTGGCGTAGTCGTAGTCTGGATGGAATGCTGGCAGCTGTAGTGCTTCTCGCAGTTTTCCGACTAGCTCAGGCCGTTCGCTGGCATTCATCCTGGCGACTTGGACGGCACCGATATTGAACTGCTCGTCGGTCGTCGCATCTCGCGTCGCCTTGGCAAGCTGACGCTCGTAGTCTGTTATCTCATCGGACAACGACTCGATCATTATTGCCGCGTTCTGTGAATCATCGACCGGCGGGGGCTTGAGATCCGCAATTCCTACGGGTTTGCCCGCTTCACGCAGTGGAGCGAGTCGGGCCTCGACTTGGCGAGATGCTCGCCAGTTCAAAACCGCAACCACCAGAATCACGATGGAGACGACTGAGAGGAGGACGATCGCCGTCCACTTGAGGAGCTTTCTTAAGCGTTTCATGAAATAATTCTGTGTGTAAGGTTTGTAGATTGGCGAGATGCTGAATAAACATAGCTTGAGATGATCTAGCAGACGGTGTTGCTACAAAACGACTCGACACAACCGCTGCCGACCGATCCGAGCTGCGAAATAAGGATTCCGCTGAACGGTTAACGAACGCATAGACAAGCAAACTGAAAAGTAGCATGCACGGAGCAGCAAAAGTTGCCAAGCGGTCAACTCGCGAAAGCCATTGGCGATAGTTAGAGTTTGCAACCGTCAAGCTAGCTGCTGTGGTTCGTTCGGCATCAATCGCATCAAGTACCGCGACTCGCAGCATGGGCGGTGGTTGTAGATGCTTTAATCGATGGAGGGATTGTTCGACTTGGTCGTGTTCGCTCATCCGATCTGCTCCTGAATACTCGATCGTAATTTTGAGATTGTTCGCCGGTATCGGCTAGCACACGTCCCTATCGGCAATTCCAGTACGTCGGCAATCTGCGAGAAGGTCAACTCGGAATAGATTTTCAAGTGAATGATTTCGCGGTCTTCGGCTGATAATTTTTGTAAAGTAAGCTGCAACAACTCGGTATCCTCCGCGTACGAATCGGTAGCCTGTCGATCCAAATGCTCACCAAGTTCCATTGATTTCGGACGGCGTGATTTCTGACTCAGCCATCGATTGGTCTCATTGCGAGTTACCGCAAATACAAACGCATTCAAATCATCGACGTTTCGCAAACGATCGCGATGCCGAAACAACCGCACGAAAACTTCTTGCAGAATCTCGGCGGACGCGTCACGGTCGCCCGCTAAGACTGTGACGTAGTGAAACAACGAATTGGCAGTCGCATCGTACAATTCAGCCCAAGCCGATTGCTCATCATCGGCCAAACGCATCGCCAAACTGCTCATCGTTGCTCCAAAAGTTAATCCTATTTACGTTCAAGACCCTCCCACCAGGCTGATTTATTCAGCAAACCGGGCGGATTATCGGAAAAACTTCTTGAGCATCGTTGTTGTCAAAGCCTCTTTTGTTACTTTCCTCGTTTCCTGTTCAGCCCGTTGCAAGATTCGAGAACACGCCCTTAGCAAGAGTGACTTCGCTCCCCGCCCTGCTTATGAAATCGCGGACACACCGGACGAAGAATACCCCGACGCGATGATTTGCCAGAAGACAATCGAAGATTTACGCCAATTAAGCACCGGTGATTCTCCATTCTTTTTGGCCTGCGGTTTCCATCGTCCTCATTTACCCTTTCATGCACCCAAGAAATACTGGGACTTGTATCCAGAAACGGAAGTCAAGCTGCCCAACAACATGTACTTTCCCCAAGGCCTTTCGTCGGCGTGTCAATACAGTTGGGGCGAGATGCGAGCCTATCGCGGTATCCCAGACAAAGACCCCGTCTCCGACGAAACCGCTTGAAACTTGATTCGCGGATACCATGCGTGCGTCAGCTTTATCGATGTACAAATTGGTCGACTCCTCGAGGTTTCAGTGAAATTAGGTGGAAGAGAAGCGGACTGGCGTTTTCTCAATTGGAAGCCATAGTAGCCGTACTCTTCAGCGTTTCGGATCCCTGATTTAGGATGACCCGGCTGTGGAACGAGTTGATAGACAATCCCATCAAGATCTTGCCTGATGAACATGTGATCGTTTCAACCATTGATACGGATGCTCACCAAGCGTCCAGTGCCAGTTGTCGCTGCTTCGACCGCGTGAGCGTATGGTCGTATGGCGAAAGGGATCGAGCACAATGAACTGAGCATCGCCCCACTCGAATTGATAGTAGTTCTCTGGCAGACCAATTCCCCGTTCCGATTGATCGTTGCCAGTGAAGAGGTCATCCGGAAAGGGATTCGGTAGATACCGCTTGCGAGTCAACGTCGCCCAAACATTTGATCCACGATTGCCCGCTTCACCATCATGATTTCCAAAGGCAAAGTACAGGGGTGCAGAATGACAAAGCTGGCCGAGACAATAGCGCTGAGCAAGATACTGAGGTTCTGCTCGTTCGGGTTTGATATACTTGCCCGTCATGAACGTATCGCCCAACGCAAAATGAAAGTCTGGCTGATCGACGCGGACGTTTCCAAGCGTTCGCAAATAGACATCGCCACTGGTGTTTTCGTCTAAATACGAATCCGCTTGCACCGTAAAAGCAAACGATGAGCCAGGATCACGTTGCGTATGAAACGAATACTCTTCACTCTTCCGCGTCTCACGGTCACTCGCCTCGTAGATGAGTCGATAATACTAACGAGCGTTCTTATCAAGCGTATCATCTACGAAATCACGAGGTTGCCCCGCTTTGAAAACTTGGACTGGCGTTTTTGCTGAGTGAGCTCCGTGCCGCAATCCATAACTCAAGTGTGCCTGTGCATCTTCATAAAACAGGACTTGCATCGTGATGCATTGATCGCCATTTGCGTCGATCTCGTCAACATGCTGACGAACGAATCCGCCCATGGTATGGGAGGCTTCACCTCGACGCCCGGCGTATTCATCAAGTGTCAATTGGGCATCGCCGTTCTGATTGTAAAGTTTGAAAACTTCACGACACGCTTGTTGCAGTTCGCTTTGCTCCAAAAAACCATCCTTATTCGCATCCATTTCCGATGCGTGTACAACGAGCCAAGGTTTGCGTTCGCGGTCATTCGCAGCGACGTTTCCTCAGTTGCGTTTTTCGGCAAGGGGGATCGATAGAATCATGCTACGCGCCGTCACAAACAGCTCGGACTCGTCCTTCGTCAGACAAACATTGGTCGGTTGCTCGGGAGTCGGGAAGCTGCCAGTTTGTTTTCCCAGCGAGTTAAAGACCACGATCTGCTGGCTTGCCAAATAGACATTCCCACGCGAGTCGATTGCCATGCCGTCAGCTCCGATTTCGGCGAAAACACTCTTGTCGGCAAGCAATCCGTCGGTTTGAATGGCATAGCGGTAGGTCCGGTCGGCTCCGTGATCGGTGATAAACAGCGTCTTGCCATCTGCGGAGCCTACCAATCCGTTTGGCCGCACCAAGTCGTCGGCGACACGAATCACCGAATCACCAGCGGGTGTGATGTAATAGACGTGTTGTCCATCTTGCGTTGGTGTCCCCCTGCCGTAGAGCGGATCAGAGAAATAAACACCCCCGTTCGGAGCGATCCAAAGATCGTTCGGTTTGTTGAACGGCTTGCCTGCGTATTTGTCGGCAAGCGTCGTTAGCTTCCCGTCTTTGCTAAGTCGTGCAACGCGGCTTCGTTCGCCTTGGCAGATAACGAGATCCCCTTCCGCATCGATTGCAAGGCCATTGGCGCCGCCGGAGTCTTCGAGAAAGACTTCCAGTTGGCCAGTCGGGTCGCGGCGATAGATACGGTTTGCTCGAACATCGGTGAAATAAATGTTTCCATCGGCATCCCCGACTGGCCCTTCAGTGAATTGAAACTCGGTTTCCGGATTGAGTTGGGTTGCCTCGGTAGGACGTTTTGATTCAGAGTTTGTCGATGGGCCTCGTTGTCCTTCGTTCTGGTTCGTTCGTGTACCGGGTTGTCTTTGTTGTCGATTTTGCTTCTGTCCAGGCTGGTTTGCCCGAGGGTTTGTTTGGGGCATTTGCCGAGGCGATGACTGGATCTGGCCTTGCGAAGCCAACTCGGTCAACGTCCCCTTTGGCTGCAGCTCACGATCTCGCAGTGCCGGATGGTCTGGTCCATAGCGGTAGGCTCGAAACACTGCGTTGGACATTGGAAAGGAATCCTCCAAGACTTTCACAACACCTTCCTTGGTCACGGGATTGATGTACTCCCAAACAATCTCGGCATCCGGAGTGACTTCAAAGAAGTGCCCTTCGGTCATGGCACAAACAAGCGTGTTGCCATTGGGCAATCGCTGCGCACCAGAACCAATGTGACTAAAGAATCCCTGGTTGCTGCGTGAGTAGTACATCCAAACGATTTGGTTGGAGACCCATCGTGGCGTCTTTTGTGAATCGCGGTTGGGGTGCTGCCAACGAAAGTAGCCGGCATCAGGTGGATTGACGTAGACTTCCGCACGCTCGCCCAGCTCGTTGACCATCCCGTTGATCTCGAGGACGTAAGACTGCGGCGTTCGTTCAAACAAGTATTGGGCGTTGTTGAAGATCAGAAAATTGCCTGCGCCGGGCAAACCCTTATCGATCCAGTGAACGTCGTGCGCACCACCGATCTGTTTGTGCCCCGTTGTCGATTGGGTCCAGTCGGCCAGGATCGAGGGCGGGTCGCCTTGCCCATAGCGTGCGGGATCACCAAAGCGATACAAAAAGTCGCCCGCAGGACCGGCTGCACGACGAATACTCTCTTCGGGGTCTCCGGCAACAAACGTCCCATCGTGATCGATGACATAGAACTCACCTTGAACGGAGTTCGTGACCACGTGGCCGAGTTGTGGGTTGTAGTCAAGTGAATTGCAATGCAGCCAATCACGTTTTACTGGCCGACCGGGAATGTTAACATTAATCCGATGAGGGTAGTCGGCGACCGTCTTGCCCTGATCGATGTAGTTGCGTTTTGTGGGGTCGACGTCTTGAATCGTGTGATCGAAAAATCGCCACTCCCAAACAATATTGCCCTGCATGTCAATCTCGACAATCGTGTCCAATTGCGCACCGTCGTAGGGACCGTTGGCGGGATCGCAACCTGCGTCGATCGCCTCTTGGTGCGTGATCTCGCGATTGGCGATATACAGCGTCGTCGGCTGACCAAGTTGTTTGTTGAAAATCCGCACCCAATCGTGGTGCGGTTTGTAACCGGGGCGTTGCTCGTCATATTGCCATACGACGTTGCCGTTCCAGTCGAGTTCGCGAAAACCGCCAAATCCACTCGGGTCGTCCTTCGATGCATCGAGTAGGTTTCCATTCTCTAACAATTGAGGTGTCGTACCAATCGGCCAAGTGTTCACGACACGTCCTTCCATGTCGATCAGGTAACTGGTACCCCGTGTAGAAAAGAGCGTGTAGCCATGGAACGACTGCTGTTGATCCCAATGGATCAATTCCGTCGGTCCGCGAAGCGACTCGTGAGCACCGGCAACGGCGATCACCATCAGGATGATCACGAATGGAAGGGAGCGAATCATTGTGTGAATCCGATAGGTTGGTGATCTAGTTCTACTTCACCCTCGCGGCGAAGCGGTCGTGCAGTTTTACAGTGCTTGTTTTACAGGCGTTTATGCTTGTTGTACCTCTCCCGGCACAGCCCGGGGAGGTCCGACGGGCGCCCTTTAGGCGTTCGCGAGGGAGGGGGCCCGCAGAGCACTTGCACGAAGCGCATCGTGTAGGCCCCCTCCCGAACGACGGCTCGGCCGCCGCGTTCGACCTCCCCCAAACTGCGTTTGGTGGAGGTGGTTAAGTTGTTGCCTTAGCTGGAGTTAAAAACTGCGTGACCTGTGCGTTTGGGGAGGGTGAAGTCGTCGTACTTACTTAACTTGATGCGTATGGATACTCACTACTTGTCCCCAGTCTCCCGCCTGGCGACACACTGTTTGGGAGACTCCCGCCTCCCGTACTCAGCTCGGCAGACGGGAGCCTGCGAAGCATCCCGTGATAAGACAGGAGCCTTGTAACGGGACATTAAAAGCTTAGCGTTGACGTCCTCCGCCACGCCCTTGTCCCCCGCGTTCGCCGCCGACGCCGCCCTTTCTTTGGCTGCGGTCACCGGTAACAAGCATCGGTGCTCCGATCGGCTGCTCGATGGGCCCCCCAGGCGTCAGCACCTTGTCCTCCAGCCCTGCGTAGTTTGGAGCGTAGCGATGAATTTTAAAAACGGCGTTCCATTGGTGCCCGCGGTGGTCAGTGCCAGGCTCTCCGTCAGCCGCCAACGTGTAGCCCTTAAATGCCTGCGTATCGTTTATCAGCAGACCAAGTGTGCGACCGTCACTGCGAATTTGATCGTCACCGGGAACACCGTGGCCAAGATCGACACCCGAACTTTCCAACAGTGAAGGTCGTAGTGCCGTGTCGCTTTGACGCCTCTGCGGTCGGCCTGCCGTGGTGTCTGCCGTACTACTCGTTAAAACAGCCTGCTCAGCCTGACGGACGGGCCGGAAACCGATGTGGTAATAGCTATGATTCGGGTCATCAGGGCCACGATAATAGGATGGGTTGCGATTCGAAACGCGACCATGCCCCCATTGACCATTGAACCAACTTCCACCGCGAAGTACGCGATAAGTATTGCCGTCTTGAACCGCCGTTCCTGAACTTGGACCGGTAGGGTTGTCGACCGGTCCGTCAGCGTAATAGTCGCGGTTGTACCAATCACCCGTCCATTCCCAAACGTTACCGGACATGTCGTAGAGACCATAGCCGTTGGCACCATCTGCGGTCACATAAGTTTCTTGCCTACCGGGCCAGTTAAAAGCATCTTTGTCTCGGACCGTACCATTGTAAAAAGCAACCGGCGTCGTCCACGGATACGGCCCCGTCTCAAAGGGATCAGCCGAATTCGGCCAATTCGCCCGCTCTTGATCAGGCTCATCACCCCAGGGGAAGATTCGATATGTCTTCGTCAAGCCGCCGCGTCCTGCATACTCCCACTCCGCTTCGGTCGGAAATCGATACCCATTCTTGGTGAAGTCGCAGGCCCACGTTCGCGTGTCATAGCAAGGAGCAAGGCTCTCCTGCTCGCTAAGCCAGTTGCAATAAGCTGTTCCGCCGTGCCAGCGAACGCAAACGACCGGGTGCTTCTCTTTGTCAGAACGTACGACGAATTGCTTCTTGGCATTGAATGCAAGCTGCGAAGCCGCGTCCGAAGCCAACGTATCGCAGTAGACGATGTCCGTCCCAACCTGCACGACCTGTCCCTCGCGTAATTCGATTGCCTTCGCCATCCACGCGTCATTCAAAAAATCGCAATACTGCTGATTGGTTGTCTCGGTACGCTGCATCAAGAACGAGCTAATCGAAACGGTGTGAATCGGAACCTCATCGTTTCGATGCTCTTGTCCACCGAGATCATGATGGTCACCCATCTCGAATTGACCGGCAGGTATCAATGCGAATCCGTCCACTGGCGCTGGCTCACTACGTAGTGATAGTTCCGACGCAACAGGACGTTCCGATCGTGGTTGTTCTATCTGTGTTCGGGCCGGCTGAGGTCTTGACGACGATTCGCGTTCAGCCTCGTTTTCCGCTTCACGCGAGTTTGCCGGACGCATTTCTTCACGCGATACACGCCCGTCGCCATTTGCGTCGAGCTTCGTAAGTGACATCGCCGCACTCTTTATC
Source organism: Novipirellula aureliae (assembly GCF_007860185.1). Classification (NCBI taxonomy): domain Bacteria; kingdom Pseudomonadati; phylum Planctomycetota; class Planctomycetia; order Pirellulales; family Pirellulaceae; genus Novipirellula; species Novipirellula aureliae. The sequence goes on from NZ_SJPY01000001.1 coordinate 323,974, forward strand.
TCATCCGCCGAAAACTCGCCATCATGGTTTAAATCGAGAGCTAAAACAACAGGATTTCGCGACACGCCGCCGCCACCACCTGCTCCGCCGCCCCTTCGATTCTCCGACTGACCTGGAGCTTGAGCCTGTCGTTGTCCTTGCCCTTGTCTCGCCTCGCCGGACCGCGAAGCCTCTCCGCCGCGGTTCGCCTGGCTTTGAATTCTAGCTTGCTGCCTCCGCTGCGTCCCTAAGTCTTGCCCTGCTGTCGCCCCTTGCTGATAAGGATCAGGTGACCGCTGCTGAGCATCGGTTGTCGAAACAATTGAAACAAGCAATGCGGTCGCTAAACCGATTCGCATATTGGTACGTATCATCGTTCGTTTTCTCCTCCAGCTGAATGTGCCGGTTCTGACGCGTTTCGTTGTGGATGATGAAATGGGTGAGAGAAGAAATCAGGTGCCAGATCGGATTGATCGATCAGCTCCAATTCCAAACTCTTGGGACCGCCACGTCCACGAGGCAGACCACTGAGCAACATTTTGTGAATGGTCCCGTTGTCGGCATCGAACCAAATCTCAATCTGCTTCGGGCCTCGAACCTCACTCGACTTGCGAATGCCGACCAACTGAGACAGAACCGATCCGTCGGTCGTCTTGCCCTGCTCGTGCATCAGCTCGATTTGATACCCGTTCTGTAACTGCGACAGATGCGAGTGGATATTCATGAACGGAATGTCTTGTTGCTGACCAGGCACACCACCACGAAAGCGGTTCAGGTCCTCACTCACATGCACGGGCCCCCCTTCACGGAAAGCCCAACTCACCTTGCCGTCGGATCCCGTCGTTCTCTGTATTCCTGAGCGTAGCATTGCGGTGAGAACATATTGATCGGCTCCTCGTACAAACAGCGTCGCACCGTCGAGTTGTTGTTCCGCTTCACGGTCCCATGCTTCTTGTGAGAGATTTCTTGGCTTCTTGTCACGCGGATACTCTTCGACGACATGCACGCGATACGTCCGATCAAACGGCCTCGCCGCAGCTTCGATCACTTTCTCGAGACACAACCTTCCCGCCGAAACGTTTTGTAGCGGCAAAAGCAAAACCGCAGCAAACAATAGTGAAGCTGCGATAGCAATGGTCGAGACCAGAATCGCATATCGACGAACGGGCTTTTGCCCCGACGCCGATTCGTTATCAATCGCAGACATCAAGTTGCGAATGCGTTTGGCATCGCGATTTTCGTCACGGCTACCAACATCGGATAGCAGACCATGCACCAACAACGATTCCGCCACCTGCTCGTGAAACGCTTGGAAGTACTCGCCTTGCTGTTCGCACAAGTTCTCCGCATCGCCATCAAACCAATCCGATAGAAAATCCTCGGGCCGGTCGATCATGTCACCACTCCTCCGCCGTCCAAAACCCCTTTTTTCTTCAGGCATTCGGCGAGCATCGCACGACCACGCTGCAGACGTTTCTTACAAGCTTCGATCGATATTTGACATTGACATGCAACCTGGCTCGCAGGCATCCCCTCGAAGTACCTCTCTCGAATGACGCCTCTCTGTTTTTCAGGTAAATCGTCAACACAACGATGCAAGGCGGCAACTTTTTCGTCCCAGGTGTCGCCAGCCATTTGAGTGATGTTTTCAAAGTGGCGATCAACGACTGCTAACACCGTTTCATGCAGCTGAACCGGAGCAGATTTTTGCTTTCGGTAATGAGCCTTCACAAGCCGCGAAGCGATCCCCCGCAACCACGGACCGAAGGGACGGTCAAGATCGCAATCGTCGAGTCTTCGCCAGGCGACCAGCATGGTTTCCTGGAACAAGTCATCCACCGCGGCCTCGTCACGCAACAGACTACGCAGGTACACGCTCAGCATTCGTGAATTCTCACGCACTAGAATTTCGAATACTTTTCTTGCCTTGGGGTCCAAAACGTAGTCCGCTCAATAGGGACGGCAGTGAATTGACAACAGTGAATGGCGGCCGTGTTCGGCCACGCTTTATTGTTTACTGTCGCAGCCAGAACGTTTGGGGACAACTATTTTTGGAAAATCAGCGGGAAGTGTCGAAAACCTTGACGACCTCCGCCACACGCTAATCCGATGTTCGTCCTGACTAGCCGTAGGCGGTTGCGTCAGCCACGCCGAGCATGCGGAGATAAACGGACAAGATTCCTCGGTGATGAACGGTATGATTGAAGACCCAAGTCCGCAGGCATTCGCCTTTCGTGATGGTCATCAACGTTTGCTCACCCGCTTTCATCGTCCACATTTCCCCCATCGTTTCATCGGATGTCCGCTCCAGAGCAGCCCGCGCGAGGGAAACATTCTGATCGAAAGCTTCGATGATTTTGGCAGGATCGCTAAGCGATGGAGTCTCGTACGCCGGCCCATCAACGGGTGCTAAATTGAAAACGTCCTCGTCAATGATGAATTGGGTCCAGCCGACAATTTCTGCAACATGATTGGCATTCCAACCAAGAGTATGGAGCGATTCGTTCGCTTTCCATTCCAATTTATCAGCGGGAACTTTTTCCAGGATTTTCCGGGTGCAAGCCATCTCCCGATCAAATTCTGGAAGCATGATCGAAGCGATAGACGTAGACGAGACAGACATATTTCGGTTCCTGTAAAAAGGGAAACGTTTCAAATAGCAGAACGAGATTCTATCAGGTTTTCCCAATCGCCCTGAATCGATAGATCAAAATATTCCTTCAACCAGGATCGGCGGAGCAAAAGTGACTCGAGCCGTTAAACGATTCTCCAAAAAGTTCGATCATGTTGATTTTAACTCGATCACTCCACAGTCGTTGTCACCTTCGGTAACGGTAATCATCGCGACGGGTTTGGATTCGTCGAGGTACTTTCCGCCGAATCGATCGGTGGGAAACCCACCGCCTTCTGGCGTCTGCAACATGAAGACAACGACCTTGTACGTTCCCAGCGGTGCGCCATCACCAATGCCGTCAAAACTCGCCTGAAATCGTCCGTTGGCATCCACCGTCGCCGCTGGCGCTCGGCGATACTTTGGCTTGGAGGAATCGGCAGTTCCCGTATCCGAATCGACAGGAATGAACTTGAGCGTAGCTCCCACGGCGGGCTGACCGTCGAGCAGCACCGTCCCAACGACAGGGTAAAGATCAACGTCGATGGGTTTGGATTCAGAACAGCCCGGAAATATCAAGGCAGCGAAGGCTACAGCGTTTATCAACGAAACATGAAATTGCAAATGGTTTGTGTGTTTCAAAACTCTTCTCCTACATCATCGCCACGCGATCGAGATACCAGGGCGTATAGAATCTCGGCTTCGATCGACTCGGATAGAAAATGAACACTTCCGTCTAGGAAAACAGTGTTCGCGCCGCCGACATGGAAAGCGTACACTCCTTGCCGGTTATTGCAGTTCACGTTGCAGGGCCCTAGCCCCGTCGGCGACCATGACAGACCATCGGCTTGGTAGGACAGAATCCAAGTGCAACCGCGACCGGCCCACGGTGCCCAGGCTCTTGCCGCCGTCGGCGCGACTTCATGCAGTCGTCCATTGATCCAAGTATCTGTCTTGCCAGCTTGTTCAATGAACGTCAACGTGTGCGACGAACCATCGGTCGTGAGTGTCCGAATGGGACGTTGATAGATGGCACCCGCGCCAAAGAATCCCGTCGAGTTTTCGCTCATCGGCGAGAGAGCCCCCATCGCCCAAGGGTCGCGTAAAAATGGCGTCGCAGGAATGGCGTAGGGAAAGCCCCAACTATAGACCGCCGAGTAATCGGAGGTGGCCGCCGTTCGGTCCAGATAAACGTCAAGAGTGGAACCGACGGCGCGCTGAACACCGAACTGCTGCGAACCACCGACCGCCGACGGGCATCGGTAGAGTTCTAGCGGCGCATTGATCGCGAGTTGGTTATCTTCATGGAACCAATCTTTCTCGCGATCATAACGATCCCATACGGCCTGCTGCTCGATGAACGGCAACAACTCCGTCAGCGGACTGCCGGCAATGCCGTCCTTAAAATTCCCTGCCTTCAAGTTGCAGTAAGCGTCGCCATAAGTTGCTGCCGGCAACGCCTTGTGCGTGTCCTCGAACAACAACGTCGCCAAGCCAATCTGACGCATCCGGTCTTGGCACTGCATCCGACGAGTCGATTCTCGCACCGCCTGAACAGCAGGCAGCAACAACGCGATCAGAATCCCGATGATCCCGATCACAACCAGAAGCTCGACCAGCGTGAATCCGCGTTGTTGCGGCCGTCGTTTTCTCAAATGACTGACCTCCTTGCAGCGAAGCATCAACCGCGTCCTTGGGTTGTGCAGGATCGTCGGCGGCGTCGAAACAAGATCGAGCCGAGCGATCCAATCCCCAACAATGCCAATGATGATGGCTCTGGAACAGCCGTCGTGGTCGCATTGATCGAGAATCGCCCTGCATTGGTGTCCAAGCCATAAAAACCAGCCGGTCCGGCTGTCGTCATCATGTCGGCTTCAAACGAAAACCCAGACGATGAATTGACAAACGTTGCATCGTCGATATCCAGTTGCCAGATAATCGCGTTGGCATCTAAATTTTGAGTCAGTGTCAGACCTTCGCCAAACGTGCCTTCGCCAAACGTGGAGGTTGGGTCGTACTGAAGCGCAATCTCGCCGATGGCCAAAATGCCCAACGGAGTATTGAAACGCAGTGCCGCGTCGATGCCGACCTGCTCGCCGCCAGTCAGGTTTGGACCGAACGCACCAAAACCTGGCGTCGCGGCGGTCCAACTCGAAAGGAACGAAGAGATCGAGGAGGCGGTGTCATCAAAATCGAGATTCGTCGCTTGACGAACACGGCTGTCGGGCTGCACCACCGATCCGCCATTGATGTTTGCCGTTACTCCTCCAGGAGCGCGGTCGAAGGAAACCGATGGATAGTTGGCTGCGTCGATGAGTTGTCCTCGAGTCAACGTTGCGGCGTCGTTGCCAACAAAGAACCGATCGGCAAAAGCTCCGTTGGTTGCCGTATCAGCGAGCGAGAATGTCGCGGTGCCGCCGGTCACAACGGCGGCTTGCGACGACGATATGCCGAGTAGGATCGAAGACAACGTGAAAACAAGGTTACGTATAGTCATGAGTAAAACTCTTAAGTGTGAAAGTGAAAATCTTGGGAGGTGAAAGTTAAAATGTCTATTTCAAATCTCGAACCATTTGTCGAAACGGTTCGTGCATCTTCATCAGCAATCCGCTGATTTGGGGATCGGCCTTGGCAACGCAACCTTTGTCGATCGGTGGCGTCGGATCGTACTCGGCAAACAACTGAACCGCTTCGGCGTATTCGTCGCCGCGTAGGTCTTGAACCATCTTCAATCCAAAATCCAATCCGCTGGTCACTCCAGCACCGGTGATCCGGTTTCTGTCCACGACCACTCGCTCGTCGATCGGCGTTGCACCGAACTGGGATAGCAAATCGCGAGTGATCCAGTGCGATGTTGCTTTGTAACCGTCCAGCAAGCCGGCAGCACCGAGCAAGACCGACCCGGTGCATACGCTCGTCACGTATCCGGCATCACGACCTTGCCGGGCGACGAAATCTAGTGTCACATCGTCGCGAGCCGCGTCGATGGTTCCCGTCGATCCACCGGGAACGAATAGGATCGTCGGTTTGGTGGGACACTCCGCAAACGTCATGGTGGGACGAATCTCAATCTTGGTATCGGTAACGACGGGCTCAAGCGACTTGGCAACCAAGTGAACTTTCGCGCCCATCATCACGGCAAACATGTGATGTGGCCCAAACAAATCCAAAGCGGTAAAGCCAGGATACAACAACATCACGATCTGCTCGTCGCCGACCCAACCGGGCGGCCATTGCATCGCGTGGTCGTGAACGTTGGTTTCAGGATCGCTTGGTTTGGGTTCGTCGGCCGTAGCGACGCGCGAGACCAAAGGGAGCGCACTCGCACCCAACGCGGATGCTAATACAGCACCGATGAACTGCCGTCGCTGTGAAGGGTTGGGGATTGGATCAGGCAAAGGAAGCAACTTTCTGTTTCGGAATGAATGCTGGTTTGGAATAAATGGGTGCGCGCAGGTCCATCCTGCAATCGCGACGCATCGCGAAAGGGAGCATCAGGAACAAGTCCGAAAAAGGCAGACTTCCGATCGAATGATTGATCGACACCCGATGAGCAACCACGGCAGCCATGTCCGGAAACGCGGGGTCAAGCAATCAACCCAATAGCGCAAACGGCGAACATGACGGCGCAGCAGCGACCGCAATCGAATCAACGGTTATAGATGCCTTCAAAAAAGGCACGCCGACTCCGGCGCTAGGGAATCGGCGGATCAGGTAAAGGGTTCGACGAACAAGCCCGCTCATCGTCGACTGACAATTGAAACAGCAGCAATGGTTCCACCTCGGCGACGACTGGCGGGGAAACCTGAACAATAGCGGCCGCGAGCATGGTCCATATCGCATTGATCCCGCGACATTTCGCGGCGTCCTCCAGACAAACCCAGCGCGTCAGTCGCTCGGATTGATCGGACAACTCAGACGCAACAACCATCTCGGTCGGTATCTCGGTCGGTACCTCGGTCGGTACCTCGGTCGGCTCAACATTGGTTTGACATGAAGACTTGCTTGATGAGCAACAACAGCATGAGGGTTGTGAAGCACCAGGATTGGATGAATCGGAAGAAAACAGAGTCAAGTTGCCCTTGGCTTTCTGAAGCCGTGCAACGAGAAATCCGGGAGGCTGCACGCCATTATCGTCCGCCCACCGTAGTTTTTCTTCATCGGAGTAACAGCAGCATTTGTCCCAGCAAAACTCCGCCGTCGCACAACCGCACGGACAATCTTCACAGGGAAATCGCCCATTTTTTGGCGAGACCGGGTGAGAAACGGGAAGTCCCGTAACCCCAGCACATAACACCACAAGCAGCAGAAAGCTGATGCAACGTCGATAGCAAACAAACGCCGAGCGAGTAGAAAACGGGCGAATCAAGGGCAAAAAATGGTTTAGGACACTAACGACCTGCTCCTCACACGGGACAGAATACTTACGCTCCCCTAAGCGGGCAAGTCCTTTCCGCCGTCGATTCAGCATTGGAGTGCATGTCAGCTATTGCGAGGGCTCGAAGTTTTGCAAAAAGATCCATAGTGGCCTTCTAAGTTTGCCGGTAAAACGGCGACCACTGTCATCGGTCTGGGAACGTTTTGGAACCATCACATGGATACGAACGAAACACAACGGAAGGAAATGCTCGAGCATCGCCTAAAATAGAAGCCGCACACGTTGCGGCGGAAATCCAAGCCGCTGAGCAAGATGAGGAGGTTCCGCATTTCGATCAGATCGAGCGGCCCGCTCATGAACTTGGCAAGCGATTCAGCCGAGACATTCAGGGACAACTGGCTCGCGACGTTTGGCTCGCGACGTTGCCCTCCAGGATTTCGGACGCGTTTAATGCCCCGTCACAGACAACAAAAGCCGGGCGGGGTATTTCTGTATCACTTGAAGTGGAGCTCTGTCCCTAGCCTGTTTTATTTCTGTATCACTTGAAGTGGAGCTCCATCACACACCAAGGGACACACACACCAAGGGACAGAGCATCAAAGCATCACACCAAGGGGAGATGGCACACCAAGGGGCACACCAAGGGACAGAGCATCAAAGTGGCACACCAAGGGATGGCACACCAAGGGACAGAGGGCACACCAAGGGACAGAGCATCAAAGCATCACACCAAGGGGAGATGGCACACCAAGGGACAGAGCATCAAAGCATCACACCAAGGGGACTGGCACACCAAGGGACAGAGCATCAAAGCATCACACCAAGGGGAGACACCGATGGCACACCAAGGGACAGAGCATCAAAGCATCACACCAAGGGGAGACACCAAGGGAGTAAGCGCACGTAGATGGCACACCAAGGGACAGAGCATCAAAGCATCACACCAAGGGGAGACACCAAGGGAGTAAGCGCACGTAGAAGTGCAGACGGGCACACCAAGGGACAGAGCATCAGGCACACCAAGGGACAGAGCATCAAAGTGGGGGCACACACACACCAAGAGACACACCAAGAGACACACCAAGAGACACACCAAGAGACACACCAAGAGACACACCAAGAGACACACCAAGGGACAGACACACCAAGGGACAGAGCATGATTCTGGTGGACACACACCAAGGCACACCAAGGGACAGAGCATGATTCTAGTGGATTTGCCTTTTCCCTAACCGAGGTATACGATTCCTGGTGATTCTGCTGACGCTTTTCTCTCGGGAGGTGTGTGATGGTTCGGTTGGCACGTAGCGAGGTGTTTGATCCGCATGAGGTCGTTGTCGCCCATCTCTACAATCGGACCTGCCGACGCTGTTTCCTGATGGGAAATGACCAAGTGTCCGGCAAAAACTTCGACCACCGGAAAATCTGGATCGAAAAATATCTGCAACAGTTTGCGGAATTTTTCTCAGTAGATTTGCTAGCTTTTTCAATACTAGACAACCACATCCACTTGATCCTAAGATCGCGGCCCGATCTGGTGGCGACCTGGAGCGATAGGGAGGTGGCTCGGCGCTGGTTGATGCTCTGTCCACACCGCCGCAAATCCGACGGGTCGCCTTTGCCGCCAAGCGAGCCAGAACTCAAATCGATCGCTGGTTGTCCAATCAAATGCCAAGAAATCCGCGAGCGGCTGAGCAGTTTCAGTTGGTGGATGCGGNTGTTGTGNCAACGCGTTGCGATGCGAGCGAATCGCGAGGANCAGGAGTCGGGCCGGTTCTTCCAAGATCGCTACCGTGCAACTCGATTGACGGACGAAGCATCCCTGCTGGCCTGTGCCGCTTACGTGGATTTGAACCTGATTCGTGCCGCGATGGCGGAAACGCTGGAGCAGAGCGATCATACGTCGGTGCAAAAACGGATCGAGGCGATGAAAAGCGAGTCACCAAGCGAAGACAAGCCGGATGTTTTCTTGGCACCTCTGACGATCGATGAGCAGCTTGATCCCGTAGGTCCCTGTGCTAGCGACAGCGGCAAGCGTTGTAGTGATAAAGGCTTCTTACCAATTTCGCTCGTGGATTACTTGAAGCTACTCGATTGGACAGCTCGGCAGGTGGCGCCGGGCAAACGCGGAGTGACGCCTTCGGCTGCACCACCGATTTTGGTTCGGTTGGGACTCGAGCAAGCGACTTNCGATGCGTTGTCACCGCACGCACCGCCGCTACCATCTCCGCCGCCGCGCCCGCGAGCTACTGACGCTCCCGGACTGAGTGCCCCTTCTTCGATTTTCCTTCTTTTCGTGACGCTCTTTGAGCTGCCCCCAGGAAGAAGGTACGCACCCAATACGGCCATTCCGAGGAAAAAAGCCTATCTCACTGGCTTGCACACACGCTGTTTGACGATCAGGTGCAATAGCAAAGCAAAAATCCCGACATAGTCTGCTTGGGGTGTTACTGCGTCACCTGACATGATGCTCTGTCCCTATACTCGTTTGCCCGCCAACGAAAAAGGCCACCTTTCGGCAGCCTTCACAACGTCGTTTCACTCCGGTGCATCACCACGCAACAGACGCTGAAAACCGAAGATCAAGTCTGACCCCCGCGAAGCGTTCTGCTTTGATCTCGTTCTAGACTTATTCGCGAAGCGTTCCCTTTTTACCGGCCACCTTAGACTTATTCGGACGCTATTGTAGAACCCGCCGAGCATAGAAAAACATCCCCGCAAAAAAAACGCCAAAGAACACCGACGCAACGACATCCATCCAGTTTTCAGCCTCTGCACTATCACACACCGCCAGTATGATGACAACTGGAATCATGGCTAATAATAATAGCCTTCCGATCGTAATTACTAGGGAGCACATCGTGACTATCTCGTACGGTCTTGGTAAAGACAATCGGTAAGTTCGTCGTACGCATCAGCGGCTCTATTGCAAGCCAATGACATAGTAGCACCTAATCCTGTTATACATGATAAACAACCAGGACTAAGAGATCCTACTCTCAAGCAAATAATGCCACAAGTTGGCACGGCTAGGGCACAGGTTGATGCATAACCTGCGTAAGTTGCATATTCACCAAGGCAACAATCCCAGCATGGTGGCGGTGGCGGTGTATCGTCATCCGCACCACACAACCTCCAGGAAGACAATGAGTAGCAATCCGACCCGCCTTGTCCTGGATTAACATCGTTACAACAATTCTCGCCGCTTCCCGAATCAATGTTACCCCCAGAGCAATCCGTTGTTACCGTTACCGTGCGACTTCCAACTCTTGAGTGCCGAAAAGTACACTCGATACACACCAAACCATAAGGATCGCATCCCGACAATACGCAAGGTACCACCAAGGGACAGAGCATGATTTTGGTGGATTTGCCTTTTCCCTAACCGAGGTATACGATTCCTGGTGATTCTGCTGATGCTTTTCTCTCGGGAGGTGTGTGATGGTTCGGTTGGCACGTAGCGAGGTCATTAGCGTCGATCAGTGTGCATTAGCGGTCAAAATCAACAAGTCTGCCGAATGCACTACGCATATCCGCCTATAATTTGTGGGTAGTGTATTCCGTTTTTGAAATTCAAAAGGAGTATTTTGGTGCCTGAACAACAAAGCCCATTTGCGCAAGAAGGATACGATTTCATGGCTGCCGCCTTTGAGGTTCACAACGTTTTGGGTGCCGAACACGAAGCACAATTGATCAACTATATGCGAATCAGTCGCAGCTCCGTTGGCTATTTGGTCAACTTTGGTCCAATCAAGAAACTGGAATACAAGCGTTTTATTTTGTCTGAGTTTCTGTGAGTCGTGTGTGTGGAACGGTTAATTCATGTGCTCTGTGGATTGGGATGGGAAACCGCTAATCGACGCTAATGAACGCTAATCAAATATGGAAGACCATTTTGAAGTGGGTTTCATTAGCGTCGATCAGCGTGCATTAGCGGTCAAAATCAACAAGTCTGCCGAAAGTACTACACATATCCGCCTATAATTTGTGGGTAGTGTATTCCGTTTTTGAAATTCAAAAGGAGTATTTTGGTGCCTGAACAACAAAGCCCATTTGCGCAAGAAGGATACGATTTCATGGCTGCCGCCTTTGAGGTTCACAACGTTTTGGGTGCCGAACACGAAGCACAATTGATCAACTATATGCGAATCAGTCGCAGCTCCGTTGGCTATTTGGTCAACTTTGGTCCAATCAAGAAACTGGAATACAAGCGTTTTATTTTGTCTGAGTTTCTGTGAGTCGTGTATGTGGAACGGTGAATGAGATATTATCAAAAGTTGTGTTCTTGAAAGAATAAAAAAGGTGGCGCATCCTGTTGGAACTTCAAACCTCCAACCGCCCGAAGTGGGCAAAGGAATACGCCATGAACCAGGTTAAAACAGAACGAACCGCTTTACCAGTGGACGAGTCGCTCGATCCGGAAGTGATCTCTTTCCGAGCTCAGTTCGACGAGAAAAGTCCACTGGACGAACTAGTCCGTGAAGGTGCCCGCTAAATGCTCCAAGCCGCGATTGACGCCGAAGTGGAAGATTTCCTCGCACAACACAGCAACCGCCTTGACGAACGTGGTCGACGGCTTGTCGTGAAAAATGGCAGTCTCCCCGAACGTGAAATCCTGACGGGCGCTGGAGCGATCCCCGTCACTCAAGGTCGTGTTCGTGACAATACTGCCGATCCAGACAAGCGAGTCACTTTCACTCCGAGCGTCTTGCCAGCTTACCTTCGCAAAACGCAGGCGATCGAAGAATTGATTCCATGGCTTTACCGCCTACGAAATCGAACCGTGAATCTGTTGAAAGTGAAGGTGAAAAAGGTGATGAACGTCGCGCGTGAGTCTTCGATACCAACCGACAATGCTTCGACCGTCTCGTTGTGCCCGGAATCGTCGCCACCGACTTGGCTCTGGTGGATTCGCGGTAACATCCGAGTGAGGTAAGATCGCCCGAGCGGGCCGAGAGCCGCAAGGATGTTCTCGAACGCATTTTCTGCGGCTTCACCCATCGCCGTTCCTAGATAAAGCCTCGCACTGCTTTGGCACGGCATCAGCGCGAGCGCTTCGTCAAAAGCAAACTTGATTTGCGGAATCGCGTCACTGGCAATGTGATACGTTTTTTGCCCACGCGTTTTGGTGCGTTCTTCGATGGGGAAGCCACCGCCAGGGAAGAGGCTTCCCCCATTCTTCACCTGACAAAGCGTTAGGCAGCCTTGCGATCTTGATGCACTCGGCGGCTTGCTGATTCGATGCGTTGGCGTGCGACTGCGTGGGCACCTTGCTCGGATCGATCGCTATCCTGGTACCAATGACGATTGGCAATCGAATCGAGAATCTGGTCGGCGACAACGACGGCGCGAGCCCCTGCATCCCCGGTGACGGTCGGTGCGACACCGGTTTGAATACTGATCACGAAGTCGTGCAGTTCATCGAGGATCGCGTTTCTTGGTTGCAGCTCTAAGGTCTCACAATGGAGAGGCCCTGAGAAAATCTGATCGGCGCATCCAAGCGGGTTTTCGACATCGGACTCGATATCGAATTGGCGATCGACGACTCGGTCATTTGCGCAAACCTTCGACAAGGCAGGGGTACCGAAATCGATATCGGCAAACCCGTTTGGTCCAAATACCTGCATCGAACGAGCGGGCGTGGGACTCAATCGGGAAGCCTTCAAGTTGGCAACCAAACCACACTCGAATTCAATTCGAGTTTCGGCCATGTCCTCATGGCTGCTAATGACCGAGACGCCGCTCGCTTGTACCGATCGGACAGGTGCATTGGTTAGGGAAAGTACCAAATCAAGATCGTGGATCATCAAATCCATGACCACACCGACATCTAAACAGCGACCGGGGAACCGCGACGCCCGGACCGCTTCGACATACTTGACATCGACGGCTAGGTCATCGAGGGCCGTGAAAGCTGGATTGAATCGTTCGACATGGCCCACTTGAAGCGTCAAGTGTTTCGATCGAGCGAGCATCGCCAAACGCTGAGCATCGGCACCGTTTGCTGCTAACGGTTTTTCCGCCAAGACATGCTTGCCAGCCTTTAGTAGTTCGGTCGCGATCTCGGCATGGAGATCCGTCGGAGCCGCGACGACGGCTGCGTCGATGAGCGGGATACAGTCGCGGTAGTCCTCGTAGGTAGGAATATCAAACTGTTGTTTAATGGTTTCGCGAGCTTGCACGAAGGGATCGCTGACGGCAACCACTTCGACTCCGTCCACTTGGCCGAGTAGTTTGGTATGAATGCGACCGAGATGCCCGGCACCGATAACTGCGATTTGTAGAGGCTTCACGCTGCTTTTCTCCTTCGGTCACGTCCACGACCTTTCTGGCCGCCGACCGAATTTTCAAGGAAATCAAATAGTGTCCGCAGAACAGGTCGAATGGGACCCGTTGATAACATTTGCTCTTTCGCCTTTTCTAGCCCCACATACGAGCGGTACAATAACCGAAACGTCTTGGTCAGAGCCGCGACATCTTCACTGGAGAAACCGTGACGTTTGAGGCCGATCGAGTTGACCGCTCGCGGCTTCGTCGGTTGGCCTTCGACGATCATAAAGGGAGGAACGTCGTGCAGAACCTTGCTCATTGCGCTCACAAAGCTAAGCGATCCGATCGATGCAAAGTGTGAAACGCCAACCCCACCTGCTAGCGTGATGTCACTGCCGAGATGGGAATGTCCGCCAAGCATGACATTGTTGGCGAACACGTTGCGGTCACCGATATTACAATCGTGCGCGACATGGGCATGGGTCATCAAGTAATTGTTATTGCCGATTCGGGTATAGCCGTCTTCCTTCTCGGTCGCCCGGTTAACCGTCACGTACTCGCGAAAGGTATTGCCATCACCGATCACAACAGCGGTGGGTGCGCCTTTATAGCTTGTGTCTTGCGGGTCGGCGCCGATCACGACTCCTGGAAAGATATGATTTTCGGCACCAAGGGTGGTATGTCCCGTCAGCACGGCATGAGCTTCGATGATGCAATCGTCACCGATAGTCACATCGGGTCCAATCACACAAAAATGGCCAATGCGTACATTCGATCCCAACTTTGCTCGTGGATCGACCACCGCAGTTTGAGCAATCTTCGTACCCATAAGTTGGTTCCAACTTCTCAAAAAAATTTACCACGCGGACGCTTCTCGCTAAAACAAAGTTCGGTCACTTCTAAGGAAAGAAGGGACCTGATTCTCTATTTCATTTGGCTACGCTGCTTTGCGAAGAGTGTCTGCTGAAACGGTTAGGGGAATCTGTGCAGCCGCCAAGTCAGCAATCTGCTGAGCCATTCGGCCATTTAAACTATGTCCGCCGCGGTAAGAAACAATGTTCCCGACCACTTCGACGTTGGTAAGTGCCAAGTCGCCAATCAAGTCGAGTAGCTTGTGGCGGGCACATTCTTCGGGATAACGGTACGAGTTTTCGATCGGACCATTTTTCCCAACAATCAACAGGTCTTGGTTGGTGACGTGGGACGCGATGCCTTGACTTCGCAGTGTCATCGCTTGCTCTTCGGTCACAAACGTTCGCGCTGGAGCGACTTCACGGATGAACCGATGCGGGCTCATGCGTAGGGAGAAACTTTGAGGCGGAATCGGAGTTTGATCGTCAAAGCTGAGGCGATACTCGTAGGAGACCGCACCATCGGGAGATGGCGTGATCTCAATCCAAGAGGTGCCAGCCGAGGCGTAGAGACGTTCGCGAACGACGAGTCGACGCTTTGCCGGAGACTGGATAATCAATCCCGCATGACGCAGCGATTCGACATACGCAGCACTACTGCCGTCAAGTCCAGGGAGTTCTTCGGCATCGATTTCGACATAGCAATTATCGATTTCCAAGCCGACGAACGCAGCCATCAAATGTTCCACCATTTCGAATCTTGCTTCACCGTTTTGCAAATTTGTTCTCAGATTTGCATCATGGCGATTGGCAACGGTTGCTTGGCAACGAGGTGCCGATTCCAGATCCGTTCGAATCAAGCAGATTCCGGTTCCAGCCGGGGCTGGATTCATCATAACGCAGACGTCGCGTCCACTCCAATAGCCTTGGCCACGGACTTCGCACGATACCGCGATGGTGTGTTCGTTGCGTGAAGGGGTCACGCTCGGTCTCCCTTCCGATAAAACCACCACATCCATGTGATGATTGTGTTTGGAACGTTCGTTAAGTAGATCCGTCTCTCCGAGACGGATTTCGTAGCGGAAATCGTCAAGACTTTCGTTTTCCAGCGAGAACGAAACGCTTGACGCTTGTCCGCTACTGAGTCCTTCCATCGAGTCTCGGTGAGACTCGGCTACTCTAGCGGGTTTGGCCAGCGGTTGGACGCGCGGCTGTTTGCTCCTTGGCCATCGATTGGTCGAGGTACTGCATCACGCCCTTGGTCATGTCGAGTGCATCGTCATGGTAAACGATGTTCTTCATCACGCCACGGATAACCGATTCGCCCTTCTCCAAGTCCATCTCTTCGCTGTTGTAACGAAGGACCATGTTGATCTTGTAGTGCTGAGCCAAAAACTTCACACCAGCTGCGATGCGTTGATAGTTTTCGTAATAGATCCGAGCTTCGGCGTCGGCTAGCTCTTTACGTTTGCGAGCCATGTCGAGACGTAGCTTCGATTCCATCGAAGCAACCTTCTCTTCCTGCGAAGTGTATTCAGGTGAACCGACTTTGAATGTCTTCAGCATTTCGGCGGCTTGCTTCAACTCTTCGCGTTTGCCTTGTAGTTGACCGTCGTAAGTCTTTAGGTCGCCTTCGACCGATTGAACCTGAGCTTTAATGCCGGGGTGATTCTTGAAGATGTAAGCTACATCGACAACCGCCACGCGATGACCGGCCGAAGGTGATGCCTCCTGAGCCGAAGCTTTTCCGGGGACCACGCTCGTCATGCTCATGATGGCCACTAACATGGCCGTTTTGCAGATAAATCGCACGTCCGCTCTCCTTGCGTTGTAGGTGCGCTAATGTTCGCTTGACGCTCGAGTAAACGAATGTCAAGTGTTCCACGAATTCAACCCTGAATCCTCTTTTGGAACTGTTCGTTTCGAATTGTGTCACCAGTTCGATTAGCCGTAAAGACTAATTTGACCATTCTTGCGAACCGTCGACCATTTTTTTCAATTATTTTGCTTCCAACCGAACCGTCGCTTCGATCCGTTCGGTTTGCCGCGTCACTCGGACCTTTACATCATCGCCAGGATTGTATCGGCGCAGAGCGTCCATCAAATCCGTTTGCGTCTTCATCACTTGTTTGCCCAGTCGATCGAAGCGATCGCCAGCACGCAAACCAGCCTCTTCGGCAGGCCCATCCGGCGAAACGGCAGCGATGACCACATGATCGTCCTGTTCGATAAGCTGCACGCCCATAAACACCGTCAATTGGCGGCGAATGGTAACGCGTTTTTCTGTTTCCGCATAAGTCGGACGTTCCGATTGCATTGCCAATTGACAAGCGACATCACAAACCATATCGGTTATTCGGGTTAAGCCGCCGTAATCGATTTTCGAAAAATCATCACTTGGGCGATGGTAATCATTGTGAAGACCTGTAAAGAAGAACAAAACAGGGATTCCCGCTTCGTAAAAGGATTGATGATCGCTCGGACCATAGCCTGTCGCGACTTTGTTGAGCTGAAACCGATACCGTTCGTTCGTTTGATCCACCATCGATTCCAAATCCGAACCACTACCCGTGCCGTAAACGGTCAATTCGTTATCACGAAGTCGCCCCACCATATCCAAATTGATCATTGCAATCGTCGATTCCAGCGAAAATCTTGGATAGCGAACATAATGCTTGCTCCCCAAAAGTCCCCGCTCCTCGGCTGTAAATGCAATAAATACCACTCGTCGATGCGATTCGACCTCGCGAAGTTGCTCCGTTACCAACTTCGCCGCCGCCATCATCGCCACCGTGCCACTGGCATTGTCGTCCGCCCCGTTGTGAACCGCCACCGTCCCCGGAGCCAACGATGCATACCCCCCCATCCCAACATGGTCGTAGTGTGCCCCTAAAACAATCGTTTCGTTTGCTAGCAATCCACGACCGGGTAATTCAGCGATCACGTTTGACGTTCGCGAATTGGCCGCTTTCAATTCGACGCTAATGTCAACGTGGACGCCATCGAGCAGAGAACTCTGCGGTGGATAGTTATCGCCAATTTTGTCATCGATTTTGGCCTCGATTTCCGCTACCGTCATGTTCATCGTTTGAGTCAAGAGTCGATCGACCGTATCACGAGCGATCGAGATCACGGGGATCGACTTTGTTTGTTTGCTGTCCTGTGTTCGTTTGCTGTCCTGTGTTTGTTTGCTGTCATCATCGCGTTCGATCGCTACGGTAACCGTGCTACCTCCTGCTTCGCCAACCGCTAGAACACCGCGTTCGCTAATGCGTCGTTCATGGAGTCGTCCTTCACGAATCGCCGTGGCTTGTTCGATCCGTTTGAGCAGGTGTTCATGCAGGTTCACCGCACCCTTTGGCAAATCGGCGAGCTGTTGTTTCAGCTGCTCAACTCGAGCGGATTCTCGTTGCAGTTGATCCTCAGCAGCCAGCACATTTTTGGCGATACTATCGGGATCGTTGACCAATAAAACAGCCACTGCCCCATGACGGATTGCGTTCTTGATCTTCGTTTGAAAAAAGGCGTGATCGGTCGAGTTGACTCCATCAAAACAGCTCTCGGGGTCGTTCGCCCCCGGCTCTTTTCGCAAGACAATGACCACTTTTCCACGGACGTTCAGATTCGCGTAGTCATCGTAATTCAAATTCGGGGCGGTGATTCCATAACCGACAAAAGCCAATTCGCCACTCGCCTTTCCTTTACTGGAACCAATCGCCAACGGGTTCATGCCTGAATTGAGACTTTCGGTGATGTCCAAGTTGGTTATGTTCGGCGAGTCGATTTGCAAACGCACAAAGTTTTCCTCGACCGCGCCAGCTCGCGCACCGATCGGCACCTCGAGCGTTTGAAACGGCTGGCCGTCAAACAAGGCTGTATTGAGTCCAATTTCAGTGAACCGGTTGGCAATGAACTCCGCCGCCAAGTCGATCGATTCGTCCTGGACCCCCCGTCCGCGAAGTTCCTCACTCGCCAAATACTCCAAGTCAGCACGCTGACGGAGCTGCCAAGACAGCTCGGGCTTCGCCGACAACGGACGCTCTGCCGATGCGAACGATATTTGTAGAATCAGTAGGCAGAAAACAATCGTACGCATAGAAATTATCCCGTAAGCATTTATTGGATAAGCATTTATTGGAGTATAGTCTTTCGGCGACATCCGTGAACCGCGTGACGTCGGCTAAAGCCTAGACGACAGCGTTTCATCCGAACGCATCATCAACGCCACGCAGGCAGGCAGCAGCGTCAAATTCACCACCGTCCCGATACATAAAGTTGCAGCAATCAGTATACCGAAGGTTGCGGTAGGTACAAATTCGCTTGATGACAAGATACTAAACCCGACAACCAACGCGATGGTTGCGAGAATCACAGGGATACCAACATTCCCTGCCGCATGGCTGACCGCGAGATCGACTCGGTGCCCGCGGTGCCGCAAACGCCGGTAATTCGCCAACAAATGGACAGACCCGTCAATCGTCAGCCCAATCGAAACCGCAGCAATCATGGTTGCCCCCATGTTGATCTTACCATCGAGAAACCCCGCCGCGGCCAAGACAATAAAAGCAGGCAATAGATTGGGCAGCAGTGCTGCGATCGACAATCGAAGCGAACCGGTCGCCAACCACAACAATAGCCAAACCAACCCCCCCGCCGCTGCCAAGCATCGCCATTGGTCCCCTATCAATTGTCCTACCAATTGCGACATGATCACATAATAGCCGGTTACTTTCGGAGCATCCACTCGATCGGACTCGCCGAAGACTGCTTTCCACTCATCGGACCGAACATGCTCCGCCGCGGCCATTTGTACCTGTGCAATCAACGCCGATTTGACCTCAGCAGGTAGTTGTTCTTGACTTCGCAGCATGATTCGCATCTGTCTTGGTAGATTTGGATCGGTCGTCAACAGTGCTTCGAAGAACACGGGTATCGTCTCTTTCATCGCTGACAGGCGTTCCGCAGAGGGCGTGAACCGCAGCAGTGGTGCTAGCGATGCAACGTAGTCGGCATCCGCCAAACTGAGCACCTTGGTCAACTTCGTTCCATCGACCTCGACCGCGCGGAGTTTTTTCTCCAGCTCGATCACTTGCCGAATGTATTCATTTGACAATTTGCGTGGCGCGGGCAAAACCACATCCCAAATGCCTGCCCCGCCCAAATTCGTTTCGACTTGGTTGTACGCTTCAACGATCGGACTGTCAGCACGAAAGTTATTCAAAAAACTGGTTTCCGCCCGCGCTTGCCAAGTTCCATAGACCGACACCATCATCAACCCGATTGCGGCCAACGTTGCGGTTTTGCGGTAGGAAACAAAACCTCTCGCTAGCACCGTACACCCTCGACTTACGCGCACCGTTACTCGGTTTTGAATTCGCTGTAAGGGCTCCGCAATCCGCAGCTCGGGCAACATCATGACAAAAGCTGCGAAGAGCAATACGGCTGCAAACACGGCGATTGATGCGATCGCAATCATCGCTCCGAACTGACGCACGGGCAAAATGCGTGACCACCCCAGTGCCGCGAAACCGGCTGCGTCCGTCATGCAAGTCCAAAAGATCGGTACGATCAACGTGGACAACGAACGATTGCAGGCTTCAATTTTGGACAAACCGGTTCGCCGATGGTTTTGATACCGGACTCCTAAATGCAGAATTGCGGCGACCGCGACCACGGTCACAATGGCCGTCATGATCGTCGACACCAACGAACGATGAATGCCTACCATCACGGAGATCGCTTCGGCCACCACGACCGACCATCCAACGATTCCGACCGTCAGTAGAACGAAACGGAAATCCAACAGACTGATCAGTACCACGATGCTAAGTAACCCCAACGTGATCGTCGCCAAACGACGGCCATCCCGTTCGACCAAATCGAACGCATCATTGATCAAAACTGGCTCACCCACCAAATAGCCCTGGCCCACTTTTCCGTCAAAACGGTCACGAAGCCCGCTTGCGATCTCTCGCAATTGTTCAATCGTTTCAGGCGGGTGTTCCGGCTTGAGCAATGCGACGACTGCAGCAAAATCGTGGTCGAGCGAATGAGTGTACCCAGAGAAGACGAGATCGATACCTCGAGCAACCCTATCCCCTCGGCGAGCCAACGCTGGTTCACTCGAGCGATCGGTAAAAAAACGTACGGGACGCATCATAGCGACTAAGTCGTTCAAAACCGATGGCGATAAGACTCCATCGACACCTTCGACTTCACCAATCGCTGCCGACAGAGCCTTACTACGCGATAACCCAGCATCTGACATCAAGTCATCGTCATGGTAGACGATCATGACCACAACGTTACCGCCAAACGCATCTTGCAGCGACTGATAATCGAGCAGTGTGGGATCGTCGGACGGAAACATCGTCGCGATCGTCCGATCAAACGTCAATTGTGAAGCGATTGGCCACGCCCCAAAGAACACAAGAAGCCCCAGAACCATCAAAACGATCCGATAGTGGACGAGCTTTTCTGCCAACGTTAATCTAAGCGTCTCGATGCGACTGCGTAAGTCGGACTTGGGTAAAACGTGTTTGGAAATGGTGTGACCGTTGGGAATCGATGGGATGGATGGGAATGCTGGGAATCATCGTCGCTGGCGAGATCCAAAATGGATCGTCATCGCCGTCTTGTTCGCCACCGTGATGGTTCGCGGCCTTGTGCTTTGGGCTCAGTTCGACCATTTCGAACAAGATCCCGATGCTTATGCGAAAATCGCTGAAACGATCCAGGCTCAGCAAACGTTTGGTCTGATGGTTGCGGATGACCCCGATTCGGTCAATCCAACCGCATTTCGTCCTCCGCTCTATCCTTTTTTGCTCTCGTTATTGGTAACCGATGGAACGTTAAACCATGCCGCCGTCGCCCTCTTTCATCTGGTGTTGGCGATTGCGACGGTATGGTTCACTTTACGAACCAGTCAAAAGCTGATCGATGGAGGCAAAATCGGCTGGCCCTCTATCGTGGCATCGATTCTGGTAATCGTCGACCCCATCCTTTTGCAGCAATCGACGCTTGTAATGACCGAAACGATTGCCGCAGCGATCGCCAGCGGCGTGATTTGGTTTTGGGCTTGCCATTTTACACGCTGCCCGACCGTTGCAAAGGCTGTTGTTTTTGGCCTGCTGTTGTCTCTTGCCTACCTTTGCCGACCCACCTTCCTGGTTTGGGCGGTGCTCTTACTCCCCATGATCTTGGTCGGAATCGAAGCAAGTCGTTTGAAAAGAGGTCTGCTCTGCCTGTCCACCGCAACGGTACTGATATTAGCCGTCGGCTTATGGACGTCCCGAAACGTTCGAGTTCTCGGGCATCCGATTTGGGCGACCACACATGGCGGTTACACGTTACTGTTGGCCAACAATCCGTCCTTCTACGATTACTTGCGTCATGGATCGTTCGGGACCACTTGGGACGCTGAAGCCTTCTTCAAAGCTTACGCTCCCGCCGGAGACTTGGGCGAGGTCGAACAAGACCGGGTTGCCTACGAAGCGGCCAAACAGACGATTCAAACTCAACCAGCGATGTTCGCTTGGTCCTCTGTGGTACGAGTGGCGCGGCTATGGAGCCCGATGCCGCATCACACCGCCGACCGTTCGTGGGTTCCCATTATCTTCGTTACGATTTACTACACGGCCTTACTCGTTGCCGTACTCATCGGCGGCTATCGACTAAGAAGACAGCTACTACGATCGCCGTGGCTACCGATGGCAGCGCTAGTGTTTACGTTGTCTGGCGTCCATGCGGTGTACTGGAGCAACATGCGGATGCGTGCTCCGGCAACGACCGCGATAGCCATCGTCGCCGCCAGTCTGCTGTCACGCCGAGAAAGAGTAGGTGGGAAAAATGAGCCTTTAAGCGACGTCCCCAACGCTCCGCAGCCATACCCGCATTCGGATGGCGTACAGCAGCGCAAAGGCAACCAGTCCAAATCCCATTGCGATTGGGAGTGACGCATTTCGCCCCCCGGCCGAGCCCATACACCAAGAAGATGCATCCCATCACGCCCATCAGCATTGAAGATGCTTAACGGAAAACTCGAAATCCAGTCGATTCCTAAAAAATGAATTTCAAATCGCGGTGCAACCCAACCGCTTGTTCCCTTGCGATTTGTTCTTTTCCCAACCCATTTGTAGGCGTTCTTTAGCGAAGATTAGCGGTCCCCTTTCGAACCAACTCTCTCTGACCTTCGACGTGATACTTGTTGATTTCAGGAGAGTTGGTAGTGGCTATGTCCTTACGATCATCAAGAACGCGTAAGCGAACATGGAAACGATGACGCCGAGTGCAGCCCCGTATTTCGCAAATTCATGCAATGGGGATGGTTGCATGGAGAGGCATATTCGCAAAACGGGTAGGGCGAGTCTTTCCGTTGGTCGGCGATTTAAAAAAGCATTTCGTTTGCTTGTCTCGAATGTCGTGGACTTAAATGTTGGAGTCCAGGCTTTGGCCGATTCATGCCTCTCGAAACTCCCTCCACTCTC
Source organism: Novipirellula aureliae (assembly GCF_007860185.1). NCBI lineage: Bacteria > Pseudomonadati > Planctomycetota > Planctomycetia > Pirellulales > Pirellulaceae > Novipirellula > Novipirellula aureliae. The sequence continues at coordinate 346,549 of NZ_SJPY01000001.1, forward strand.
GGCGAATCCTGGTCATCCATACCTCGTGGAAAATCAGCCGGATTTTCTACCCCAAATGCAGTGCCGCTCGGGCCAATTGCAGCCAACTGGTTCCGGCTGTATCAACGTTCATATCGTAATCCTTGGTCGGAATGTACGCCTTCCGATTGTCGACGATCCGGATCGGGATCGTCGTGTGACGCACCAATTGATTGATGCGGTGGCGATCGGTGTAATGCAACACAATGAATCGGGCATCACTGGTGATCGCAGCAATCTGCCAGGCTGCCGCATCCAGTCTCAGCTCGGCAAACTCGAGAATCCGTTTGGCGGGGGCCGGCAACTTACCGAAGCGGTCCTTCAGTTCCATACGTACTGCTTTGATCTCGCTCGCTTCATTGATCTTGGCAATGCGGCGGTACAAGTCGATTTTGTGTCGTAAATCGGGAACATAGTCGTCTGGCAAATACGCTTCGACCGGCAAGTCGATATCGACATCGGCCGACAATTTCGGTGGCAATTTCTGCAGCTGTCTGACAGCGTCTTCGAGAAGTTGACAATACATTTCGTATCCGACGGCTGCGATATGACCGCTTTGTTGGCTGCCGAGCAAATTCCCCGCACCGCGGATTTCCAAGTCTCGCATTGAAATCGCAAAACCAGCCCCCATGTGGCTGAACTCTTCGATTGCCCGGAGCCGCTTCGACGCCTCGGGCGACAAATGCTTGTGCTGAGCAACCATCATGTAGCAATACGCTTGATGCTTGTAGCGACCAACACGCCCACGGAGTTGGTGTAAATCACTGAGCCCATATCGATCCGCATCGTCGATAAAGATCGTGTTGGCATTGGGGATGTCCAAGCCACTTTCGATGATCGTGGTCGCCAGTAACAAGTCGAACTTATGCTCGATAAAGTCAACCATCACCTGCTCCAATTCCCCTTCGCCCATCTGGCCATGCCCGATGCCAATGCGAACCTCGGGAACGATACGACGAATCTTGTCGGCGATGGTGTGCATATCACCGATTCGATTATGGACAAAATAGATTTGCCCGCCGCGATTCAACTCACGCACGATGGCGCTACGAATCGTTTGGTCATCCCAGCGAGTGACGTTGGTCTCCACTGCCATGCGTTCCGACGGCGGTGTTTCCAAGTTGCTGATGTCACGAACGCCGACCAACGCCATGTGAAGCGTCCGGGGAATCGGGGTCGCTGACAGCGTCATCACATCGACGGTACTGTGCAGCGTTTTCAGTCGTTCTTTGACGGCGACCCCAAACCGCTGTTCCTCGTCGACAACGACCAACCCCAGATTTGAAAACTTCACATCGTGACTAGCCAAACGATGGGTCCCAACGACGATGTCAACTTTGCCGCGGCCGATATCCTTGACGGTTTGCCGCTGCTGGGCCGCGGAGCAGAAGCGGCTTAGTTTGGCAATTTCAACAGGAAACTCGGCCATTCGGGTGCAAAAACTATGGTAGTGCTGTTCGGCCAGGACCGTGGTGGGCACGAGCACGGCGACTTGATGGCCACTCGTAACGGCCTTGAAAGCGGCACGCATCGCGACCTCGGTCTTGCCAAAACCGACATCACCGCAGATCAGTCGATCCATCGGTTTGGGCAATTCCATATCGATCTTGCTGGCCTCGATCGCCGTTAGTTGATCGGGCGTTTCGAGATAGGGAAAACTGGCGTCGAATTGCCGCTGCCAAGCATTGTCCGGATCGAATGCGATGCCTTGCCGGGATGTCCGTTCCGCCTGCATCTCGAGTAACTCCGACGCCATATCGGTAACAGCCGACTCGGCTGCTTTGCGTTGTTTCGCCCACGATTGACCACCGATCTTTGCCAATCGCGGCGTTGTTTTTGTGCCACCAACGTAGCGTTGAATCAAGCCGATTCGGGACGCGGGGACATAGATCTTTGTTCCTCCGTCGAACTCGATCGTCAAGTGTTCTAAATGCTGGCCGTTTTTTTCAATGCTTTGCAGCCCACGGTAGAGTCCGATGCCATGCGACAGGTGGACGACAAGGTCGCCAGCTTCAAGTTGCAGAAAACTGTCAATTGGTTTCCCGCGTGCCCGCGTGCGTCCACGACGAACGGGACTGCGATGAAACAGTTCTGCGCCCGTTAACACCAAGACCTTGGAAGAGCTCAGTCGGAAGCCACCGCTTAATTCTGCGACCGTTAAATGTAGCCGGCCTTGGCGAGCCGCTTTGGTGTCACGAAGTAGTTCTGACAACCGTTCACTGTCCGCCGCGGTATCGCCAACCAAAATGATTTGGTGGTTGTCGGCGACGGTATCGATTCGCGTGCAAGTCTCATCGAGATGAACGGCAAAGTTGTCGGCGGTGACCGCTTCGATTCGGATAACTTTGCGGCCAGTCGATTCGCTTAGCGAACTGGCGTGGACGATTGGGAAGGCGGAAAACGACTCGCCTAGCTCACGGTAGTTCATGAACCGCGGATCATCACCGCTGCGCCGATGGATCGCCGCGGCGGACGCTTCACAGTCTTGAGGATCGACGAAGACGACCAGCGTGTCGGCAGGCAAGTATTCACAGAGACTTCCGAACGCTTCGGTTTGGTTGCCAACGATGGCTTCGGCATCTTCACCGCCAATCGCCGTCAACTCGACTTCCGAGACCGATTCGACACTGCGTTGGCTCGCGAGATCGAAACGTCGAATCGATTCGATCTCATCACCAAACCATTCGATTCTCAGGGGGTTGGCTTGATCGGCGGAATAGATGTCCAAAATACCACCGCGCGAAGCAAACTCGCCCGGAAATTGGACGGCCGTCGTCGCGGCGAAACCCGCTTCGGCTAACCAACGGCGAATCGATTCAGGTTCGATCTGCTCGCCGACTTGAAAGATGCGAGTCGCTTGGTCGAGCCGGTTACGTGACGGCACTCGCTGCATCGCTCCGCCCACGAAGGCGGTGACCAAGAGTGGCCCATTGTCTAATCCACCATCGCCGATCTCGTTTGAGAGAGCATTCTCGCTACGAAGCTTGCGAGCTTCCAAACGCTGCAGTACTTGAAGTCGCTCGGCAAACTCGGCGTCACGGTGATGGTGACGTCCCGAGGAGGATCCCCCCGAAGAAAGCGGCAAGGAGATCGAGTTTTGCAGTCCGAACTCGATCGCGTCACCCGCGACGATATCCGCGTCGGCGGCCTGTGGGACAATCACCAGCAAATTTGAAACGTGCCGAGCAAGCGTTGCAGCAAGCAGTCCGCGCAGCGGTCCCCAAACATTATCGAATACCAACGGTTTGGTACGTTTCGTCCTTTTTTTCGTGAGATGCGGACTTATTTGCGCAGAAATCCCGCAGGTCTCGTCAAGTAAACGAGCCAGATCAGCGAGTCCGCCAGCGGCGGTACGAGTGGTCGTGACAGCATCAGCCAAAACGTTACCGATAACGTGGTCGGGGGTTGTCAAGTTAGAACACTTCCCAAAGGCATCTAAAAAAAGTATCGTAAAGAGTCAAACTTGGATACACCGGTTTGACAAATACGCAATGAGCGGAGAAAGAGAAAATGGCGATTGGAATTGGCGTGGTTGGTTGCGGAATGATTGCTGGATTTCACGCAAAGGCGATCGCCGACGCGAACGGGGCCGAATTGATCGGCGGTGTCGATCGTAGTCCTGATTTGGCAAAGAACTTTGCTGAAAAGAACGGGTGCAAAGCCTACAATACCCTGGCCGAGATGCTGGCCGATCCAGCGATTGATGCGGTTTCAATCTGCACCCCCAGCGGCGTTCATATGGACCCGGCCGTTGAGGCGGCACAAGCGGGTAAGCATGTCTTCGTCGAAAAACCGCTGGAAATCACCACCGAACGCTGCGACAAGATTATCCAGGCCTGCGAAAAATCGGACGTACGGCTAGCGGTCACCTTTCAAAGCCGTTTCCACAAATCGAGTCAAATCGTCAAAAAAGCGGTCGATGAAGGGCGCTTCGGAACGATCACCATGGGTGACGCCTACGTGAAATGGTTCCGCACCCAAGAGTATTATGACAGCGGGGCTTGGCGTGGCACTTGGGCTCTCGATGGCGGCGGGGCGCTGATGAACCAAGCGGTCCATAGCGTCGATCTTTTGCTATGGTTGATGGGCGATGTCAAGGAAATCAGCGCGATGACAACGACCGCGACGCACGAGCGAATCGAGGTTGAGGATATCGCCGTCGCAACGCTGCGGTTCGCCAACGGTGCGCTCGGGGTGATTGAAGCGACGACAACCGCTTTTCCAGGGACGCTCAAACGGATTGAAATCAGCGGTAGTCTCGGGACCGCGATCATCGAAGAAGAAGATATCAAAATGTGGCAATTCGCTCACGAGCACGAAAACGATCAACACATCCGAGACACAATGATCGGTAAAACGGAGACCGGTGGTGGTGCGGCGGATCCGTCGGCCATCGGGCACCACGGTCACACAATGTTGTTCGAAGAGTTTGTCGCCGCGATCGATGAAAAACGCGCTCCCGCAATCGATGGCCATGAGGGCCGACGCAGTATCGAAGTGATCGAAGCGATCTACCAGAGTGCAAAAAGCGGGCAAGTGATTGAACTTTAGTCGCCTGTCATGGATAAGAACCAGCGTTGTGTCGTGGATTTTGTTAGAGATCCACATGTGCCAGGATCTTTAACAAGATCCACTACCTGACCAATTCACAGTAATCGGGTCGCTCGGCAGCGGTTTGGTGCCGGAATGATTTGACGATCTTGTCTCCAAAAATCACGAACGCTCCAGGCATCTGGAAGCCATCACCACCGAGTTTGCCCACCCCATGACGGTTGACAATCGCAACCCAAAAACCTCGCCACCAGACCGAGGGCCCCAACAATTCTCGCACCGCGCCGCGGCGTAAGTGATAACTGCGATAGAGCTTGCGAGTCGGGTCACTGATGCGGTCGACATCACCAAGCGAGTAGCTGGTGAAATACTTATGCGTTTCTGCGTTTTCGGCGCCCATGTGGACGAGCACGATATTGGCAGATTGCTCAATCTTGTCTCGACGAACCTCAATGTCGGCCAACGCTTCGCGGCAAAACGTACACCCGCTGTGACGCAAAAATACCAATAGCGCTGGTCGGTCACGATTCAGTTCGCTTAGCGTCTTGCCATGCTGAGATAAAAACGCTTGGTTGGCTTCGGCAATCGTCATCGGCACGCTATCCTCCATCGGTGCACTGTCGTTACGCATTGCGGCCAGCAAGATGCCAGCAAATGGAATGATCCAGATCAAATCGTTGCTCAAGCTGAGCCACAACCATTCGCCCGGCAACCGGCCTGGGGTGGACGGATCGATCATCAGCACGTTCCAAAGCATCCCAATCGGGCCAAAAAGCTTGCCCAAAAAACCAACCAAAACGATGGGCCAATGCCTTAGTGGGTCGAACGCCGCAATCCCATAGCCGATTCCGTAAACACCAACGATCATCCCAACGCATTGCCAAATGCCTGGATACAAAGGTGTGGCGATGCCAGTTAATTCGAACAGCTGATCGGGAAACAATACCACCCAACCGCCCCAACACAAATTGTAGCTCGCTGCGGCAATCAGCACCCATTTCATCCAAGGTCGGTAGGATTCGGTTTGCATGGATGTGAAGCTCGATTAGGAAGTGTCTGGCCGAAGGCTTTCGTCCCTAGCCCGGATGAATCATCCGGGCTAGCGCATTCCGAACGCACCGTTATAAAGGCTTCGCTTGCTTGTTTTGGGAACAGCAATCGGCGATGGATTGATGTCGAACGGGATCATAGCTGCATGGTTTGCTGCAATCCCTTTTTGGCCCATCGGTCGAGCGTAACGCTCATTGAACGCACGATATTTTTCAATCGTTTGGCGCACATCGCGGGCGTATTCGAAACGCTTGTCGGGCAGTTCGCGTCCTAGCACGTCGAAACTACCTACGGTCACCAACGATCGCGTGCGATCATGAAATTGGTACGCTTCGACTCCGTCGCTTCGTAGTTTTTTCACCATTTTGTCTGCGTCGGCAGCGAACTTGTCCAAGCGTTTCCCGCTGGGCTCAAATTCTTTCTCTTTGTGACCATCGACAATCGTTCCCAAACCTTCAAAGGTAGCAACGACAACCGTGTATTTTCCTGGACAGGTCAACAAGTTGTATTCCTTGCCTTCATTCAGCTGACGAACAAATGAATCCACCTGAGGTGCATTGAAGTACTCTTCCGGCAGCATTGGGTTTCGCGTCACGAACGCATTAGCCATCGGTCCGAGCGTTTTGTCACGGCGAATGGACAATAGTTTGCGGCTCATCGCTTTCACACTGGTCACCGGATTGATACCACTGGTCTCCTTTGCTATTTCTTCTTTGTCTTGAAAGACCGGCAATTTTGCCGTTTTTAGAATTTGCAAATCATGATCAATACTCTCATTCTCGACACGATCGTATTCACCGACGAGTACCGCGTAGGCCTCGTACTGATAAGGGTTCGCATACCGTTGGTGGCGTGATCGGCGGTCCGTGTCGACCGTACCCGTAAAATCGAATTTTTCGCGGTAAATAAATGCGGGTAATCCCAGTTCACTGCGAATTTCTAAGGCCAATCGATGGGCGCGATCCCGAGCTCCCTCACCCACACAAGTCGAAGCCAAGATCAACCACGGCCCATCTTCTAGCGTCAGTTCGTAATCCGCGTCTACGTCCGCTTCAACACTCGGTGTCGACCGGAACATACGAAGCAGATCGGGTGGTCCCGCATCCACGGAGTCGCTGAAGCACGCTCCGCAAACCGCAACAGCGAGTAAGGAGGAGAAAACAAATTTTGGTAACCACGAAGGGTGACGTGACGTTGAGAGCATTTGTCTTTTCCAGTCTAGGAAAGAAGGATCTTCTTGTAAGAAGTCACTGATTAACAAAAATGACCTCGTGGTGAAAAGAGCGGTAACCAGGGATTTTTTCTGAAAAGGGCACACCAAAACGCTAGCGAGTTCAATTGAGGTCGTATCGGCTTGAATGCTGTATAGGCAGGGAGTCACAACTTGGTAGCCACCCGTCGTCTTCTCCGCCGAGACAAGCTCGACGGAAGGAAGTTTCATGCGACGACATCGGCGATAGCCTGGACTCCAACGGCTCAACCGCGAATCAGGTCCACGAGCGTTTGTAGGGCATTGGTTAATTGGCGTCCTTTGCGGAAAGCAGCGACCACGTTGACTTGACCCAATTGGTGCGCCAGTGAGCGGGTTTTGACCGCTCGAGTTAAATGCCCCGCCGCATGGCTGGCGATGATGCCGACCCCTAGACCCGCTCGGACGCAAGCGATCGTGATCGCACTGTTGTCGGTCTCCGCTACGATTCGCAGAGGATAGCTGAGCCCCAAACGAAAATGTGCCTGCTCGAACTGCTGACGCCCGATCGTTTGTGAGCTACCCACAATCAACGGCTCGCCTTGAAGGTCTTCAAGCGTCAACTGGGAATGACGAATCAAGCGGTGACGCGGCGGCAAAGCAGCCAAGTACTCAAGCGGGTACAAGGATTGATAATCGATCCCCTCCGCAATCAAATTCTTTGGGGGTTCAATTAGCAATGCCAAATCAGCGTGCCCGTCGAGTATGAGTCGCTGGGCCGTCGCATTGTCGGCGGTTCGTAAACGCATGGTCGCATTTGGGTACTCCTTCTGGAATCGAGCTAGGGGCGTACCGAGCTCTTCCATCATCATCCGCGATCCGGTTACCAAGCGGATGTGTGTCGCGGATTGGTCGGCTTGTTCTGCTAAACGGTCAAAGGTTGATGCGACATTGGCCAACAACGGGCGCAGCATTTCGTAAAGTGCGTCACCGCTAAGGGTGGAAACGATACTGCGACCCGAACGCGCAAACAATTTGGTTTGATAAATTTTCTCGAGCGTTTTTACCTGTTCCCAAATGGTCGGCGTGGCCAAACCAAGTTCCTCTGCGGCACCTGCATAGCTACCATGCTCATAGACACGACAAAACGTACTAATTTGCTGGATTGTCAACGAATCGGCTCGAAGGTGATTCAGCTCTGGCATCGTTCATTAGGTAGTTTCGAATGAAAGAACGATATTATACAATGGAACCGCTGACTTGTCGCTGTTACATTCTAGCCTGGATGATTTATTAGTCACGGTTGCAACAATGCACTTCCTTCCTTTGCAAGGCCTACCGGATGCGAATTCCCGCGCGAGCGATTTTGGTTGCGGCAACGTTCATGTTGTCCGTATTGCTGTACGTTGATCGCGTCTGCATCTCGGCAGCCAAACAGGACGTGACACGTGATTTGTCGCTCAGCGATCAACAGATGGGCTGGGTCTTTGCCGCCTTCTCGCTCGGCTATGCGTTGTTCCAAACCCCCGCCGGTTCCCTTGCGGATCGCTTTGGTCCACGGCGTGTTTTGGCAAGCATTGTGGCCATTTGGTCTGTCTTTACAGGACTGACGGCGGCAGCCGGTTCCTTGGCGTCAATGCTCGTCATCCGATTTTTATTCGGCGCGGGCGAGGCAGGTGCGTTTCCAGGCATGGCACGGGCGATGTACTCGTGGATTCCCATGCAGGAACGGGGACTGGTCCAGGGGATCAATTTCTCCGGATCAAGGATTGGTGCTGCCGTAACGTTGCCGCTCGTCGCCGGTTTGATTGCCCAATTTGGTTGGCGTCCAACGTTTGTAATCTTGATGATTGTCGGGTTCATTTGGTCCGTTGCTTGGTTGCTTTACTTTCGCGATGACCCCGCGGACGCAAAATGGCTTAGTGAGAGGGAGAGTGAATACATTTTGGCCAATCGGCAAAGCGACTCGCCAGTAACGAATCCGGCATCGGACCCGGCATCGAATCCGGCATCGGATTCATTGACGACGCCAGCGACCGATGCCGAGTCTTTGCTGAAAACGATCCTTCGCTCGGGCAATGTTCGTGCTTTGTGTTTGCAGTACTTCGCTTCTAACTTTATTTTCTTCTTCGGTTTGACGTGGTTTTTCCCACAATTGATGACGCGTTATGGATTGACTGGGATGCAGGCCAGTTTGTTTACCGCGGTGCCGATGATGTTTGGCGCGTTTGGCAATTGGGCGGCCGGTTGGTGGGTCGATCGTTTGTACTCTCAAGACAAATGGCGTTTGTCACGTCGATTGCCTGCAGCAACCGGCTTTGCGTTGGCGGGAATCGGGATCGTCGGCAGCGCCTATGCATCCACGCCACTATCGTCGTCGATGTGGTTTAGTTTGTGCATCTTTGGTGCCGACATGACGCTGTCCCCCTCCTGGAGCACGTGCGTGGATATTGGGAAATCGCGGGCGGGTGTGGTCTCGGGGATGATGAATATGGCCGGAAACGTTGGCGCCTTCGTCACGTCGCTTGCGTTTCCTTATCTGCTGGAGTGGACCGGTTCTCCACTTCCCTTTTTCTACATCGCGGCAGTATTAAACTTGCTCGCGATTGGCATGTGGTTTCGTATCGATCCGACCGTGCCGCTACAGGAGTCTGCTTGATGAATGCTTCGCTTGAATCACCTTCGCCGTCAATCGAAAACCAGCGAGAACCAGCGAACCGGCGCGGGTTGTTGATCGGGGCAGGCTACTTTAGCGATTTCCATTTGGATGCTTGGCAACGGTGTAAACGGGCGAACATCGTGGCGGTTTGCGATCTGGATGCAACCAAGGCAAACGCCGCTGCGAAAAAATACGGCATCGAGCGATCCGTGACCGACATCGCCGAAGCTCTCGCTTTGCCCGACATCGATTTCATTGATGTTGCGACGGGACCGACAAACCGATTCGAATTGATTCAGCAAGTCGTGCCACGCCGATTACCAATCATTTGCCAGAAACCTTTGGCAAACGACTTTGCCGAGGCAACCAAGATTTTGGATCGGGTGCGATCGGCCGATGCCCCATTCATGGTTCACGAAAACTTTCGTTTCCAGCCTTGGTATCGTGAAATCAAGCGATTGCTCGCTAAAGGGGTAATCGGTCACCGAGTACACACGATGACGATGCGAACACGGATGGGAGACGGTTGGGGGCCAGACGCCTATCTAGGTCGTCAACCTTATTTCCGTACGATGCCGCGATTGCTGATCCACGAAACGGGTGTGCATTTTATCGACACCTTTCGATTTTTGGCTGGCGAAGTGACCGAGTGTTCCGCAACAACCCGCCGCATCAATGACGTCATTGTCGGCGAGGATGCTTGCGTGTTGACGCTGCAAATGGAAAAGGGAGTGACGGCGATCTGGGATGCAAATCGCTACAACGAATTCAGTGGTAGCGATGCCGGTCACGATCCGAGATACACGTTTGGTCAGTTCCAAGTCGAGGCCGATGGAGGCACGATTTCGTTGGCAACCGATGGAACGATCACGATTGATCCACTCGGAAAGCCAGCGTACCAACACGCCTACACGCCTTCGCGGCATGGCTTTGCAGGCGATTGTGTGCTGGCATGCCAAGAGCATTTCTTAGACGTTCTCGATAACCGAGTCGCCTGCGAAACCTCGGCGGATGAATACCAAAAAACGCTGTTAGTGGTCGAAGCGGCCTACGAATCGGCACAACGTCATCGACCCGTTGTTAGCCGTTTTGGCATTAGCCATAGCGCCGATGATCTTGATGTGAAAACCGGAGCTAACGCCCAAACGACTCAGGAAAGCGGTGCTGCTCGGCTTGGCCGCGTGATTGACCTCACTCGCCCATTGACGAGCACCGTGCCTGGCGTTCAGGTGGAACCGTGCAAAACGATCGAGAAGGACGGTTGGAATGCGACGACGCTGTCCCTCTATTCGCACTGCGGCACGCACATCGATGCACCACGGCATTTTCTACCAAACGGTAAAACGCTCGATGCCCTCGATTTGTCGGTCTGCTCGGGTGCGGCCCGGTTGGTGAATCTGGCTGATACCCCCCCGCGCCACTTGATCTCCGTTGCCGATGTCATCGACTCGATCGGCGACGTTTTCCCAGACGATCGTTTGATTTTTCGAACGGATTGGCATCGTCGTTTCGGCACCTCTGCCTACCGTGACGAGCTACCACGAATCTCGATCGAGTTGGCACATTGGCTTGTTGAGAAACAAGTGGCGCTGATCGGAGTCGAGCCACCTTCCGTTGCGGATGTCAACAACAAGGTCGAATTGACCGACGTGCATCAAACACTGTTTCGTGGTGGAGTCACGATCGTAGAAGGCTTGGTCAATTTAGATCAACTACCACCATCCGAGTTTCAATTCATCGCGGTTCCTCTGAACATCGTTGGCGGTGATGGGTGTCCCGTACGCGCGATCGCAATCGTGAACGACGAGGTATCGGGATGACGTCGCAGAGACTCGGATGTATTGCAGACGATTACACCGGAGCGACCGATTTATGTTCGATGCTAGTTCGTAGCGGGCGTCGAGTGGTTCAGTGCTTCGGGGTTCCCGAATTGGCTAGCGGCCAGAACCTGAGTGATGCGGATGCCGTTGTGGTGGCGCTGAAGTCACGGTCGATTCCCGCGCCGGAAGCGGTTGACGAATCGTTGTCGGCACTACGGTTTCTTCAATCATGGGGTGGGGATCGATTTTTCTTCAAGTACTGCTCGACCTTTGATTCAACCAAGCAAGGCAATATCGGACCCGTTGCTGACGCATTGGGCACCGCACTTGACGTGGACCGGTTGATGTTCTGTCCGGCCTTTCCTGAGAATGGACGCACCGTTCACTGCGGTCATTTGTTTGTCGACGGCGTGCCACTCAGCGAAAGCGGGATGCGTAACCATCCGCTCAACCCGATGACTGACAGTAACCTCGTGCGAGTCTTGCAGGCTCAGACATCTCATTCGGTCGGTTGGCTCTCGACTCACGGCAAATCTGCCAATCCGAATGCATCGCGGATCATTGTTGATGCGATCACGGATGATGATCTGCGTGCCGTTGCTGATATCGCCAGCTCGGAGCGGTTGTTAACGGGTGGTTCTGCAATCGCTCGCTACTGGGCCGACGCCGCCCAAATCCGCTGCTCTGGCGGACCGACGGAGACACGATCGACGGATCACGACAAGGGTCCCTGCGTAATACTGGCGGGCAGTTGTTCCGATGCGACTCGCACACAGGTCGCCGAGTTTGAGCAAACGCATCCGGTTTTGCACCTCAACGTTGCCGATACCGCCAACATCGAATCAATCGCTGGCATGGCACTGAAATGGTGTTCAAATCATTGGAATCGCCAAGGCGATCAGCCGCCCGTGGTTTTGATCAGTTCGGCTGAGAATTCGCAAGCGGTCGATGCGGCTCGCCAGCAGTGGGGCGAGCGAGAGGCGGCCGAGAGAACCGAAGCGATTTTCGCATTGATCTCCGTTGGCCTCCGAGAGCAAGGGATCACGCGTCTCATCGTCGCTGGCGGTGAAACCTCTGGAACGGTCGTCGCTGCGCTGAAGATTCCCGCTGTACGGATTGGACGCGAGATCGCACCCGGCGTGCCATGGGTAACCTCGATCGGCGAGCCTACCATTTCGTTGGCTTTAAAATCTGGCAATTTTGGTGGCAAGAGTTTCTTCTTCGATGCACTGGAGACATCCCCATGAGTGAAACTGAACTTCGCGAACGGATGGCCGAACATGGCCGATCGCTATATGAGCGTGGCTTGACGGCCGGCAGTTCCGGCAACATCAGCGTCCGATTGCCCGATGGCATCTTGGTAACGCCAACCAATTGCTGTTTGGGTAGACTCGATCCCGATGAAATCTCGAGGTTGGACTCGGTCGGAAATCTGCTCTCGGGCAAACGACCCTCGAAAGAGTCGTTTTTGCATTTGGCGTATTACAACGCGCGTTCAAAGGAACAAGCCGTCGTCCATTTGCATTCGACATGGTCGGTTGCTGTCAGTTGTTTGGCAGACATCGATCCTGAGAACGTCATCCCTCCAATCACGGCTTACTTTGTAATGCGAGTGGGAAAACTACCACTCGTTCCATTCTTTCCACCTGGTGATGAGCAATTGGCTGAAGCCGTCGCATCGGTAGCCAAGTCATCGCGAGGTGCGTTGTTGGCTAACCACGGCCCCGTCATTGGGGCAACCGACTTGGATCAAGCCGTGTATGCAATCGAAGAACTAGAGGAAACAGCCAAGTTGTTCTTAATGCTTCGCGGTTTACCGACTCGATACCTTACCGACGAACAGGCTGGGAAACTGTAGAGTCTCTTGATTCTCACTCAGGCCGCCCAACGGATGGATCGAACCGATTACGAATCGGCGTCAACATCATCAACGCGTAAGAATCCGTTATTGATTGTCAAGACTCGCCCAGCAATCTGTGCGACGAGGACTTGATTGACCCTTGCCGTTTCCTATTTCGCCGAAACAAACCCGTACGCCTCGAATACTTTCGTGGCATCGTCCGATTCTAGATACTCGTAAAACTCTCTCGCCGATGGATTCATAGCCACACGTTTTAGCAGTAGCAAAGGATAGACGATGGCTTCGTGCGATTGAGGATCAAATTCGTAAACCACTTCGACGTCGGTAGCACCTATTACGTCGCTTGCATAGACAATCCCTGCTTCCGCTTCGCCTCGCTGCACATAAGTCAGTGTCACTCGTGCATCGCTGCCGCGTGCGAATTTGTTTTCGTGTGTTAGCTGTTCGTACATCCCAAGCTTTAGCAAAGCCTGTTCCGCGTACATTCCGACGGGCACATTTTCCCCGGCGATTGCAACTCGGTGAATGTTGTTCGCCATCAAATCGCTCGGTTGTTTGACGTTTGCTGGGTTTCCTTTGCGCACTATCAACACGATACGATTGGTCAGTAGATTGGTGCTCTCTTCGACAGGCTCGGATTGAACAATTGCATCGGCCCATTGCTGATTCGCTGAAACAAAAACATCCACCGGAGCCCCCGTGACAATTTGGCGAGCAAGATTATTGGACGGCCCGCTACTAATGACGACGCCGACTCCCGTTCGCAGTTCAAATTGGTACGCGATCTGTTTGATCGCCTCGTTCGTACTTGCGGCCACTAGCACCATGATCTCGTTGCCTTCGGACCGGTTCGTTTCCGCTAGGTCACACCCAAGAGCGAGTAGACAGAAAATCGCAACCATCGCACCCGCAAAACATCGTTTCACTGCTGTCATCGAATCAGATGCTCATCGCTAGGTTGTGTCAGAATGGGACGTCAGAATGGGACGGTGGCAACATGTCTATTTCACCGCTTCAAAGCAAATCAAGTGCCGACATCAGCCTCTCGGCACACGACTTGCCACGACAATGAGAGCCTACGCTTTATGAGTGATTTGTATCGCGGGTCAAGTAGATCTAGGCAACTGCGAATTCACTGCCGTCGATGCGATTTTGCTCGGTTTTGTTGGGTTTCTCAATTCGACGCGAATGACCGTCCGCGACACTCTGTCAATATTCCTCAGAAACTCTTGCTATGGAAGTGCTTACAAATTGCGCAGGTGAAGATTGTCCGATGCACGATGATTTGGCAAGTGCCGTATCATGCGCGGAACTTCGCTATCGACGCGAAGCCGAACGCAAAGCCTTGCTCCAAATCGCTCGTTTGCTCTCCGAGCGACCGGGACAAAACCAAACCCTTTTGGAAATCGTCGCTTGTATCGAAGAACATTTAGGGATGATACATGTCACGGTGATGATGGTTTCCGTCGATGGGCTGCGTCTCGAACTCGAAGCCACCAAGGAGCCAAGCACGAGAAACCACACAAAATTGGCGTATGAACGAGGTGAGGGCGTCATCGGCCGAGTCCAGCAATCCGGTCAAGCTGAAATTGTTAGTCCCATTGGGGACGACCCAAATTTTCGCAATCGGATTCACCAACGCACGCCACAACATCTCGACGCACACGCATTCATCTGCGTTCCCATTTCTGTCGAAGGTGAAGCGTTCGGTACGCTATCGGCGGACGTTCTGTCCCGAGATGAAGATGAGTTGCGAGGCGCAGCAGAGACACTCGGCATCGTCGCTAGCATGATCGCATACGATGTCAACGGCCGGCGAACCCGTCGGCTCGAGCGTGAAATGTTGGAACTGCAAAATCTAGAGCTGCGAGATTCCCTGGGTGAGCGGTTTCGCCCGGGCAACATGATTGGCAGCTCGAGTCCGATGCGACAGCTCTACACCCAAATTCAACAGGTTTCGTCAAGCGACACAACGGTATTAATTCGCGGCGAATCGGGAACGGGGAAAGAATTGGTTGCGACCGCGATTCACTGCACCAGCAGCCGAGCAAAGAAACCAATCATCAAAGTGAACTGCGCGGCGCTCAACGAAAACCTGCTTGAAAGTGAACTATTCGGACACGAAAAGGGATCCTTCACGGGAGCTGTCCAGAAGCGAAATGGTCGCATCGAAGAGGCCGAAGGCGGGACATTGTTCCTCGATGAGGTGGGTGAATTTTCGCCGATCATCCAAGTAAAGCTATTGCGAGTATTACAGGAACGCCAATATGAACGCGTGGGTAGTAGTGTCACGCGCGACGCCAACGTCAGGATTGTCGCGGCAACCAATCGGGACTTAGAGGAAGCGGTCCGCGCCGGACGGTTTCGCCAAGATTTGTACTATCGAATCAATGTTTTCCCCATTCATTTGCCGCCACTTCGCAAGCGTCCTGACGATATCCTGCTATTGGCCAATCACTTCGTCGCCAAATTTTCCAAGCAAATGGGTCGACCGATCAAACGAATCAGTACACCCGCGATCAATACTTTGATGATGTACCATTGGCCCGGCAATGTTCGCGAACTTGAAAACTGCATCGAACACGCCGTGCTACTAGCGCGAGAAGGAGTGATTCACAGTCACAATTTTCCACCCACGATCCGAATGCCGGACGATAAGACCACCAGCACAGCGGTATGTTTTTCGTTAAGCACGCGAGTCCGTGCGCTCGAACGCGACATGATCAGTGATGCCCTAAAGCGATCGGAGGGCAACATGGCCGCCGCGGCTCGAGAGCTAGGGATCAGCTCAAGAATGATTCGGTACAAGGTGCAAAATTTGGGGATCGATTGGAACTCAGAGGCATAACGTTGCGGCAAATCCTCCGCTCGATTGCTTAAGTGGCTTCAAAAACAATTTCTAGCAACCAAGCAACAATATTGTCGCTTCTCTGCTTTCGGCCGACAATTATGTCACTTTGCTTTGGTGGGCTGGTCTTGGGAGCCGTGTCTTCCGCAAACAAGATCAATCGCAAGTTTCTAGCCCTTAGCGTTTTCACACCACGCAGCAAGGCTACATTCCTGTCGCTTTCTCTCTCTGCTTGCCATCGTAGCATACGGAGCTGACGCCGAGAAAAGCCAAGAATTCCCAACTTCATTGGCATGGCACTGGCGCTCGACGTTTCCTTGAAAAAACACGTCTCTGATGCAATGACTTGCGTTTGCGTAACGATCGATTGGCGTATCCCCAAACACTTTTGGTACGACCTTCGCTTGACCAACACGATCATGCTCTGCAAGACGCGTTGCTCTTGCGACGCGAAATTTCCAGATACAAAAAGGGAACAAGACGATGCGTAAGATCGCAATTTATGGCAAAGGTGGAATCGGCAAATCAACGACGACTCAAAACACGGTCGCCGCTCTGGCTGAAATGGGAAAGAAGGTAATGGTCGTCGGGTGTGATCCAAAAGCGGACTCCACCCGACTACTACTTCACGGGCTATCTCAAAAGAGCGTCCTCGATACGCTTCGCGAAGAAGGCGAGGACGTTGAACTCGAAGACATCCGCCGTGAAGGTTTCGGAAAATGCTTGTGCGTCGAATCCGGTGGCCCAGAACCGGGTGTTGGTTGTGCCGGTCGTGGCATCATCACTTCGATCAATATGCTTGAACAACTTGGTGCGTACGAAGAAAGCGAAAACCTCGACTACTCGTTCTACGACGTCCTTGGCGACGTGGTTTGTGGTGGATTTGCGATGCCGATTCGTGAAGGCAAGGCGCAAGAAATCTACATCGTTTGCTCAGGGGAAATGATGGCAATGTACGCGGCTAACAACATCTGCAAAGGGATTATGAAGTTTGCGGAGTCGGGTGGCGTGCGTCTCGGTGGTTTGATTTGCAACAGCCGAAATGTTGACAACGAGAGGGAAATGATCGAAGAGTTCGCCAAGAAGCTCGGCACACAAATGATCCATTTTGTTCCTCGCGACAACGATGTCCAACGAGCGGAAATCCGCAAGATGACGGTGATCGATTGGAATTCGACTTGCCCCCAAGCGGACGAGTACCGAGCGCTCGCGGCCAATATTGATGCGAACAAGATGTTCGTCGTTCCAAAGCCATTGCAAGTCGAACAACTCGAAGAGTTGCTTATGGAATTCGGATTGTTAGAAGGCGTTGCCTAGCAAGGCAGTCTCACTCTCGTTAGCCGTTTAGGCGTTAGTCCCGGTTCTCACGACCAACAAACCAGAACCGTGGCTAGCGGGCTGTCGATTTAATCGTTTAACGATTAGCCGAAGGCGTCAGCTTTTTCATAAGCGGTCGCCTATGGCTTGGCGTTAAACAATCAGTCGAGTCAAACCGATTAAATCGACAGCCCGCTAGCGCCAAAACGGCTAACAAGACATTCATCACTTCAAACTCTAGGGAGCGACCATCGTGTCCAGCAAACCGATCCATACACCTGACCTTAGCACGCCGAGCGAACCGTTTGCGGTGGAAGCTCTGACGGCCGACCAAATCAAAGGCGAACTGACGCGGCAATACCCAGCCAAAGTCAAACGCAAACGCGACAAGCAAATCGTCTTGAACGAGAAAACGAAGAACCAAGATGGTAGTCTGACGCTGCCTGTCATCAACGCCAACACGCGAACGTCGCCCGGCATCATCACCCAGCGTGGGTGTACCTACGCCGGGTGCAAGGGTGTCATCATGGGGCCGACCCGTGACATCATCAATATCACGCACGGCCCGATCGGCTGTGGTTTCTACTCGTGGTTGACTCGACGGAATCAAACCAAGCCACCGACCGAAGAGCACGACAACTACATCCCGTATTCGTTCTCAACCGACATGCAGGATGAAAACATCATCTTCGGTGGCGAAAAGAAACTGAAGGCGGCGATTCAAGAAGCCTATGACATGTTTCACCCTAAAGCGATTGCTGTCTTCGCAACCTGTCCGGTCGGACTGATTGGTGACGACGTCCACCAGGCTTGCCGCGAAATGAAGCGAGAATTGGTGGATTGCAATGTCTTCGCCTTTTCATGTGAAGGTTACAAAGGGGTCAGCCAATCCGCGGGCCATCACATCGCCAACAACGGCGTTTTTCAACACATGGTTGGCAACCAAACCAAAGAGCCAAAGGGCAAGTTCAAAATCAACCTGTTGGGCGAGTACAACATTGGCGGCGACGCCTTCGTTCTCGAAGAGATGTTTGAAAAGTGTGGCATCACGCTCTTGTCTACCTTCAGCGGCAACTCGACGGTCGAACAATTCGAAAGATCGCACTGGGCCGAACTTAATTGTGTGATGTGTCACCGCTCGATTAACTATGTCGCGGATATGATCGAGAAGAAGTACGGAGCACCCTGGATCAAGGTAAACTTCATCGGGGCGAAAGCCACGGCGAAGAGTCTGCGCAAGATCGCTGAGTTCTTTAATGATGCTGATTTGACGGAGCGAGTCGAGAACTTTATCACCGCTGAGTACCCGGCTGTACTCAAAGCCCAAGCGGAGGTTCTGCCGCGAACCGAAGGCAAACGAGCGATGTTGTTTGTCGGCGGTAGTCGAGCCCATTCCTATCAAGAATTGTTTAAGGAAATCGGCATGAAGACGATTGCCGCGGGATACGAGTTCGCTCACCGCGACGACTACGAAGGCCGCAAGGTCTTGCCAGACATCAAGGTCGATGCGGATAGTCGTAACATCGAGGAGTTGACGGTCGAACGAGACGAAAAACTGTACCGTGAACCAAAGACCAACGCGGATCTGGAGTCACTCCAGAAACGAGATTTCTTCGAGAATTACCAAGGGATGATGGCCGACATGGGCGAGAAAGCGATGATCATCGACGACGTCAGCCACCACGAAGCGGAGAAGTTGATCGAGATGTGCCAGCCCGACATTTTCTGTGCTGGCATCAAAGAGAAGTACGCCGTTCAAAAACTCGGCGTGCCGTGCAAACAACTTCACAGCTACGACTACGGCGGACCCTATGCCGGGTTCCAAGGTGCAGTGCGGTTCTACCAGGACATTGATCGCATGGTGAACAGCAAGGTGAAGGACATGATCAAGGCTCCATGGGAGTGAACGCACCGAGTGTAGTGGATCTTGTTAAAGATCCTTTCACCGCACCGAGTGTCGTGGATCTTGTTAAAGATCCTTTCACGCGGAGGATCTTTAACAAGATCCACTACCGCCTTGCCGTAGATCGAGACTTTCAAATCATAAAACATAGGAACAAACAAAAATGGCACTTTTACGACATACCACTGACGACGTCGTCGAACGTCAAGCTCTTACGGTCAACCCTGCAAAAACTTGCCAACCGATCGGAGCGATGTATGCAGCTCTTGGCATCAACCGTTGTTTGCCCCACAGTCACGGCTCACAAGGCTGTTGCTCGTACCACCGCAGTACGCTAAGCCGTCACTACAAAGAACCGGCAATGGCGGCAACCAGTTCGTTCACCGAAGGCTCATCGGTCTTCGGAGGTCAAGCGAACTTGTTGCAAGCCCTCAACACTATCTTTTCGGTCTACGACCCCGATGTGGTTGCGGTCCATACGACTTGCTTGTCCGAAACAATCGGCGACGACATCCCGCAAATCGCCGACGCCGCAGTGGCCAAAGGATTCGTTCCCGAAGGCAAATGTGTGATCCACTGCAACACGCCAAGCTACGTGGGATCGCATACCACGGGGTTTGCCAACATGACCAAGGCGATGGTCGATTACTTTTCCACTTCGACCAGCGAAGACAAGATCGCTGATCAAATCAACATCATTCCTGGTTGGGTCGAACCAGCGGACATGGGCGAAATCAAACGACTCGTCAAGATGATGAGCCTCAAGGGGATAACGTTTCCCGATACGTCCGGTGTTCTCGATGCACCGCTGACTGCCGAATACAACATGTATCCCAAAGGCGGAGCGACGATTGAGCAACTCGAAGCGACCGGGGATTCTGCGGGCACGATCGCACTCGGTCCGATCTGTTCTGGCCCCGCCGCCGAAGCACTTCAAAACAAATGCCAGGTGCCTCAGAACACGTTGCCGTTACCGATCGGTCTGCGTGCAACCGACATGTTTATCCAAACGCTCCGCAAATACAACGGCGGCAACGTGCCAGCGGAAATCACGGCCGAACGTGGTCGGCTGGTCGATTTGGTTTCAGATATGTCGCAGTACTTTTACGGCAAAACGGTTGCTCTTTGGGGCGATCCGGATCAACTGGTTTCTTTGACCCAATTCCTTGTTGATCTGGACATGCGACCCAAGTACATCATTACGGGGACACCCGGCAAAGCGTTCTTACGTCGGATCGGTGAAGTGTTGGGCGACGGTGTTAAAGACGTGATTGTCAAACAGGGGGCACAAGCCGACATGCTCTACATTCATCAACTGATCAAGCGAGAGAGGGTTGATTTGTTGATTGGCAACACTTACGGCAAGTACATCAGCCGCGATGAGGACATCCCGTTGATTCGCCACGGATTCCCAATCCTCGATCGTATTGGGCATCAGTATTTCCCCACGGCGGGATACCGCGGCGCGATGCGATTGTGTGAAAAGATTCTCGATGCATTTCTCGATCGTCAAGACCGCGACGCACCCGAAGAGAGTTTTGAGCTGACGATGTAGCTTGTGATGAATAAAATTGCGGATGCAAGATAAAACCATGACCACCACCGACATCCTTGAAGGCCGTAAGGCGCATATCCACGAAAAGGGTGCTGTTCCATTCAACATCGCCTGCGAAAAGCAGAGCGTTGCCGGATCGGTCAGCCAACGTGCCTGCGTCTTCTGTGGATCACGAGTCGTATTGTACCCGATTGCCGATGCGTTGCATGTCATCCACGGTCCGATCGGATGTGCAGCGTACACTTGGGACATTCGAGGTGCATGGTCGAGCGGCCCGCAATTGCATCGAATGAGTTTCTCAACCGACTTGCAGGAGAAGGATGTCATCTATGGCGGTGAGAAGAAGCTGTATCAAGCTCTCGTCGAACTGATCGAACATTAT
The DNA here is from genome assembly GCF_007860185.1 of Novipirellula aureliae. NCBI lineage: Bacteria > Pseudomonadati > Planctomycetota > Planctomycetia > Pirellulales > Pirellulaceae > Novipirellula > Novipirellula aureliae. Next base: position 367,702 of record NZ_SJPY01000001.1, read on the forward strand.
CGCCCCAAAGCTGCGTTCATTTACAGTACTTGTATCGTCGGTTTGATCGGTGATGACGTCGAAGCCATTTGTCGCCGTATCTCAGCGGAAACCGGCGTCGAAACGATCCCTGTTCATTCCGAAGGATTCAAAGGATCGAAAAAGGACGGCTATTCGGCGGCCTGCAACGCATTGAATCAACTCGTCGGAACAGGCGACACGAATGGCATAAGTCCTCTGTCGATCAACATTCTTGGCGACTTCAACATCGCCGGTGAAACCTGGGTCATTAAAGATTATTACGAAAGAATGGGCGTGGAGGTGGTCGCAACGATAACCGGCGACGGGCGAGTCGATGACATCCGCCGCTGCCACGGTGCGGCATTGAACGTTGTGCAGTGTTCTGGATCGATGACTCAGCTTGCAACAATGATGAAAGAGAAATACGGCATTCCCATCATTCGGGCTTCCTACTTCGGCATCGAAGACATGAGCAAGGCGTTGTACGACGTCGCCGAATATTTGAATGACAAAACGGTCATGAGAAACACACAGAACTTGGTCCGTGATGAAGTCTCGAAACTCGTTCCTCAGCTTCGCAAATACAAGAAAGACTTGAAAGGAAAACGGGCCGCCGTTTACACAGGAGGAGCGTTCAAGGCTTTGTCGATGATCCGCTCCCTTCGCACTCTGGGCATGAAGACGGTGATCGCCGGGTCACAGACCGGAAACCAACAAGACTACGCACGCCTGCAAGAACTCAGCGATGAAGGGACGATCATCCTGGACGACACCAACCCGCTTGAGTTGGCAAAGTTCCTCGAAGAAAAGAAGGCGGACTTGCTGATCGGTGGCGTAAAGGAACGTCCAATCGCTTACAAACTCGGGCTCGGATTTTGTGACCACAACCACGAACGCAAAATCGGTCTGGCTGGTTTCGAGGGGATGTTGAACTTTGCCAAGGAGGTTCACGGAACCGTGACCAGTCCGGTTTGGAAATTAGCGGCACTCCACCGCAAAGATGTGTGGTCGGCTACAAGCCGCCAACACAGGCAAGGAGACGAATCATGATCGCGGCACTTCCGGTTTCTGAGCACTTCACAGCGACTCGTAACGCTTGCAAACTTTGCACACCACTCGGGGCTTGCTTAGCGTTCAGCGGAATCGAAGGAGCGATGCCGTTCCTACACGGTTCGCAAGGTTGTTCGACGTACATTCGCCGCTACATGATTAGCCACTTTCGCGAACCGATGGACATCGCGTCGTCGAACTTCGGCGAGCACACCGCGATCTTCGGCGGTGGCAAGAACATCCGATTGGGGTTAGCGAATGTGATTGAAGGCTACCACCCGACGATGATCGGCATTGCGACAACATGCCTATCCGAAACAATCGGTGACGACGTCAAAATGTTTCTGCATGAGTTCCGCAAGGATCACCAAGGCGAGGCACTTCCGCATTTGGTGCACGTCGCGACACCCAGCTACACAGGAACTCATGCGACGGGTTATCACGACGCCATCCGCGCGATCGTGGACGTGCTCGCTCAGCCTGGGCCTACGATCAAAGGTGTCGTGAACCTGATTCCTGGGATGCTTTCGCCAGCCGATTTGCGCTGGTTGAAAGACGTCGTTACCGATTTCGGACTCCAGCCTATTTTGCTGCCCGACTATTCGGATCGACTTGATGGCGGAACGTGGTCTGAATACAAGAAGTTGCCGCCTGGCGGAACAACAATCCAACAAGCCGCGCGGATGGGACAAGCCGAAGCAACGTTGGAGTTTGGGTTTACGACCAACGAGGCAACCAGTGCCGGAACGCTGCTTGAGAAAAAATTCGGGGTTCCTTGTTCTCACATGGGCGTTCCGATGGGCGTCGCTCTGTCGGATGCCTTGTTCGACAAACTATCGCAAATTAGCGGTCGCCCGGTTCCGGTGAAATACCAGGGCCGTCGTGGGCGGTTGATTGATTCGTTCATCGACGCACACAAGTATGTGATCAACAAACGAGTGGTCGTGTTCGGGGAAGAGGACTTGGTCGTCGGCATGACCGCGATGATGGCCGAGGTGGGACTCAAACCCGTGCTTTGCTCATCAGGCGGCAAGAGCAAGAAACTGGGCGAATCGATTCGCGCGGTTGCACCGGAGATTGCGGACGATTGCGAGATTCACGAAGGGGTCGATTTTGAAGAGATCGCAGAACATGCGAAACAGCTCGAACCTGATTTGCTGGTCGGCAACAGCAAAGGATACAAGCTGGCTCGCGAGTTGAACGTGCCACTGATGCGAGTCGGTTTTCCGATCCATGATCGCATCGGCGGGGCGCGAGTGTTGCACGTCGGTTACGACGGAGCACAAACTCGCTTCGATTCGATCGCCAACGGTTTGCTGGAAATGCGTCAGCACGATTCGGACGTTGGATTTACCTATTTTTAACTCGGAGAATAAATCGACATGACCATTGACACCTCATTGCACCCTTGCTTTAGCCCGAGTGCGAAGCACAAGTTCGGACGGGTTCATTTGCCTGTCGCTCCGAAGTGCAATATTAGTTGCAACTTTTGCAATCGCAAGTTCGACTGTGCCAACGAAAGTCGCCCGGGCGTCACCAGCACAGTGCTCTCTCCTGCTCAATCGGTTGCCTATTTGAATAAAGTCAAAGCATTAGTCGAATGTCCGATTACTGTCGTCGGCATCGCTGGACCAGGCGACCCGTTCGCCAACCCGGATGAGACGATGGAGACGCTGCGGTTGGCTCGTGAATCGGACCCGAACATCATCCTGTGCATCGCCTCGAACGGTTTGAACTTGGAACCTTATGTCGAGGAATTAGCGGAACTAAAAACAAGTCATGTGACCGTTACCGTCAATGCAGTTGACCCGAAGATTGGTGCAAAAATCTATCGTTGGATTCGTCCTCAGCCAAACCGAGTCTATCGGGGCGAGGACGGTGCGAAGTATCTGCTCGATTGCCAACGTGCATCGATCACTGCCCTGAAACGATGCGGAATCACGGTAAAAATTAACACGATCGTGATGCCGGGGGTGAACGATCATCACATTACCGAGATCACCAAAGCGATGGCCGAGCTTGGGGTGGATGTTCAGAACTGTATGGCACTCGTGCCCGTCCAAGGAACGCCGTTTGAGGATTTGGATGCACCGGATCCGAAGTTGATGATGGAAATTCGCAAAGACATTCGCCAAGTGCTACCGCAAATGTCGCATTGTGCTAGGTGTCGAGCCGACGCGGTGGGACTTCTCGGGGAAGCGAATTCGGATTTGATTCAAGAAGCGTTAATCGAAGCGGCCACCCGTCCGCTAAATCCAACCGACGAGCGGCCTTGTGTTGCCGTCGCTTCACTCGAAGGGATGTTGGTAAACCAGCATCTTGGGGAGTCTGAACAATTATGGATATTCGAGCGAACGGACGATGGCGAGTTCGAGATGACCGAGACACGACCGACGCCGCTTCCAGGAAGTGGATCACGACGTTGGTCTGAACTTGCCGAACGATTGAGCGATTGCCGCGCGGTGCTTGCGGCACACGCGGGTCCATCGCCCAAGACAGCACTCGCGAAAGCAGGTATCCGGGTGATGGTTGCCGAGGGACTAATCGACGAGGCACTTGAATGGGTCTACGCAGGCCAAAAACCTCGAATGCCACTGCGAGTCAAGGAACCGGGGGCGGGCTGTGACAGCGACGGCGTCGGTTGCGGACCCTGCAGCGGGCCAGGGACGGGGTGCGGCTAAAAGGGTTGGTGTGCAGACTTTGGCCGCCGTCTGCACGTGTGTTTGAAAGGCGGCTGAAGCCTGGACTCCGACTCAAGGAACTAACAATGGAAAAACCACAGTATCACATTCTTGTTTGCAGTAGTGCACGCGCTAGTGGTGAGCTGAAGGGTGTTTGTCACAAGAAAGGCGCATCAGATTTGCCGCAGTATCTCGAGAACGAAATACTTGATCGCGGGATTGATGCATTGGTCTCGACGACCAGTTGTTTCAAGGTGTGCAACAAAGGCCCAGTGCTAACCGTCTATCCCAACGGATGGTGGTATGGCGAAATCGATGAAGAGAAAATCGACGAAATTCTCGATTCACTCGAAGAGGACAAACCGGCCGAAGCTCTGTTAATGGCATGATGCAACATTCTCTGACAGCCTTTATTGGAGTCTAGACGCTAGCCGATTCCAGCACCGTCGGAACGATTGGAAATCCTAAACATGAACAACGAACTTTACCTTATCGACAGCACGCTTCGTGATGGCGAACAACGTGCGGACGTTGCGTTTACTCATGGGCAACGTGAAACCATTGCGTTGATGCTCAACTCGCTCGGCATCGCTGAAATCGAAGTCGGCACGCCCGCGGCGGGCCGCGATGAAATCGAATCGATTCGCCGCATCGTTTCGCTCGGTCTTGATTGCCGATTGACAGGTTGGTGTCGAGCCTTGTCCATGGACCTTGAGGCTGCTGAAAGTGCAAACCTCCGCTCCGTTCATTTCTCATTACCTGTTTCGCGCATCTTGCTTTCGACACTCGGTCGGGATCGGTCGTGGGTCTTTGGGCAACTAAGCCAATTGCTCGCCAATGCGCTGAATCGATTTGATTTTGTATCCGTCGGATTGCAAGACGCATCACGAACCGACACCCGTTTTCTAGTTGACTTGGCATGTAGCGCGGCCATCCATGGTGCCAACCGAGTTCGTATAGCGGACACCGTTGGCGTTTGGGATCCGCTAAGGACTTGGGCCGTCGTCGGCCGAGTTCGCGAAGCGGTTCCCGATATTCTGTTGGGTTTTCATGGTCACAACGACCTTGGGATGGCCACCGCCAATGCCTTGGCTGCCCTGCAAGCCGGTGCGGATTGCGTCGACGTCACGGTCAATGGACTCGGCGAACGTGCAGGCAACGCGGCACTTGAAGAAGTCGCGATGGCATTGAAAGTCATCTTGAAAGAAAACATCGGTTTAAGAACCAAGAAACTCGCTGAGCTGTGTGACTTTGTCGCTAGCGCCAGCGGCATTCCGATCGCGGCTCACAAACCAATTGTCGGCAAGCAAGTCTTTCGACATGAATCGGGAATCCATGTGCGCGCCATGCAGAAGGATCGTCGCAGTTATGAGCCCTTCGCTCCGTCGGAAGTCGGCCAGTCGGATTCGGTAACGGTGTTAGGAAAGCATTCCGGCCGCGCCGCGCTGCACCAAGCGTTTGCCGAATCAGGCATTGAGCTAAACACGTCACAAGCCGACCGATTGCTTGATGCGGTCCGCCAGCGATCGAGTGAGCTAGGTCGCTCGCTAACTCCCATCGAAGTGTTGCGACTGTACGAGACTTGATCCTGATGAGATAACAGGATTGGTTTAGCAAATTTCGATCCTGAGAACGTCATCCCTGACGCGATCGCCTCCGTCAGCAGTGCGGTGATTTGTCGCAAAGTAATGGAAATCATGCGATATCACCACTTCCTTATGTCGATTCGCTTTCGATCTTGGCGAGTTCTTCCTATGCTGAATAGCTAACGTTCAGCACGTCGATGCTGCCCATTCTTTTTCCTTTTGACGAGCGAGTCTTGCGATGGCGGATTGGATTAGATCGAATGACGTTTTAGGGACGACGAACCGAGGCAACCCCTGTGAGTCAGGACTATGCACATTGTGCCGCGCTGACTGCAAAGGTAAATGTGAAACATGGCTTGGGTCCATGGTTGGACGCAAACTGCTTTATCCACGTGACTTTGGCTTGGTCACCGCCGGCAGCGCTAATACAACTCATGTCGGTGTCAATTACAACGGCTTGCGTATCCAAGGTGGTGTTTACGGTGCCAAAGGTTTACCACCGGGATTGACGACATCAGCCGACGATTGTGTCTTCCCAAATGTTTCGGTCGAAACGGAATTTGGAAACAAGGTCAAGACGAAAGCTCGCGTGCCGTTGATGACGGGCGCACTGGGGTCGACGATTATCGCCGCGAAGTACTGGGAATCGTTTGCGACGGGTGCAGCGTTGGTTGGATTCCCTATCGTTGTTGGCGAAAATGTCGTCGGAGTCGATCGCCAAAGCGTGATCAACAATGGCCGAGTCACCAAAGCACCGGAGCTGGATCGACGCATTGATACTTTCCTGCGTTACTACGATGGGTATGGTTCCATCATCGTGCAGCTAAACGTCGAAGACACGCGAAATGGTGTTGCCGAGTATGTTGTCGACAAGTACGGCGACAAGGTCACGATCGAATTGAAGTGGGGCCAGGGTGCGAAGAATATCGGTGGTGAGATTCAAGTCAGTAGCTATGACTATGCAATGTTCTTAAAGGACCGAGGGTATGTGGTTGATCCTGACCCTTCGCTTCCGGACGTCAAAGATGCGTTTGATCGCAATGCAATCCGTGCCTTTGCTCGTCATAGCCGACTGGGTTATACCGACCTCACCAGTGAAGCCGCCGTACGCGAGAACTTCATGCAATCGGTCGACTATTTGCGAAGCCTCGGTTACCAACGAGTAACACTAAAGACTGGATCGTACGGAATGGAAGGCTTAGCGATGGCAATCAAATATGCCAGTGAAGCGGAGCTCGATTTGTTGACGATTGACGGTTCAGGAGGCGGGACCGGAATGAGCCCATGGAACATGATGGAAACGTGGGGAGTGCCATCCGTTCTGCTACACGCCAAAGCAAACCAGTATGGGGAAATGCTCGCGAATGCGGGAAAGAATGTCGTTGACATGGCGTTTGCTGGCGGACTTGCCCGTGAAGATCATATCTTCAAAGCACTGGCCCTCGGTGCACCGTTCACCAAGTTGATTTGCATGGGCCGGGCGTTAATGATTCCCGGCTTCGTAGGCTCCAATGTCGAAGGTGTTCTCAAAGGAGAGGACCGCGAAGCGATTGTGGATGGAGAGTTGGTCCGCCGCGATACCGTTCACGGCACCTGGGACAAGCTGCCCGCAACCGTCCGAGAAATTGGACATTCGGTGGATGAGATTTTCGCTGGCTACCATGAAGTGCAGGATCGGTTGGGTAAGGACGAGATGAAGAACGTTCCGTATGGTGCAATCGCGATCTGGACCCTAGCAGACAAACTTGCTGCGGGCCTTCAACAGCTGATGGCCGGCGCTCGCAAGTTCTCGCTCAACCAGATCGATCGAAGCGACCTCGTATCCGCGAATCGTGAGACGGAGGAAGAAACGGGCATTCCGTTTATCACGGATGTCGATGACGACAAAGCCAGAAAGATCTTGGCGTCGTAGACGACCGGCTACTTCCACGAACGAATCACTCCATCGATGGTTGCCAATCGAATCGATTCGAGTAGGAACGCCAGTTTGCGAAACAATCGTTGCAGCAACTTCGATCAAGGTGGCGTCCGTCGACAATGACAGAGCTGACCATGGAAAAGAGCATGGTAATCAAAGGCAACTTGATGGGTTCATCGTCTAATCCTGGCCGAGAAATATGCCAACGACAATCGAATTTCGATCCGCTGATATTCTAGAAGATACGACGGCGACCACCCGCCAAATCATTCATTAGGCGTTTCCGAATAAAAACACAAAATTATACAATGGAACCGGTCACTTGTTGCTGATATGTTGAAGGCTTGTCCCAACTGATGGACTGACAGAGCCGCTGACAAAATTCAAGGAACAACATGCCTCAGCCTACTTTCGCCGTCTCGGTCACCCTTCGCATCAGGAGCGAGCATATTGATTCATTTCGAAAGCGTGTTTTGCAACAAGCTCGCGACTCGGTCGATCGAGAACCGGGATGCCATCAATTCGATGTTCTGATCGACGAGTCCGAGCCTACTGTCTTCGTACTGTATGAAACCTATACCGATGCGTCAGCGTTCGACGATCATCGATCGACACCTCACTTCAAGGACTTTGATGCTCAGGCTAGCGATTGGATCGAAGCGAAGAACGTTCACTGTTTGACTTTGTTGGAGAAATAAACGGATGAAGACTTATCGAATCGCAGCGTTACCGGGTGACGGAATCGGCCCGGAGTGCATGGCCGCGACGCGGATCGTACTCGATCGCATTCAAGCGGAAACTTCAGGACTTTCGCTTGAGATCACACCTTATCGAGCAGGTGCAGAATTGTACCGCGACGTTGGTGTGACCCTTCCCGACGCGGTGGTGAAGGCTTGCATCGATGCGGATGCGGTATTGTTGTCGGCGATTGGTTTGCCCGATGTTCGTTTTCCGGATGGAACAGAAGTCCAGCCGACGATGATGGTAGGATTGCGTCGGGCGCTTGACGTACACTCCGCCGTTCGGCCGGTGAAGTTGTATCCGGGTGCTCCATGCGTTTTGAAAGAATCTGGCCCAGGCATTGACTTTGTCGTCATCCGCGAAAATTTGGAGGGTTTGTTTGCTTCGTTCGGTGGTGGTGCCAAAGTGGGACGCGAAGTCGCGACCGATACGATGGTGATTACACGATCCGGAACGACTCGCGTCGCCGACTTTGCATTTCGCTTGGCCCAGCGACGCGGTGGACGTCCAAGCGATGGCAAAAAAATGGTCACCTGCGTCGACAAAGCGAACGTGTTTCGCAGCATGGCTTTCTTTCGCGAAGTCTTCATGGATGTGGCCCAGTCGTATCCCGAAATTGCCAAGGATGCGGTGTACGTGGACGCGATGAGTCTCTACATGGTGCAAAATCCTTGGGACTTCGACGTGTTGGTAATGGAAAACCAATTCGGTGATATTCTGTCCGACTTGGGTGCCGGTTTGGTTGGCGGGTTGGGGTTGGGACCATCGGCCGAGATTGGCGAAGAACATGCTCTGTTTCAACCCTCCCATGGCACCGCACCCCAGCTTGCGGGCAAAAACGTCGCCAATCCGATGGCAACGATTTTGTCCGCCGCCATGATGCTCGATTGGCTTGGTGATCGATACGATGATGCCGTTTGCATCGACGCAAGCGTGAGAATCGAAAACGCGGTTGCGAGTGTCTTAAAAGATGGATCTATCCGTACGCCCGATATCGGCGGCACGGCCTCGACGACCGACGTGGCCCATGCGGTTGCCGATGCACTTCAAGCTTCCATCCCTGCCTCCTAGTCTATTCTCCTACCCCTGAGACCTAGCATGATTCGACAACTGTTCTCGACCGTTTTACTGTTGACCGTTTGCTGCCAAGTCGGCCTGACACAACCCCCACGCTCATCCGATGGCGATGGAAGTGTCCGCGTAAGCGGTGAACTGAAAATGTGGCACAAGGTGGTTCTCGATTTGAGCGGCCCGTACGCTCACGAAAAGGACGATGCGCCTAATCCGTTCACCGACATTCGAATGACGGTAACCTTCACCCACGCCGGTGGGAAACAGATCACCGTGCCCGGCTACTTTGCTGCCGATGGAAATGCGGCCAACACGTCCGCCGATGCGGGAACGGTGTGGCGAGCATTATTCGCTCCCGATGAAGCGGGCGAGTGGACATACGAAATCTCGATGGTCCAGGGAGAAGATGCTGCTCTTGACGCCAATGCCCCATCGAAACCGCTTCTTCCCTTCGATGGCAAGCGAGGAAAGTTCCAGATCACTGACTCTGATAAACAAGGCCGCGACCTACGAGCGCACGGACGGTTGGACTATGTCCGCAAACACTACCTGCAATTCGCAGGTTCGAAAAAGTATTTTCTCAAAGTCGGAGCCGACGCACCGGAAACGCTACTCGCGTACGCTGATTTCGATAATACAATCGCTGGCAATGCCAAGAAAGCTCCCTTGAAGACGTGGTCTGCTCACGAGCAGGATTGGAAAGACGGTGACCCGACCTGGCAGAACGGTAAAGGGAAAGGCTTGATCGGAGCGGTCAACTATCTATCGGGAAAAGGTTGCAACGCGTTCTCGTTCTTGACGTACAACGCGGGTGGCGATGGCGACAATGTGTGGCCCTTCGTCAGCCGCAATGACAAGCTGCATTATGATTGCAGTAAACTCGACCAATGGGGGACCGTCTTCGAACATGGAACTCACAAAGGAATGCATTTGCATTTCAAAATGCAAGAGACCGAAATCGATGACAACCGAATCGGTACAGGCGGAAAAACCGGGAACGTACCCGAGTCGCTTGATGGTGGCGCGCTGGGTCGGGAACGAAAACTGTATTGCCGCGAACTGATCGCGCGGTTCGGCCACAACTTGGCTCTGAATTGGAACCTCGGTGAAGAAAATACTCAATCGACCGATGAGCTCCAAGCGATGATTGACTACATCGTTCAAACCGATCCCTACGATCATCCCGTTGTGATCCATACCTTTCCCAATCAACAAGACAAGGTTTACAAACCGTTGTTGGGTGAGCAGTCAAAATTGACAGGCACTTCGCTACAAAACAGCAACCTCGAATCGACTCACGCACAAACGATCAAATGGGTCGACGCCTCTGCCAAAACGGGTAAACCGTGGGTGGTAGCATTCGATGAATCGGGCAGTGCGGCTCATGGCCAATGTCCCGACCTTGGTTATCAAGGCTTCGACGGTCACGATGCGTCCGGAAAAATGATCTACACCCAGGACAAGGTTCGCAAACAAACCTTGTGGGGAACACTGATGGGTGGCGGTGCCGGGTGCGAGTATTACTTCGGTTACAAATTCGACCAAAACGACCTCCTTTGCGAGGATTGGCGAAGCCGTGACCAAAGTTGGGATTATTGCCGAATCGCAATCGGGTTCTTTCACGATCATGAAATCCCGTTTTGGGAAATGAAGAATGCGGACGCGTTGGTCGGCAATCCGGACCATGGAACATCGGTTTACTGCTTCGCCAAACAGGATCAAGTCTATCTGGTTTATTTGCCAAACGGCGGTGAATCGAAGTTGGACTTGAGCGACGCCACGGGCTCGTTCACCGTCGCTTGGTTCAATCCGCGCGATGGTGGCGATTTGCAGGAAGGCAGTCTGACGGCGGTTGATGGCGGCGGCACGGTGTCGCTCGGAATGCCACCCCAAGACGCCGATCAGGATTGGTTGGTCGTTCTGAAGAAGAAAGAACAAAGCCGAATCAGCCAGCGTCCTCTGAATTGGCAAAGAGTATCGACGAGCGGGAAACCCCACGCTCGCCATGAAGCGGGGTTCATCGAATGTGACGGAAAGATGTACCTGCTCGGTGGCAGACGAATCCAACCGGTCGACATCTTTGATCCCAAAACTCAAACGTGGACGCAGGGCAAAACGCCACCCATCGAAGTTCATCACTTCCAGCCTGTCGTATGGAATCACCGCATCTACTTGGCTGGCGCGATGACCGGAAGGTACCCGCGTGAAAAGGCGATCGATCGCATTTTGATCTACGATCCCCGTATCGATGAATGGTCATGGGGACCAGAGATTCCAGCAGATCGTCGACGCGGTGGTTCCGGTGTTGTCCTGGATGGCGATTCCTTGTACATGGCTTGCGGAATTCAAAACGGGCACTGGGATGGATGGGTGACTTGGCTTGATCGGCTTGACTTGAAAACGGGGACTTGGGAGCGGCTCCCGGACGCTCCTCGCGCCCGCGATCACTTTCAATCCGTCCTCATTGACAACAAGATCTACGCTGCCGGTGGACGCAAAACATCGGGCGTCAGTAAACAAATCTTCGATCTCACGATTGCGGAAGTCGACATGTACGATTTAGACGCCGGAACATGGTCGACGCTTCCCGTACAAAGCAATCTGCCGACGCCGCGTGCCGGTTGCTTTGCCTTTCGCATGGGGGATGAGTTGCTTATCGCTGGTGGCGAGTCGATGCAACCGACCGCGCACGATCAAATCGAAGCTTTCGATACCAAAACGGGCTCGTGGAGGGTGATGTCGGTCTTCTCGCAAGGTCGACACGGAACGGGGATCGGGCAGTACGAGGACATGCTCTACACCGCAGCCGGTGCAACAAGTCAAGGTGGTCGATTGGAGCTTGACTCGACCGAAGTACTAATCCTTCCATCAAAGTGAGCAGGGCGACACCTGCCGCAAAACCGCGTGATGGAAAGATCATGGGATAGCGGAAATACCGCGAGTCTCTACAATCCCGATATGGAAGTCATTGCATTACAATCAGGAAGTAACGGAAATTGCATCTACGTCGAAGCGGGTGGAAAGCAACTGCTTTTCGACGCTGGTATCAGCGGCGTTCAAGCCGAAAACCGGCTGGCGGAACATGGGCGTGATATTCGTGACGTCGATGCCCTCATTATCTCGCACGACCACAGTGATCATACACGCTGCATGGGCGTTTATCATCGGAAATTCGGTCTGCCGATTCATGTGACCGACGAAACCATCTCCGCCCTCCAGCGAAAAAATCGAACGGGACGGATCGATGACGTCCAACGATTCAAGTCAGGCAGCACTTTGAACTTTGGTCACGTGCGAGTGGAAACGATCAAGACACCGCATGATGCCGTCGACGGGGTGGCGTTTGTCGTCGACGATGGATCGAATCGCTTAGGGATACTCACCGATTTGGGACACGTTTTTTCGGGTCTCGATTGTCTGCTGTCAACACTCGATGCCGTCATTATCGAGAGCAATTACGATACCGACATGTTGGCCAACGGACCTTATCCCGAATCGCTCAAACGCCGTATTAGCGGTCCAGGCGGACATTTGTCTAACGCCGAATCAGCGAATCTATTGCTGCGATCAGATAATCGAACGCTGCAATGGGTTTGCATGGGCCATCTATCGGAACATAACAACGACCCAGACTTGGTCTATCAAACGCACCGCACCACCCTCGGTACGCAGTTTCCTCTCTTTGTCGCCGACCGCTACGCAGGCAAGACACTCCCGCGACTCAAACCGCGATAGCCAATGGATGGCGCTCGTGACGCTTCTTCATTTTCGCTGTACGATTCGCTGTCTGTCGTATGCTTCGCTGGTTCGTCGTACGCTTCGCTGGTTCGCTGTACGCTTCGCTGGCAAGCGTGTCAGCTTTCCTTCTCAACGTCAGCGACCTGTTCCGTCTTGGGACGGACCACATCGGTGGCCAAACCGACCCATTCGAGAAACTGAATCACTCGCCACGACATGTCAAATTCGTACCAATGATGGCCGTGCGAGGCGGCACGTGGCTGAGCATGATGATTGTTGTGCCATCCTTCGCCGTGACTGATCAGAGCCACCAACCAATTGTTGCGGCTGTTATCACGCGTCTCATAATTGCGATAGCCAAACACGTGCGAGAGAGAATTGACTGCCCATGTACCGTGGAGCACAAACACCGTGCGGACGGCAACCGCCCAGACAAACCAACTATACGAATAGCGAACCGCTTCCGCAGCGATGCCACCGCTGACGGCAAATCCAAATAAGGCTCCCATCAGGCTAATCAAAACGGCATGGGCGACAAAGACAAAGAACCACCCGCCTCGACGTTCGAGTCGCAAATAGAACGGATCACGCAATAAATCACGCACATATCGCTCGTAATGACTGGTTCGATCCAAATCTCGGTGGCGGCAAACGACCCATCCGACATGGCCCCATAGAAAATTTGCTAGCGGCGTGTGGGGATCCGGTTGGTGGTCGCTGTGTTGATGATGCATGCGGTGAATCGCAACCCACCGAGCGGGGCTATCCTGCAAATTACACATGCCTAATATCGCCAAGCCATGCTCGAGCCATTTCGGGCAATGGAAGCCGCGATGAGTCAACAAACGATGGTAGCCTATCGTGATGCCCATCATGCCGAAGACGAAATGGCCAAGTACTGCTAAAATCAGGCCCGACCAAGTAAACAGATAGCCAAACGAAAAGGGTAGAAACGCCAACAAAGCAATGAGATGAACGGTCGACAATACGATCACGTATTGCCAAAGAATCTTTAATGGCTGAGTCGCTTCAGGCAGAGGTAAGCGCTGTGGGTCGACCCCCTCGGTTGGTAGGTTGGTCGATTCGTCCGTTTCAGGCTGCGACAAGGGAGAGTCGGTGATGGACAAGACAGCATCTCGAAAGAGTGGAGTATAAGGTAAGCTTCAGGCTTGCGATGGGAAGATCTGTAAGCTGGAAGCTTACGCCACTTTAGGTATTTTCTGCTAGCGAATAAACCGGAAAGTGGCCAAAATCCCAACAAAAAAGCCGATCCAAGGGTTCGGATCGGCTGTTTCGATGGATGTTGTAAACGAAGAAAACGTAGCCTACTTGGCGTCGTCTTCCTTCTTCACTTTCTTCTTTCGCTTCAGCGAAACCTTCGGCACGCGAGTTTTCGCCATACCGACGATGTTTGCTTCGGGGTCGAAACGGTCGATTTCCTTCAGCCGTGCAATTCGCTCGGCACGGGTCAGCACGTTTCGCGTCTTGATTGCCCCAGCTTGAACTTTGAGGCTGCGATCCATGGTCATATTAAAGCTCGGTCGGTCAAATTCGAGTGATGAACAATTTTCAAGCCCGCTTTTCGGATTGGGGCACTATTTGGAACACGAAAAATAACGAATCGACCCGGGTTTGGCAAGATTGCGTTTCCATTTTCACCCCTCAAAACCAAATATTACGCGTTTTGTTGGTTTTTTGAGGCTTCGCCGTTTGCGTTTCGATGCCGATACGTGACAATCTGGGTGCATTCGATTCCCGTTCGGGCTTGCCCCAACGGGATCACAATATTCTTGCTAGCTATCAGTTGTCGCTCCGGCTCGGGCAAGCCCGGCGGAAGTAGGATCAGTCAGATACACGCTGCTCTGATTCGCGAGCTCAGCCTCTAACTTTGAAGGAAATTTCGTTTGAACGAGTGGTTTTTCGTTATCGGCCAAATCGGTTTAGGCTTGGTATTGTTGGTAGCCGGCGGTGAATTTCTCGTTCGTGGCGCGGTGGCGCTCGCATCGGCACTACACATTTCACCCTTGGTGATCGGATTGACCGTCGTCGCATTTGGCACTAGCGCCCCCGAATTGGGGGTAAGTTTACAGGCCGCATTCGCCGGCAGCGCCGATGTAGCAATTGGCAACGTCGTCGGCAGCAATATCATCAACACACTGTTCGTCCTCGGGGCAGCCGCTCTTGTCACGCCGCTGATCGTTTCGAGTCAACTCATTCGCTTGGATGTCCCGATCATGATCGCGGCCTCCGGTTTACTTTGGTGGATGTCGTCGGACGGCTCGATTTCCCAAATCGAAGGGATCACTCTCTTCACGATTTTGATCGTCTATATTGTCTATTGTATTCGTAAAAGTCGAAGTGAATCGAAGCAGGTTCAAGAGGAGTACATTCGCCAATACGGCGAACCGGAGGTCGCTGCTGAATCGCCCGCCCGGCTTTCGACCTTTCTGAAGAATTTTGGATACTTGCTCGCCGGACTCCTTCTGCTCGGCCTCGGTTCCAATTGGTTGGTCGACGGAGCAACAAAAATCGCAACGTCCCTTGGCATTAGCCAATTGGTGATTGGTTTGACAGTGGTGGCCATCGGTACGTCGCTACCGGAAGTGGTGACGTCGATCGTTGCCAGTTACCGAGGCGAGCGAGACATCGCGGTCGGCAATGTGGTCGGCAGTAACCTGTTCAATATTTTGTGCGTTCTCGGTTTGACGGCGACCGTCTCACCAGCGGGAATTAGCATTGCTGCAACCGCCATCCACTTTGACATCCCGGTGATGTTTGCCGTATCCGTCATCTGCATGCCGATTTTCATGAGTGGCCATTTGATTGACCGAATGGAAGGAGCGTTGTTTTTGATGTACTACGCCGCCTACAACACGTTCATCGTGATGACGGCCAAGAGTCCCTTTGCGGCCAATCAATACACGCGCATTTTGTTCTGGGTTGTCTTACCGCTGACGATCTTGCCAATCGTCGTTTCGATTGTCACCGTTCGGATTCAAAAGAGTAGAACGTAGGCTACCTTACAACCTTAGGCTGCGTCGTTAAACAGTCGTCCGCCACCAGTTTGCTCCGGTTGTTTTTGTCCATACGCATTCGAAGATGCCCGATAAGTCGGCGGCGTGTCCGTTCCCGACAACATGCGAACCACATCGGACGTGTAGGATGCTAAATGGAATTGGCAAACAAATAGCGATAACGCACGCTGATGAGATATCGCAACGGCTTCAGAAACCCGTTTCGCTCGCGATGCCAATGCGTTGTCTCGGTCTCGATGGGGCGCATGAAGCTTCTCAAGTAAAGTCGTGCCATAGGGTGGTGCCTCTGCATCAAGCAACAGAGACTCACGCTCGGCGACCAAGGTTTCGAGCTCTCCGACCGCTTCGATCAATTCGCCGCTTCGAGCCGTCACATCGGAATGGTCCAGCGCCGCCGTCGAGACCGTTGACTTTGATAAGATCCTTTCGATCGAGTCCGCGACTCGTTCGAGTCGGTCAACATAGTCTCTCACTCTTTGATGCCAAATTGGATGTGTCATGAGTTACCCTGCTTTGCGACTGAGCTGGAATAGATCGAACATCGGGTCGGCAATTTCGCTGGCAGACGATTCGGTCAAATCTTCGACGATCAATTGATCAAGCTGTTTTTGAAAAACTTCCTCCGTTCTTCCACCGTGCATGTAAGCCGGCTTACCAACCGTTTTTCGCATCGATGCCAACATACTGCCAAACATCGTTTCACCAACAAACTTGGTGAACGCTTCTTTGGTCTCGTTTTCAGGCTTTGCCGCGACGTTCTCCGACAAGGAACTTGACAACGGACTCTGCTCCCACTTCGACCCCAATGTATCGAACGAAGAAGATGATTGAATATTCATTTTTTTCCTTTAGTAGCAGCGTCTCTCCGAGACGCTCAAAAATCCGGCGTCTCGGAGAGACGCCGCTACGATGCCAATCAATACGGCGGCTCGGAGAGACGCCGCTACGATGCCAATCAACCCGGCGGCTCGGAGAGACGCCGCTACGATGCCAAACAATCCGGCGGCTCGGAGAGACGCCGCTACGATGCCAAACAACCCGGCGGCTCGGAGAGACGCCGCTACGATGCCAATCAATACGGCGGCTCGGAGAGACGCCGCTACGGTGCCAATCAATCCGGCGGCTCGGAGAGACGCCGCTACGATGCCAATCAACCCGGCGGCTCGGAGAGACGCCGCTACGGTGCCAAACAATCCGGCGTCTCGGAGAGACGCCGCTACTGAATGGCGACTATTCGAAGACAACTTCACCAAACAAGTCGCCTTTGCGTTTGAGTGTCTTGATGATCGCAATCAGATCGGATGTTGGAACGTCAAGTGCATTGAGTGCGTCAGCCAAGTTTTTGAGTTTAGCATTGTCGTGTTCGTTCACCTTGTCGTGGACTCCGACGAAGCCTGCCACACCACCTGCTTCAATCCGCAGATTTCGGTGAGTCACCAAGACCGGTGCAACTTCGACGTCTTTGCCAATAACCACAATCCCTTCGCGTTCATTGATAACGACCCGTGATGAATGGCTAGCCAATTGGATCGGTAAGTTAAGTAGCAGTGCAATGAATTTGATCGGATTGTCTCGGTAGATCGAAGGAATTTGGACTCGGACATGCAGTTGATCGATCGCTTGAGCACGACCCCGCGAGGCATCTTGCGTTGATTGGGTTTGAAAACCAGCAGAATCACCAAGCGTTAACGCGGACAAACTATTGATTTCATCCTCAATACGCTGCGTGTTGTCGAAGCTAGCGAAATCTCGGTCGAGCACGAGAGTGATCATTCCATCGTCGTGAAAGGCAGCTGGCACAGACGCTTCCATCTTTCCGCCCCCCTGGATCGTTGCACTCGTCAGGTTTCCATCGTCACTAAGCCGCATCGCGCCTTGCGCGATTGCATACACGGTCGGATTATCGGCTCGCGGACCAAGCAGTGGTGTCATCATCAAGTAGCCGCCTTCGAGACTTTTGGCGTTGATCGCATTGACCGTTACATCAATCAAGTCCCCCGACTGTGCTCCAACCGCGGGAAGCTTGGCAGTGACAAAAACCATGGCAACGTTTTTTGCGTCTCCGATATCCTTGACATCCAATTGCCCCAGCGAGTCAACCGACATGGGTCCACCCATTAATTGCATCATCCGCGACAACGCTCGAGCCGTCGGTGCAGCATCACTGTCACCCGTCCCCTTGAGACCAACGACCAAACCGAGCCCTTGCAGCGAGTTCGTCTCTTGACCTTTTAGTCGGCACATGTCGCCAAGTTTCAGACTAGCCGCGTTGGTCGATTGGAATGCGGCCATCGCAAACGCAACCGTCAAAATGGATTTGGTAATCGACGAGAAATACGTATTCATGAAATTCTTTTTGGGCGGCGAAGCTGCGAAAGGTAGTGGATCGAGTCAAGAACCTTGCAGTACGAACATCAATCAAAATGGTTGGACACGGTCGAACCAACGGCTGAACCATCCGCGTTTGTATCCGTCACGCAGATGCCCTTGATCCTCTTTACGAATCTCGAGATCGATTACGTCGCGGCTCAATACAACATTATCAGGTGCGATGTCCTGCGCTCGGCAGATCCCGGAGAGCGAGGTTTCCCAAAGGTTATCATTGACTCGAATCGTTTTTCGGGCTTCAAGAACCAAGTTTCCATTCGGGCGAATATCGACAATCGTTGCAGCGATATTAAACGACATCGATTCACGTGATTCGACAGACGCCTCGGCACGATATTGGTTATTCGACTCCGCCGCAACGGTCGGGTCGCCTTCCTCCTGTGGGTCTGGGATGACACGGAAATTGTCGAGCCGGATCCAATCGCTCACTAATGCTTCGTACAATGTTTGCTTGCGACTGTCAGCGGCTCCCTCGGCCATCATTCGAGTGATCTCGTCTACACGAATCGCGATGATATCGTTTTTCTGAAATCGACGAAGTGGTGGCGGTGGCTGATAGGTCCAACTCACACCACTTAACATCGCTGCGTTCGAAGCGGCAGGATTGCCCTGGTTATAGGGATTGCCTTGAATCGGCTGTGCACTTGAAGGCTGTGCCAGCGGCGATAGCGATTGACCCTGAGGCAACGGCTGACGCAGCAGTGAACTGTCCTGACCATGGACGCTCGTCGCTATCGCCAGCATTCCCATACCGATCATGACGATCTGTTTTGCGACGCCGTTTCGGATGTTGAGGCTCTTTCGTTTCATTGTTTGCGTTACCGAGTACATTGCGTTACCGAGTACATTGCTTTACCGAGTACGGGGCTTTACCGAGTACGGGGAGATCGAGTGACGATTTCAACCAATCCGCTTTGCACGACACGAGCGATCAAGCGTTTTCGCGGGTCGAGCGTTTCAATTTCAATCAAATCGGATTCCGCCCCATCCCCTTGCGCCTTTGCGTTGGTGGTGACACTGATCGATCCATTGACGACACGAACTTCCAACAAATCACCTCGACGAATCAAGGTCGGTTTTCCAACATCTCCGATCCGGATCGGCTCATCCTTTCTGAGATAGCTTTTCGTTTCCGTTCCAATCAATTCCGATGGATCGGTATAGAACGAATCCTCCCAATTCTCGGGTTCGATGGGTAGGGTCCGCAAATCGGATGCCCCAATTCGGACCCCAGGTCGCAGGTTGTTTGCCGTTGTGACGGCGAGCGGATTTTCTTTTAGCTCCGCGATCATGGTTGCTTCGACCGCAGCGTTGAGGCCTCGCGACTTGACGTACAAAGAGCACTTGCCTTCTTGGATGGGTGAAAGGAAGTGAGCTTGCTCAATGCCTCGGGCAGATTCCAAACTCAACATCGCTGGCTGCTGAGGATCGATAATCAGTTGATATCGCTTGAGAAGGTCACGATCACCTCTCGCGATTGCCTGCTCGATCCAGGCAATGACGCGATTCGCAAATTCCGGCGGCAACGCTGCCTGTGGAACGGCTGTTGCCGCCGTCTCGATGCGTGGGTGGTAGCTGGTTTGCCGAATCGTGGAATGCCCCAGAGCTGGTTCGCCCGTGTCCTGCTGGCTCTCCTCCGCAGACGGCAAGTAGCGGATCGAGGTCGATTCGCCCCCGACCCAAAGGATCGCGTGCGGGGTCGCTTCGGCACGTACAATCAGTTTGGCAAGACGCTCACGATCGATTCGCATCGCCGTCCCGTCGACAGGCAACAATCCAACCGATGCACGACTCAGCCGTGACCATTGAGGCAAATTCGGATCGAGTGGAACGATGATGTCGCCAAGTCGGACGATCGGAGAACTCAAAACGACATCTTGTTTCATCCGAAAGGTCCACGCTGTTTCCGCATCGACCGAAACGGTCCTCGGTGCCGAACGGCGAACGGGTACGAAGGAACCCGATTGAGCGTTTGCAGTAGCCGAGTCGAAAAAGGTGGCAACAACAATCGAGCAGAGGATGATTCGATAGGCGACGTGTTGATAGGCGATGGGGGTGACCGAGGTCATGCGTCTAGAACCTTCTTAGATTTGAGATATTCTGCATCACTTGATCGCCCGCCTGAATCGCTTGACTGTTCAGCTCGAACGCTCTTTGAGTGGTTATCAAATCGATTAGCTCTTGGACCGGTTCGACGTTGGATGCTTCCAGATTTCCTTGGACCAATGTTCCCATCCCTTGATCTCCGGGCGTCCCTTGTTGTTCTTGACCCGATGCATCGGTTTGCAAATACATGTTTTCGCCAACCTTCAACAGACCGTCGGGGTTGATAAATTGTGCCATCTGGATATTGCCCACCGAGCTAAGCTCGGTATTGTTGGGTTGACGCACCATTACTTCACCATTCGAACTGATAACCATGGCGCTAGCGTCTTCCGGGATTGTGATCGGTGGGTCGAGCAAGCGTCCCGTTTGAGCCGATCCGATGACCAATTGTCCGTTGGCGTTGATATCTAAATTGCCAGCTCGCGTGTACATCGTATCTTGGGTCAATGGGTCGATTGTACGCAGATAGCCTTTCCCGCGAATGGCGACGTCAAGTTCACGTCCCGTTTGCTGAAGCGTGCCCTGCCGCTGATCGGTTTGCGTGCTGGTAACTCGGACGCCCAAACCGACTTGAGTTCCCACGGCGGTCGGGTTTTGCTGAGCATCTCGAACGCCGGGATAAACCTCGGTACGGTAGAGCAAATCTTCAAAGTTGGCACGGTCTTTTTTGAAGCCGGTTGTATTGATGTTCGCTAGGTTGTTGGCGATTACATCCAATTTGGTTTCCATCGCCCCCATGCCTGTGGCGGCGGTGTATAGCGATTGAACGCTCATGACGAAACTCCGTTTTCGATCAATAGGTTTGTGTTGCTTACGACTTTAACACTCGGCCAATCAACGATCCCATCACACTGTCCTGGTTTTGGATCATCCGCACGTTCGCCTCGTAGGCACGTGAGGTTTCAATTAGCTCCATCATGGCCATCGTCGGACGGACCGAAGACAGCTCGACCTGACCCGCTACTACCTTTCGCTGGTCACCGGGGACAAGATCAAAGTCGGCGAGTGGCTTGAATAAGTTGCCACCCACGTGCGACAAGTCACCCATACTTTTCGGTTTGGCCAGCATGATCTCGTACTGAATCTCCCCTTGCTGGATCCGACCGCCAGGAGCAACATGGTAGGCTCTCGTAGGATCCATTTGGATCGGTTTTCCGTCGCTGCCGAGAACTTGATCGCCCGTGGGATTGATCATCCGGCCCTTCGAATCGAACAGGAATTCACCCGCTCGGGTCATGAATTGCTCTTCGCCGCGTTGGACGACAAAGAAGGATTCGGTATCGTTGATTGCGAAATCGGTTTCGTTTCCGGTCTTTTTGAGTGGTCCTTGGTCAAATTGAGTCTGCGCATTTTGAATCGTGACACCGCCACCAATATCGTCTGCACCGCCGAGACCCGGCGACACTTCACCCTCTTCGATCATTTCGGCAAAGCGTGCTTGCAAGATGGTTTGCTGAGGTTTATAGCCTGGTGTTTGCGTATTGGCCAAATTATTACTGAGCACTTCGAGTCGATGGCTTTGTGCGTGGGCACCCGAAGCCGATAAATAGACACCGTAGGGCATAGTTCACCAAACCACTCAAAATAAAACGAAACGTGTTGCCGATTAATCCCCTATCCATCCGTTAACAATTGTCTCGGGATGCTCGCAAGTGCAAAAAACATGAACCCCGTAAAGAATCCCACCAAGCAAACCGTTATTCTTGTGCCCGGTTTCTGTGAACCACGCCCGCTATTGTGGCCGCTACGGCTGACGCTGCGGTCACCCGCCGTGGTCAATGGACACTGCACGCGGAAAGTTCGCATCTTTAAAGATCGAATCGTATTTCGTGATTTGGAAAACAGTGCTAGCAAGCTACGACAGCAAATCGAATCCCTGTTAAAGGAACCGAATCACTCGGTTGCGATCGTGACACATAGTTTTGGCGATTGGGTCGCACGCCAAGCGATCAGCCGAGTGCTTCAGGATTTTGAGGGCAGGGACGCACCGGCGATCTCGCTCGCTTCGATCGCTCCGATCATGACCGCCAGTCCGATTGCCAGGGGATTGCATTGGTTGGGAGGGGACGTGATTTCGGAAGTTGCCGTGATGTCCAATGCCTCTCGGGCCTCGACGAACGTGACGTTCGATGTTGCGATCCCACGTCTGATTGTCTGGGCGAATGTGGACGTCTGGATTCGCACAATGGAGCTGGAAGGAAATGCATTGTTGGAAATACAGCACATTTGGGCCAGTCACTTGTCGATTGTCCTACATCCACGTGTCCATCGATCCGTGAAGAAATTCATCAATGGCGTGATTGCATGAAAAAACGGCCACGTGTTTACGTGACCGTTCCATTTCGTCTGAAATGAGGGTGGCAAAGATTCATCCGCATTGCCAGGTGGTGGTCGTCAAATCGGCAATGCTGTCGAAGTGATCCGTGGTACCGAGCAACAAGGTTCGGGATCCAGACTTGATATGCCATCCTACAAGAATGACTTGATGCACGCTTTGACCGGCACAGACGGTTTGCCGCGTTTGAATGCGAAAAGCGAAGTCAAAATCCTCAAAGCGTCGCGGTTCACCAACCAGACACGCACTGACTAAAGCAATGCTTTCATCCGTTCAACCGTGCGCACAATCGACTCGGTGTCGATGGTGTGTGGACCATTGAAGGCATGAAATTCGGTTTCCGCACCCGATTGCTTCAAGAGCTCCGAAAGCTCCATCGCACTGGTGAAAGGTAATATCGGATCGACGGTTCCATGGGCTTGGTAAATATGCGTATTGGCCAACCGGGTGAGTGATTTGGTCCATTCCGATTCACAAATTAAGGTACCGGAGTAAAGCAGCAGCAGGGCTGGTGGATCGATGTCGCCGCGCAAGACGGTATCGAGCGTCAACATTGCTCCTTGAGAAAACCCTCCCAGTACGTAGGGTCTGTTTGCTGCATCGCGTCCCGATGCATCGGCCAATTCCGAGCGAACCAGCTCGATGGTTCTCGTCAACTCGCTGCGTGCTTCGGAAAGACCTTGAGGTTGGTGATCGTGCATTTCACTGAACTTCGAAGTTTGCATCGCTTCAGCCAACTGTGCCATGTTGATCGGCCACCATGCACGAGCGTCGGGCATCCCAAGTTCGATGAGCGAAAGGGGCGCTGCTGGGAAAACGAAGCGAAATGTCCCCGCGTCAGTACCCAATAGCGAAATCCATTCGAACGCCAATCCCGCTAAATCGGTGCCGGGGGCGCCATAGCCATGACAGAGAATGACAGGGATCGACGGCGACTCGCCACCATCGATGACAATACAATCAAGTGAACCGTAAGTGGTTTTGCGTGGTTGAGGCATTCGTTGAGTACGCTTTCTAGTTGATACTTCGTAAACTTGGTTACTTAGGGGGAGTGGATCTGGTTAAAGATCTCGATAATGTTGGATGTTTGACAGCTTCCACGATCGGGATCTAGGCTTGGTAGGCGACTTTGCACCAGGCCTTAAACCTTCGCAGGTGGATATCACTTAAATCGAGACCCACTAAATCGAGACCCACTAAATCGAGACCCACTAAATCGAGACCCACTAAATCGAGACCCACGGAGGTCGCGACACCGACCAGTTTGGCTTGGCCGCGAAGT
Organism: Novipirellula aureliae; assembly: GCF_007860185.1. NCBI lineage: Bacteria > Pseudomonadati > Planctomycetota > Planctomycetia > Pirellulales > Pirellulaceae > Novipirellula > Novipirellula aureliae. Next base: position 391,633 of record NZ_SJPY01000001.1, read on the forward strand.
CGCAGTTTTTTGCTGATCGAATCCTTGTGCCGTTCGACCGTTTTTGGGCTGCGATGCAAGATCGCCGCAGCGCGAGGGACGCTGAGTCCGTGTCCAAGCAAAACGAGCACCTCCAATTCGCGGCGGGTCAATACGTCCAAGGTGCCAAGCCCAATATACTGAGTTGCTACGACTTCGATAGTCGAGTCCACTTCAAGTGGGTCCCAGCTTCTGGAAACCAGATGGGAGACGACAATAATCAACCTGGTGGAATCCCCTCATATGCTGCAACAAAACGCATCCCAATAATACTCGCATACGTCGCCAAGGCCAATCACACCAAGGTTGCGAGGACTGTATTTCTTGAAATCGATTGCCTGGGCAGTGAGGCGAACTTTCCGGATGACGAGGGAGCCGCTGGCGTCAGGACTCCTTTGTCGTCTCGGATAATCGGCGGCTAGCCCGGATGATTCATGGGCTTGCAAATTGTTTTGCTAACGTCTACGCCTTAAAGCGTTTACGTTCATTGCTCGAAAAACAGTCTGCGTATTAGCCGGGCTAGTGTTTTGTCCCGAGGAAGCATTCGGGTGAGAATCTTTCGTGGCTGTGGCTTCCAGCCGCAGTTTACTGGGGCAAGATGCCGCAGCCACGATTCTGCACATGCCTAAACGCGAGCTGTGAAAATGCACGAGTGCGCATGAAGGCATTCTTCAATATGCCAGCGGCGCTACATTCCGAAGCCGGACGGCATGATTACTGACCAAGCTTCGCAAAACGCTCTGCTGGCTCCGTCCAGGCATCGACGTTCTGGGGTGAAAACGTCTTGACTTCGAAACTGTCTCGAATCAGCCGTCGTGCATCGATGATCGAGTCGAGTTTGCCACAGCCCATCATCTGGACGACGACATTCCCCGCCGCCGTCGCTTCGATCGGTCCTGCGACCACTTTGCGGTCGCAGGCGTCCGCGGTCATTTGGCACAGCAGTTCGTTCTGCGAGCCACCACCGACAATATGAATGACCTCGATGCGGTGACCGAGCAACGTTTCAAGATTGTTAAAGGTTTCACGGTAGCGCAGAGCTAGACTTTCGAGTGCTCCGCGATACAGCGACCCTTTTGACTCAGCCGCACCTTGGCCCGTTCGCAATGCAAACGCGTTGATCGCTTCGACCATGTCATGCGGGGCAATAAAGCCAGCGTCATCAGGATCAATTAAGAGCGAAAACGGCTTCGCTGTGCGTGCCAAATTCACCATCTCTTCCCAGGAATCGGCGTCCGATTTGCGTTCAAGCGACTTGCGGATTTGCTGGAAGATCCAAAGACCACTGATATTCTTGAGCAAACGCGTGGTACCTTGAATTCCGCCTTCGTTGGTGAAACAAAATTCCGCGCATTGAGCGTTCACCAACGGATGGCGTAGTTCGCATCCCATCAACGACCAAGTCCCGCTACTGATGTAGCACCAAGACGTATCCTCCGGAGCAAAGTCGTCGGCGGGGACCGCAATCACCGCCGAAGCGGTATCATGGGTCGCGGGGATGATCACGGGCACATCCTTTAAGCCAGTCGTTTTCACGACCGATGGTTGTATATTGCCCAAAACGGTTCCCGGTTGGCTGAGCTCGCCAAACAGAACGGGCGGTAGGTTGAACCGAGAGATCAAGTCCTGAGACCATGTTTTCGTCCGCGGGTCGAGTAACTGCGTCGTCGAGGCATTGGTCGCATCGATACTTCGTTTGCCCGTCAGTAACCAATGATAGAAGTCGCCCATCAGTAGCATGCCGTTGGCGATGTCAAGCGAATGCTCGCCGTTGAGACGGGCGGCAAGAAGTTGATAGAGCGTGTTCAGCTGCATAAACTGCAGCCCCGTCGCCTCAAAAATTTCTTCGCGTGGCACGATTTCGAAAGCGCGTTGCAACATGCCCTCCGTTCGATCGTCGCGATAGCAACGCACCGGCCCGATCACCATGTCTTGATCATCGACCAGAGCGTAGTCGACACCCCAAGTATCGACGCCGACCGATTGCACATTTTCGTAGGTGTCGGACGCTTTTCGCAAACCTTTTTGGATCTCAGCCCACAAGCCATGCGTATTCCACTGCATCGAACCCTGGATATAAACCGGTTCGTTGGCAAACCGATGCACCTCGGCTAACTGCAATTTGCCATTTTCCAAATATCCCGCCATCACTCGGCCACTCGACGCCCCGAGATCAATCGCCAAATGGACCGCTTCTGACTTCATTGCTTTTTCCTCTGTTTAGCTGGCCAAAAATCGCCGAATCGCTGGAATCCGACTGGTTATGAGTGAAATAAGATAGCAGATTTCGCTCTTTCGAGCACTACCACCAAGTCGAAGTATTCCCTGCACTTCATGCGAGCGGGATCAAAGAACCTACCGATCAAAATACACTGCCGCACGACGTATGCGCTCGGTTGATTCTCGCTCTTTCCCAGGCTGGAAGCCTAGGCTACGACGGTACGTATGCGCTCGGTTGATTCTCGCTCTTTCCCAGGCTGGAAGCCTAGGCTACGACGATACGTATGCGCTCGGTTGATTCTCGCTCTTCCCCAGGCTGGAAGCCTAGGCTACGACGATACGTATGCGCTCGGTTGATTCTCGCTCTTTCCCAGGCTGGAAGCCTAGGCTACGACGATCTTCAACCATCCCAATTCGAAAGCGTGTTGGCGTACTGGCGGAGCCTTGGTTTGTTCTTTTCTATCCACATCAATCCCGCCAACAGCATCACACCCGTACTGATCCCAAACGCCCACCACGGCCAAACCGCGTTGATCGAGACTTGAGCATGACGTACCATGCTGGCCGCTCCCAAGAACACAAAACATGCTCCCAGATACAAAAACGGTCGAACTCGAAGGATCACGCCCGCTAACATTCCGATCAGGGCAAGCACGATCAAGACAATCGGACCACTGATACTCGTACCAATCTGCTGCAGCAACATATCTGCTGTGCTGCTGACGTAAATCACTAGCGTCATGCCATATCGAATCGCAGACGCAAACGTTTTGCCGAGTCGATCGCGGTATTGATGAGCAACCACCAACACACAAACCGCTGGCGGTATTAGCCACGCTTGTGGATGTGCCAGGAAACTCCATCCTGGTGTCTGCACCAACATCACCCAGAGTGCTGCGTTACCGAGCACAATCGCAGTGACTCGAGGCATCGAACGCTTCCAAAGCAGTGAGAGTCCAACATAGTAGGCCGCACCGATCGATAGCAGCAAGGCATAGGGGACTTTGCCACCATCGAACATCCACGACCACTCACCTTGCCCAATAAGCCCCCCGCTAAGCCAAAAACCGATCGCTGGGATCAACGGCAAATACAATGCCGTCGGTGCGAGTGTGCTTGATAACACTTCATCGCCTTGCCGCTTCGCCCATTCGGTCGCCCCTACGCTGACGAACGAGATCAGCATCACGATGTAGGGCCAATACGCTCGCAATCCCAAGAAAGCAAGATCTGCTTTGCAAAGAAACAAGTGCAGCCAAGCCATCGCAGCAATCGCCTGGGCCGCGACTATCAATCCTTGACGTTGGCGATCTGATAACAATAGCGTAGGGCCTAGCGAGAATCGTGGGCCGGTCGCAATCGCAATCCAAGCCGTCAATAAACTGAGGAAGACTAGCATCACACCGATACCGATAATCAGTGGTCGTGAAATCTCGTCAATGCCACCGTCCCGGCGAACCACCGCTTCCATCATGAGCATCGCCAAGAGACTGGCGATCGTCGCCGTACCGCTGACGATCGCTCCTACGCGAAGCGCCGGTCGCCAACGTTCGTTGATGGTATCTCCTAGAAATTTTGGCACTGCTAACAAGAGTGTTGCTGTCGAAATCACACCCGCAACAAGCCACTGCATCGAACCGACTAGCCAAGGTAAAAGGTGAGCCGAATCGACGACGCTAGCCCAAAGCCCGATCGTTATCAACGCGACTTGTACGGCAAAATGTCGTAGCCGTCGCTGGGATGTCAACTCAGACAATTCAAAGTAAGCAATCCCAACCATCGCAACACCAACGATCGTCATGCGAATGGTCGCCCTGTCAAGTTCCATAAAGATCATCAGAACGGAAACGGCAATGCTAACCACAGCAACTGCGGCCGTTAAATGTTCACTCGCCCGCGCCAGGGTTGCCATTCGCACAGGACGCGCGACGCGAAGAGTACGCGATGCAACGAACGCACCCTTCCATAACGGTTTCAGTTGGTAGATGATAGCGGCCAGCGTAAAGCCAATTGCCAAGACAGCCACCATGATCCGACGCTCGTCGCTCAGAGAAAAATGCTCGGCAGCTCGAGCAGCCATCGACGCCGCGACCCCAAGAACAATGGCCATGGCGGCTTGCCATACCATCCGGCGATCACCGCGAAGGACCGTCGACGCAGCCGCGACAAAGTAGGCGGACAAACGCACCCACCAGTGTGAATCACTTGCGAGCGGCAGTCGTGTTTGGTTTTGAAACAACACCTGGGAAACCGATTCGCAAACAGCAATCAGTGCCAACAGCAAGAAGACTTCGGAATCGGCAGGAAAACCTCCTTCCCCGGATCCTGCCCAGGATCCCGCAGCCCGTTCCCCGGCAGGAGCCTGGGGACCCGTGCGTTGCACACACAGCCAACGCCAAGCAACAATCCACCCCGACAACCAAAGCACCGCCATAGTCCCTTCCACGTTGCCAGCTCCGAAACGCTGTGAAGCGATCCCTATGATCAGGTAACCACCTGCGAGAAGGGTGAACCAGGGCAACCCACGAGTGAGGCGTCGGTGGCGAGCTACCAATTTTGTATTGTGGCTGTGAATCGCGACCAAGATCCCGACAAGAACGCAAGCGATGAGACCAAGACACTCCATCGCAACTTGACCATTTGATCGTAGCAGAATCGCAATCGACACGGCTGTAAAACAGGTTGCCAGAGAATGAATAAGATGAATCCATGTGCCCCGTTTTTGATACAAAATCAAAGAGGCAATACAGCCGATCAACCAGGTGGCTACGACGAAATGGATCTGCCAAAGAGACGGTAAGAAGCCAATGGTACGGGCCATCCAAGCCATTTGGCCCGCGAATAAACTAAGTCCAATCGGCCACGGCAATCGCACCGCACGCGAAAACAGACTCGATTCCGCTTGCCCTCCATTGCCAATTGGCCATCCGACAAAACAGACCAGACAAACGGCAATCCCTGATAGGATGAAACTTGCCATTCCAAGCACAACCGACAATTCAGGAATGTCCATTACGATCTTGGTGATCGCAGCAATGGCCGAAACCGCACCAGCGAAGAGGATGACCTGTAGCGACCTGTTTTCGGCCAACTGAGAAACAGCGAATTGTGGTCGTCGGCATAAGATTTGATTGGCCACAACCCATACGAACGAGAAAATCACCGCAACTTGAAACCAGACGATTGGATGGGAAAGAGACAACGCGGCGGTGCTAATCAGAGCTGCCGCAGGCGTCAGAAAAGCCGAGACTCCCGATGCGATTGAACCCCGTTCGCTGTTCGGCTTCATGCGTTGTCCGATCCACCACAAAGCTGCCGAAACAACGATCCACCAGGACGCAACGGATAGCGTTGGAAGCCGATCAGCGATCCGGCCGTCGACAAGCGGATTGATCCAGTGCTCGGATAGCAAGACGATGGAGGCAACCATCACCAATGCCAAAGCGGTAGCAAACGGCCACCACGATGCCGATTCCATTTTGTTGAGTGCACCTTTTCTTGAGAATGGCAGGTTGGGAAGCTGAGCGAGACCGGCAGCAAGGGTCGTCGTCAAAATCAATCGGACGGCTGGTTCCGTCGCAAAATTGCCGATGACTTGGATCGAGCACCATACGACGAGCGAACTAAACGAAAAATGACTGACGGCACCCGTCAGCCAAAACAATGGACCGCTGCCCTTTTGTCGGTGATTTCCAATCAAGGCGATACCGACCACGGCGAAGCACAGCAGCGGAAAGATTGCTGAATTGGCCGCTGACAAAAGACTGGTTCCAAAAACATCCGCCAAAAGGTCCACGTAAGAGACCGTGACACCCATTCCCATACTGAGGACGCCGATCAGCATCGCTGCTCCATCCACCATCAACGCGGGCGATGCCGGCGAATGCTGTAACATCACGGCAGAACGTCGATGGAAGACGGCAAATCGACGGATGACGATCCAGATAATCGAGACACTCGCAAACAGTACACCCCAACACCACCAAGCTTGGCCGCTGGTCCATGATGTAGCGGCAAACAGCTCACTGCGATACGCCCCGTATCCAAACACGATCGTACCGGCAACGGAAGCCAACTGTGACAGACGTAGTACCGTTGTCGACGGACCCCATTTGGATGCTGAAAAGATTGTGGACGCCCAATAGACCAACGCGGTCACGCCCGCGAGCGTCCATGTTGCGAAATGCCAATCGGAGGTCGCGGCAAAGCATGCGGCGATAGCGGTCAACATTGCGCTAGCGATCCCCGCATGACTCCAGACCTTTCCGGCGTTCGTGCTTTGCCTTTTCGCTAATAACGTGACCTCCGCCAACAAAAGTACCGTCGCCGATAGACCCAAACCAGCTAGCAGCCATGTTTGCATCTCTGCGATCGGATCGGGTACAAAAAGAACAAGCGGTTTCAAAACCGATGCCCAAAGTATCACGACAGAACCGATCGCTACATAGGAAACGAGCGAACGATTTGCCATTGGAATGGTGGCTAGGAATGCGGTGGCAATCATGCCAACGGCCAATACAGCGGTGACGATACCGCTGGGGATGGTTCCAAGCAAAGGCATCGGAGCAATCGCTAGGCCAGTTGCAATCAACAGTGTCACGGCGGCCCAGGCAAACGATGCATACCTGATCCAGCGAGCGACCCCTTCGGAACGGATCCACTTGCAACTCACAAAGATACTGAGCGCTACCGCGGCCGAAGCCACCATCGCTTCGCCACTCATCAATTTCATCCATAGGGGCAGGTCAGCCCACGGCACTTGTCGCATCCAAACGGGACTAGCCGTCACCACGCCAGTTCCGATCGGGAACGTGGCCGCGGCAATCCACCGCGGCCCTCGAAGCAAGCAGCCAACGACCAATGTGCACGTCGAGAGCACGATGGCCCAAGTCCATGTCCATGGCTCACTTCCGATCGCAGCTGGCAACATGGCAAAGCAAATGGCCAATGCCAGAATCGATACAATTCGGCCGACCATCGCATGGGTCGCTCGCCGCGCTTGATTCGCCAGAACTTCACCACAACCGGCCAATCCGATCAGTGCGGGAATGGTTGCGACAGCGATTGGCAGCAATGTTCCAGGCTGAGCACGGACAAAGAACACTGCGTAGCCGACCGAAGTCGCCATCGAAAAAACGCCCACCGACATCGTCAACAAGCAATTGCGACTTGTTGTCATCCCCATGGATCGCGGCTTTTGGACCCTTTTGTAGACCAACCCCATCATCGCTACCAACACCGAAATGCTTCCAAAGGAAATGCTCCAACCAACATTCGTAGAAAACATTCGCCAAACCGTAGGCAACATCGGAAGCAGCGCGGTTGGTCCGGCGACTGACAACGCCATCGGTCCGGCATAGGGTGTGCCGACCAACGCTTTGGCACCCTTCATTAGCATCAGCAAATAGATCGCGGTTGCTGCAAACAACGTCAGCAGGGTAACAGGATCGTCTAGCCGTACCGACTCGGTCGGTTTGCCGATTGCCGCTAAGCCAGCAAGAACACTCAGTGGAACGAGCAAGGTGGCGATGACCAAAACCGCACGACTCGTGTGCCTCAATTTCCAACGCGACAACGTGTAGAGGCCAGCGGCAAAGATTGCGCCATTTCCAGCCAAAAAGATCAGCGAAGGAACCACTCGATGACTCGTGATGAGCGTATTCCACAAACTGACGACCAAACCAATCGAGCAGATAACGATCAACAAGCCTGCGACCAATTCACCCCAGCGGATATTGTGTGTGGCCAGGAACGAGCGAATGATCTCGGCTTTCGACAAAGTCGAGCCTTGCTTCACTTCCACAACCGCCGCAATGCTGTCTTCGGAAATCACCCTTGGAACAGCAATCGGCTGGGCCATGATCGGCACTTCCGCGACTTCGACCGTTTCCGTCAGCGTTTCATCCTCTGCTTCTTCCGTTGGCCCTGAGGCCTGCATTGGCTTAGTGACTTCCATTGGCTGTGGCATTGCTTCCAAACGCCGCAGCTCTGCCAATTTGTTGCGAATGGTTTCAAACTCTTGTGAGCTGATGAGTCCGCGATACAAAAGATAGTCGATGACGCGGAGGAAAGCATGCTGATCGTCTTGAAAACGATTCTCACTTTGTCTGGATTCCCGACTCAAACCGAGGCCAGCATCATTAGGCCCGAAAATGGCATGCCAAATTGCCGCAATCAATAGCCAACTGGCATGACCCACCAGAGTGATGATTATCCCGGAAACGAGAATCGCAATTATTACGCCGGTCATGATGTCTCGATCGAATATTGTAGCCTAGGCTTCGAGCCTGGGACCACGTCGGATCCGGAAACCTTTGGTGCCAATCTTTACCTCTAAGAGCCCCTTCGCGAGCAAACAATACGCAAAAATGTTTGCTTGTGGGTGATATCAACAACGAAATATTCGGTAGATGCAACACGATCCGAACCGGTCGCCCCTGTTCGTGTGCGATCATGCTTCTAAGATATCACAATGTTTAACCTTCGCTGCACCGTCCGAAATTGTTTTGAACCCTTGAAGCCATCCGACTCCGGTTTGCGTTGTGCGGCGGGTCATTGTTTCGACCGTTCCAAGCAGGGTTACTTCAATTTGCTGCAGCCTCAAGACCGAAAATCGAAGCATCCAGGAGACATCGACGCAGCCGTACTCGCCCGCCATCGCTGGTTGGAACGGGGCTATGCCGATGGTTTGATTCAGCGGCTGCAGTCCTGGATACCTCTGGATCCGGTTTCGGTGTCGACCGAGTCGTCCATCCATCCGCTGACTTTGGATCTCGGTTGTGGCGAAGGCTATTTTGGTCCGGCCCTCTTTTCGGGCGAAGCGGATGGTTATTGCGGGATCGATCTGTCAAAGCGAGCAATCAAATTGGCTGCCCGCCGTTGGCCCGACGCTACCTGGATATTGGCGAACGCCGATCGCACGTTACCAGCGAGGGATGCAAGCGTCCACCGCGTGCTCTCGCTCTTCGGCCGGCGACCGGTTTCAGAAATCGCTCGCGTGCTCGCACCTGGCGGTATTTGCATCGTCGCCGTACCTGGTGAAGACGATCTCGTCGAACTTCGTCAGCACGTCCAACAAGCTGGACACCGACGCCGTCGTTGGGAAACGATCGCCGATGAGTTAGCGGCGGCGGGACTCGAAATGCAACAACAACAGACGTGGCGAACCCAAATCGATCTCGACACCGACGCCATCGCCGACGCGATGGCGATGACATACCGAGCCGTTCGTTTCTCTCAAAACGCACGACTCGAAACGATCACAAACCGCAGCGTGACCTTGTCAGCCGATCTAATCCTGGCGGTTCGAAAAACGGATCGTAGTGGATCTTGTTAAAGATCCGTGCGTCAAAAGTCAACCTCCCCCAAACTCGGTTTGGGCCAGGCAATGAAGGTCCCTTACCTTCGTCCCAAGATCAAAAACGTAGGGTTCAAAGCAGCAAAGCGAACCCGGTCGAGTTGGTATTGCCCGCGGGCGATGTTGATCATCCGCACATCTTGCTGCAGATTGGCTTTCGCTAACACTGCCTGTACCGACACCAAGTTGTCAGGACTTGATACATTCACGACCACGCGACCATTGGACGACAGGCGAGCGATTGCAGCGGAGACGAGATCGGGTACGAACCGACCGCTGCCACCAACAAAGATTGCATCGGCATTTGGCAAGTCCTTGAACGCATCGGGCGCTTGTCCATGGATGGGGACCAAAGAGGGCACGTCAAACATTTTTGCGTTTTCGATCATCAACCCATAATCTTCCGCATCCATCTCGATCGCAAATACCTTCCCTCGGTTGGCGATGGATGCCGCTTCGATCGCCAACGAGCCACTACCAGCTCCGACATCCCAAACGATACTGGTCGGCGTCAAACCGAGCTCTGCGAGTGCAATACAACGAACTTCGCTCGGCGTTAGAAGACCTCGTTTGGGCCGCGATTGCAGAAACAAATCGTCAGGGTTGCCGAACAAGCGACGTTGATCACTGCCACTCGGACGGTCCGACGCACCCTGTTTTCGAACCAAAATCATCACGTTCATTTCACCGAACGATTGGCCACGAATCGATTGCAAATCACCTTGAGTGACCGTTTCGTCGGGCGTCCCCAAGTTCTCGCACACATAGGCTGTGAAGTAATCAATCCGCCTGTCCAATAGTGCTTCCGCAACGACAGACGGCGTGATCGCTTTGGTCGTAAATAGACCCACCAATTCGGAGGTGCGAACGTGATCGACGACTCGATCGAGCGGTTGCGTTGCCAAGTTGGTCAAGTAGGCGTCGTCCCAACTCTCTTTGACCCGCGCAAATGCCAACTGCATCGTGCTGACGTGCGGAATCACCTCGAACTTTTCCTTCCCAAAGGTGTCGGTTAGATAGCGAGCAATGCCGTAAAAGAGCGGATCCCCTCCTGCTAACACGACCGCAGGCGAGTCGCCAACACCCCCTATCGCTTGTTGCAATTGGTCCAAATTGCTACCGACGGCAACATGCCTTGCAGCCGATTTAGGAAGTTTGTCAAGCAAGGATTTCGGACCGATGATGAGCGTCGCAGAATCAATGATTTGCCGCGCTTGTCCCGTAAGACCATCAAGTCCATCGTCGCCAATGCCAACAATTTGAATGCGAGCGGTCATGGATATTCCTAAGTAGCCGCGTCTCTCCGAGACGCGATGGGGGAATTGTCGTAGCCGCGTCTCTCCGAGACGCGAACATGAATTGTAGCGAAAATCGTCAAAACTTTCGTTCTCGTGATCGTCGCCTTTCGCGGGGCGAAAGGCGACGCTGTCTTTGTAGTTGGCGTCTCGGAGAGACGCCGCTACTGGCAACGCTGTCTTTGTACTTGGCGTCTCGGAGAGACGCCGCTACTGGCGACGCTGTCTTGTACTTGGCGTCTCGGAGAGACGCCGCTACTAGCGACGCTGTTCACGTTTTCGGCGACTGTAGCGTTCGAGTGTTTTTCGCTCGGACCTTGTCAAACTGTCTTCGCCCGAGGCGTGAATTTTTGCCAAAATGCGATCCGCTTCTTCCGATTCGGCCCGCAGTTTCCTATCGGGATCATGAACCTTCAACTTCATCCGCCGTGACCGTTGCCGCATTTGATGGGGCAGGTCGGTGAGAACATCGAAGTCGAGTCGCCGAAAACTCCAATTGCCAAAATAGTAGGCCAAGGCAAAACCGGCTCCAGCCAAGTGGACCGTAAACGCGGTGTTGGCTCCCGTTAGAGACATAATCCCTAATGCGCCGGCAAAATCGGCGACCACAAAAAAGGTGGCAAGTACCCAAGCTTTGACAGGCAGTACGAACATCAAATAGACTTCGCTGTTAGGATAGTAGCAAGCGAACAAAATCACCGTCGCAACCACCGCACCGCTGGCTCCGATCACACTTCCTCCGGGAGAGTTCATGAGTAGAAACCCCAACGAACCAATGATTCCGCCCGCCAGAATCGCCAGCAGATAGAATTTCAGAAATTCTTGCTGTCCTAATCGCTGTTCCACGATCCGGCCAAAAAAGAACAAACCGATCATGTTGAACAGAATATGATTGATGTTGAGGGGGTCATGGGTAAAACCATAGGTCAGCCATTTCCACCACAACCATGGTTGATACAGTGTCGAACCGTCGGCGGCCAACCATGAGGTCAATTGGTCCCTAAAAATCATATTAACAACGAACACGACAACATTGATGACGATTAGAGTGATCGTCATGCTTCGTGGATTCTCGATCCGATCCCACGGCGTCCGAGTATCGCGGCGTCCATAATCGCGGTCATGAAGACCCATAAAATTGCTTTCCTGAATTCAAAGTATCGATGTTTCGAGTATCTTAGCATCCTATCTGCCAAGGCGTCGATGACCGCAAACAAGTGACCAATTGTGTATAATCCGATTTCGGAATCTGAACCGACTCGGTTCATTTTACGAAGAAGTACAATCGACCTTTCCACCAAAATGTCTACCATGACGCAAATGCCTACCATGACGCAAATGAAGATGCCACGCTCTCCGTTTTTCGCCCTTTTGAGTCTGCTAATGCTTTCCGCAACGGCATCTGCGGACACCTCCACCACCGAAACACCAACAAACGAAGTGAAAAAGGAAATGAATTCACCGATGTTAGAGCCATGGACGGGACCCTATGGCGGTGTCCCGCCTTGGAACCTTGTCCGCAGCGAAGAGTTTTTGCCTGCCTTTGAGACCGCCATCTCGGCGGCCAGCACCGAGATGGACGAAATCGCCAATCAATCCGAACCGCCTACGTTTGAAAACACAATCGTCGCGATGGAAAAGGCGGGTGAAATGCTCAAACGACTCGAGGCATTGTTCAGCGTCCATAGCTCAAACCTGAACGTCGGGCCCATTCCCGATATCGAGCGAAAAGTCGCTCCTGAATTGTCGAAATATAGTGATAGCATTTACCAGAACTCCGCTTTGTTCCAACGGATCGAAACGATCTATCAAAGTGATGAGATGAAATCGTTTTCGGTCGCCCAAAAACGGCTCGTTGACGATTTGTACAAGACGTTTGTCCGCCAAGGTGCCAAACTGAATCAAAGCGACAAAGCGAAATTGTCGCAAATCAATACCCGCTTGGCTCGCCTATTCACCGATTTTAGCCAAAACGTTTTGGAAGACGAAAAAGGGTTCGTGACTTGGATCGACGACGAGAACGATTTGGCGGGTTTACCGTCGAGCGTCAAAGCGGCGATGAAATCGGCTGCAACCGATCGGGGTAAGCCAGAGCAATGGGCCGTTACCAATACGCGTTCTTCGATGGATCCGGTTTTGACCTATGCCGATAACCGAAATTTACGTGAAACGGTTTGGCGAAACTATTACAATCGAGGCGACAACGGAGACCAACACGATAACAACGCGATCATTAGTGAAATCCTCAGCCTACGAGACGCGCGCGCGAAACTTCTTGGTTATGCCAACCATGCCGAATGGCGACTCGAATCGACGATGGCAAAGACGCCTGCAGCGACCATGGATCTAATGATGAAAGTATGGCCCAAAGCGGTCGCTCGAGTCAAAGAGGAAGTCGCCGACATGCAGGCGATTGCTGATAAGCAAAACGCCGATATCAAAATCGAGCCATGGGACTATCGCTACTATGCGGAAAAGGTCCGCAAAGATAAATACGACCTTGATTTCAATGACGTCAAGCCGTACATGCAGCTCGACAAGTTACGCGAAGCCATGATGTGGGCTGCAGGCAAGTTGTACGGGATGCAGTTCACCGAAGTGAAAGATGTCCCGGTCTTCCATCCAGACGTCCGCGTTTGGCGAGTCGATAACCAGGCGGGCGAACGAATTGGACTTTGGTATCTCGATCCCTACGCTCGCGAAGGAAAACGCAGCGGCGCATGGATGACCGCCTACCGGTTGCAACAAAACATCGACGAACCGATCACTCCGATCGTGTCGAATAACTCAAACTTTATCGAAGGAGCCGAAGGAGAGCCGGTACTGATTTCTTGGGACGATGCCGTGACCCTGTTTCATGAATTTGGTCATGCTCTACACGGGCTCAATTCGAAGGTCACCTATCCATCGCAAGCGGGCACGAGCGTTGCCCGTGATTACGTTGAATTCCCTTCTCAACTCATGGAGCATTGGCTCGATACGCCCGAGGTGCTCAGCAAGTACTGCGTTCATTATGAAACGGGCGAACCGATGCCAGCGGAGCTATTGCAGAAGATCAAGAACGCATCGAAGTTCAATCAGGGTTTCAATACGGTCGAGTATTTGGCCAGTGCGATTGTCGATATGAAATTGCATACGTCCGAGAAAGACCGAATCGATCCCGACCAATTCGAGAAGGAAACGTTGGCGGAAATTGGTATGCCGGCTCAGATTCCGATGCGTCATCGCACGCCTCATTTTTCACATATCTTCAGCAGTGACGCTTACTCGGCTGGCTACTACAGCTACCTGTGGTCGGACGCATTGACGGCGGACGCGGCAGAGGTCTTTGAAGAAGCGGGGTCCTATTACGATCCTGAGATTGCCAAGAGTTTGCATGACAATGTGATGAGTGTCGGTGACACGATCGATCCTGCGGAAGGTTTTCGTCGTTTCCGAGGCCGCGATGTTGACACCCGTGCATTGCTTCGCAAACGAGGCTTCCCCATCGATTGACCAACAGTGACGTGGGCTTCCAGCTTATGCCACTTAATTGGCTGTCTAAGGGGTAAAGACGGACAACTTCCATTTGACTCGCGTCGGCCCTTCCTCAACTCTCTCGACCGCTACGATCTTGCCCATGAAGTCTGACCTGATCTTACTGTTCACCCTCTCGATCTGTTTCTTGCCGGAATGTACGGCGCAGCAGTCGACGATGACTCAGCCTGTGGTCGGGCTGCGCGATGCTGATCCGTCCCCTGTTCTTTTGGAGGGTGCCGAGGTCGTATGCAGGCCCGAATCGACGCCGCAGCCACTGTCGATTCTGATCGCTGGGAACCGAATTGCCCAAGTTGGCAACAACATCGTTCCGCCGCCGGGAACGGAGCGACGCGATATGACCGGGATGCGAATCTACGCGGGTTTCATTGATGCGATGCACGAAGTGGAATTACCCGAAGGATTGCCGACAGAACCCGATCGGTACTGGAACCAAAACATCACGCCCGAACATCGAGCGGTTTGGTTCGATCAAGATCGTGAAACAGAACTTCGCAAACTTCGCAGCCAAGGCATCACGGCTCAATTGTTGGCTCCGAAAAACGGAATCATCAAAGGCACCAGCTGTATTGTATTGACACTTGATAGGAGCCATCCACAACATCTACTGCGCAGTGATGCAGCCGGGCATTTAACGCTTACCGTTCCTCGCGGGCAGCGCCGTGATCGGTATCCAAATTCTCCGATGGGCGCGGTCGCCTTGGTTCGACAAGCATTCTATGATGCGATTTGGTATCGCGACGCTTATCAAGTCTATGCGAATGATCGCCAAGTACCGCGTCCTCAGCCCAACCGTTCGTTGGAACTTCTGTCCCAATGGATCGACTCGGGGACGTTTGTGATCGATGCCGCAAACGAGCGGATGGCAATTCGAGCAAGCGACTTGGCAAAAGAGTTTTCGCTCAACATGATCGTTCGCGGATCAGGTTACGAATATTGTGAATTGTCGCAGATCGCTTCGAGCGGTCATCCAATCCTTTTGCCAGTCGATTTTCCAGACAAACCAGCAACGCGGACACTCGAATCGATTCGCGAAACGCCGCTACGGACTTGGATGCATTGGCACTTCGCACCCGAGAACCCTGGCCGGCTCCATCAGGCGGGTGTCCCGTTCTGCTTAACCAGCGATGGACTCGGCGATCCTTCGACCTTCTTGAAGCAAGTCCGTGTCGCGGTCGAGCGCGGGTTGGATAAAACTGCTGCCCTATCCGCGATGACAACAGTCCCAGCGAACTTACTCGAACTCGACGACGCGGTCGGAAAAATTGAAGCCGGAATGTTCGCTAATTTGGTCGTAACCGACGGCGAACTGTTTGCAAAGGACACAAAGGTGGTGGAAACCTGGGTCGCTGGTGAACGTTTTTCGGTCGAAAAAAACGCGATCCCAAAGCAATCGGATGCTTTGGCGGGAACTTGGTCAATCGTTTTGCCATCCGTTTTGTCGAATACAAAACAAAGCACCGATGCGGAATTGATCATGGAAAAGGCGTCCGGCAAAACGACGGCACAGATACGTTGGGTCAACGCCGAAACCGAGACACAGAAAGTGCTCAAGCTATCCGACATTGTGCGTTCTCGCGCTCGTTTGTCGGCCTCTGCCGAGTTGAGTAAGTTATCCGATTCGTTCGCAGAAGGCGTCTCGAAACTGACGTTGCTGATCGGTTCGAATGAGAAGTCGATTTCGTTCGTTCGTACGACCCTGACCCTTCCCGATGGACGCGAAGTGGATTGCCCCATTCGTCGAAAAGAAACTGCGACAAAAGAGGTTGACGATGCTCCATCGCCGTCGGATTCCACCGATTCTGAACCGACAAATTCGAAGGCAACTCAACCTGTGGAGTTGGTCTACCCGCTCGGTGCGTATGGGTTGTCTGAAATACCTGATCAACCAAACGTGGTTCTGTTCCGAGGGGCAACGGTGTGGACGAGTGGTGAACTTGGCCCGATCCAGAATGGGGACGTTTTGGTCATCGATGGAAGAGTCGCTGACGTTGGTTCGGAGTTGGCGGTTCCAGCAGGTGGGAAAGTCATCAACCTCAAAGGCAAGCATTTAACGCCTGGCTTGATCGATTGTCATTCTCACATTGCCACCGATGGAGGAATCAATGAATCAGGACAAGCGATTACGTCGGAGGTACGGATTGGCGATTTTATTGACAATTCGGATATCGCAATCTATCGCCAATTGGCGGGCGGCGTGACGACATCGAATATCCTTCACGGTTCCGCGAACCCGATCGGCGGGCAAAACCAAGTCCTCAAATTACGCTGGGGTGCATCGATGGATGCAATGAAGTTCGCCAGCGCACCTGCGGGGATCAAATTTGCACTTGGCGAAAATGTCAAACGAAGTTCGGGCCGCTACCCCAATACCCGAATGGGTGTCGAGCAAATCATCCGTGACCAATTCTTGGCGGCCCGAGAGTATGACGCGGAGCAAAAAGCATGGCAATCAGGACGTCGTCAGGGACTACCGCCGAGGCGTAATCTGCAGCTTGAGGCAATCGCAGAGATTCAACGCGGTGAGCGCTGGGTGCATTGCCATAGCTACCGACAAGACGAGATTTTGGCAACGCTCGATGTCCTCGAAGAATTCAACGTGCAAATTGGATCCCTGCAACATATCTCCGAGGGCTACAAGGTTGCCGATCGAATAGCCGAGCATGGAGCGATGGCATCCGCGTTCGCCGATTGGTGGGCATACAAGTTTGAAGTCTATGATGCCATCCCTTACAACGGAGTCATTCTGCACAATGCAGGAGTCATTGTGTCGTACAACAGCGACGATGCGGAGTTGGGACGACACTTGAATGTGGAAGCGGGCAAGGCGATGAAGTACGGCGGCCTATCGGCTGAGCAAGCGTTGGCCTTTGTCACACTCAACCCCGCCAAGCAACTTCGCATCGATGACCGAGTTGGCTCGATCGAAAAAGGCAAAGATGCGGACTTGGTCGTATGGAGCGGTCCACCACTTTCCGCCGCTTCACGATGTGAGCAAACCTGGATTGACGGACGTTGCTACTTCGATTTGACAACAGACAAACAACTTCGTGAGCGTGACCGCTCCACTCGAGCCAAGCTGGTCCAATTGGCACAACGGTCGCCTGAAAAGCCAAACTCCCAACCGAAGAAAGAGAAGGAGATCGAGGAAGCCGACCGCTGGGACCGCGTCGACATTTATTGCCGGGCTTCCGCTGAGAAAGGAGCATCACGATGATTTCGCTACGTACACTGTTCCTTATCAGCTCCGTTTCAACATTTTGTTTCTCAGGCCCGTTGGTCGCTAGCGATCAAGTCCCAGGTGCTCCGCAAACAAAACCGATTCTGATTCGAGGTGCAACGCTGCATCCTGTATCAAGAAAATCGATTGTTCGCGGCTCGATTTTGTTCGATTCTGGCCGGATTGTGGCGATCGGAAAAAAGGTGGACGTTCCAGACGGCGCGGTCGTGATCGAAGCCGAGGGCAAGCACGTTTACCCAGGCTTAATTGAATCGTATACCGACCTTGGGCTGCGGGAAATCAGTGCTGTCGATGCAACCGCAGACCATACCGAATTCGGGTCGAAAAATCCGAACGTTCGGTCGTGGGTCGCAGTGAATCCTGACAGCGAATTGATTCCGGTCGCTCGTGCGGGCGGCGTCTTGTTGGCACATGTCGCCCCCGCCGGTCCATTCGTTCAAGGCCAATCCGCTGTGATGCAACTGGATGGATGGACCGCTAATGATATGAAGCTACTCGCTCCCGCTGGACTTTGTGTCCATTGGTCTTCAATGCATCCATCGGAAAAAGACGAAGCGAAGGCGGCTGAGAAGCAAGACGAAAAATGGCAAGAGTTCGACGCTTGGATCGAACGAGCAAAACGCTACGCCAAACGGGAACCCCATGCGGTTGCCACCGATTTACGTCTGGAGTCGCTGCAACGGGTTATCAATCGCGAGGTGCCATTGATCGTATCAGCGGATCGGCAAGCAGCGATCGAATCGGCGGTCCTGTATGCGATGAAGCAGAATCTGCGACTGATCATCTATGGCGGATTCGATGCCACTTCGTGCTCCAAACTACTCAAACAGCATGACGTCGCTGTGATCATCGCAGGAACCCATCGCTTACCACTGCGGCGTGACGATCCCTACGATGCAGCATACACGTTACCCGAGCGACTTCGCAAAGCAGGCGTCCGGTTTGCCATTGCAGGCGAAGGTCCTGGGTATCCCGACGGAGCGGCGAACGTTCGCAATTTGACTTACCATGCCGCATGTGCAATCGCTTACGGCTTACCGTCTGACGTTGCCCTCCGTTCGATCACCCTTTCGCCAGCCGAAATTCTAGGTGTATCGGACCGTACCGGATCGCTAGAAGTTGGCAAGGACGCAACGATTATCATCACCGATGATCCGTGGTATGAACCACAAACAAACGTTGAGCAAGCCTACATTCAAGGTCGCAAGGTCGACTTAACAAGCAAGCACACGATGTTGTCCGAAAAGTACAAAAAAAAGTACCGCCAAGGGAAAACAGAAGTGGAACAATGAGCAAGCACGCCGATAGGTTCCGATGGCTTACACCAACGGCAGTGATGTGTCGGCCTCCGGCCTGAGGTTGTGCGTAGGGTTTCTTAGCCCGCAGGGCGGCACATGAACGGCCGGGGCCGTCAGGCCTCGGAATGCCGTTTTTCGTACCTAAGGCGATAGGGAGTTCGTTGGTGGGCCGCCGGCTTCGTCCGTTTTGAGTCCAGGCCAACTCATTGTTTTGCTTTGGTTATTGACCGTCCCTTTGAAGCTTAACGTGTAATCGCCAGCGGGTAGATTCGAGAATTCGAAACGAGGGTTCGAACTGCCAACTTCAATCTTGCCATTGGACGGGCGCATGTTCGGCGGCGTCGGTGATAAAGTCAGCGTTCCACGCATTGTATGACCGCTATCGATCATGCCGCGTATGCTTCCCTTCTTAGGTGGTTCGATTGGGTTTGGCTTTTCCGGCATCGATGGATTGCCACTCAATTTCGGTTCTGCCTTGGTCGGTTTCGGCTTTTCGATCACATCGATCCAATCGCTCTTTGGCTCACTTGCCAAACCGGCTTCGTCCCAAACCTGAACCGCGATGCGAAGTCGTCCCACTTCATCCAACTCGAACGTCCGAACGCTCCGCGGAATTTGTGGAATACCGTCCAATCTTGGAAAGACATAGGGTTTGTCGGTCGAATCAGGCTTGCCGTCACCGTCTTTATCAAAATCAACGACGATTTTGCGTATTCCGGAACGGGTGTTATTTCGTTCGGGATCGGCACAAACGATCGTCCATTCCACCGTGTTACCTTTCCCAGCATAGTAAGGACCGAGCGTCCGCGTTCGCAGAGTTCCGACGACGGGTGACGTTGAATCGAGCTTGATCTGCAACGCAGCATTCTTGACTTGATCACCGACTTTTAACGTCGCCTGCAAATCGAGTTGGTCGTCGGCTCGCGATGCTTCGCTCCAAACCGACGTCAAGTCGCGGACGGTGGTCGTCAATACCATCTTCCCGTCATCTTGTAACCTATTGGCAACCGTTTCGATCAAGCGATCGGTCCAATAACGCCACGCATTGCGGTCGCCATCCGACAAGCGGATTTCGGGCGGCGATTCATCCGCATAGAGTAGTGGCGATAAGTCGGCACTTAACCGGGTCGTCAGCGTTTTTCCACGTCCACGAAATACAACCGTTTGATCGGGATGATGGATCGTAAACAACTCGAGTATTTCATCGTCGTCGCTGTTCTTCGGCACTCGATCTCCGTAATCAATTGAAACTTCGGAAAAATCGATCGTATCCCAGCGAGTCGTTTCTCTGGCAACAGCACCTTGCCGATGCGATACCAAACGCCGCATCGCTCGAGGCCAATCATCGACATCCAATCTCAAGACCGTTTCACTGCGGCTTTCCGACACGGGGACTTCGATCTGTCCTCCGCTGGGCATCAAGTGCTTTAGCTCCAAGCTTTGACTTTCGAGCGGGCGGGTCAGACCGGACTCAAATCGATCCCATTGATCGTCTTCGGTCCAAGTCAATCGGACGGGACGCGTTTCGATTTCAGGAATCATATCGTCAAGATGGTCGCCGTCGATTTCTCTCTTCAATTTCGCAGCAACCTGGATCTCCCCTCGATCATATCTCACCTGCTGAGGATCGATATCGACGTAGCTGGATGGCGACCACGGGTTGGGGATCATCCACACGATTTGGTCGCCGCCCGGCAGCGTCTTTCCGCTCTCGTCGATGAGTCGTATCACGACAGCCATTCCGTGCGAAACATTGA
The DNA here is from genome assembly GCF_007860185.1 of Novipirellula aureliae. NCBI lineage: Bacteria > Pseudomonadati > Planctomycetota > Planctomycetia > Pirellulales > Pirellulaceae > Novipirellula > Novipirellula aureliae. Next base: position 412,356 of record NZ_SJPY01000001.1, read on the forward strand.
TTCCGTGGGCTGGTTCTTCACTTTCCGCAACCGCTGCAACGCTCGTTGCGGCAGCATCGGCTGCATCGGCAGGGGCGGCATTTTTCCATGACAGAGGCGTTCGTACTTTTCCAGGAGCTAAGTCCAGTTCAACGGGGCCTTTTAGTTTTTGACGCCCCTCGAGGATCCAATCGAAAACACGTCCGTCGCTATTGAGCAATTGTCCGCGCAATTGGTCCATTCGATTTGCAACCAACTCAGGATAATAGGCTTCAATGCCTTGACTTCGAAATGGATTTTCCAGTTTTAGCATCCAAACACGAGCACGAGCCGAGCGGCCCGAGTCATTGACCAGCGCGGGTTCAAACGTGGTTTTGCGTGACGAGAACGTTCGTAACCAAACGCCGTCGGGCAAACTGTCTTCCCCACTGATAAATTCTCGACTCATGCCAGGCGAGCGAACGGCCAACAGCACACGATCTTTTTTGGGAAGATCGATGCGAACATCGAGCATTGGGATTTGATCCGATGGGTCTGGAGATAAGCCAAGCCCAATCGGTTTGATCGAAATCCGCAGCGGTACACTCGACGTGTCTTGATCGGCATGACGAAGAGCCTTGAGGTTCAACCGCACTTTGGATTTTTCTCGCCGTGGGACGGTCAACTCAATCGTCTGTTCGTCTCGAAGCGTTAAACCATCTTCCCAGCGTGCTTCCATCGCCGAAATATCATCAAGGAAACCACTTCCCGAATCAACATCCATTGAAATTTCGTACTTGGCCTCGCGGTTCGAATCGGGATTGATCTCGACCCACAAATGGCTCTCCAGCGCATCAAGTTGCAGTCGATTTCCAGCTGGACGCAGCGAAGGATCAAGAATACGGGCGGAAGCTTGCCGTCTTCGAGGGATCGCTAGCACTTCATGCAAAATCGGTTTTGCCAAATCCTCGCTACTGACATCACGCGGATCGATCCGCAAGGTCGCGGCGAATTGTTCGGCGAAATGAGCACTCGCATCTTGTAACTTGCTAACCAGCGATACCGGGTCCGTCTGATTAGCGAGCAGCATCGTTTCGATGAGCTGACTATCCGTTTTTTGAATCCGGGCAATTTGTTGTGCTGCATCCGAATTGGCTCGCAGATCCGAAAGAGATACCTTGGCTGCAGGAATATTGAGTAATTCAGCATCCACGGTCTCCATCTCCGCACGACGAATCGCTTCGGTAAGCTCACGCCGCTGCGTCCCGCTCGGCAGCGGACTGCGAAGCCAAGCGTAACCTTTCCTGAGCACATTCCAAACATTTTCTTTGTCGGCCCGGCCAAATTCATCGATCACCTCGGCGACATTGGTTCGAACGACCGTATCCAATCGACGTACCACCGAATGGATTCGATCCGTCTTTTCCCGCATCGACACGACACTGACTTGAAAACCTTGTTGCTTCGCAAGCAACTCCTCGGCCTCGTCGAGAACACGTTCTAACTCGGGTTCGTCTGCCAATAGCACTGATTGACCTAAGATCGCTTGCTGTTGGTAGTCGAGTCGATACCAAAGCCGCAGTCTACCAATCGCGATGGCGTGCTGAAGGGAATCCGCTATCCGCACTTGCTCATCAACCGCCTCTTCGTCTCGTTGTGCAACGGCTTGTCGCCATAACTTAAACAGCCTTTCAACCAATTCATTCGAGACGTCGCCGAGTTGCAATGGTGGATAGTCGGAATCAAAGGCAGCTTCCAATGCCGCAAGGTTGCGTGTGGCCTGCGATGCGATGTCTCGGCGAGATTGTAAAGCGTTGTCGTCAAGACTTTCGATCTCGGCGTGCAATACCTCTTGAACCAATTTTCGATACAGATGCGGTGCGACTGCAATCGGGTGTAGCTTCTGTGCGACCTGAGCCTGTTCAAACCGATCGCGAACATCCCAAAACCGATCGGGCGGTTTGGGGCCATCCACGTTCTTTCCAGGGTTTGGAGTTTGCGGCGAGTTGGCATCGAGCGGTTGCGATTCGTCCGAATTGACTTCCGTGTTGCTGTCCGTGTTGCTGTCCGTGTTGCTGTCCGTGTTGCTGATGGTACCCGACTCGGCTTGATAGCGTACGGTTGAAACGGCGAGATCGTCTGCATCGTCTGCATCGTCAGGTTCGTCGGTTGCTTCGTCGGAGGGCTCGTCGGAAGCTTCGTCCGGGATCGCTTGAGCGATCCAAACTTGTGAGGCAATTTCAACATCATCCACGCGGCCCTTTTCACCGCGAAGCAACATGATTTGTGGCGGACTCGTGTTGCTACGCTGAGCCAACCGTTGGTAGCGGGCTGACAAGTATCGACAAACCTCGTCGAGTCTCACTTCGTAATCTTGATTGAAATCGGCATCACCTCGAATCGCATGAAGCAACGATTGGGTAGACAGAGGCAGTTGTGTTCGGGGGTCCCAGCCTGCGTTTTGCAACGGGCCTCGAGTCGCTAAAACCCAAACACGACTGGAATGTTTCCCACGTAACCCTTCTACCGTCTCTTGCAAAGACTCGAAGATGCGGTCACCAAACTGGTTCAAACGGGGCACCGACGCGAGCGGCTCGATATCGAGTACCACCAACCGCGACGACTCGGAAGCATCCGGACCTTCGTTTGCCAAAATGGTCAGCAATTCGGATAGTGGGAGCAAACCGGTTGCACCGGAGCGGTCGCGATCTGCGGCGCCCAAGTCGCTGCAGGCGATCGAGATTTCGCCATTTGGATCCGAAAGCAGGTAGCCACGCACGATCACCATCACCGTGTCGTCCAAATCGGCGAGTGGTTTCTTAATCTTCGTCGTATCGTTTAAGACGTCGCGAATCGAACTCACCTTGCCCTCGATCTCTTCCGCATTAAAATCGGCCAAGATACGATTTGCGGCGGTCGCGCCAAACATCGGTGGCATAATGACATCGCTGTCGTAAGAGCGAGCATGCAATAGGAACGTATGTAGGGTCCGATCAGGCCGACCACGAAAAATAATATACAGAAAGACACCCGCAAGGATGGTTGCCAACATTGTAAAAATGAACCGAGGCAGCCAGCGGTTCTTTTGTTTCGAACTTTTTTGTCGCCAAGATTTTCGTTGACTGTAGGAAGATAAATCGCTCATGGTCGGGCAAGCTCTTAGGCTCTGCCCGAAAAGGGGTCTGACCCTCTCCGAGCAAACGATAAAACAAGGGAACAGGCTCGCTCTCTAAAGGGTCAGACCCCTTTTCGGAGAGAGCCCAGGAAAACGAGGTCTCTGATGAGCCCGTTCGTTTGGGCCTGTTCATTTTACCTAGTGGGAAGGGAGTGTGAAACCTGCTATGATGGGGGTTCGTTCGGATAAACCTTTTCTTCCCTTTCCGATTTGAGTTGGACGAATACTCTATGCAAAACGAGCAGGTCGCTTGGCTCGAAGGCATGTTCCTTCGGCCACATCACATGCAAACGGCTCAGCGGAGCAATGCTGAATTCGTAGCCAATCAAGTCGCACTTGACCATGGCTACAGTTATGGACTGCGACGGATCAGTTATAGCAAAGAGGCGATCGCCAACGGCCAATTTGAGCTAAGTGAATGCCAAGCACGGTTGCGAGATGGCACGGTCGTTTGGCTGCGCACCGGTCAGGAACCCGATCGAGTCGAGTTGGGCGGTTCATCGGTTCCCAGCAAGGATTTATCGGAGGCGTTTAAGGACGACGAAACGATCGACGTCTATTTGGCCGTTCCTAAACTGCGACTCGGACGCGCCAACACGCTACCTGAACGTGGGGGTGAGCACCGCTATGTATCGAGCGCAACGACGGTTCCCGATGAAAACGGTGGCGGGAACGAACAAGAGATTGAGCAGCGAGCGTTGAATGTCCAAATCCTACTCGGAAAAGATAATCTTGCCGGTTTTGAAACGATGCCGATCGCTCGTATCAAACGCAGCGGAGCGACCGAGGCAGCACCTGAGATTGATGAAGATTACATTCCTCCGGTGCTAGCATGTGAAGCGTGGCCGGAGTTAGGACGTGATTACGTTCGAGCTTGCTACGACATCATCGGGCAAAAAATTGACGTCTTGAGTGCTCAAGTGACCAGTCGTGGGATCATGCAAGGAGCGCTTGAAGCGGGCGATATCAACCGTTTGATGATGTTAATGTCGCTTAACGAAGGTTTCGCATCGCTACGCTCCTTGGCGTTTGCCAGCGGTGTTCATCCGTTGATCGCCTACACCGAATTGTGCCGCATCGTTGGTTCGCTCTCCATTTTTCGTAGCGATCGCAGGCCCGGTGAAATCCCGCTCTACGATCATGATGATCTGGCCCGCATTTTTCGCTGGGTACGCGAAGAGATTCGTGCATTGATCACCGAAGTGCAAGAGTATAAGTACGAGCGTCGCGACTTTATCGGGGCCGGGCGGGGGTTGGAGGTATCGCTCAGCCCGAAATGGCTGTCTCGAAATTGGGAATGGTTTATCGGGATCCAGCACACCCAGATCAACGCCCAGCAAATTCGCGAGCTTCTGCTACCCGGTCGATTGGATTGGAAACTCGGTAGCAGTGAAAAGGTTGATTGGATGTACAAGTATCGTGTCCCGGGTTTGGCGATCGAAGAGACGCCCGCGCCACGTGCCTTGCCGCAAGGGGACAATTGGATCTTTTATGCGGTCAAGCGAAGTGGTCCAATTTGGGACCAATTGCAATCGCAAGATGCACCGACCTTGGCGGCCCGTTTTACCGAAAGTCTGATTGAGAATCTCGATTCGCTTCAAGGCCAAAAGGATCTGCACATCAACGCAGGCGATATTCGCGGCATGATCCGGCTCAGTTTGTTTGCTGTTCCTATTGGCTGATTCATTGATCGTCCGTCCTTCACCTTTTTTCCGATTCCTTTTCCGTTACCGCCATGTCACCCGAGTTTGCTGCTGCTGTCGATCCGATTATCACCTACGTCTTGTCCGTCATGGACGAGGTCGAGGCGGGGCGAACGCCATCACCCGAGGACGTCAGTACGCGTGTTCGTGGTTTGCTCGACCAGTCCGAAAACAAGCTCGGTCAGCGGAGCGATTGGGAGTTGGCAAAGTATGCGTTGATAGGCTGGGTCGATGACCTCTTGATCGAAGCACCGTGGGATGGCCGAGTGTGGTGGGAACAAAATCGTTTGGAGTTTCAATTGTTTCGCTCGGCGGACGCATTTACCGCATTTTATCTGCAAGCCAAAAAGGCGACGGAGTTTCCTAAAAAGGATGCTCTTGAAGTCTTTTACGTTTGTGTCGTCCTCGGATTTCGAGGGCTCTACGGAGATCCTGATGCGACGGCTCATGCCGAGGATTTTGGGCTTCCCAAGACGCTGCAAGAATGGGCTCGCCGGGCATCGATGGCGATTCAGCTCGGCCAGGGACGACCACCGATTCTAGAACAGGGTCGGCCTGGACTTGGAGCGCCACCGCTTGAAGGTAAATACCTTCTTATCGGCAGTGGTGTGTTTTGTTTGCTTCTCATTGCGGTTGCGTTAGCGACCGCCCATAAAGTTTTTTGGAGTTAGGTTAAGTCGATGCAAGCGATCCGAAATTTTGTCGATGCGATTACTTATCCCTTCCGGGTGCTCGCGCGGATTCCCAGTAATGTCATCAGTTCGCCACGAAGGATGCTCGGGCTTTCGCTGCAGATGCGCACGGCGATTCTGCTCTTCATCGGACTGTTGATCGTCGCCACCGTGTGGGTGATCATGCGAGCAATGCTGGATGATCGAATTCAACTAAGCCAATTTTTGTGGCGAGAATTTCCGGTCATCGTTGTCTTGGTCTTAGTCATTCCCATCGTGGTTTGGTATGCCTTGAAACTATGGCTCGAAGGCGAACCCTCACCCTATCCCGAAATTGATCGTGTTTGGGATGCCGCGTTGGCGTCCATGGCCCAACAATCGATCGATCCGTCAGAGACACCATTGTTTATCGTCATGGGCCCATCGAGCGTGACAGCCGCCAATGCGTTTATGGCTTCATCCTGTCTGCAATTTCCCGTCACCGTTCCAGTCGGACCTGCTCCGCTGCATGTCTTTGCGAACCAGCAAGGCATTTATGTTGTGTGCACCGAAAGTTGTTGTCTAGCAGGGCTGTTGGGCAAGGGCTTATCGGCAATCGGTGGACAAACCCCAGCGGCTTCGCCGGCTGCGGCCGCTTATGATCCAACGCGAACCATGCAGGTCAGCACGGACGGTCATGGCGGCGGATTCACGTTACCGCCACCTCCGGCAGGCCCCGCTTCGGGCGCAGTCCCTTCACGGTCATCGCGAGAAACGATGGGAGCGTTTCCTGCCAGCGACTTGGGGCCGTCTTCCGCTGGCTCAGGTGCCTCCCCTAGTAACGCACCCAATCAATCCTTTGGTGAGACACTGACGGGATTGCCAGGCAGTACACCTCCGATGCCACAGGCCTCCGGTTCACTGGCCTCCGGTTCACTGGCCTCCGGTTCACAGGCTTCCGGTTCCCAGGCTTCCGGTTCACTGGCAGCAGGCATGCCGGCGGCGGGTATGCAGGGGACAATGATGGTCGGCGCGGGCGGATTTGGTGCGCCGATCGTCCATCAGCCTAGCAGTAGTGCAACCCCCCGCCTCGACCCTGGCCAATCCGAACAAGCGACGGCAAAGCTAGCATATATCTGTCGCTGTATACGCCGCGTTCGCGATCCTTTGGCACCGATCAACGGAGCGTTGATCGCGACCCCGTTCAAACTTTTGGCTGACGGTTCGCAAGAGGCGGTCAACCAACTGCAAACGGCCTTGAACTCCGATTTGGCAACTCTGCGTGGGGCGACCCGAATGCGATGCAGTGTCACGCATATCGTCGAAGGAATGGAAGAGGAGGCGGGTTTCCGAGAATTGATTCGCCGGGTTGGCACCGACCGTGTTGCGACGCAACGTTTCGGGAAAGGGTTCGGGCTTTGGAATCCTCCCAACAGCGACCAACTCGATGCTCTCGTCCGTCATGCCTGCGGTGCGTTCGAAGATTGGTCCTATTTGCTATTTCGTGAAGACGAGAGTTTGAGTAAGCGTGGCAATCGCCATCTGTATGGATTGCTATGCCGAATTCGAACCAAGTTTCTGCCTCGGTTGACCCACGTCATCCAATCGGCCTACAGCATCGATCACAATGGGGCAACGATTGCAAAACGCGAACCGCTGCTGTTTAGCGGTTGCTACTTTGTCGCCAATGGTGATTCCCCTGATCGGCAAGCGTTTCTGGCAAGCGTGTTTCGCAAGAGCCAAGCCGAGGAAGAAGAGTTGGAATGGGGCAGCGAGGCGGTACGTGAGGAACAGCAAATGCAGACGGGCGTACAAATTCTGCTCGTCATCAACGGTGTCCTCGCCGCAACGATTGCTGCGATGCTCATTTATTATAAAACCCAAAGCTAGCTCATGCACGAACCGAACGAATCCGGCTATTCCTATACCTACGAGGTTTGTCCAGAAAATCGCGACCAGAAGGATTCCGAGGCGAATCGGGAATCCGCAGCACAAGCCAAGGCCTTGTTGAACGAGGTCCTCGGTGAAACGTTGTCTCGGCAGCGGGAAAGTCCCGTCGACCTAATGGAAACACTGAAAGCATGGCGACGCTCACAACAGGACGCTCGTTTCGACAATATTCGATGTGAAGAAATGATTGGCGAAGTGCTCCGACATTGGCTTGGCGCACTAAGCGAAAAGCTTCCTAGCAGTTTGCAACATGACGTTGGGGACGTTTTATGGAATGACCCTACCAGCCAAATGCGATTGAACCGTTTGTGGGCATCTCTTGCGGATGAACCGCATTCAAATGACCCAACCTCTTCAATAGGTACCGTATCGTGACGGGCGAACCAATATCCTCCGAAAAAGCTTCAAGCGACACGGACACGAAAAGGCACGCTGCCGAATTGATTGCTGACGGTCAGGGGTTGGTTCGATCACTCGCATTGAACGTGCATCGAAGTTTGCCCGTCCCGACCGACTTGGATGACTTGATTGCCTATGGCCAATTAGGTCTGGTCGAAGCCGCACAGGCGTATGACCCTGACGCGGGTGCTCGTTTTACAACGTTTGCTTTCTACCGTATTCGCGGTGCGATTTATGACGGCGTTGCCAAGATGACTTGGACAAGTCGAGCAAGGTTTCGACGGTTGCGATTCCAAGCCATGGCCGATGCGGTACTGGAAAACGAGCACGAGGATCCAAACTCCTCCTCGTCAGCGGCGCAAGATGCCAATTGGCTTAGTCGGGTGACCGAACAGTTGGCGGTTGTCTTTTTGGTGACCAGTGAAGAGGATTCGGTCGGCAATTCCTTAACCAATGCGGTCGATCCCTACGATTCGCCTGGCAAGACTGTCGCGAGCCGAGAGATGCAGCAATCCTTGAGAAAGCTCGTCGATCAATTGCCAAGCGACGCCCGCCGCTTGGTCAGCAGCATCTATTTCGAAGGCTTCACGCTAACACAAGCTGCCGAGCGAGCGGGAATCAGTAAGAGTTGGGCCAGCCGATTGCACGCAAAGAGTCTCAACCAACTGGCCAAGAGCTTACGAAAAATGGGAGCTGACTAGAGGACCGGAAGATACCGGAAAATCAGGTCGTAGCGGAAGTCGTCAAGACTTTCGTTTTTTAGCAACGACAAAACGCTTGATGCTTCTCCGCTACCTTCACCATTCAATCGACGTCCCGCGGCATAGGGAACAAACGAGCGCAAACTCCATCGACCTTTCACATTTAATGCGAGAATGACATCATGGCTTCAGAACCAACACTTGACCTTCAGCGGATGATGGCACCGATTTCGGATGACCATCCGTCGGGCAGCTATTTGCGAGATACCGATTATGCTCGGCTTCAACGAGCGAAGGATGCTCGGACGCGAGCGGTTGCACTGGAAAAAAAAGTGCGAGAGTTGGAAATGTACACGGAAGAGGACCTGCAAATGATCCCCGAGGAGGATCGTCATATCGAGTCACCCGATTGGCGTGCCGTTCGCGACATTTGCACTGAAATATTGGCAGAGCACTCCAAGGATTTGTGGGTTGCATCATGGTTGATCGAAGCCAATACTCGCTTGTCTGGATTCGCAGGGCTTCGCGACGGGTTTAGTCTTGTCTCGCAAATCGTTGACCAATACTGGGATGCAATCTATCCGCCCCGCGACGAAGACGAGGGCTATCTAGGAACCGTTTCCCAATTGTCGAGTTTGAACGGCGAAGACGGTCCAGGCGTCTTGCTGGTTCCGATCGAGGCGTTACCCGTCATTCCGGGTGAACCCGATTTCACATTCGCAGCGTATCGATTGGCGACAAAGGGTTCGAGCACGGATATTGGTGAAGCTGATTTTTTTGCAGCCGCTCGGCAAGTCGATCCTGACCGCTTGCGAAACCACGCCGAAGACATTGACCAAGCGATCGAAACCTTTGCCCAAATGACTCGTATACTCGAGGAAAAATGTGGTGAACATGAAGGTTTACCAGTCGCTCCACCGAGTTCACAGATCCGTAGTGTGCTTACCGAATGCCAGCGTGCGTTTCGCCTTATCACTCGCGATTGTCTATCGGATGGCGATAGTCATGGTGACAACGGGGATGGCGACGATGGGCAATATTTAAGTGAGGCCGGGCCTGACGCAACCAATAACGTTTCGGCAACCGTCGCGCAGGGTGGTGGCGTCAACCTCGATCCCTCGCGTGCCCAAGTCGCTAATCGTGAAGATGCGTTTCGTTTGCTGCTTCGCGCGAGCGAGTTCTTTCGAAAAACCGAACCTCATTCGCCGGTCAGCTACATGCTACAACAAGCGGTCCGATTCGGCAGAATGGAATTGCCCGATCTGTTACAAGAGCTGATCACGGATGAAGAAGTTTTAAAGCGTTTTGCAGAAAGAACGGGAGTAGAAATCAAACAAGAACGCGATGAATACTAGGTGTTTTTTACTTAATTCAGTGCACCACCCGGTTTAGTAGTTGCACCGCCCCACCCCCGAGTTTAAAACAGTGAGTGGTGATGACACAACAATCCTATTGCTACCTTCCACCTAGAGGTATTTCACATGGCTGAAAGCCAACAAAAAAAATTGTCCCGCGTCCGTAAGCCTCGTGTCCACATCACCTACGATGTGGAAACCGAAGGTGCTGAGGTCGTCAAAGAATTGCCATTCGTCGTCGGGGTGATGGGAGATTTTTCCGGCGATCCAACGGAGAAGCTCAAGCCCTTGAAGGATCGCAAGTTTATCCAAATTGATCGCGATAACTTCAATGATGTGCTCACACGCATGACGCCTGGATTGAACATGCGTGTCGAAAATACACTTGCCAATGACGGCAGTGAAATGTCGGTCAATTTAGAGTTCAACAAGATTGAAGACTTTGAACCCGCCAACATTGTCGATCAAGTGGAACCATTAAAGAAACTGATGGAAACACGTGACAAGCTGCGTGACTTGGCAACCAAGATCGATCGTAGTGACGATCTCGAAAACGTGCTTGAACAAGTGCTTAGTAACACCGATCAATTGAAACAGCTATCTGGTGAATTAGGTGTAAATGATTCGGACAACGGTTAGTAGACCGTCCATCGTAACCTCTCGTAAAACGTTCAAACCCACTCAATCCACGGAGTCTCATTATGGCTGAAAAAGCCAAGGCCGATGCCGTCGCTGGCACCCAAACCACCGAAAGTGTCGGCGAGAGTTTGCTTGAAAGTGCAATCTCGGCAACCAAACAAACCGAACGGTCACGCGCTGAAGAACTTCTCAAAACGTTGACCGAAGAGGCCCTCAAGGGCACCGTTACGTTTGATAAAGATGTGATGCGTTCGCTCAATGCCGCCATCGCGGGCATCGATGCAAAGCTGAGCAAGCAATTGGCAGCGATCATGCACCAGCCCAAGTTCCAAAAACTTGAAGGGACATGGCGAGGGTTGCATCATTTGGTGATGAATAGCGAAACAAGTGAAACACTCAAGATCCGTGTTTTGAATTGTCCGAAGAAGCAATTGTTCAAAGACATGGATCGCGCCGTCGAGTTTGATCAAAGTCAATTGTTCAAGAAGCTCTACGAGGATGAGTTCGGCACACCGGGTGGTGCACCGTTCGGAGCCTTGATTGGCGATTACGAATTCACCAACCATCCCGAAGACGTCGACTTACTCGCCAAGGTCAGTGGGGTTGCCGCGGCTTCGTTTTGTCCATTCATTTCCGCTGCCGATCCGAATTTGTTCGGCTTCGATGAGTGGACCGAATTGACCAAACCGCGTGATTTGGCACGGATCTTTGATACGGCTGAATACACAAAGTGGAAATCGTTCCGTGAAAGTGAAGACAGTCGTTTTTGTGTGCTGACGATGCCGCGAACCTTAGCTCGTTTGCCGTATGGTGCCAACACCAAAACAATCGACGAGTTCGCTTATGAAGAGGTGCCGGTAGGTCCCAACGGCGAATCGATTCATGTCGAGCATGACGAGTTCTGCTGGATGAACGCTGCGTATGTCATGGGCACCAAGTTGACCGACGCCTTTGCTCAAACCGGCTTTTGCACAGCGATTCGTGGTGTGGAAAATGGTGGCAAGGTCGAAGATTTGCCATCCTATATTTTTAAAGCAGACGATGGCGATATGGACTTGAAGTGTCCTACTGAGATCGCCATTACCGATCGTCGAGAAAAAGAGCTCAGCGATCTCGGTTTCTTGCCGTTATGCCACTTTAAAAACACTGACTACTCGGTCTTCTTTGGTGCTCAAACCGTCCAGAAGCCGAAGTTATACGATCGCCCGGAAGCGACAGCCAACGCTGCGATCAGTGCTCGCTTGCCCTACATCATGGCGACGAGTCGTTTCTCACATTTCTTGAAAGTCATCGCTCGCGACAAGATTGGTTCGTTCATGGAAGCGACCGATTGCGAAGCTTGGTTGGATCGTTGGATTCACAACTATGTCACCAGCGATACAAATCCGCCCGCCGACATTCGTGCTCGTTACCCACTAGCCGAAGCAAGGATTCAAGTGCGAGAAATTCCTGGCCAACCCGGATCCTACAACGCCATCGCTTGGATGCGACCGTGGCTCCAGATGGAAGAGTTGACGACCAGCATGAGAATGGTGGCAAAGATTCCGAAGATGGGCGGTTAGTCAATCGTCTAGTAGCGGCGTCTCGCCGAGACGCCAAACACACGAGTCTAGTAGCGGCGTCTCACCGAGACGCCAAACACACGAGTCTAGTAGCGGCGTCTCACCGAGACGCCAAACGTCACGAGTCTAGTAGCGGCGCCTCTCCGAGACGCCAAACACACGAGTCTAGTAGCGGCGTCTCTCCGAGACGCCAAACACACGAATCTAGTAGCGGCGTCTCACCGAGACGCCAAACACACGAATCTAGTAGCGGCGCCTCTCCGAGACGCCAAACACACGAATCTAGTAGCGGCGTCTCGCCGAGACGCCAAACGTCACGAGTCTAGTAGCGGCGTCTCTCCGAGACGCCAAACGTTACCAATAGTGGAGAGACTCGCCTACTTATTCCACTCAAAAGGTGTCCCGTTTTGGCCCAAGCCGATCCCAGTTTGCAACGATCCGAGACGGCGCAGGCCGAGGCGCCCGAGGCATCGTACCAAGCCGAATCGGCGTCGGCATCGTTGCTTGATTGGGTGTTGGCCGAAAAGGCGGACCAAGCGCATCCTGCGGTCAAAGGGAGTTCGGCATCTTCGCCGCGAACCAAATCGGCAAAAGCATCGTCACTTGATGCTTTTTTGGCAGCCCAAAAAGTGGGCGACGCACTCAAGTATTGGCTGGGATCCGATTGGCAAGAAGACAACCGTTATGACACCGCCGACGCGGTATCCACGCGGCTTTCTGCTGATATTGCCGCGATCGATGCCCTGCTTTGTGAACAGGTCAATGCGATTCTTCACCATCAGAAATTTCAAAAGCTGGAAGCTTCTTGGCGTGGCTTAGCATTCTTGGTTCGGCGTGCCGACATCGAGAGCGATCCGATGATCAAGGTTCGTATGCTGTCGGTCAAATGGTCGGAATTGGAAAAAGATTTTGATCGAGCCGTCGAATTTGATCAAAGTCAAACCTTTAAAAAAATCTATGAGGAAGAGTTTGGTATTGCGGGTGGTGAACCGTTCGGGTTGCTGATTGGAGACTACCACGTTCAACATCGATTGTCGGCATCCCATCGGCATGACGACATCGCCGTTCTCCATGGGTTAGCAGGTGTTGCAGCGAGTGCGTTTTGTCCTTTCCTTTGTGCTGCCACTCCTGATCTTCTCGACCTAGAAGATTTTTCAGACCTTCAAGTGACCCGTGATCACGCCAAACGAATGGCGATGCCCGATTACCTGAAATGGAACGCCCTTCGCCAATCTGAGGATTCTCGTTTTCTGGGCGTTTTGTTACCTCGGATATTGATGCGTGGTCCTTACGAGGATGATGGTTCGCGTGTGGATCGTTTCATCTTTGCCGAAGACGTTCAGAATCCCGACGGCAGCGGTTATCTGTGGGGGCATCCGGGCTATGCCTATGCAGCCGTCGCGATGCGTTCATTTGCAACCAGCGGCTGGTTGGCCGACATTCGAGGGCTTCGTCAAGACGAAGAGGGTGGCGGGTTGGTGAGTGAATTGCCATCCTTGAGCTTCCCGACCGATTCGATTGGCGTGATCCCCAGACCGGTGACCGAAATCGCGGTCACCGATGCCCTTGAACGGGAACTCAGCGAGATCGGTTTGCTGCCGCTTTGTGATTGCAAAGACACACCGATGGCAGTGTTCGCCAGTGGTCAATCGCTGCAAAAGGCAAAGGTTTACGACGACGACAATGCCACAGCGAATGCGAAAATCAGCGCCATGTTGCCATACATCCTGACCGTTTCTCGCTTTGCCCACTACATCAAAATAATCGCACGGAACAAGCTAGGGACCTACGCAACGGCCGAGGATTTAGAGCGGGTGCTTCACGATTGGGTGATGGATTACGTAACCCCTGATCGCGAAGCATCGACGGATGTGAAAAGCCGAAAACCGCTGCGGGAAGCCAATATTTCGGTGAAGCCCGATCCTGGTCGTCCCGGTTCGTTTCGCTGCATCATGCGTTTCGCCCCTCATTACGAACTTGATGATATGGTCGGAAGCGTCCGGCTTAGCACGATCATTGGCGGCAGTTAAGATCCTACCCGCAAAGGGATGCTCCTTTGCGGATGGGCGGTAAAAAACACTTCAAACGAAAGAGATTCAATGTCCGAAACTCCCCAAACACTGTTCCAAGCCGGAAAGCTAGACGAAGCGCTCGCGCAGTCACTTGCCTTGGTGAAGAAGAATCCGGCCAACAGCGGTTTGCGATTCCAGCTGGCTGAAATCTCGTGCATTGCCGGTGATTTGGAACGCGCCGAACGGCAGATGGAAACGGTTAGCAACCAAGATCCCAATGCGGCACTCGGTGCGGCACTGTTTCGACAACTCGTCCGAGCGGAAATGGCTCGCCGCGAATGCTTTTTCGAAGGTCGTGTTCCCGAGTTCATTGGTGAACCGAACCCGGTCATCAAACGACACCTGCTCGCACTCGCCGCAATCCGCGAAGGCGACTTAGGCGAAGCGGCGGCATTGATTCAAGATCAAACCGACGTCGATACCACGGTTGCAAGAGCCGCTACGACATGGGATGTGAATGGAGAAGCGGTCGGGGAGTTGCGTGATCTCGACGATTTGCTCGCTCCGATCTTAGAAGTTCACACTTCGACGGGAAAGTACTTTTGGATCGCCTGGGATCAAATTCTATCGATGGAGGTCCATCCGCCCAAGCGCTCGGCAGATTTGCTTTGGCGGCAAGCATCCTTGTCGATCGAATCGGGGCCGGATGGTGAAGTCTATCTACCGGCGATCTATCTTGATCCAAGTCAGCCCGTTGCTGAAGACGAAAGTTTACGTCTCGGGCGCAGTACCGATTGGGTGGAAACACACGAGTCCATCGTGCGTGGGCGAGGACAAAAAATGCTGCTCGCGGGCAATCAAGATTTGACTTTCATGCAACTCGAATCGATCGAGCGTCAGGAGTCCTAATCGATGTCGCGAATCCCCACCGATTCAAGATTGATCCCCAGCATTCTCGATCGCTTGATCGACTTGGAACCCGATCGAAAGACCGAGATGCCAGCCAACCGCACGCAGGTGCTTCAGCAGATGAAGGCAAGTGTCGGCCGGGATCTGCAAAGCCTGCTGAACACTCGATGTCGTGCAACGGGATGGCCCAAAGGTCTTGAACAATTATCCAAATCGCTGATGGCCTATGGTATTCCCGATTGTGTTGGAATCAATACTGGGTCGCGTGAACAACAAGAAGTACTAAGACGAATGATTCAACGAGCCATTGAGGCGTTCGAACCAAGATTGATGAACATTCAAGTCCAACTAGCCGATTCAAATAACTCTGCGGATCGAACGCTGCGATTTCGAATCGATGCAATGCTGAGAGTCGACCCGACACCTGAACCGGTGGCCTACGATAGCCGCTTGGATGCGACGATGGGGGATTTTTTGGTCAAGGGAGTCCGACGATGACCGACCGCTTGCTACCCTATTACAACCAGGAACTTGAGTTCCTGCGGCGGTTTGGTTCTCAGTTTGCCGCCGAGCATCCAAAGATTGCGGGCCGATTGCGATTCGGTGACGATCTTTCCGAAGACCCGCACGTGTCTCGTATCATCGAATCGTTCGCATTGTTGGCAGCACGAACGAGACTCAAAATCGATGATGATTTTCCTGAAATCACGCATGCACTTTTGAGCGTGCTCTATCCGCATTACCTGGCACCGATCCCCTCGACCGCGATCGCCGAGTTCTCGCTCGATCGTCGGCAAGCCGACTTGGTTGCCGGATATCGAATTGAGGCGGATGAACGAGTCGAGAGTGAATCAACCAAAGACGGTGTCTGCCAATTCCGCACCGCTTATCCAGTCGAGTTGTTTCCATTAAAAGTTGAATCGGCTTCCTATCGCGGCCAACCGTTTTCATGCCCACCATCCGACAGTCTGGCCAAAAGCGAATCGTGTCTGCATCTGCACCTGAAGAGTTTTCGCTCGAGTGTGCCTGTGGAGACAATGGATATTCATCAGCTACGTTTTTTCATTCGTGGTTTGTCGCGATCGGCGATGGACTTGTACGAACTGATTCACGGCTGCGCTGTCGAGGTATTGCTCGCTCGCTCGCCCGAGGACCAAAATCCTATTCGCCTAGGCAGCAAGTCGATCAAGCCGGTAGGGTTTGCTCAGGATCAGGGCTTGATCCCGACGCAGCCGCGGACGTTCAATGGCTATCGGCTTTTAACGGAATACTTCGCGGCTCCCGAGAAGTTCATGTTTTTTGACGTTGATGGCATCGACCCGAAGCAATTGAGTGGCTTCGGCGAACACCTGCACGTGTATGTTCTGATGAAACGTCACCTAGGAGACATCGAGCCGTTTGTTGCGGCGGATTCGATCCGCTTGGGATGCACCCCCCTTGTCAACCTATTCGAACATCGATGTGAACCGATACGGTTAACACACGGTGTCCCGGAGTATCGGATTGTACCTGACGCGCGGCAACCGCGTGCGTTTGAAGTTCATACGATCACTCGGGTGACATCGATTGACAGCGATAAAAAAGAAGTCGTCTTTCATCCGTTTTATTCGATTCGTCATGCAGCCGAACGAGACAAGCGTCGAGGCTTTTATCATCAGCACCGGCGGCCTGCGGAATTGAGCGGCGGGGAGACGGACCGGGCGACGGATATGTATTTGTCAATCGTCGACCTCGATTTTCAGCCGTCAATTTCGGCCGGGACCGTGCTCGACGTGCAAACGCTTTGCACCAGTCGAAACCTGCCCGAGCGATTGGAATTCGGCGGTGGACGACCTCGTTTACAACTCGTTCGCGGTGGCCCGATCGAAGCCCCACGCTGTGTCACCCAACCTCGCTCGACCGTCCGTCCGCCACTTGGCAAAGCGACCTATTGGCGTTTGATCAGCCATTTGTCCCTCGGGCATGTTTCGCTGTTCGACAAACGAGAGGGCGCATCGGCGATGCGAGAAATTCTTAGTCTTTATGACTTTATCCAAGGCAGCGATATTCGCCAACGAATCGATTCGCTTCGCTCGTTGACTTGCGAGCATGGTGTCGCGCGCTGTGACCGCGGGGGTGGTGGCGTGGGCGGAGCGACTTTTTGCCGTGGTCTCGATTTGGATGTTTTGATCGATGAAGACCGATTGAGCAGCGGTGGTGCCTACCTGTTTGGTGCCGTGCTTGAACAATTCCTTGCCCTCTATGCCTCCATTAACTCGTTCACACGAGTCAATCTGCGTAGTACCCTTCGTGAAGAATCGATTGCGAAATGGCCAGCCCGATCCGGAAGAAAAACGCTTCTGTAATCGACCGGCTTATCAAACAGCCGCATCGATTCAGTTTCTTTCAAGCAGTTCGTTTACTGCTAGCGTCCGATGGTGCGCGGTCACTTGGTGCGAAGGGAAACGAAATTGGGACCATCAAAAATGCCTCCGATGAAGCAATCCGCTTCCGCTCCCTGCCCGCTTTGAAATTCCCTTCGTCCGAAATCACCAATGTCAAGCCTTGTCGCGCTCTCGTGCTCGATCATGAGCAAGTCAAAGAGCGTGACACAACCAGCGAAGAAGCGAAGATCGAAGAGGAAGCGATTGATCAATTGCGAACGCCGAAGCCCGGTGCACCCATCGAGATGGAGATTGCATTTTGGGGATTGATCGGTCCCGTTGGTGCACTACCAAATCACTACACTCAAATTGTGATTGACCGAGTTCGACACAAAGACGTTGCTCTTCGAGATTTTTTGGATTTGTTCTCGCATCGTCAACTGTCGCTCTTTTACCGAGCTTGGGAAAAAACATTTGTATCGGTCGGTGTTGAACGAGGATTGCGCTCAGAAGATCCTCATGCTGATAAACTTCGCGAAGTCCTGTTATCGATTGTCGGACGCGGAACCGAGCACGTTCGTGACCAACTCGAAATCCTCGACGATGTCTCGATCTACTATGGCGGCCAATTCGCTGATTGCCCATGCGCAGAATCCCTCGAGCAAATCATCGCCGATTTCCTCGGTTTGCCGACACGGGTTCTATCGCTTTACGGTCAATGGTTGTTGTTACCGCCGAGTGAGCAATCCCGGCTTGGTACGTTGGGCGGACATAGCCAGCTCGGTATTGACACCGTACTGGGCGAAAAAACTTGGGATGCCTCATCGAAATTTCGCGTACGCATTGGCTTGGTTCGCTATCGTGAGTTTTTACGTTTAATGCCAACGGGCGACCAATTGGTACCCATCTGTCAGTTGATCCGCAGCTATGTGGGCTGCGAGTTTTCATTTGATTGCCAAGTTGTCTTGATGGCCAGCGAAATTCCACGTTGTCAACTTGGCGGTATCGATGAGTCGGCGGACAGCGATATCGGTGCCAATTTAGGCTGGAACACTTGGCTTTGCAGCCAAACGCCAACTCGCGACAGCGACGATGCCGTATTCCATCATGATGGATCACCAACCTCATTCTCAAACTCCTTTTCTCGAACTTGAAAGAAGACACAACGATGCCCCAAGTGAATTTGAAAGAACTCGTAGGAAAACTAAACGACACCTGCCGCACCGCACTCGAAGCGGCCGCGGGACTCTGTCTATCGAGAACCAACTACAACATCGAAATTGAACATTGGCTACTGAAATTACTGGAAAACGATCGTTCTGATTTGACGATTTGTGTGAAAGCATCGGGTGCGGACGTTGGGAAGATGACCACCGATCTGAACCGAGCGATCGACCGGTTTAAAACGGGCAATGGTCGGCCGCCGGCACTTTCACCCAACGTTGTCGACCTGATTCGGGATGCCTGGCTTTTTGGATCGATCGATCAAGGCGTCGGTAAGGTTCGTAGTGGTCATTTGTTGATATCGCTGTTGGCGTCGTCAACCCTTCGCGGCAGTGCTCACGATGCATCGAGTCAGTTCGAGAAGATCAATGCCGATGCGATTTCCCGTGATTTCGCCGCTTTGTTGGTCGATTCCGAAGAAGACCATGTACCGATTACATCCGGTGCTACCTCCTCTTCCGCCAGCGGGCAACCGGTTGGCAAACAGGGTCTAACGAAGACTCCAGCGCTCGATCAATTCACAATCGATCTGACCCAGCGAGCTGCTGCGGGAGAGATCGATCCCGTGTTAGGCCGTGACCACGAGATTCGTCAAATCATTGATGTCTTGACTCGGCGACGTCAAAACAATCCCATTTTGACCGGGGAAGCCGGTGTCGGTAAAACGGCAGTCGTCGAAGGATTTGCCCTTCGCATCGCAGCGGGTGATGTCCCTCCGTCGATCCGCAACGTTTCGGTTCGATCACTCGATTTGGGGCTGTTGCAAGCAGGAGCGGGGATGAAAGGCGAGTTTGAAAATCGGCTCAAAGGAGTGATCGACGAAGTAAAAGGATCTCCGACACCGATTATCTTGTTCATCGACGAGGCCCACACGATGATCGGAGCTGGTGGGCAAGCGGGTCAAGGCGACGCAGCCAACCTACTAAAACCTGCACTCGCTCGTGGCGAACTGCGCACGATCGCGGCTACGACTTGGGCGGAATACAAAAAGTACTTTGAAAAAGATGCTGCACTCGCCCGTCGATTCCAAGTTGTCAAAGTTGAGGAACCCGACGAAGGACCTGCGGTCGAGATGATGCGTGGTTTGGTCAGCACTCTCGAAGCTCACCACAACGTACGCATCTTGAACGAAGCCGTTGTCGATGCGGTCAAGTTGTCCAAACGCTACATCTCCGGTCGGCAATTACCGGATAAATCGGTCAGCCTACTCGATACGACCTGTGCGCGCGTCGGACTCAGCCAAACGGCAACGCCTGCCGCGATTGAAAACGCCAACCGCCGGATCGACCAATTCAAGGTTTCGATGGAAATCCTGAAGCGGGAACAGGATACCGGTGCCGATCATAGCGACGTGATCGCCGAAAGTGAGGCAGGATTGCTCGAAGCAGAAGCATCGCTGGAAACGCTGACGGCCCAGTGGGAACAAGAACGAGATCTCGTCAAACGAATCCGCAACCTCCGCCACCAAATCGCAGGGGAACCAATCGAAGAGGATCCGGAAACCGAAGACGGCGACAAACAGGAGGCGGAAGCGAGCGAGGGGTCCTCCGAGCAGCCGAGCGAACCAGCGACAACCGAAAAAGCCCCAACCGAAGAAGCGCCAACCGAAGAAGCGCCAACCGAAGAAGCGACGGAAGAACAGAAAGCCGAATGGAAAAAAGAGCTAGCGGAAGCCGAGCAGAACCTGCGTGAAATTCAAGGCGAGAATCCGCTTATGTTTCCTTGCGTCGATGCCTCCGCGATCGCTCAAACGGTCGCTGCATGGACCGGTATTCCCGTTGGCCGCATGGTCAGTAACGAGATTCAGACCGTTTTGAATCTACAAGCATTGATGGAAGAATCGATCGTCGGTCAATCGCATGCACTCGATCGTATTGCTCAGAGTATTCGAACCAGTCGTGCGCAACTTCGCGATCCACGCACTCCGATCGGCGTGTTCTTACTGGCCGGAACCAGCGGCGTAGGCAAGACAGAAACAGCGATCACGCTCGCGAACTTGCTTTATGGTGGCGAGCAAAATATGACCACCATCAACATGAGCGAGTTCAAAGAAGAACACAAAGTGGCACTGCTGATGGGTTCGCCTCCCGGCTACGTCGGCTATGGCGAAGGAGGCGTCCTGACCGAAGCGATTCGGCGAAAACCGTATTCGGTTGTCCTGCTTGATGAAATGGAAAAGGCACATCCCGGCGTTCAAGATGTGTTCTACCAAGTCTTTGACAAAGGAAATATGAAAGACGGCGAAGGCCGCGACATCGACTTCAAGAATACGGTTATCATCATGACCACCAACGCGGGCACCGATTTAATCAAGAGCATTTGTAGCGACCCCGACACGATCCCTGATCCAGACGGGTTTATCGAAGCGGTCTTCCCTGAACTATTGAAAACGTTCAAACCCGCATTCCTCGGGCGCTTAAGTATCATCCCGTACTATCCACTCAATGATGAAGTCATGACCAGCATCATTCGGCTGAAATTGGCCAAGGTCGCGCAACGAGTGCGTGAGAGTTACGGTGCGATCTTCACCTATAGTGAGGCGGTCGTCCAAGCGATACTGGCGCGTTGTACCGAAGTCGATACCGGAGCTAGAAATGTCGATCACATTTTGAATCGTACGTTGCTGCCGGAGTTATCGGCTCAGGTTTTAGCCAACCTAGCGGATGGAAAAACGATCTCCGAAATCGCCATCGACTCCAAAGACGAGCATTTCACCTACGAGGTCAAGACCGAAGCTGCCTAACCGTTTACTCCGCACGACTAAGCACCAAAATGGCGGTATCAGCGTTTAAGTTGGGATCGTCGGTTTCGGCGATCACACGCCGTGTTCCCGTTTCGACATAGATGCTTTGGTGAATCGTGATATGGCGAGTCTCACAAAAATCGAGCACATCGGCGATACTGGGGAACCGGCGGTTGGGGGTGTTGTACCAATCGAAATCGAACACGCCCGGTGCTCGCGGCGACCGTCCGCGAACGACGAAGTCTTCTCTTAGCTCCTTGTACGCGAAGTTGGCAAAGCTAACGATCGCTTGTTTGCCGACTCGTAACATTTCATTGAACAACGATTCAACGTTCTCGACCGCTTGCAACGTAGCACTTAGAACCACCACATCAAATTGTTTGTCGATAAAAGCTGACAATCCTTGATTCAAGTCATAATCGATGACATCCAAACCGTGAGCCGCGGCAGCCAAAATCTTTTCCTGAGCCACTTCTACCCCGACGAGCCGTTCGGAGCCTCGTTGGGCGAGGGCTCGCAGCAGTCGCCCACTGCCGCAACCGAGATCGAGTACCGATGCGGTGGTCGGAATCAAATCTAAAATCGATTCTTCCGCCGTATTGATCGTCGGCTCGACTCGATCGATCGGACCAAGCTTCGCTTGGATCAATGGTCCATATTGATCGATGTAAGTATCGATCAAGAACGAATCGTGGCCACCATCAGCGGTGATCTCGGCATAGGTGACCTTGCGGTCGAGTGCGGTCAATGCGTTGACAATGTCTCGCGATTGCTTCGGTGTGAACAACCAATCGCTACTGAAGCTAACGACGAGAAACTCGCACTCGGAAGCATCGAATGTTTCCATCAACGCAAGTCGATGCGCCCCGAGATCGAAAAGGTCCATCGCCATCGACAAGGTGATATAGCTATTTGCGTCAAAGCGGGTTGTGAACTTTTCGCCTTGATGTGCCAAGTAAGAGCCGACGCTAAATCGCTGTTCGAAACTGGATGCGATTTCACGCGGATCGTGGCGATCGGGGTCAAACTTCTGTTCCATCGCTTCGCTGGACAAGTAGGTTACATGTCCTAGCATCCGAGCGATCGCCAATCCGGTGTCTGGACGTTTTGGTTTGTCGTAATACTGGCCGTCATAGAAACAGGGATCGGTTTGAATCGCATTGCGGCCGATCACGTCGAATGCCAGCGATTGAGCCGTTAAGCGAGGGGAGGATGCAATCGCGATACAGCATTCGGCTGCCTCAGGATAGCGACTGACCCACGTCAATGCTTGATGCCCCCCGAGGGAACCACCCACGATCGCTCGCCATTTTTCGATCCCTAAATGACTCGACAACATTCGCTGTAGAGCAACCATGTCCCCAATTGTGATGCGAGGAAAATCGGCCCCATAAGGCCGAACATCACTGGGCCCATTGTCACTGGGTCGAACATCACTGGGACCGGTCGTTCCGCGGCACCCGCCGAGGACGTTGGGACAAACGACAAAAAAACGATCCGTATCGATATACTTGCCTGGACCGATAAGGCGGTCCCACCATCCTGGGGAATCGTCCGCAGTATGGCGAGCCGCATGCGAATCGCCTGAAATTGCATGACACACCAACACCGCATTGGAAGCTTCTTCGTTGAGCGTTCCCCAGGTTTCATAGGCACAGCGCACGCGCGGAATCTCGCCACCAAGTTCAAGCTGGAGAGGTTCGTCAAAGACAACGGACTGGGCATACCGAAGCGTGCCCGACGTCCGTAGATCATCAGTACTGGAAAAGGTATCGGACATTCGGTTATTCGGTTCTTCTTCGCTTTACGCTTTTATTCTTCGCTTCACGCTTGGGCCAACGCTTGCTTGAGATCGTCGAGAATGTCTTCGACATCTTCGAGACCAACCGAAACGCGAACGTACTCCGGTAATACACCCGCCTGTAGTTGCTCTTCGGCTGACAATTGTTGATGCGTCGTGCTGGCGGGATGAATGACCAATGTTTTAGCGTCTCCGATATTGGCCAGATGCGAGCAAAGCTTGCAAGCATTGATAAACTTCTTGCCCGCTTCGATGCCACCCTTGATCCCGAATCCCATGATGGCACCTTGGCCATTGGTAAGATACTTCGCGGCGTTCTTGTGATTTTTGTGAGATTTTAACCCTGGGTAGTTCACCCAGCTAACCTTCTCGTGGCTTTCAAGAAACTCCGCAACCTTCAACGCATTCTCACAGTGGCGTGGCATCCGCAGATGCAAGGTTTCGAGTCCTTGCAAGAACAGGAACGCGGCAAACGGACTCATCGCGGCACCCGTATCGCGAAGCCAATGAGTCCGTATATGAACGTTGTAAGCGATGTTACCCATGCCCCGCAGATGTTCTTCGAACACAGCCCCGTGATAAGAGGGCGACGGACCACAGAACTCAGGCCACTTCTCCGGTTGGTCAGCCCATTTGAAGTTGCCGCTGTCAACAATCGCGCCGCCGATATGAACACCATGTCCACCGATGAATTTGGTCGTGCTGTAAATCACAATATCGACACCATGATCGATCGGACGCAGCAACATCGGTGTCATCACGGTGTTGTCGCACAACACCGGAAGTGCACCGTGGGGAGCCGAGTGAGCTGCGTCGGTGATCGCTTTGAAATCAGGGACGTCATTCTTCGGGTTGCCAACGCTTTCGATGTAGACAAGCCGAGTGTTTTCGTCGACAAGACCATGAATTTGTTCAGGATGATCGGGGTCGAAAAAGCGAACTTCGACCCCTAGATTCTTAAACGTTTGTGTGAACAGTGTCCAAGTTCCGCCATACAGCGAGGTGCTGCTGACAATATTCTGGCCACTGTGAGCGATCGTTAGAATCGCCGCGGTAATGGCTGCCTGACCCGAAGCAAAACAAAGGCCCGTTACACCGCCGTCCAAAGCAGCCAGTCGCTTTTCAAGCACATCGACGGTCGGATTCATCAACCGGCTGTAGATATTGCCAAACTCGGTCAACCCAAAAAGAGCGGCCGCGTGATCGGTATCGTTGAACGTATAACTGGTCGTCGCATAAATCGGCACAGCGCGACTATTGGTCGTTGGATCGGGTACTTGGCCAGCATGAAGGGCGAGCGTGGCAGGACGATATTGCTCGGACATTGGCGTTCTTCTCGAATAATGTGGTGATTTAGGCGATAGGAGATGCGGTTTTTCCTGAAAAATTGAACCAGTAGCCGTGTCTCTCCGAGACACGCCGGTTTCGCGTCTCGGAGAGACGCGACTACTAGAAGCCGGTTTTGCGTCTCGGTGAGACGCGGCGACTAGAAGCTGGTTTTGCGTCTCGGAGAGACGCGACTACTAGAAGCCGGTTTCGCGTCTCGGAGAGACGCGGCGACTAGAAGCCGGTTTTGCGTCTCGGTGAGGCGCGGCGACTAGAAGCCGGTTTGGCGTCTCGGTGAGGCGCGGCGACTGGAAGCCGGTTTTGCGTCTCGGTGAGACGCGGCGACTGGAAGCCGGTTTCGCGTCTCGGTGAGACGCGGCTACTAGGAGCTGTTTTCGCGTCTCGGTGAGACGCGGCGACTCGTGGGAGAACCGTAGTTTAGTCAGTACTCGGTGGAAGGAGTAGTCCTGTAGGCTACACCGTTGGTTTTGGTACACTAGAAGACGAGCCCGCAAAACGGCGGGTGCCATGCGGCCACCAAATGGCTGGCTTCCTTTTTTTTTCGAGAACGCGTCCATGACCTCTGAATCTACTAACCAAGCATTGGATGCCGCGATCGCCGATCGCAATGCATCGAGAATCCGGTCTTTACTCTTGGAACTTCAATTCGTCCTGATCAACATTGAAGACGATGAAGAGGACGAAGAAAGCATGGGAGCGTTGACGGCGGAAATCAACGAAGAAGAGGTCCTTGTCGCATTCACCTCCGAAGAAAATGCGGGAATCTTTGTTGAAGAGATGAGTGACCTATTCACCGAACTCGACGAAGTCCAAGGTTTCGTCGTCGATGGCGAAACCCTGCTCGACTACCTTCCCGAGGACTTCGGACTGCTACTCGATCCTGAAACCGAAGACGCCTTAACCATCGACGCCGCCTTGGTCGGCGAAATTCTTGAGCAAGAGTGATCCGTTTTGGTTCTCAATGGAAACGAAAGTTGAACTGAATTCATGGCATGAGCTCTTTGAAAGAAGGGGACTTGGCATCGGCGAACACTTCGGCCTGACGAGCCTTGACTCTCGCAACTTTTATGATGTCCTCGCGGAACAACCGCATGAACACCTTCGGTTTCGGCTTCGATGGTACGACGCACGCTTGGCCGGATCACACCTCCAGCTGGCAACAGGCGTACCGACATCTGGCAAGCTCACGACTGGCAATCGGGTCGCCAAGTGGGAAGCTGATCCCAAGGACCAAGGGCACTCACTTCGGCAGTGAAGGGTACTGCTAGGCTTAGGAGATTGAAAATGCATCTCAAATCGCAGTCCATCCCTACAAAGACTTCACTTTTTGGCGTGCTTAGGACACTTACCGTTGTCGCATCTGTGGTCGGTTCGTTATTAAGTTTTCCGAGCATGTTGCCTTGGATGATCGCGTTTTGGCTCGCTTGGTACACAATATTGGCAATGCGTGATCGTCCTGCTTGGTTGCCGCTTGCCGCCTGTTTAACGATCTTGATTGTCAAATTGGTTCCACACACCCCAGCCATACTGGCGTTTGGTTGCTTGCTTGTGGCTATCGTCGTCGTACGTTTTCGGAAACGAGATCAACCGGTTGAGCTGAAACGGTTTGCTTGGAAGTCGGTTGGTGTCTTGTGGTTGCTTTGGGGTTTGCTGTTTTGGGAATGGCAAACGGTCGTTCATTGTAGTCGCTCACTGTCACTCGAACTGGATCGACCCGTGGTCTGTATCGGTGACAGTTTGACCGATGGGTTGTTACCTGACGGTGGCTATCCCGATCCGCTGGCGAACATGGTTCGGGTTCCCGTTGTAAATCTTGGTTTTTCCGGCATTGCGACAACGCAAGCTGTCGGACAAATGGACCGAGTGGTCGGTCACAATCCGCAGGTTGTTGTGATCGAGTTGGGAGGCCATGATTTTCTAAAAGGGTACAGCCGAAGGCGTACGAAAGAGAATTTGGTCTCGATGATCGAGAAAGCTCGTGAACATGGCGCGGAGGTGATTCTAATGGAAATCCCTCGCGGATTTATTTTCGATCCATTCGCCAGTTTAGAGCGTGAAATCGCGTACGAGTACGATGTCGAATTGATCGCGGACACCTGGCTTCGCCAAATCGTGGTGATGAGTCCGATCGCACCACCAGGAATGTGGATGCCAAATTCACAGCTTAGTGATGATGGCATTCACAGTAATCCGCGAGGCAGCGAAACGATCGCAAAGCGAGTCGCCCGAGCGCTACGAACCATGTATGGCGATGAGATCATGAAGTAGGCGGGGTCACTACTCGACAGCCTAGGAGGCTATCCTACATAATTGCGGGCTTCGAATGCGAAATTCACCATATTTGTCCCCCTCAGAACGTTGTTTTTACGATGCTTGTCTCCTGGAAATGGCTCTCTCGCTACATCGATCTACCGATGAAACACGAAGATTTGGCCTCGCGACTTAGTTTGTCGGGGCTCAATCACGAGGGGACGACTACCGTCAATTCAGACATCGTCATCGATCTAGAAGTCACCAGCAATCGTGGCGATTGCCTCGGACATCTCGGTGTGGCTCGTGAAATTAGCGTACTGTACGATTTGCCACTCAAGACGCCGAAAATCGATTTAAGGGAGTCGTCGACGTCGATCGAGTCGTTATTGAGTGTCGAAAACGCGTTTGTGGAGGGTTGCCCCCGTTACACCGCTCGCGTGATTCAAGGCATTCAAGTAGGAAAAAGTCCCGATTGGATGGCCGAATCTTTGTCGTCGGTGGGCATCGGTGTGGTCAACAATGTGGTCGATGCGACCAACTACGTGATGATGGAATGTGGCCAACCGCTGCACGCGTTTGATTATTCGAAATTGGCCGAAAACAAAATCGTCATCCGTCAGGCCGATCCGGGTGAAACGATCGAAGCGATTGACCATCGAACCTACGCACTCGACCCGTCGATGTGCGTGATCGCGGACGCTCGCCAAGCCAACGCGGTTGCGGGTGTGATGGGTGGTGCGGTATCGGAAGTCGATGACGCGACAACGGACCTGGTGATTGAAGCTGCGATCTTTACTCCACTATCGGTTCGCCGGACGGCTCGTAAATTGAAATTACATAGCCCATCGTCTTACCGTTTCGAACGTCGCGTCGATCCGGTGGGTGTCGATTGGGCGAGCCGCCGAGTATGCCAATTGATCCTCGAATCCGCGGGTGGTCAACTAGCCAATGGCTCCATCGATACCGCTGCAAAATTTGTCCCCAATGAGCCAGTCGTCTTGCGACTGAGCCAGCTTGAGCGGATTTTGGGCATTCGTATTGATCGAGAGGAGGTCGAACGGATCTTGGTTGCTCTCGGTTGTGAATCGATCGCTAGCAGCGACTCCTATCGCCCACCTTCGTGGCGACATGATCTCAGTCGCGAAGCCGACTTGATAGAAGAGGTTGCGCGGATTCACGGTTACGAAAAGATCCCCGAAGATGCTCCCATCCCCGTCGCTCCGAGCAGCAAGCGAGATTTCGATGTGGCGATGGAGCGAGTTCGGAGCGTGATGATCTCAGCCGGTATCTCGGAAACGATGACCCCCAGCGTCGTCACCGACTCTCTCGATGCATCGGTCAGTCCTTGGACCGAGCGGGCGTCGCTGAGGACCGAAACACCGATGCTAAAAGGGGCTCGCTGTCTACGCCGAACGCTCATCCCCAGCCTACTCGAAGGGCGTGCGAACAATTGGGCATTGGCCAGTTTCGATGCGGAGTTGTTTGAGATCGCTCATATCTACCTACCAGGTGAAAAACAGCCTGGCGACAAACTGGAAGCCTTGCCGGACGAGCAGTATTCGTTGGCCGTTGTCTCGGGTCGTGAGTACTTGGAGATGAAAGGTCTGATCGAAACGTTGTGCGAGCGAATGGGGATTGCCGAAACGGTTTCCGTCAAACCGGTCGATCGATTGGGGATGACCAAAGGAGCAACCGTACAAGTTCATTGTGGCGGGCACGAAATCGGCTACTTGGGAGTGGTCGATCCGAAAGTTCTCAAGACCTGGAAGCTCACTGGACAAGTTGTTGCCGCCGAACTGTCGTTGGTCGCCTTGTTGGCAGCGGCGAAGTTGGTTCCCCAGCAGCAAAGCGTGAGCGTCTTCCCATCGGTCCAACGCGACTTGAATTTCGTACTGGCCGAATCGGTACGCTGGAGCGAACTGGACCGAGTCGTTCGCTCGGCGGTAGGCAGTGAATTGGCGGCCGTCGATTACCGCGAAACGTATCGCGATCCGAAGAAGGACGGGGCGGACCGCAAGCGAATTTTGTTATCGGTCGAATTGCAACGCCACGATGGGACGCTTAGCGGCGAAGAGGCGGATGCGTTGATCGAGCGGGTGATCCAGGCGTGTGACAAGGAATTATCGGCGAAGTTGTTGTCGTAAGGGCGGCAGCTGTTGATCCTCCTCCTCGTCTAACCGGTGCGGTGACACCCTATTTGAAAGTGTGTAAGATAGGTGTAAAAGCGTTTCCGTTCGATGTGTCGGCCTGCGAGGCTGTGATTTTTTCGTACCGAACTATTTTTTCAAACCGAGCTATTTTTTCAAACCGAGCCAATTTTTCAAACCGAGCCAATTTTTCAAACCGAGCGAAATCGCCGCTTCCACCGCAGCGATCGTCGCCAAGCCTATGGGCCTTCGGGTGTCGTCTTGACCTCCGCCGAACCGCTTGGCGAGTTTCGCTGCAAATCATCACTCCCTGACTTCCCTCCTTTTTTCATCCAAACCCATGCTGCCCATTCTCAGCAAGATTAGCGTGACTTGTTTTTTGACAAGTTACCTAGTCGTGCTCCTCCTCGAATTGCTGCGATTTTTGGGAAAGGTTCCCGGTCGCGGGCTATTGGTCATCGTGATGATGAGTCTGGGACTTTTCACCCACATCTCTTACTTCGTCTTGCGGATTACGGCTCGAAGCGGGACGGGAGATGTTGGCTTATTGGCCAGCTGGTATGACTGGTCGTTATTGTTGGCATTCGGTTTGGCCTTCAGTTTTCTGATTCTCTACCTACAGCGACCTGATACGATCATCGGCTTGTTCTTTCTGCCGTTGGTATTGGCGACGATCGGGCTTTCGATGGCCGTACGACCGCTGACGCCGTTCACACGCAGCGAGGCCGCTGAAGTATGGCGAAGCATTCATGGGTTGGCGATGGCGATTGGTGCTGGCGGGGTCCTGATCGGCTTCTTGACCGGGGTGATGTATCTGGCTCAGTCGTCGAGACTCAAAAAGAAACGCGCTGGATCATCGCTGAGACTACCGACTTTGGAAACCCTGACTCGATTGAATCGACAATGTTTGCTTGTCAGTACCACGGCGGTAGCGGTTGGCGTCGTCGCGGGAGCGGTCATGAACCTAAATCGCTGGGGCAACGTCGGTTGGACCAGCGGCGGGGTCTTGTTCGGGTTGATGTTACTGGTGTGGCTCATCATCGCCACCTCGGTCGAACATTTTTACCGGCCTGCTAACCATGGCCGCAAAGCGTTTTACCTGACGCTAGCGAGCCTCGGGTTCTTGATCTTAGCTTTCTTCGGGGTGCTGGCTTCATCGCATGGACAAACGGAAACTGCGCCGGGTGAAATCAATAGCATGGAAGTCGGAAAAGCGTTGTTTGAGGGTGCAGGTAACATCCTATGAAGCTACAAATGATCGGCTGTAGCCACCATGATGCTGCGGTAGAGTTTCGCGAACGCATCTCCTTTTCAGGCGATCATCTTGTCAAAGCGTTGACCGATTTTCGTGACCGATTTCCTGCGTCGGAAGTCGTGCTGCTGAGCACATGCAACCGGGTGGAATTCTACGCGTCGTCCCGCGACGATGCCGACAACTTAACCCGCGATACGGTCGCCGAATTTTTAGCCAATCAACATCGAATCTCAACGGACGAGGTCGTCGAGCGGATGATCTACCGCAGCGGTCCCGAAGCGATTGAGCATCTCTTTAGCGTTGCAGCCAGTTTGGATAGCATGGTCGTTGGCGAAGCTCAGATTTTGTCGCAGGTCAAACAGGCATACAATTTAGCCTGTCTCAACGGATCGGCCGGCCCGCTGACCCATGCCGTTTTCCAAGCTGCCAATCGGACGGCGAAACGGGTTCAACAAGAAACGTCGATCCATCGTCGCCGCGTCAGTGTCCCCAGTGTCGCGGTGGGCGAAGTCGTGCCGGAAGTCTTCGATTCGCTAGCCGACAAGCATGTCCTGATTTGCGGCGCGGGTGAGATGAGCGAAGAAACGTTGCCTTACCTAAAACAAGCGGGTGCGACTAAAATCACGATCATCAATCGCAACCTCGAGCGAGCGAAAGCATTAGCCAATCGCTTCGATGTGCAGGCGGATCCATGGCAATCGCTGCACGATTATTTAATCGAAGCGGATTTGTTGATTGGGACCACCAGCGCACCGGAGCCAATCTTGACGGCATCCGATTTCCAAGCGATTCAAAACAAACGCAAGGGCCGGATTTTATTGGTTTTGGATTTGGCGGTGCCGCGTGACTTCGACCCAAAGCTGGGGGATTTTTCGGACGTCTATTTGTACCAGATCGACGATCTACAAATTGCCTGCGACCGCAACCGCCGCGAGCGAGAAAAGGAACACCCTAAGGCGAAACAGATTATCGCGGAAGAAACATCTCGTCTGATCGCATCGCTAAACCATCGCTCGACGGGCCCGATTATCGAACGGCTTCGTACGAATGCCGAGGAGATCAAACAAAGCGAATTGGACCGTTTGCGGAACAAATTGATGCAACTCAACGTCGATCCGTCCGTGTTTTCTGAGGTCGAAAAATCATTTGGACGATTGACCAATAAACTCCTGCACCCACCACTAGCGTCGGTCCGTGACGACATCGCCGGCGGACATCAACGAGGGTTACTCGAAGCACTCCGCCATCTGTTCAAATTGGGTGATGAATAAAGGCGCGGTCCGCTAAAACGAGGATAGCGGTAGTGGATCTTTGTTGAAGATCCTCATACGTCGGGATCTTGAACAAGATCCACTACGCGATCAAAACCGCGACCAAAACCGATTGCCTACGTCCAATCTTCGTCATCGTCAGCGGCATCGTCGTCATCTTCCCAGTCGTCATCCTCTTCGTCGTCGTCTTCCCAATCATCGTCGTCGTCGACCTCTTCCCATTCGTCGGATGGCTCGTCTTCGTCGATGTCATCTTCATCCTCGAGATCGTCATCCTCGAGATCTTCGTCGTCGAGATCGTCATCATCGTCGTCGTCAAGATCGTCATCGTCGTCATCCCAGTCATCATCATCGTCGACGAAATCATCTTCGTCGTCGTCGTCGTTGTCTCCATATATTTCGTCCTCTTCGTCCTCGATGATCGATTGAGGATTACATTGTTCCGAATCTAATTCGGTGGCATTCGCCAAAACCGGATCGACGCTAGTCAATAAATCTGATTCGGCTTCGGAGAGAACCGATGCGACAGCGGTGCTCACGACTGACTCCTTCGTTGATGAAAAACTATCGGTAGGGGGGGACTCTTGAGGTTTATCTGACTCTTCTAAATCTTCTTGTAAAGTTTGCCACTCGATGGTTGGCAAGTTATCTGTATTGGGCAAACCGAAAACGTGCAAGAAGTGTTTGGTAGTACCGTACAAATACGGTCGGCCTAATTCTTCGCTTCGTCCTGCAATTCGAACTAAATCTTTCTCCATTAATTGGCGGAGCAGGTCTCCACAAGCGACGCCTCGTATTGCTTCAATCTCTGCTCGCGAAACATTTTGCCGGTATGCGACAACCGCTAGCGTTTCCATCATCGGCGTTGACAACCTTACCGCTAAAGGCAAATGTCCCAATCGGGTCAACCATGGTGCTAAAGCGGGACGCGTCATCATACGATATCCGCCTGCAATCAATTCTACGCGAAGCGCTCGTCCGTAACTTTCGTATGTCGTGTTAAGCTGGCGGACAAGTGTACGAGCCTCCGTCGCATCCGCCAAGTGAGCCATTTGCGATAGTTTTCGCAGCGATAATGGCGACTTCGCCAAGAACAATACCGCTTCGACTCGCTTCCGTTTTTCGAGTGGATCCTCTTCGCTATTTTGCTCTTTCGTTAGGTTTTCGGCATCCAAAGCGGTTGCCGAATCGAATTCCGATGCTACCGCGGGTGCCGACCGCAATCGTAACCCATAAGGCCGGTTCGTATTTGGTAAATTGATCCCGCCTAGCCTTCGACCGGACACTTGGTTTTTGGTCTGGTTTCTGGGAAAACGAGCTTGTAAATCTTGTCGTCCCCATGCCGCTGAGAAACCGTTATAAACCATCTCGCCCTTTGATGACTCCTTTGTTGTGTACAATCGGTAATCGTTTTGTTCGATTCGATTCTTCAGCTTTTCCGCAACTTCTACCAATTTCATTGTTTTGTCCACACCATCAGCCCCCATTCGTTCTACGAAAAAGCAAAAAGGTTCCCTTCGCCGCTGGGTGATTGTGCTCAGTGCTGTGCTCGTTTCGCTGTTCGTGTTCTTGTTCGTCCGCATTCAAGGGGCCGTGACCGGTAGCGAATTCTCGCCCGATTCCTTCTCCGTTCGCGAATTCCGATTTTACGAACTACCGATTTTTCACCTACAAATCACGCCGATTGACCGATCGACCGTCACTCCGTCCACCGCTATCTATCTACGGCAAACCGCCCTTATCAACTCACCGACGAAGACACCGGACCTCTGGCATTTGGTCTCGATGACGCGAGGTTTTACTGGAAAAACGCCTGCCGATGCGGAGCTATTGGTTGACCAACTGAACATCAAAATAGCTGGCGGCGCGTATTGGCGGCTGTGGAGTGTCGACCAGCCCGCAAAAGCCAAAGTGTTTTGGCCAATCATTCAAAAGCTGGCAAAGCGAGAAATGTACATTATGATGCCAAAATTGTTTGAAATCGCCCAGTCGGAACGGTCGGTCGATGAGATGACCGAGCGGCTCGATCAATCATTACGCTCGCAATACGAGGGTTTGATTCGAGACATGCGGGCAGCCGATCAAAACGAACTGGCGGACCAATTTTTCAAAGAAATGCTCGAGGACTTTCCGAACGATTTTCCGAACGATTCTCCGATAGAACCTTGACTCGAATGATCTATCTTGACAACAACGCAACCACTGCACTCGACCCGGTCGTGGCCGACGTTATTTCCGAAACGCTTCGTCTTGGCCCAGCCAACCCGTCAAGCCAACATGCGCTCGGTCGCGCGGCACAGCTTTGCATCGATGAGTCGATGGAAACGATCGAATCTTGTTTGGAAACAAAGCTTGACCAACCTGGGGGCCCCCGGTTTCTGTTCACCAGCGGCGGCACGGAGTCGAACAATTTGGCGATTCGTGGCATCGGTGATGCCAATTCCGCTATCATTTTGAGCCGAATTGAGCATCCCAGCGTGATGGAGGTAGCACAACATTTGGCTGCTGCGGGCCGCGAAGTTCGCTACTTGGACGTTGATTCAAACGGCGTTGCGAAAGTCGACGAGCTCGAAGGGCTGATCGAATCCTGTACCACCAAATGTGGTCTGGTGTCGCTGATGACCGCGAACAACGAGACTGGCGTTCTACAGCCGATAGAGCAAGCTGCGACCATTTGCCGTTCTTTCGATGTGCCGCTGCATGTCGATGCGACCCAATCGATCGGGAAGGTTCCGGTGTCGCTTGAAAAAATCGGAGCTTCTGCGGTCACCATCACGGCTCACAAATTTCACGGACCAACGGGTATTGGCGGATTGTGGTTGGAGGGAGGCGTAGCGCTACGGCCGTTGTTGTTCGGCGGCGGTCAACAACTCCAAACGCGACCCGGAACCGAGCCGGTCGCGATGATTGTAGGCATGGCCGCGGCGTTAAAATTGGCGATCGATCAACGGGAAAAAAACGCCTTGCATATGACCAAACTCCGTAATCAGCTCGAAAACTCGCTCATCGATACGATCGATGATCTGGTCATTCATGGCCGTGAGGTCGCCCGGTTGCCTTCGACGAGCTGTATTTCTTTTCCGGGTGCGGATCGGCAATCGATGTTGATGTCACTCGATTTTGCCGGAGTTGCCTGCAGCAGCGGATCGGCGTGCAGTAGCGGCAGCAGTCCGCCAAGCCATGTGTTGACGGCGATGGGCATGCCGACAAGGCTTCTGCAATCCGCATTACGGTTTGGAACCAGCAAGTTTTCCACCTCGGATGATATATCTGACGCCTCTGATCTTATCTCTAATTGCTGCAATCGTTTACGTTCAAAAAACAATGTGGAAAACTCTTCCTTTTAGGGCTTGTTTTTTTTTTCTAGTTGGTAAAATTCTGGTTAGAATCGTCACGTTTTGGAAATAGCGTCATCTTCCTGCTTGCGATCGAGTTGCACGCAAGCTGGATGCTTACGCCACCTATACGTTTGCTGACCCAATCCTTTGTCTTCGATTGCACTTACAACCGAGCCTGATTCAGGTCGCCACGACGCCGATAGCGAAGTGGTCGCGTTCCCTTTGGAGCGGCCTCGGTTAAAGGTACGTCGTCGCAGTGCAGCTGCGTCGGCCAGTCCGATGATCTTGCCCTATTTTTTGGCGGGTCCTGAAAACCGGTTGGCCGCATTCATCGGTCGCCAAGAAGCATCGTTGTTCGAGTTCGGCAACCCGCTGTTGTTTATTGGCCCAACCGGATGCGGGAAAACCGCTTTGGCTTTGCACGTTGCGATTCGTTATGCGAACCAGCTAGGCTATACCGAATCCAACTCGGTCGTACACCTGCCAGCGATCGATTTTGCTCGCCAGTATGCCGATGCCGTGGCCGCCGATGTGCTGCCATCGCTTCGCGAGCAGATCGAATCGGCTCCTGTGTTGGTGATTGACGATTTGCAAACGATGACAACCAAGTCATCAGCCCAAGACGAATTGTCGCTCCGCATCGACGCCCGCGTGGAATCTCGTCGACCTACGATTTTGACATGCCGCCGATTACCGACCGAGGTTCGGGGATTGCGTCCGTCGCTGGTTAGCCGCTCGATTCCTGGTTTGACGATTCCCTTAAGTTGTCCAGTATCGCCGACTCGTTCCTTTGTCTTTCGCGAATTAGCGATGCAAATGAATCTCGACTTGGATGCATCGATGTTTGGTATGCTCGATGAGGGAATCGACAAAAACTCTGCGGTGCGGAACATGTATGCCGTCATCAAGCGGATCGATTTATGGTGCCGCATGAAGGACCAAAAACCGACTTGTGAGGCTG
The DNA here is from genome assembly GCF_007860185.1 of Novipirellula aureliae. Taxonomy (NCBI): domain Bacteria; kingdom Pseudomonadati; phylum Planctomycetota; class Planctomycetia; order Pirellulales; family Pirellulaceae; genus Novipirellula; species Novipirellula aureliae. The sequence goes on from NZ_SJPY01000001.1 coordinate 448,072, forward strand.
TTGCTGAGGCGATTCAAGCGGTTTCACCGAGCCAAGATCTTTCCTTGGCCAAAATCACTAACACCGTTGCACGTCATTTTCGCTTGAAAGCCCGCGACCTACGGAGCGGTTCTCGCAAGCAGCATCTGGTCCGGGCCCGATCGTTAGCGATGTTGTTGGCTCGGCGAATGACGGCTCTTAGCATGAACGACATCGGCGAATACTTTGGCGGTCGCGATCATACGACCGTTTTGCATTCGATCCGTAAGACCGAAACGCTACTCCAAGACGATGCCGATCTGCGCCAAGCCGCCGATGAGTTAGGCGAAAAGCTCGTTTCGTCTTGATTATTTGCCGCCTCTCGGTGGTGGAAAACTCGTTCGTAACCTGATACTTCTTCGTTGGCCATTCCGTTCGGCTTTCTCACCTGCCTAAACCCACTGTTGATGCGTGTCAGAGACTGACAACATAGCGAACACGTTTCACACCGTCGGTCAACACGTTTTCCACCTCTCCTCTCACTCCTCAACTCGTTACCCATCATTCACTTACAGCGATCGATATCAAGTTAGTAACCATTCTCGTGCTCGGATTACGAATACGACGGTATTTAAATACTTAATCTTCTTAGAGATCCACCTACAAAAGAAACTTCTCGACATTTGGCTCTTACCACTACGAAATCAGCGTTCAACTTAGTACAACATGTGCATGAAAAGTTAGTCCCAATTTGTAATGGTTCCCAGCCGATCGTTTTGCCACTTATCCTAGTTCGCCATGAAAATTACCTGCCAACGCGAATCGCTCGCCTCAGCCTTTGCTCTGGCCGCTAGCATCGCTCCGACGAGGTCGCCGAAAGAGATTTTGCAAAATGTGAAAGTCACGGCAACCAACGGTAAGATCACGCTAACGGCAACCGATTTGGATGTTGGCATTCGATTGGAAGTCGAGGAGGGCGTCGAGGTCGAAACCGAAGGCACGGCCCTGCTACCGGTCCAGCGGATGATGTCAATTTTGAGGGAAAGCAATGATGAAACGCTGACGATCGAAACCGATGATTCAGGCATCCGAGTCAAGGGTTCCCGTAGCAAGTTCCGGTTGCCGGGAAGCAATCCCGACGAATTCCCCAGCGTGGCGGAATTTCATGAAGACAAGTACCACATCCTACCAACGCGATTGTTCCGCGAAATGGTGAAGCGGACGGTCTTTGCCACCGATTCGGAAAGTAGCCGCTACGCTCTCGGCGGTGTGCTTCTCGAAATGGAAGGCAATACGATCATTGCTGTCGGTACCGATGGTCGCCGATTGGCCAAGATGGAAGGGACCGGCGAACCACAAGGGGATCACCAAACGACCGGGATGAGCACGATCGTGCCGACGCGAGCGATTCAGTTGATGGAACGGGCACTCAGTGACAAAGAAGACACCGTCGATGTAGCAGCCCGAGCGAATGACTTGCTGCTAAGGACCAACCGAGCGGTTATCTATTCACGATTGGTCGAAGGTCGTTATCCGGTTTGGCGGCAAGTCTTTCCGAAGCGAGAGAAAGCGGTACAGATAGACATCACCGTTGGCCCCTTATTCGCCGCGCTGCGGCAAGCGGCGATTGTTACCGATCACGAAAGTCGAGGCATCGATTTCACGTTCGGTGATGGAACGTTGAAGCTAGAAGCGAGTACGTCGGAGATCGGTGAATCCCAGGTCGAGTTGCCGATCGCGTATGACGGAGAGCCGATTACGCTGACGATGGACAATCGTTATCTAGCCGATTTCTGTAAAGTGCTCGACAGCGAATCGTCGTTTGTTATGGAAGTGGAGTCGTCATCATCGCCCGCACTGCTTAGCACCGATGATGGTTATAGCTACGTCATCATGCCAATGGCTCGCGACCGCTAAGCCAGTCAGTTAAAGCCAAACATGTCAATGATCGGATACAAAGCGGCGGAAATCCTCAAACCGCTGATCGCCTATCCATCGGTTAGTTCGACCAGCAACGCAGCGATTTCGGACCATCTAGCGTCGCTGCTTCAAAGCCTTCGTTTTGACGTAGAGTTAACCACTTACGTTGATAACCGAGGGGTCCAGAAAGTCAACGTCGTGGCTCATCGAGCAGCCGAAAGACAGCTCGGTCCGATGGAGGAGCCGCAAGCAGGCGGCATCGTCTACTGTTGCCATACCGACGTTGTGCCCGCGCAGCGGTGGACTGGCCCCGGCGGGGATCCCTTTGTCGCGGTGATCGAAGAGGGCCGGCTATACGGTCGCGGATCGTGTGATATGAAAGGGTCGATTGCCGCATTTCTGGCAGCGGTCCAACAAGTTTCGCAAACCAAACAGACACGCCCGCTATGGATTATCGCCACCGCCGATGAGGAAACGGGTTTTGGAGGAGCCAAACACGTCGTTGCGGAATCGGAGATGTATCGGCAAATCGTAGCAGGACAACCGTTAGCGATTATTGGTGAACCGACGCTGCTGAACGTCGTCCACGCTCACAAAGGGATCGTTGGGTTTCGAATCCGCAGCCACGGGCGGGCGGCACATAGTAGTCGGGGCGATGGCGTCAATGCAAATGTAGCAATGATTCCAATGCTGAATAAAATCGCTGAGTTGCACAGAAGAACGTTGGAAGACAAACGTTACCATGATGAACGGTTCGATCCGCCAACATTGTCATGGAATTTCGGCTTTACCGATCACGATACCGCCCTCAACGTCACGGCTGCCTTAAGCGAAGCATGGGTCAGTTTCCGCATGATGCCCGAAATCGATGGTGAGGATTTGATAGCAGAGGCAAGACAGTTTGCTGAGGTATTGAATTTGGAGTTTCATCGGGTCGATGGAGGTCCACCGCTGTGGATGCCAGCGGATAGCAAAAGCGTAAGATCGATGTGTGAATTGGCAGCTACCGAGCCGATTACCGAGTGCTATTCGACAGACGGTGGGCAATTTACGCAGTTAGACCAGCGATTGGTGATCGGTCCAGGAGACATTGCTCAAGCCCACACGAGCGATGAATCGATAGCATTAGACCAGCTGGATCGGGGTACGGAATTCTATCGGCAAGCGATTGAGCGTTGGTGCGTTTAGGGGATGAAAGTCAGGCAGCGGTGGGCGGCAGGTCGATGCGCAGGCCAAAAAACTCGGCATTGGTATTTTTTTGAGGACATCGGCGTTGACAGGGATCTCAAAAAGTGGCTATTCCCAGTTCAACCCCGGCGACTCGTCGAAGATTTATCGCAGGAAGTGATAGAATTCGAAGAGTTTTCGGTGTACGTGCCTTGAAGGACTGTGGATTGATCCACAGCCGGTTCGCTGAAGATTGGTCTGTTTCGGCCACGAGCGTCTTTGTTTGATGAAGCCGCTTTTGTCCCAAACAGGTTAATGTTCGCTAGCGACCGTTATCATTGAAGTCTCACCGCGAAGAAGGAGAGTCGCGTTGAACCGCCTCTTAAACGCAACCGCCCCGTGTGCAGAATTTGCGACTCGTGCTACCCGATTTCCATTGGTGACTCGTTGCACCTTTGTGACTTTGGTCGCTTTGACGACAAGCGTGTCTGCTCAAATCCCACTCCCCCCCGGCTCGAATCAATCGGGCTCGACCCAATCGGGCTCGACCCAATCAGGCTCGATCAGGCCAGGCACCAGCCCAGGTTATGCCATGCCGGCACAACCAGGTACGGCGGCAGGCTCGGTATCACCAGAGCAACTGATGGACCAAGTCCGTTCGGCGATGAACCGCAAGGACTATGCTCGTTCGGTCGAGTTGTTTCGGCACGCAGCCGCTTTGGCAGTCCAATCGCCCCAGTCGGCACCGCACATTGAACGACTGCGAGGCGAGATGATCGCAGCGGGTCTTGACCGAGGATTGTTGGCTTTGCCGCCGAGCCGTCCACTGGGAACACTGCTTCAGGGCAATCCACCCTCATTAGGAAATCAAACCGCAACCAGTTCGGGCATCGAGCGAATGCCAGAGATCGCCGGTGCGAAGCCGATCGGTTGGGGAAACAACTCGCCGTCAACCAACGATCCGAAACGAGAAGCGCTCCGCTTGATAGCAATCGGTCGTGCGGCTCTCGACCGAGGTGATACTTCGATGGCATTGAACTTTGCGAGGCAAGCTCAGGCATTGAACGTGCCCGAGCGGGAATTCGCAGCCGGTGAGCCTCGCGTCTGGCAATTACTGCTCGACGCAGAATCCGCCGCACGACGTAGTGGCATCCGTTTAGCCAGTGCGACCGATTCCACAGGAGCGGTCCAGCAAGCAGGCGGTATGGTGGATGAGAATGGATCAGCGGTAGCACAAACCGTCTACAATCCAGGAGATGGCAACACGATTGAGCAAGTTCAAAATCAACAATATGCTCCGCTACCAAGTGGCACCGTCGCTGCCGATATTCCGTCATCGGCGATGGTGGACTACCAAGAAGGCTTGAAGGCGTTAAGCAGCGGAAATCAACAACTTGCACGTGAAAAGTTCTTGAGTGCTTGGAAGTACGAATCAACGCTCGATTTGGAGACACGTCGACAATTGAAAGACAAGTTGACGTTGTTGCAACCGAACCGATTGGGTTCCGCAGGCATGTCATCGGCAGCACAAGCTGACCTAACACCGATCGACAAGGCAGCATTAGAGAACCAAGAAAATACGCGGCGAATGTACCGCGAAGTAACGGCAGAATTGGCGAAGGCCAGTGGCATGAAGGAATCCGCTCCACTCGATGCACTCGATGAACTCGAAAAACTTCGTCGTCGTGTTGAAGAGGCGAACTTGGATGAAGCAGCGAAGCGATCGCTATCGACAATGGTGACAAAAGCACTCAAGGATCAAAATCAGTACGTCGAAGCGAATCGAGCACAGATCAACCTCGACTTGCAAAACGAAGCGGTAAAAACCCGCTTGGCGACGGATGCACAGCGTGAAGCACGTATTGATGATGAAATCGCTGCACTTGTAGAAACGTTCAATCAGTATATCGAAGAGCGTCGATTCAATGAAGCAGAAGTTGTCGCCAAACAGGTTTCAGAATTGAAGCCAGGATCACCGATCGCGGTCACCATGTTTCACAATGCTCGGATGCAAGTTCGGGGTTTGATGGATCAAGAGATTCGCGATGGCCAAGAAGAGGGATTCATGCAACAGATGTTTGGTGTCGCACGAGCTTCCATCCCAGGAAACCCTGATATGGAATATGAGATGCCGGATGCCCAAACGTGGCGAGATCTATCAGGACGCCGATTGGCGGGCCGAGATACCGACAGCCAACTGACTCAACGTGAGCAGGAGATTAAGCGGCTGTTGCAAACCGACGTCAACGTTCGATACAAGAATCGACCACTACAAGAAGTGATGGATGATTTGTCCGCGGTAACAGGTATCCCAATTGTACTCGACAACCGAGCAATGTCGGCGGTACGAGTGACGTCCGATACGCCCGTAACATTGAACTTGCAAAATAGTATCGCACTCAAGAATGCGTTGAAACTAATGCTCGATCAATTGGAGTTGACCTACTTGATCGCGGATGACGTATTGAACATCACCAGCATCGAAGCGACTCGCAGCAAAGTCTTTCCAAAGACCTACCGAGTGACCGACTTGGTCACACCGATCCCTAACTTCATGACTAGCTATGAAGACGGTTTGGCCGGTGCACTTCGAGCAGCCTATCAAATGACCAATCCCCAATCCGATGTTCGGATCATGCCGGTATCAGCGACCGATATGGGCCGCAATATGGCTAACAGTATGTCACCGAATCGAACCAACCCCGACGTGCTTGGACAGTATGCTCCGATGGGTATGGGCGGCGGCAGTGGTTTTGGACTCGGCGGTGGCGGAGCAATGTCACCGATGGGTAGCGGTCAAGGTGGTAATTCATTCGCGGACTTCAATTCTTTGATGGAATTGATCCAAACAACGGTTGACCCCACAATGTGGGAAGAGATGGGCGGAACGAGCACGATGGCTCCCTACCCACAAAACTTGAGCTTGGTTATCAGTACGACCAGTGAAACTCACGACAAAATCGAAGCGCTGCTGGCGACCCTTCGCCGGTTGCAGAACTTGCAAATCACCATCGAGGTTCGTTTCATCACGTTGTCCGATACGTTCTTTGAACAGATCGGCGTCGACTTTGACATTCAGTTTGATGATGATGTAACCGAACTGCCAAGCGACGATCATGGACCATCGGTTCAAATTGGTTTCGATGGTGTTAGTGGACTGCCGACGGCTGACTTGGATATTCAATTCCAGAACAATAGTTTTGGAGCAACGCCACCATTCAGTGCTCCTGACCCTGGTGCGATTTCAACGGTCGGGTTTGCAATCTTGAGTGATATCGAAGCCTTCTTCTTCTTGCAGGCGGCTCAGGGTGACAACCGGAACAACGTCATGCAAGCACCGAAGGTGACTCTGTTCGACGGACAATTTGCGTCGATCTCGGATATCACACAAAGACCGTTTGTGACCAGTATCACGCCCGTGGTCGGCGACTTTGCCGTCGCACAGCAACCGGTGATCGTGGTTCTCAACGAAGGAACTCAGCTCAACGTGCAAGGAATCGTCAGCGATGACAAACGCTTTGTTAGATTGACCTTGGTGCCGTTCTTTAGCCAGATCGGAAACGTGGAAACGTTCACCTACGAAGGTACGACCACCAGTCGTAGTAGTAGTCGGAATCCCAATGGTGATACCAACGGTGACGGTGTTGTGGACGAAGAAGACTCAGCCGATGAAGAGAACAGTGTTACAACTCGAACCGGTACGACGGTACAATTGCCAACCTTGGCGAGTACGTCGGTTAGTACAACGGTTAGCGTACCAGACGGTGGTACGATCCTGTTAGGCGGGATCAAGCGATTGTCCGAAGGTCGGGCGGAACGAGGTTTACCGTTCCTCAGCAAGATCCCGTATGTCAGTCGCTTGTTCCGAAACGTTGCAACGGGCCGTGATGCTCGAAGTTTGATGTTGATGGTAACACCACGAATCATCATCCAAGAAGAAGAGGAAGTAGCCCAAACCGGTTTCGATTCGACTCGAAGCTAAGTAGCCGCTAGAGTAGCCGCGTCTCTCCGAGACGCGAAGTATCCTAACCTCGCCCAACGAAAGTTGGGCGAGGTTTTTTCATGAGGAATGGTTCCCGCTTTCGGCTCGGAGAGCTGAGCGACATTGTGGAGAGAAGCCGTTACGAACCATCCATAAATCTCTTTAGCGGGCATTGCTCACTGGTTGGCTCACCCAGTCGGTAGCGTCTTAGCAGTTCTTTGGATCGTTTTGCCAACATGCGGCGAACTTCTCGACGCTTTCCCTTTTCGCGGGGAATTTTCATTGAATCGTACGCGGTCGTTTGATGCCGCATCCAAGCAATCACGGCGGACTCAGCTCGTTGCTCAACGGTAATTCGCTTAGTCCTTGCCACGGTACCGCTGCCGACGGGAGTGGCATGATCGGTAATCGCTTTGGCCATCTTCGCCGCCGTCTCCTGATAGCGGGAATCAAAGTCGAGATAACTCAAAACGGAATCGTAGAACTCATCGACATAAGCCGCTTGTGCTCGATCACGACGCTGTTTATCCGCTTCTCGTCGTTTTGCATAAGCGTCGGTCGATCTTTCCGCATCGAGTTCGCCGCGAATTCGATCGATTGTATCGGCGGGTGCCCAAATGCCTTTGGAAAACGTTCGTCGACCCTTCTTTTGCTGGACCAGCCAAAACTCGCCCAACGCTTTCACTCGGCGCGTCAAGGCGGCATCGCCCGGTTCCAACAACACCCAAGTTGGGGGTGGACGAAGAACTTTACCATCGGCATCGCAAACCGTATTGGGGCTCGGTCCAGGCAAAAAAGTGGGGGGTGGGTTCGCAGGTGGCATGTGTCGGTAGGAATGGTGGAAGAGGTTTCTAAACCGTCGGTTAAGGATTTTGAAACAGGCCAGAAGCCTATTCAACACTTACAGATAGATTTGCTTGACATAACGAATGTCATCTTCATCGACTCGGCTAAGTTCACGACTTCGTTCGAGCAATTCAATCTGTTGGCCTAGCTTATCAGAGTCGATCTCGCTTTTCGAGCTTCTAACAATTTGCATCACCTCTGATTTTCGTCCTTGAACAGCAAAAAAGAGTGGATGAAATTGGTTCAGTACAACGAGACGCATTTGATGTAAAAATTGGGTGTCTAGACCAACGTCTTGCGTAGCGTCAAAAACTTGCAAGTATTGATTGACACGACTACCGAGAGACTCTTGGGATAAAGACTTGGCATTTGCCGAAAGGAACGCGATATAGGCTTTTGCTCGAGGGATACTTTCCACTTTTTGCTTTACATTTGATTCAAGATCTTGAAGGCATTTCCAAGCCTTATCACGATCAACGATAGGATCTCCGCCATACCGCTGAGCGAACCCGGCTTTGCGAACGTAAAGCGAAATATTCGCGATCAATAGGGCAGCTTCTTCAGGGTTTTGACGTACTTCATCAAAACGCACGGTGGAAACGTTTGATGCTTGATCGACTAAATCGGAATAGTACTTGGTTTGCTGGCTCTCCGATGCCGAGACAGCTAGACCAGCGAGAAGTTGGCATCGAAGTTCTAAGTTTTTCCAATAGCTAAGACCTTCGGGATCACGAAGATCTTCATCCAGAAGTTGGATAGCCAACGAACGATTACCGATCTCGGCATCATCACTGTTCAACATCGAGGCATACTCGATGACAATTTCGTTGCGAGTTTGATCGCTGATTGAATCAGAATGATCCATTAGTATTTCGTAAGCCCTTTTAAGGTCGACCGCAGCGCCTCGAACATCGCCGTTCTCCTTCCGATACTTGGCTCTCCAACCCAACCATTCCACTTGCACATCGGGTGCCGCATCGTCTTGAAATTCGAGGAAGGTTTCGTTGTAGTCGTCGAGTGAGTCTTTGGGTCCACCATGTTGATAATATCGGTACTTGCAACGGGCTAGGTAGAAACTTGCTTTCATCGGATCGATCACTCCGGTTCTAGCAACCGCATTTGTGAATGCATCCACCGCTTGTTCGTAATACCGCATTTGTTCTTTCTCAGGCAGATTGCAGTAGAAAGCCAAATCTTCGCAGGCGTTACCGAGCGACAGGTAGGCGGCATTGCCGTTCTCAACATCAACGATTTCCTTTTCAAGCATCTCACAAGCGTTGATGGCACTCGATCGAGCTACCAAGAGGGTTTCCTTACGAGTATCGGTTGGCCCAAGAAATGCCGCGCTGATTAAAATATTCGCGTGTCGCCAATAGGCGTCGTAAAGCAATTCTCGGTAATCGTTTCGAGCCTCCAATTTTTCAATCGCGGTAGATAATTCATCCGCGGCGTTCTTCAATTCGGAATTGCTCGACAAGGTTCCCGATCGCAAATTCGCACGGTGATAATGCAAAAACGCCAACTGAATAGCAATCTCAGGACTGTCGGGCCATGTTTGGGTCGCCTTCGAAAGGTAAGCTTCCAGCAGGTCCAATGTTTCATGATCGTAGACCTTCCTTGATGACTCGTGCAGCTCACGAGCGAATTCAGCAGCAAGCAACCAATACTTCGTCCGTTCATCGGGAGACTTGCCGAGATCACTAGCGGCAATCGCCGCACACATTTCAAGACATCTCAGTTTTTCTTTGAAAGGATATTCCGGATCCTCATCTTTGAAGTACACGTTGGCATTGAGTGCGTGCAAACAGAATTTTTGGAGAACTTCTTTGTTGACGATGCTTGGAATGTCCCAGTCCGATCGATCCGATTTGCTACGCATAATCAGTCGCTGAACCTGTTTCATTAGCGGAGTCAAAATCTGGCTAACCAAATCACGATCGTAAGAATTGGAACCAGCAATGCCAACGTCCAAAGCGGCAACGCCCGACCGCAACAACAGCGAGACACTTTGCCCGCGGGTCGATGTCGATGCCGCCTCGTTGAGATCCAGAGCGTACTCAAAAGCCGCACGGTAGAGTTGGGCATCACTCGAGACCGCTTTTCCGGTGGCAATGGAGCTCTCTAGCCGATCTTTAAAGGGCACCAATTGGGCCTTAATCGATGCATCATTCAAACTCTTATTCTGTACCGAAAACTCAGCAATGTTCTTCAACAGTTTTTGAAGTCTCAGCTCAGCCCTGATGGTTCCAGAGTCGCTATTGTCACCTTCAAGCCACCACTGGGCTGGTTCGATATACTCAGCCCCCGCGAAACCACTGACAAAGCGGCGTTTGATAACGTCATCATCGGCAACCCCCGACGATTTGGTTGCGTAGGAGAGTAACGTTGACGCGATCCAAATACATCGGGTGGACCCCAGCTGTTCGCGAACGATGGCTGACGGATCACCTTCGCTAATGGATTTCCACGCGTTTGCTGCTTGTCGTGCATCATCATCCTGTTCCCCTAACAATCCCTTCAAGTAGTTTTGGTAGTGGTTGCTGACTAGCGACTCGTAGGGATGGAGGTCCGCTTGAAAGGATCTTTTTATGGAAGCAATTTCTGATCGGCTCAACGATCGATCTTGTAGCGTCGCATCCTCCAATTTGATGGCGGACTTGAAGAAGGCGTTGATGTTCAGCGGTTCAGAGGCATCCTGTTCCAAAACGCGGAAAAGGTCAGGATGGCGGAACGACTTAGGTCCATTAGCAACCGATGCCAGCAGCAGTAGTGTATCAAGTGCCGGTGGTCGTTTGGCTCGTGACGCATCGACAAGTAACTGGCTGGCCTGACAAAATACGATCGCTTCCTCGATACTCGCTGGAATCGGTTTCCGCAATCGCTGACCGATCATTTCGTCAAGCAAAGCTTCCATCGGTTGTTTGAAAAAATCATCATTGGAGCGATCCAATTTTTGAGACAATTCGGAAAAGAAGCGATCAGCATCATCGGGACGATTCAAATTTTGAATCATTAGGTCAAAGATGGCCAACTTATTTCGAGTCGCTTCATCAAACTCATCTTGCTTTGGAAACTTGTTGTAAGCAGTTTCCAGTTCTTTCCAGTTCTTTTGTGACGCCAGTGTTTTCAAATTGCTGAGTTCGGCATCGCTATAAATGTTGGGCCATGTTTTGCCGATCACCAAGCGTTTTTCGTTATCGGTGTCATAAGCGGTGGTCAAATCGGGAAAAAATTTCTCAGACATCTGTTTCCACCGATTCAGACACCATGCCGGTAGTGAATCCTTATCGGATTGATTGATAGCTTCTTGTGCGGATGCAATATCGTTTAAAGCCGGATCCTCCGTGTAGTGTCCTGGCTTGGCGTTGGGTACAAAATGCGTAAGCGCCAAAGCGGTCGCCGCGGTCGCGAACTGTTTTTCATCAGCGAACGTATCCGGCTGGTCGCGAAGCGACGAGCGAATTTGGTCCGCGATCGGTTCGTCGACCGCTAAGTTCTCTAAGACGGCAAATTGAAGCTTCGCAGCCAAGAGCTTTGTTTTGAAGCTCAAGCCCTTTTCGGTGGCTCGATCGATGATTCGCTCCGGCCCGTCCTGGTAGGTCGCTTCGAGTCGCTGCAGATCGTCTTGGATGTATTGGTTCTTGTCACCTAAGCCGCCGAAAGCGACTTGATCCAAGATGCCATTCAACCAGTCATCGCAGGCGTTCGACGCAAGCGTTTCAATCGATTGTTTTAGTTCAGGGTCGGAGAGCGTACTTGGCAGAGCACTTTGTGATTCCTCAATGACTTTGCGCAGCGGATCGAGATGGAGAATGAATTTGTCGGATTCGTTGCTCGCTTGAAAACCCTTGAATTGCTCGAACGCATATTTTGCTTTTTCAAATCGGTCCTTGGCAATTTGGCCACCATCAAAACCGAAGAACGAATCGTAGGATCGACGATCCAAAGTTCGCCATGCCCACAAACCACCGCCTGTCGATGCAGCCAACAAGATCGTTGCGACCAACAACTTCAGTGGAGTGATTCCACCCCGGCGGTCGACCCCGTTGGCGATTGCCAAAGCGTCGATAAAGTCGGTACAGGAAGGGAATCTTTTCATCGGATCCACCTCCATCGCCCGTCGCAACACTTTTCGTTCGGGACTCGCTAATTGGTTCAATTCCAACTTGCCGGTACATTTCGCAAGCGCGATGTTCGCCTCGGTCGTCATGTCAAAGGGCAATAGACCCGTACGAAGTTCGAAGTAGGTAATGGCTAACGAATACTGATCGACCGATCGACTATAGGTACGACCTTGCAACACCTCGGGTGCAGCATACGCGGGCGAAGCAAACGCTTGCCGCGTCGTGCGCATATCACCTTCGAACTTATGAGCGAGCCCAAAGTCACACACCTGTGCTTCGCCGCCGACGAGCAAGATGTTTTGAGGTTTGATGTCACAGTGGTAAATGCTGTGTTCTTGATTGAGCAAATCGATCGCTCGAGCCGATGCGCGCAGATACCGAATCGTTTCCGCAGCATCGAGTCCATACGAAATATCGTTCGTTCCTACCGGTATGCCCGCTTCCACGCGAACTTGTTGTAAGCGGTCGTAAAGGGTGCAGTCGCCGAGCCCCATCACGACAATCAATTCTTCCGCCTTGGGTTGATCGCCTCCAAAAGGTGTGACGGTTTCCTTTGCTTCGGGTGGACGAAATTCACCTTGTGAACCAATTGCCATCGTCCCACTTGGCGGTTGTTGGGAAGGTGGTGACGGTGATGGTTGAGCGGGAGGATGAGTCGCGGGTGTTCGTTGGGCAGGTGATGGAAAAAAGAGACTGCTGTCGGGATTGATCGCTTCGGTCTCCCCTTCGGCCAACAATCGACCTTCGGAATCCTTGGTCCAAAAACCGTGAACCGGGCAAAGGTTGGGTTGCCGGACATTACGAAGGGTTCGCAGAGCGCTGAGTTCTTTGCGACCGCCCACTTTTTCGAGCGGTACGATTTTCAGGGCGACATGGGTCCCTCCTGCAGCTCGAGCAATCCATACCGAACCAGCCATACCGCTGCCAAGGGGGCGAACAAGAGTGTAGCCGGGAACGATCTCCTGGCCAGTTTGATATTGGTTTCTCTGCCCATGAAGCATTTGGGCGTTCTCCTGCGAATAGGACACTCGTGTGGAGGGTACCAGTCTTGGATTGACACCCCACGTTAATGATCTAGTGTACCGCATTGGAGGGGGCGTCAAGTGACCAAGTGATTGTGAATCACCTAGGCTCCATCCGGCGCGCCCATGACCCGCAGGATCGAAAAAATAAAATGAATTCTTTTGACTCGCTTGAGTTGCCGCCTTTCATCCATTTTATTTCGATGTCCTGCGCTTAGAAGCCGTCAATTTCAACGCTGCGGGTGAGTGTGCGATCGGGAATCCAGAATCATGACTGAGCCGTCGGCTGAGCTGCAAGTCTTGGGACTTCTTTCGGAATTCTGAAATTCCCAAGGATTTTTCGGTTGCCCCGGATTGGGGGGCAACCTAGGGTTCTTCAGTTTTGTGAACACGTTGGTTGTGTTCGCGGGATCGATTGATGCACGTCTTGACTTGCATCAAGACCCACCCCAACCCAATAAACATCCTTTGCTGGAGTTTCCGCTCAAATGTCCTACCGATCAATCAAAGCAACCGCTTTCATTCTAACCATCCTTCTAACTGGACCCGTTTCCTGGGCAGGTGGGCTTTGCAACAAGTGCAAGGGCACTGGATGTTGTGAAGAGATGGTCACTGAAACATGTACCGTCATGAAAACCGTGACCGAAACTTGCTACCGCGAAGAACAACAAGTCAAAGTCATTCAAGTGCCAAAGGTCATTCAAGTCGAAAAACTTGTTCCATACGAATACACCGCTTGGGTTCGCGTCAAGAAAGAAGACCCACAAGAGATTGAAATCAAGACTCCAAAATTCCGCTGGGTCGATCAAGAATACACGATCAACGTACCCGGTAAAGATACGGTCACCAAGATCCGCAAGCGAACGGAATTGGTTCCAACGATCAAGTATTGTACCGTTAGCGAAGATCATGGATGCTGGGAAACCAAAATGGTGGCAACCGAGACTTGTGGTGGATGCTTGTGCTGTGAAAAAAGAGTTTGGTGTCCCAATATCGTCCAAGTGACAAAAGAGACCACGGTGATGGAAAAGGTTTGTGTCGAAGAACCTTATACTTGTGAAGTCGCGATCTGTGTACCGATCAAGAAGACTCGCCGAGTAAAAGAGTACTTTACAAAGACGGAAAAGAAGGTCATCAAGAACCCCTACTGGACGCTCGAACCACGCAAGCGTACCAAGATGGTTACCGCTTGTGTCCCTGAAACCGTCTACGAAGAAAAGACAGAAATTTGTACGGTGAAAGTGCCTTACAAAATCGAAAAGCAAGTTCCATGCACCGTCACACGCCAAGTACCCAAAGAATGCCCTTGTGCATGCCAAGGCTAGCTTTTATTGAGGCATCAATCATAGCGTAGTGGATCTTGTCAAAGATCCTGACCATAGCGTAGTGGATCTTATTAAAGATCCTGACCATAGCGTAATGGATCTTGTTAAAGATCCTGACGCATGGGGATCTTTAACAAGATCCACTACTCTTTTACCTTCCCTTTGTGGATCTGGCGGTTCCCGAATTTTCAACTCATCGAGAGTTTCCACTTTTGGAGTGCTTTGTCAAGTAATTCGATCGCGGCATCAATGTGTTCATGGGTCGTGATCGTCGGTGGCGGCAGGAATCGGATACGAGTAGGATTGGATCCGCAAACGAACCCTAACAAGCCTACCTCGTACATGATATCCAGCAAAGCCTTAGCGTGTTCAAAGCTGCCGTCACCTGGGGTAAAGACAAGCATCATCACTTCACCAAATGGACCTTGCATCTGTTTGGGGTATTTTTCAGATAGCTCCGTCAACTTTTCTGCAAAATAGCGACTTCGCTTCACGTTCGTTCCCTCAGCTCCGAAGCAACCGTTTGCTTCCAGCGCGTCGAGGGTAGCGAGACCCGCCGCAATCGACGCGGACGCTCCGGTGAACGTTTGACTTAGCACCGGACCCTTTGGTACAAAATCTTTGCCGTAGAGCGTTGCACAAACCTGTGTAATTTTTCCAACCGTCACGATATCGGCAAACTCATCGAGTTTGTAATGTTGGAACGCAAATGGTCTTGTAGTACGAGAGAAGGTTTGAATTTCATCGAAGATGATAGGGATGCCTGCTTCGCGAAGTGGGACGCAAAGCGCTTTGAAGAAATCATGACTGCCAGGATAGTAGCCGCCTTCTCCTGCAATCGGTTCCGCCCAAAATGCGGCGTATCGACCGGGGTGACGTTTTAACAATCGATGCAATTCGTCAACGGCGCACTGCCGACTGAGCTCGGGATTTGTGGCACTACGAAATGGCAAATAGTCGACTTGTAACGCGAGTGGTAAACCGATGCGGTAATTTGGACGATCGGTCAGTGCAGCCAAGGCCAACGAACGGCCTGCAAAGGCATTGTCAAAAGCAAGGATTCGATCGGCCGGGGCCTTGTGATGGAGTGCAATCTTCAGTGCGTTCTCGTTCGCCATCGCACCACTTGTCGATAGCAAACAATGATCCAATCGGGCACCACTGCTGCTGGCCATCGAGATTAACCGTTCGCACATTTCGACCGTTGGTGGATGTTGTTGCAAGTTACCTTGCATCACGGTGTCCTCGAGTGCTCCGTCGATGGCAGCGTCAATGATATTGGGATGGCTGTGCCCGCATCCATGGACACCAATCCCGCCGATCATATCGAGCTTGACACTGCCGTCTGCCAATTCGACATAGAGTTCGTGTCCGAGCCCCGATGATAAGTAGGGCCAAATGGGTGCTCCACCGCGAACGGTTTGGAGTCGCTCGAGCAATCGCTCGTACTGCGGACGTAGGGGCTCACTCGGCCCCCGAACATGGTCGAGTTGAGCACCATGATCGGAAACCGCCTCAGCGATCAAGCGTTTGGCCTCTGCAATTCGAGGGTCGCGACGCAGCGAATCCGCATGAGTGGAAGTATGAGTTGCTGATTGAGATTGAACCACCCTGCAAAGCTCCGAGTTGAGAGAACATCGTATTCGAAACGAAAGTGACGTTGGAAAACGACAATCCTAGCGTCAAAACGAGGATCTGTTCAGCCCCTAAAGACTACACGGAGAAGCATTTTTTCAGCAGCAAAGCGGGGCTATTCGGTCGATGAATTTCGCCCCGCTCCCACGAATCGAGGGGGGTGGGGCGAATTTCTTTTCGGGCGTGCGGTTTGTAGTCGCCACTTGATTCCTCCGCTGAGACAAGCTCGACGGAAGGATGTTCCACGTTTCAGAATTTCTGAAGTCGACGCCATTCGGGACAAGCCCGGCGGATGCAGGAGTCTATTCGAAAAAACGTTTACGCCCCGAATTCGACTCGGCGCGGGCCTAACTGCGATTGCAATCGGTTGACGATCGATGTGTGCATCTGACTCACTCTCGATTCGGATAAATCCAACGTCGCTCCGATCTCTTTCATCGTCAATTCTTCGTAGTAGTAAAGAATGATGATTAAGCGCTCGTTGCGATTGAGTCCTTTGGTTACCAAACGCATCAAATCGTTCTTTTGGACGCGAATTGTTGGGTCTTCACCCTTCTTGTCCTCAAGAACATCGATTTCGCGAACGTCTTTGTAGCTGTCCGTTTCGTACCACTTCTTATTAAGTGAAACGACACCGACCGCGTTGGCTTCGGTTAGCATCTTTTCGAGTTCAGCAATCGAGATTTCCATCTTCTCAGAAAGCTCTTGATTGGTCGGAGCGCGCCCAAACTTGGTCTCGAGTTCTTTCTTAGCCAAAGCCAATTTGCTTGCTTTGCTACGAACGAGTCGAGGAACCCAGTCCATCGTGCGAAGCTCGTCTAGCATTGCTCCACGGATTCGTGGAACGCAGTACGTTTCGAACTTGACGCCCCGTTCCATATCGTAAGCATCGATGGCATCCATCAAACCGAAGATACCAGCACTGATGAGGTCGTCGAGTTCGACGCCATCGGGCAAACGTTGCCAAATCCGTTCGCCGTTGTAGCGGACGAGCGGCATATACCGTTCGACTAACCGATTGCGTAAATCTTCGTAATCCGGCGAATCTTTGGTGATCTGCTTGAAATCTTTCCAGACTTGTAGGATTTCTTCATCGGTTGTGACTGTGGCTGCCATGCAATCCTCCGTGACCAAAAATGTAGAGGTCCGCTTCATGCGAAACCTATCAGTGGACGATAGATAACATCAGTTCTCTGATGCAACCATTCGTTTCACTGTTGAAATCGTTAATAAAATCCAATACGGCCTGGAATCGCTAGCATCCGTGCTGGCAAAAACCAAGTCCGTCTTGGAGACCCTTCGATGAACCCCGCGAACATCCATGTTCATGGTTCCTTCGAAGGATTGTTCTCTAACTCACTTGTCATTGTCTTGACACTTTCAACGTACCATTCGACTCGGCGTCGAAAGGCAGCTTCGATCGTATCACGGACAACGTAGTCGATGATCCATCCCGCGACCCATCCAATTGCAGCAAACACGACCAAGGCTCCGATCGCCTCGAGGGCGATGTTGTCAGCGAATTCGCCGAACAAGGTTCCTCGGACAATCACCAAAGCCATTGCAAGAGCACCAAGGCATAATGCGAAGCTTCGAGTCAAGGTTCATTTCGTCCTATGCAAACAATGAAGTGGGACACAATCTCTGATTCGTTTTAGGCAAGTCGCCTCTGTATCTGTATCGGTCATTTCTAGGTTGAAGCTTAGTTTTCTTTTCGATAAAACTTCTTCAAACTTACGGTCGATTATTTCGTTTGGGTAACGTGGCCTAGCGTTCTAGGCAGGGTTGACTGTGGTTTCAAGCTGGAAGTCTCGGCCACGTTTATGCGATATTTAAATGTTGATTGGAAATGAGCTGTGGGAACAATCGCATCAGCAACACCTCCGCTTCGGCTGGTTGTATGTCGTCAGGGACTTGTTGTCCGTTGGTCAAGTAGCTCAGCGGAATTCCTGCGAAGTCCTCCGAGGCGGCAATGGCCGACAAGATACCTGCGGTACAAGTGGTCTCGTCAAGTTTCGTTAAAATGGCTGCAGTCGGATGCGCCGGAGCAAAGCCTTTGAGCACCGATTGGATGGTTGACACACTGCTCGTCGCCGCCATCACCAAATGAGTCTCATCGGGCTGGGCCATTCGTAGCAGATCGACCAACTGATCGATGCGTGCATCACTCGATGGACTTCTGCCTGCGGTGTCGAGAAGCACCAAATCGACGTCGCCAAGCCGTTCGATCGCCGGTTGCATCTGGGATGGCTTTTCGACCACCTCCATCGGCAAGTCCATGATTTCGGCATAGGCCTTTAGTTGTTGGACCGCCGCGATTCGAAACGTATCGATCGTGACCAAACCAACTCGCCGCCGTTCTTGGATACGAAATCCGGCCGCCAGTTTTGCGATGGTTGTTGTTTTGCCAACCCCCGTCGGACCGACAAGTGCGACAACATGTTTGGCACCGGGCTGAGTTCGAATGGGACCACCGATGCGAGTTTCTCTAGCGATCGAACGGTGCAAATGTTCCAACCATGCATGGTCGTTCGATTCGCCGAAGGAAGCGGCGAAGCTATCGGTCGCGTGAAGCCAACGATCTGCGATCTTTGGAGAGACACCAGAATCGATGAGCCGAATTCGGTATTGGTCGAGTGGCCCTTCTGATTCCACATCGTTGTCCATGAAGCGGCTACGAATGGGATACGCTATCGAGTCGTTCGTTTCATCCTTTTCGAAATCATTTGTGTTTTGAATGTTGGTTGATTTAGAAGTGACGGTCGTTTCATCGCTATCGCGAAGTCCAGCGGTTACTTCGACATAGGTTCGGCCTAACCATCCCATCCATCCGTCGCGGACTTGACGAGTGTGTAGCACCGACGCGTCCACGCCCATTTGGTTGCGGATTTCTTCGAGGGCATCTTGTAGGTTGGCGGCTCGGAAGGTTCGGATATGCATAGCTGCGAGTTACCCTCGCTCGAATTGGATGATGAAAGGAACGTGAATGCTGGGTTGAGTCAATTGCACAATCGATTGACAACCACTCGATTTGTCTATTTGTCGCTGATCACTCCGTACGACTCAATCTTGGTATCTTGGGTGATTTCGTTGTAGGACAATACTTTTAGCCTTGGGATCGAAGCACTTGTGATTTGTCTCAATCCCGGTCGGATTCGCGGACTGACCAAAACGATCGGTGGATAGCCTGCGGTCATTAGTTTCTTAACGCCTTCTTGGATCTTTTCGCAAGTGAGGTCTACCGCTTGCGGGCTCATTCGCACAAAAAGTCCTCGATCGCCATGCTCGATTCCCGCCGCGATCCGATCTTCCATTGCCGGATCGAGCGCCAGAACATGTAACCGGTTGTCTTGGTCGCGGTAGCGAGTGCTGATCGTTCTTGCCAAACGATGACGAACGTACTCGCAAAGCCAGACGGAATCTTTGGTTCGTGGCGCGAAATCGCCGAGCGTCTCAAGAATGATACTCAGCTGACGAATCGGAACATCCTCGCGAAGCAACATTTGCAATACCTGCTGGACTTCGCTAACCTTCATCGCTCCAGGGATCAACTCGTCGACGACTGCAGGCGAAACTTCCTTTAGCTCGTCAATCAAATGCTTGGTCGCATCGCGGGACAATAATTCGTCGGCATGACGGCGGACGATCTCTTGCAGATGCGTCGCCATGACGGCGCCAGGTTCGACGGTGGTATAGCCATAGATCGCCGCTTGCTCGCGGCGCATTGGATCGATCCAAACCGCTGGTTCGTTGAACGTCGGATCACGAGTCGGTTCGCCTTCGATCACTCCCGTCGTTTGGCCACTGTCGATAGCCAATAGCTTATCCGGGCGAGCCATCGCTCGAGCGACGGTATTGCCCGCAATTCGGATTTCATATTCACTCGGATCCAAACTCATTTCATCACGCACGCGAACCTTGGGCAAAACGATCCCAATATCCGAAGCGATTGAATTGCGTACGCCCGTAATTCGCTGCATCAAATCGCCGCCACGAGATGGATCGGCAAGGCTCAGCAGTCCCAGTCCGATCGTCATTTCCATCGGATCGACCGTCAAAAAATCTTCGACTCGTTTCGGTGGCGGAGCAGCGGCGGCTACCTTGTCCGCGGATTCACGGGAATCTTTATCGGCGATTCGCTGCGTGTCACGACGATTCATAATGACCGCCAAACCGATGCAGCCGAACCCCAAGGTCGCCATCGGAATGGTTGGCAGGTTGGTCACGATCAACAGTAGTAAGAACGCACCCGAAACCGCCATCGCTTTGGTATTACCAAAGAGTTGTTGTAGAAACAGGACGGGCAAGTTGGTCTTCGCGGTACTTCGCGTTACCAACAATCCAGCGGCCAGCGAGATCAGCAGCGCGGGCACTTGGCTGACCAAACCGTCACCGATCGTCAGCTTGGTGAACAGTGCGCCCGCTTCGCTGAATGTCATCCCAGCCTGAACGACACCGATAAACAAGCCGCCAATCACGTTGACGATCGTAATCACAATGCCCGCGATCGCATCGCCGCGAACGAACTTACTCGCACCATCCATTGCCCCGTAAAAGTCGGCTTGAGAACTGACCTCCTCGCGGCGCTTCTGCGCTTCCTTCTCGTCGATCATGCCCGCATTCAAGTCGGCATCGATCGCCATTTGACGACCTGGCATCCCATCGAGAGCGAACCGGGCGGCGACTTCACTGATCCGTGTCGCACCCTTGGTAATCACGATGAACTGGATCAAGACAATAATAACAAAGATGATAATTCCGACTTCAATTCGATCCCCGGCAACGAATTCGCCGAATGTCTTGATCACACCGCCCGCTGCATCCATCCCCAATGAATCCGCTCCGGTCAAGATTAGACGCGTGGTCGCAATGTTGAGGACCAATCGGCCCAGAGTCGTGGCCAGAAGCAGAGATGGAAAGACGCTGAATTCCTGAGGCGTTGGAACGTAGATCGTCGTTAGCAAAATGATCACGCCAATGGTAATATTGAGCGCCAAAAACAAGTCCATCAGGATTGCTGGTAGCGGCATCAAAATCACAACCAAGCAGCCGATAATTCCAATCGGCAAGACGAGATCACGATAGCGAAGTAAGAACGACAGCACAAAAACACTCGTAGCATAGGTACACCGGGCGATCCATTCGCCACGCCCACGCGAGACTACCGAAAATCAGCACACAGCGTCTAGTGAAATTTCCAATGGAAAATATCGCCAATGCTAGCAACGAGATTCTTGTTCTTTAGGGCGGCTACACGCCAACACGGCCGATTCGGCCAATCCGGCCAACACGCCCACTCAGCCGATTCGCCCATTCGGTCAACACGGTCAATCCGGCCAACACGCCCACTCAGCCGATTCGGCCATTCGGTCAATCCGGCCATTCGGGGTCAGCGATTTTGCGGGCCATGGCCGACAATCGCGATTGGGCATCGAGCAGACGTTGCCAAGAGGAGAATTTCAGGACGACTTCGTCTTGTGTCTCGTCCGTTTTGGCACCTTCGATTAGTTTGTGTAAGCGAGATTGCAGGTAGTCGAGAATCTCACAGAGTTGAGCTTTTTGTCCGGGCGTCAAGTCGTCGGGTATCGACGGCACTTCCATCATCTGGATCACGTCCGCCGGATAGGGCGACTTCGGTTCCTGGCTCAACTCCAAAGCGATTGAATTGTCTGACGAGGACATCTCTCGGCTGAGGGTCGGATTGTCATTGCCCATTGCCGCCAAGCGAGCCGCAATTTGTTCTTCGGAGCCGACCAGGATCAAACTGCGGCCGACCGCGATCAAATCGCCATGCCGCAATATTTTTAGCTGGCATTCGGTCCCGTTCACTTTCGTCCCATTGGTACTGTCCAAATCGGTTAGCACCAAACGCTCGTTATCGCGTTGAACCTTAAAGTGACAACGGCTGACTCGTTCGTCATTCAATTGGATATCGTTGCCCTCTTCACGTCCGATCGTCAACGGCGGTTGCAGGTCCTCGTAGACCTTGCCGCGATCAGCTCCGTGTAGAATCTTAAGGGTCACACCCGGCATGGCAAAGTCCGAAGGGTTAGAAAGTCGGTAAGCACGTTGTTTAACAGTTCCTATCGACGACGCGAAACGATCGACGACTCATTATAGCGGCAAAACGCTCAAAGGTGAATTATGAGGAAGAAATGGCCCCCTAGACCGCCGCCGTCCACCCTAAGCATACGCCACTCTACCCTAGTACGCGAAAAATTTACTCAACTTGTGCAATAACACATTTTAAATAATCGGTTTCGGGGCAAGATATCGCAATTGGATGATCCGGAGCGGGCCCTCGGTTCTCCAACATCACCAAATCTCGCCGCCGTCGACGCCCCACATCCAATAGCATGTTCAAAAAGTCGGTCCTCGAAACGCGGCCCGAACAGCTGCAGGTCACCAAGACCCCCCCGGGTGGTAGCAGATCGACCGCCATCGCATTGATCCGTCGGTAGGCTCGCATTGCTGTATCGACTTGGTGTCGATTGCCCGCAAATCGTGGCGGGTCCAAGATCACCGCATCAAACGACTGAGCCGCTTCGCCGAGTCTCTTTAGCTCGTCGAAGCAATCGGCGATTCGATAATCGGTGCTGCCGAACGAGTCGGTATCGAGCCCGTTGCGAACGATCGCCTGCTTGGCCTGCTCAATTGCAGGAGCGCTCGAATCGATCCCGGTCACCGAAGCCGCTCCATGCTTGAGGGCCAGCAAACCAAAACCGCCGTTATAGCAACATACGTCCAGTACGCGTCGTCCGTTCATGTATTGGGCAGCCGCCAAATGATTCAGTCGCTGGTCCAAATACCCCCCTGTTTTTTGCCCGCCATGTAGATCTACCGCGCATTTTAGGCCGTTTTGGGTGTAGATCACCGACTCTTCGATCGCATTTCCATCGAGCCATTCATTGAGGGTTTCAAGACCTTCGTACTTGGCGGTTTTTTCATCCATGCGGACCATCACGCCGCGAGCGGATAGCGTGCGTTGCAAATGCGAAAGAATGGGTGCTTGCCAACGGGTCAATGCGCCAGCGGTAAATTGGACTCCCAAGCAATCCGCATAGCGGTCCACAATCAAACCGCTGAGCAGATCGGATTCGCTAAATACGATTCTCTCGGCTCCATGGGTATCGAGTTCGCCGGTCAGTCGTCGCCGCGCGATGGCTGCGTCGATCCGCGCCAGGAAGAAGGCGTCATCCATTTGCACATTGGCGTCGAAGGAATAAAGCCGGATCCGCAGACGACTGTTGGGATTGATCAAGCCACGAGCGATCCAATTACCCTCGAAATCGAGCAAATCGACTACTTGCCCGCAGGCAAGGTCATCGCCGGTTTCGGAGAGGGCATGAGCGTGAACCCACGGGTGCCGAGCCAAAAACGGAAATTGCCGCGACGGTTTCAGACGTAGCGGGATGGGGGTAGATGAATATTCCACGAAAATTCCTAGTTGAATGATTGGAGAGTCGACGGACTTAGCATGGTCGATTTCCAGAAAAATCGAAATGCCCGCTCGCAAGTTTCACGTAAACTAGGCACAATGGAGACGTTTAATGTTTAGATGCTAGGTTGTCTGGCCCGATAAACTTATCCGTAGTGAAAGCCCAGTAGCAGCGTCTCTCCGAGACGCTGAATTTACAAATCGTAGCCGCGTCTCTCCGAGACGTTGAATTTACGAATCGTAGCAGCGTCTCTCCGAGACGCAGAATTACGAATCGTAGCCGCGTCTCTCCGAGACGTTGAATTACGAATCGTAGCAGCGTCTCTCCGAGACGCTGAATTACGAGTCGTAGCAGCGTCTCTCCGAGACGCTGAGTTACGAATCGTAGCCGCGTCTCTCCGAGACGTTGAATTACGAGTCGTAGCAGCGTCTCTCCGAGACGTTGAATTACGAATCGTAGCCGCGTCTCTCCGAGACGTTGAATTACGAATCGTAGCAGCGTCTCTCCGAGACGCTGAATTACGAATCGTAGCAGCGTCTCTCCGAGACGCTGAATTTACGAGTCTCGGAGAGACTCGGCTACAGAGATACACTCACTTTTTGAATCGTCTACTAGAATGAAGGTTAGATAGTTATGACACATGTTGTTTGCGAGCCATGCTCGGGATGCAAATACACTGACTGCGTTGTCGTATGCCCCGTAGAATGTTTCTACGAAGGCGATCAAATGCTTTACATTCACCCCGAAGAATGTATTGACTGTGAGGCATGTGTCCCCGAATGTCCCGTCGAGGCAATTTTCCACGAGGACAACGTTCCTGAGGAGTGGAACAGCTACATCGAACTGAATGCCGAAAAATCGGAATCGGATGAATGTGAAGTGATTACCGAGAAGAAAGAGCCGCTCTGCGACGATTAGTCGATTCGTGTTGCCGAGAATTCTTGTGCATAAAATCGACTGCAAGGCGACTTGGAGTTTAAGTTTGGGCACTGTTTTCGTAGTGGACTTCGGGCGAAGTCCACTACGGAAAGTCTTGGCGACTTTCGCTACGGTGACTCCCTACTCACTTGAGGCGATTCGGCCTCCGACCGAGAGCACGTCGAGTTCATCACGGAGGCGTTTGGTTAGCTCTTCTTCGCCTGCGAAACCGAGATGCACCGATTCGATCACCCCGTTCTTGCCAATCACGACCGTTTGGGGAATGGCGTTGGCTTTGTAGCTTTCCGAGATCTTGCCACCTGCGTCCATGATCGGGTCGATATCCCACTGTTGTTGCGCGATGAACTCTTTTACTTTCCCTTCGGTTTCATCCACGTTGAGCGGCAAAAAGACGACGTCTTTATCTTGGTAGTCTTCGCTCACCTTTTGAATGATCGGTAGTGCGGCGACACAGGGTACGCACCAGGTGGCCCAAAAATCGATCACAACGACT
Source organism: Novipirellula aureliae (assembly GCF_007860185.1). Lineage (NCBI taxonomy): Bacteria > Pseudomonadati > Planctomycetota > Planctomycetia > Pirellulales > Pirellulaceae > Novipirellula > Novipirellula aureliae. The sequence goes on from NZ_SJPY01000001.1 coordinate 472,922, forward strand.
TTGTCCTTTAAGTCATCGAGTGTCATGGTTTTGCCGTTGAGCGTTGTCGCTTCGAAGTCGGGCGCCTTTTCTCCCAGCATTGGGTGTTCGTTGACAGCACCAGCGATCGCTTGGGCGTAGTCTTCGAGTGATTCATATTCAACCGATTCTTCGGAAGGCTGAAAACGAAACAGTGAATCGGGAACCTCTCCGCTGATGCGCCAAGACAGAAAGTCAAACCGGATTTGATACTCATAGCCTTGTGGGACTCGGAGTTCTCCGGTGCTCCGGAGCATTGGGGTCAGATCGATGAGTAGTCGGAGTGGTTTCGGCGGGTTGTCTTGTGTGATCCAAAAATCCCATGTGACGGCATCGTCTTGTTCCCCTTTGAGATGAACCGCAGGCGTGACGCCACGGAACTTATCTCGATCGACAATTTCGATCGACTTCATGCCGTTAAGAAACGTGTTGGATGGATCGACGCTGGCCAGCGTCAACGCCAAGACAGGTTCGGGATAGGGGCCCATCGGCAGCGGCAGTGCAACGACGGCCTCTCTTAAACCAACGGGTTGATCGATCTTGTAGAACGCTTCGGGAGCCAAGCGAACGATCATCTCTTTTTCGTTGCCATAAATCCGCGTCCGCTGGTTCGGCTCTTTCAAGTAGATGGTGAACCGATCGGGTGATCGTGAAGCGATTTGATAGGTCGACTCTTGGGAATCGACGATTTGGCCGCCCGAGACCGATTCGGTTAGAACCTTCACCGTCGCTCGCGATGCATCGGCTTGTTCAATCGACGAAAAAAGTGGCTCGAGTACTTCGAGGACGTCATCGGGAGCGACAAACTTGGTTGCTGCCGTTTCATTGTCATCCGGCATCGTCGCGACGTCGTCCGCTGCCGATAGGGTAAGCATCGAACCGACCAGAAGAAAAGGAAGCGTGATAAGGCGGGCAGGCATAAATGACAAACTCTAGTGGGGGGCTCGCTACGAGAATTAGTGAACGTAAAAGGTGTTAGCAACGTGATGGAAACGACGCGGAACCTGAGCGAATTTCCATCCTTAGAGGAGAATTAGCAACCCGATGATGATTCCGAGCACGCCGCCGGCGACATTGGTCGCGATAACGATAGGGGTTTTTACCGTTGTCGTACCGTAGAATTCACGTGGCCTTTGCTGGTGCAGATAGACCCAAGTGAGTGAGCTGATACAAATTGACGCGATTGTGATAATGATTTCAGCGATGTTCAGATCTGTTAACAGATCATCTGCAAGTGAGAAAAGATAATAAATGACAGTAAAAGAGTAGGAAAGAAGTAGGACATACCAGCATACTTTGTTTCGAATGAAGCACGATGCGCAAACGGCTATTGTCCACACCCACACTGCCCAAAACAGAAACACGATCACGGTAAGGACGGTGGAAAAATTTTCCATTTCGGGGTCCAAATGTTCCCGAATATCCGCCTCGCTAAAAAAGATACCAAGCCAAATCAGAGTAAAAAACAGGGCAATAAGGAAAAACAATCCAGAATACAAAACATTGATCACACCCACTGCAATCAACAGTCCTGGCCGAGCACCGGCACTTTGGTCGTGTTCCGAAGCGGTCGGCCCGTATTGCTGCATGAGCTTACCGCCAGCCGATGGAGCGGATGCGACCGCACTGCTAGGCCGATGTACTGGTGTCACGCCTTGCAAATCCTTCTCGTTCAGTTCATCGAACAGCCCCGCATCGAGTCCACCAAAGTTGCTTGCGGCTGCTGGTGGTTGCGGCCGTGCCGCTGGCTGTTGAGGATGTGCCGCAGCAGGCCTTTTCGCCTGGGGTCGAGGGGACGATTGACCTCCCGCTGCTGGACGTCCCGCTGCTGGACTGCCCGCTGCTGGACGTCCGGGTGCCCGCAGCTTCTTGCCGCAGGAGCATTGGACGATTTTGCCTGCAGCGGTTTCCGGAATGTTTAGAACCGCGGCACAACCGGGACACTTGATCTTCATAATAGCGGAAAAGTTAGGCGAAAAGAGAAGGCGAAGGATTTGTGTCCCACAAGCGATCAGTCAAGTCAGACGTCTATCTTACACCGACACCCCCGTCTTCGCGCCCGGCTTTTCAAAATGCTAGATTTTTTTCAAGTTGTACAAGGGGCTACAAGGGGCAAAGCCTGGACTAGGTATACAGAAGGGCCTTTGGCCCGGAGCGATGTCTAGACCCAACGCGTCCAAAACTCTCGGGCGAGTTCCCCTACTGCGGAATTCTCACACCTTGTGGCCTTCCCGCTTGACGGGGCGGCCAAGTTTGCCAAGCTGTATCCTTTTTACCTGATAAAACCTGGGGAAAACCATGGGATTGGGCATCGCATTACGAGCCTTTTCAGCAGCTCTCTTCAACAAACAGGCGGCGGATAAAATCCGCAAAGCGCTCGATCAAGAGATCACACAGGCCGAAGAACCAAAACTACCGGCTCCCGCCCCCAAGCCAGTTGAATCGCCTAAACCAGCAACATCCGTGCGCAGTGATGCGGTCACGTTGCTGTCGGCACTCCAGCGTGAAGCCAGGCTGATCGATTTGGTCCAGGAGGATTTGGCAAACTTTTCCGACGCCCAAGTCGGTGCCGCCGCACGACCGTGCCTGACCCAATGTGCCTCGACATTGGCAAGGTTGTTTGAATTGAAGCCCGTTGACGATTCGGGCGAAGGATCGCTTGTGCAGGTGGATGCCGAGAATTCGATCGCACGCTATCAATGGTTGGGCGAAGGCGGGCAGAGCGAGCAAACGAGCACTGCGGGGAAATTGGTCCACCAAGGCTGGCAAGCCACGAAAGTTGAACTGCCTCGGTGGACGGGCCGCGACGCCGATGCGACCATCATCGCTCCTGCTCAAGTGCAAAGATCTAACGGATAAATTAACGATGAAACCTACCTACTCGATCGGCATTGACTTAGGAACCACCCATTCGGTTCTCGCCTACAGTCGGCTGCAGGATACTGCCGATATTCAGCTATTGAGGATTCCGCAAATCGTCCAGCCGGGGCAAATCGAAGCACTCCCATCGCTGCCGTCCTTTTTGTACTTGCCTCGCGAGGGTGAGATCGATTCATTGCGAACGCCGTTTGAACAGGACCCAGGTCGTGGGATAGTCGGAGCCTATGCACGCAGCCAAGCGGCCGAGAACCCTCAGCGGGTAGTCGTGGCAGCCAAGAGTTGGTTGTGTCACAGTAAAGTGGGTCGCACCGATGCCGTTTTGCCTTGGCAATCGCCAGCAGAAGTACCGAAGGTTTCCGCTTACGATTGTACGCGGCGTTTTTTGTCGCACTTAGTCGCTGCATGGAATACCGAGCACGCCGATGAACCGCTCGTCGATCAGCAGGTCGTTTTAACCGTGCCTGCATCATTTGCTCCGGCGGCCCGTGAATTGACGCGGCAAGCGGCCATCGATGCGGGCTTGCCGGAATCGTTTGTGCTGCTCGAAGAACCACAAGCAGCCGTTTACCGTTGGTTGTCGGCTAAGGGTGACGATTGGCGAAAAGCACTCAAGCCAAACGACGTCATGCTGGTTGTCGATGTCGGCGGTGGGACAACCGATTTGACGCTTGTGACCGTTTCGGAGATTGACGGGGAATTGAACCTGCGGCGGTTGGCGGTCGGCAATCATTTGCTGCTCGGCGGTGACAACATGGATCTGGCTCTGGCTCACTTCGTTAGTGGGCGCTTCTCGGAGCAGGGACACGACTTGGATCCTTGGCAAAGTATTTCGCTTTGGCACGCATGTCGTCATGCCAAAGAACAACTGCTAGCGATTGGCGGCCCTGACAAACAAACCGTGTCGATACTCGGCCGCGGCAGTTCCTTGATTGGTGGCACGGTGTCAACGGAGCTAACCCGACCTGAAACCGCCGAGCTGATCGTCGACGGATTCTTTCCGAAGTGTCGTCTCGACGACCGTCCCGAGAAGAACGTCGCGTCTGGTTTTCAAGACATCGGTTTGCCCTACGAGTCCGATCCGGCGGTCACAAAGCATGTCGCCGCCTTTCTGGCAGGGCAGGCAGCGACAGACTCAACCTCAGGCGAATCGGCTCCACTGATGCCGACGCATGTGTTGTTCAACGGGGGTGTGTTTCGCAGTGAAGTCCTGCAAACCCGAATGCAAGAAACGATCGAAGAATGGTGTGAATCGCCTCCGCAAGTGCTTGGGGGGCTCGACAATTTGGACACATCGGTCGCCATCGGAGCCGCCTATTATGGCTGGATCAAGCAAAACGGCGGCATCCGAATTCGCGGCGGCACGGCGAAATCGTACTACGTCGGCATCGAGACGGCTGGTTTGGCAATCCCAGGTGTCCCACGACCGCTGCGAGCCGTCTGCGTGGCACCGAAGGGGATGGAGGAAGGGACGGAAGCCGAAGTGCCAGGAGAAGAGGTTGGGGTGTTGGTTGGCAAGCCCGCTCAATTCCGTTTCTTTGCTTCATCGGTTCGTGCGGAGGACCATGCCGGAACGAGGCTTGAACGGTGGTCGAAAGAGGAGTTGGTGGAAATGGATCCCGTCAGTGTTTGTTTGTCCGCAGGCTCGGTTGACGCAGAGGCCGAAGCAGGGCCTTCCTTCGTACCGGTCCAGTTCCGAAGCCGAATTACGGAACTAGGGATGTTTGAACTATGGTGCCACAGCACCCGTAGTGAAGATCAATGGAAGATGGAGTTCAACGCTAGGGAAGAGTAGTGACTCGTTACAAGGCTGCTGCCGAGTCACGGGATGTATCGCAGGCTCACGAGCAGCGAGCACGGGAGGCGAGAGCCTCCTACCGTCGTGTGAGGTTGTGTAGTTTCTTCATTCATTTCAGTCAACAACTTAACAACCTCTCCCAAGCGAAGCTTGGGGGAGGTCGAACGCGGCGTCAAGCCGTCGTTCGGGAGGGGGCCTACACGATGTGCTTCGTGCAAGTGCCGTACGGGCCCCCTCCCTCGCGAACGCCTTAAGGGCGTCGCTTGACCTCCCCCGACTGCGCCGGGAAAGGCAAAAAAGGCGTAGACGCTTGGGAACACCAGGTCGATAACATAAAAAAAACAAGTGTCAAACAACTCACCAAATATCACCGACGACCTTTTGCCAGCTGCGTCTCGCTACGTGGTCGGTATCGATTTGGGCACGACGAATTGTGCGGTTTGCTTTGTCGATACAGCCGATGAATCATGGGGAGTCGAGACGTTCAAGATTCCTCAATGGGTCGATTTCGGACAACGCGAACAACGCGACACGTTGCCCTCGTTCCATTACGAGTTGACTGCGGAAGAAGCGGCCAGCGACCATCGTCTGCCTTGGCAAACCTCTCCATCGAACCACTGCGTCGGAGTTCTCGCTCGCGATGCGGGCGGACGTCATCCCGGACGGCGGGCTGCTTCGGCAAAGAGTTGGCTATGCCATGAGGGTGTGGATCGGACTTCGGATCTATTGCCTTGGCATGGTGATGCTGACGTGACTCGGCTATCGCCTGTGGAAGCGTCATCACGTTACCTCAACCACCTTCGATCCGCGTGGGACCAAGCCAATCCAGACAATCCTCTTTGCGATCAAGATGTCGTCATCACCTTGCCAGCATCGTTTGACGAAGTGGCGAGAGAATTAACCGTTAAGGCGGCAAAACAAGCTGGCCTGCCCCGAGTCTATTTGATCGAAGAACCGCAGGCCGCCTTCTACAGTTGGATCGACCGCCAAGGTGACGATTGGCAAACACGAGTCAGTCCCGGTCAATTGATCCTGGTATGCGACATTGGTGGCGGAACGACCGATTTGACATTGATCCGAGTTCGCAAGGCAGGCGAAATGGGCGATCAGGTGCAATTTCATCGCGTTGCGGTCGGAAGACACCTGATTCTTGGTGGGGACAACTTGGACCTTGCGGTTGCCCGCATGGCCGAAGCCAAACTCATTGCTTCCGGCGGGGCCGGCACGGATTCCCAACTGGCCGCCGATCAATGGGACCGTTTGGTTCAAGTGTCGCGGTCGGTCAAAGAGGTCATGTTGTCGTCCAATCGGCCTGACACCTACACGATCCATTTGCCATCCCAGGGTTCAAAACTCGTCGGTGGCTCGATGCAAGTGCAAGTTACTGCACCGGAGATTGATCAAACCCTGCTCGATGGATTTTTTCCCGATGTTTTGCTCGGCGAGAAGCCAACTTCGGGCGAAAGCGGGTTCCAGGAATTTGGGTTGCCCTATGCATCCGACCCTGCCGTCACTCGTCATTTGGCGGCATTCTTGAGTGAACATCGCCGCAGCGGGCTTGATGCTGACGAAATGGACGCTGCCGATCGGCCCGACTTGGTATTGTTCAACGGAGGTGTGATGACCGCGCCCGCGATTCGCAGCCGGATTGTGAACCTGTTGTCGAAATGGTTTGGGGAATCGAGCGATTGGAAGCCAGAGGTTTTGTCATCACCGCGGTTGGATTTAGCGGTTGCGCACGGGGCGGCCTACTACGGGATGGTTCGGCGCGGTGAAGGCGTCCGAATCGCTGCGAACTTGGGCCGTTCGTATTACATGCAGGTCGCCGCCTCAAACGCACCGAATTCCGAGGGTCCGGATCCCGACACGCAGCCCTGCCAAGCTCTGTGTTTGATACCGGGCAAAGCGGAGCCGGGCCAACGGTTCCGAGCCGACGGCAACCCGCTCAGGTTAAAGATTGGCACGCCGGTCCAGTTCCCACTCTGGGTGAGTAGCACGCGGCTAGCGGACTCGGTTGGCGAACTGGTCCAGATTGACCGTACGGAAATGTCACCGCTGCCACCGATTTGTACGGCACTCGTTCAGGGAAAAAAGCGACTCGATGAGGAAGTGAAAGTCGTTATCGAAGCGGAGTTAAGTGAAATTGGTACGATCGGATTGTTTTGCGTCGATGCGGAATCGAATAAGCGTTGGCGATTGGAATTCGACATTCGTAGTACGCTTGAAACCGACCGGGAAGCCCACACGGGCTCAGGTGAAGCATCCGGTATTATCGATGCAGAGACGATGGAACAATGCGGACATGCCATTGCGTCAGTGTTCTTGAATGCGGATTCAACGACGCGGCAGCCGCCTAACAAGTTGGTCAAGACGTTGCAATCGATTAGCGAATTGTCACGCAATCGTTGGCCGCCTTCGTTGCTTCGAGACATGTGGCAATCGCTGATCGAAAACGAGCAAGGACGGCGGCAATCGGCTCAGCATGAAGCGAGATGGTTGAATTTAGTGGGCTTCTGTTTGCGGCCTGGTTACGGCGTTGCCGTCGACGATTGGCGAGTCGCGCAAACCTGGCGAGTCATTCATGGCAAGTTAGCGTTTCCGGCACTATCGTCACGTACCGAGTCGATGATTCTTTGGCGGCGAATCGCGGGTGGGTTGACCAGTGGCCAACAAGAGCAATTGGCGGCTCCACTGATCAGCCTCTTGAAAAATAAGACGCGGCGAATCGAAGCTCACGAGGCATCCGAAATGTGGCGGATGCTGGGTGCGATGGAAAGATTGCACGTCAAGGCGAAAGTCGAATTGGGGTTGTTGGCGTTGGCTGCGATGAAGCAGAAAAAGAATGAAAATCTACGGCCAGCACTGTTGTGGGCACTCGGGAGACTGGGCAGCCGCCAAGGAGCCTACGGGCCCCTCAACGCCACCGTGCCTGTCGAAGAAGCATCGCGTTGGGCAGGCGAACTTCTCGATGGAGCCAGTTCTAGGGGTGAGGACTTGTTTGGGTTCGCCGAGAACCAAAACCTATTGTTGTTATCGATCGTCCAGATGGCTCGTAAGACAGGCGACCGCCATCGCGATTTTTCAAACCAGCGGCGCGAAGCGATGGCTGTCCAGCTTGAACTGCTCGGAGCAAACGAGCATCTCGTCAAATTGTTGACCGTGGGCGGAACGTTGCAAAGTGACGAGGAAGCCGTCATCTTCGGCGACTCGCTGCCACTCGGCATTCGTTTGATGCGCTAGGGCCAAGAACCTCCGTTCTACGATCACGCCTGCCGTCGCTTCGCGACTATTCAGAAAAGCAAGAAGACAAGACGAGTCGAGCCGTGTACATAACCAGGCAACCGTCGAACGATTCCCCAAAAATCGTCCCGCCAAAACAAAGCAAGCCACCGATAGGCGTTCTATCGATGGCTGTTCTGCGAAGACTGAATTCTCAACCGTAGGCGAGTCTCTCCGAGACTCGAAACATTGAGTGTCTAGTAGGCGAGTCTCTCCGAGACTCAAAACATTCAGCGTCTAGTAGGCGAGTCTCTCCGAGACTCGAAAGATTGAGTGTCTAGTAGGCGAGTTTCTCCGAGACTCAAAACATTCAGCGTCTAGTAGGCGAGTTTCTCCGAGACTCAAAACATTCAGCGTCTAGTAGGCGAGTCTCTCCGAGACTCGAAACATTCAGCGTCTCGGAGATACGCTGCTACGTTACGACAGGGATTTGCCAGCCAAACGAGGTCAAGATGTGCGCGTTGCTTTTAGCCAAGCGTTGACCACCGGTCGCGAAGAAGTGAAACTCACCATCGCCTTGTGAATGTAGCGACTGAACTAGCGGGAAGGTTTCGATAGGCGCTAACCAATTGTTGAGAGCCGAAAAAACGGAATAGAGTAACCAGAGAAGCGATCGAAATGGAGCTGCCGACGGAATCAGCTCCCGCTACGGGTGTGGCTTATCGTCACAGCGTCCTGCGAAGTGAGCAAATACGCACAGAAAGTGGGTTACCGTCTTCGCCAGCATGGTGGTCTTGAAAAAAATGAAATGGAATAGAACTGAAATGGCAGGAGCATCGTGATGGATACCGCTTGAAAATGTCGGTTTTCCTCGAAACTGCTTTGCACCGGCTAGGATTTTTTCGTAAATTAGCATGATAAATTCGGCTGACTTTTCCGCCTGCGACAAACTGTCGCATTGGCGAATGAGACATAATCGCTCACCTTTAGCGCAGACCATTCTCTACTCTCGCATCCATATCGGTTGTGCGTTGGAACTTATAGACTCCCAACACGTTCATTTACAAACGCGATTAGCGTTTGTGACTTTGAGGAATTAAGGAATAAAACGTTGTCGATTGAGACCCCCTCCGGCTTGTCCGCTGATCAAGACCCTAGTGAATTGGAACGGACTGGCACTCAAGAAGTGCTAGAGACGTATTCGTATGACGATGACATTGTCCGCAAATTTGCCACCGCCACCTTGGTGTGGGCGGCGATTGCCACAATCGTTGGGTTGATTGTTGCCCTGTTGTTGGTGCTGCCCAACATGTTTGGCGGATTGGAGTGGCTTAGTTTTGGCCGTCTTCGTCCGCTACACACCAATGCGGCTATCTTCGCTTTTGCGGGCAATGCGATTTTCGCTGCGGTCTACTACAGCACTCAGCGTTTATGCAAGTGCCGGATGTGGAGCGACACGCTAAGCCGTTTGCATTTTTGGGGCTGGCAAGCGATTATTGTTGCCGCAGCGATCACGTTGCCTTTGGGGATCACACAGAGTAAAGAGTACGCTGAGTTGGAGTGGCCGATTGACTTGGCGATTGCGGTTGTCTGGCTCGGCTTTTTCGGTGGCAACTTTTTAATGACGCTGATCCACCGCCGCGAACGGCACATGTATGTGGCATTGTGGTTCTACATTGCGACGATTGTGACCGTGACGGTGCTTCACGTTTTCAACAATTTGGTGATCCCGATTGGGTTGGCCAAGAGTTATCCCGTCTACGCGGGTGTTCAGGATGCGTTCATGCAGTGGTGGTATGGGCACAATGCGGTAGCGTTTTTCCTGACAACACCGTTCCTTGGTTTGATGTACTACTTCCTACCGAAGGCAGCGAACCGGCCCGTCTTTAGTTACCGACTTTCCATCATTCACTTTTGGTCGTTGGTCTTCATCTACATTTGGGCAGGACCTCACCACTTGCATTACACCGCATTACCCGAATGGGCATCGACGCTGGGAATGCTCTTTAGTGTGATGCTTTGGATGCCGTCATGGGGTGGGATGATTAACGGGCTGTTAACCCTTCGCGGTGCCTGGCAAAAGGTTGCGACGGATCCCGTTTTAAAGTTCTTTGTCGTTGGGATCACGTTCTACGGTATGTCGACATTTGAAGGTCCCTTGCTGAGTGTGAAGAGCGTCAACGCGTTAAGTCACTACACCGATTGGACAATCGCTCACGTTCACTCGGGTGCATTGGGCTGGAACGGTATGATGTCATTTGGGATGCTCTATTGGTTATTGCCTCGCTTGTTCCAAACCAAGTTGTGGAGCACCACGTTGGCATCGGCTCACTTTTGGGTTGCGACGATTGGGATTCTGCTTTACATCGTTCCGATCTATGCAGCGGGTTTGATGCAAGGTTTGATGTGGCGTGCGATGGACGAAACGGGCAACCTCGTCTATCCCGACTTTATCGAAACGATTCAATCGATCATGCCGCTATGGTGGTTGCGAGTGCTTGGTGGTTTGTTGTTCGTCAGTGGCATTTTAATGATGGCGGTGAACTGGTTCATGACTTGGTCGACTCGCCCGGCGGTATATGAGGTGCCTGTCTATCAATCGCCTCGATTAGCGGCGAAGTATGAAGAAGTCGAGCCAACGCAGAAGAGCAATCTGGAAGACGTGCCGGTACTCGATACGGCACGAAGTTTGGAAATCTGGTCGCGAATGGGCTGGCATCGACGTTGGGAACGTTTGCCTGTGCGGTTTACGATCCTTGCGACCTTGGCAGTGGTCATTGCCAGTTTGTTCGAGATCATTCCGACGTTTTTGATTCGCAGCAACGTGCCAACCATAGCAACGGTCAAACCTTACACGCCTCTCGAATTAGCCGGACGGGACATCTTCGTTTCGGAAGGTTGTTACAATTGCCATTCGCAAATGATTCGTCCCTTTGTGGCCGAAACCAAACGTTACGGAGAATACAGCAAGCCTGGCGAATCGATCTACGATCGTCCCTTCCAATGGGGCAGTCGTCGGATCGGTCCCGACTTGGCTCGAGAAGGTGGCAAGCAGAGTAGTTTGTGGCACTGGTTGCACTTTGAGAATCCCGAGCAGGTATCTCCCGGAAGTGTGATGCCGAGCTACATTCATCTGTTGGAAACGTCGCTGAACTTCGAACGCACGAAAGACCGTGTTTGGGCGGCTCGAACGCTCGGTGCACCATACGATTTCGAATTAGAGGAAGCACCCCAGATGGCTCGTAAACAAGCCGAATCCATTGCAGCCGACATTGTTTCTCAGGGCGGACCGGTGTCGCGCGGTGGCGTGATGACACTCGATTCGCAAGCGGTTGCCTTGATCGCTTTCTTACAACGCGTCGGCATCGATATCTTCGCTGCGCCCGAGACGGCTGCGGATCCAGCCGCAGAACCCGAGGCGGAAGTCGCCAGCCGTTAAGAACGTAGCCCAGGCTTCCAGCCTGGGGCACACTACACCCAGGCTAGAAGCCTGGGGCACAGATACCCAGGCTAGAAGCCTAGGCTACGATGATGAACCTTTTATTAGAAGTACTTTATTCATGTTAACTGACGTAATTCGAGGGATTGACTACAGCGATTGTGCCGAGATGGCGCTGGTGTTGTTTTGTTTCGCCTTCGGTTTGATGTTCCTTGCCACGATGCGATTATCGCGAAACGCGACCGATCGAATGGCCGCCATTCCGCTATCCGATAATGTGGAGACCCCTCGCGATGAATTCTGACAAAACCAGCTCAACGGACGGAACGCAGCAAGACGAAATCGTCGGGCATATCCCTGACGATCCGCTTACCGGTCATGCTTACGACGGGATCCAAGAGTTTGATAATCCACTACCCGGATGGTGGAAATGGATGTTTATTGGATCGATCTTTTTTGCCTTCCCCTATTGGGCTTTCTATCATGGTGGAGCGGAAGGCCGAACGGTCGAAGCACGCTACGATCAAGCTCTCGCTGCAAACATTCGTCTACAATTCGAAGAGATTGGGGAACTGAAACTCGATCGCCCCACCGTGCTCAAGTACTTGTACGAACCCTCGTGGTTACGAGTGGGGCAAACGGTTTTCAAAACGCATTGCGTTTCCTGTCATGGTGCGGATGGCGGCGGTTTGGTGGGTCCGAATTTGACCGATGATGAGTATAAAAACATAAAGGACATTGGCGATTTTCTAAACGTTCTTCAGAATGGTGCAGCGGGTGGAGCGATGCCAGCGTGGAAGAATCGTTTATCCGCAAACGAAATTCTGTTGGTATCGAGCTATGCCGCAAGTTTGCGGGGCACCGAACCGGCATCGGGCAAGAATCCTGAAGGACGGACGATCGCTCCGTGGCCTGATGCGCCTTCCGAAGATGCCGAAGCTTCGAAGGAAGCCGAATCACCCGAGGCTGAGTCGCCCGAGGCCGAATCACCCGAGGCCGAATCACCCGAGGCCGAATCACCCGAAGCCGAATCACCTAAAGACAATGCCTAGTGCATTGTCAGCATTGAACGTAGCGTAGTGGGTCTGCGTAGTGGATCTGCGTAGTGGATCTTGATAAAGATCCTTGTTCCATGGGGATCTTTAACAAGATCCACTATCGCCAGCCCCGTTCTTATCCAAGACAAACCGTTAGGCAACTTTTAAGCGCGCTCGAGCGTGCGAGAACACCAATATGAGTACTTCCTCGCCACGTGGCGACCTACCCGTTGTCGACAAATCGGACAATGGAAAAACGAACGCAGAGCAATCCGCGATGCTGGAGGCGCCGGAGCATGTATTGAGCACGCTTGAGCAAGATGGAACCCGGCGTTGGTTGCGCCCGAAGTTGTCGACGGGTTATTGGTGGAAACGTCGCCGCTCGGTCGCATACGCATTGATCGCATTTTTCGTAGCCCTTCCACATGTGCGAATTGGCGGGATGCCGCCTGTCTTGTTGGATGTCCCGTCGCGTCGCTTCGTTTTCCTGGGCCATACGTTCCTGCCCACCGATACCCTGCTGTTGGCACTCGTCATGCTCGGCGGTTTTTTGACGATCGTTCTAGCGACCGCGCTGAGCGGTCGGGTGTGGTGTGGTTGGGCGTGTCCGCAAACGGTTTACATGGAGTATCTGTTTCGCCCCATCGACCGCTTGTTCGAAGGGACGGTTGGCAAAGGCGGTAAGCCGAAGAACAAGATCGAAGGTTGGCGTTGGTTTGCCCGATTTGCAGTCTATTTAGTTCTCTGCATGGTGCTTGCCCATACGTTTTTGGCCTACTTTGTCGGTACGGATCAACTGGCGATTTGGTTGACGGGTTCACCATTTGATCATCCGGTTGCCTTCTTGGTCATGGGAGCTGTAACCGCCTTGATGATGTTCGATTTTTTGTATTTTCGAGAACAAACCTGCTTGATCGCTTGTCCTTATGGACGCTTTCAATCGGTGATGCTCGATCGGCAAAGTTTGATTGTTGCCTACGACCCGAATCGGGGCGAGCCACGAAAGAAGGGAAAGCGAGTTGAAGGGGATGGGCTTGGAGATTGTGTCGCTTGCAACCAATGTGTTGTCGTCTGTCCGACCGGAATCGATATTCGCGATGGTTTGCAGTTAGAGTGCATCAACTGTACCCAGTGCATCGATGCATGCGACGATGTGATGACCAAGGTCCATAAGCCGACCGGATTGATTCGTTATAGTTCGCAAGACGCGTTGGCGGGAAAGCCACCGAAGGTTTTTCGATTGCGAACGGTTGCTTACCCACTTTTGCTATTAGCGGTAGGCATCGGCTTTTTCGCCGTTTTGTCGACCAAATATGCGTTCGATGCCCGCTTGATCCGAGGTAAGGGAATGCCGTTTACGCGGCAAGATCAAGGGACGATTAGTAACCAATTCCGTCTTCGTCTCGTTAATCGGACCAACGAGACGCGAACCTACACGGTGGAAATGATGGACCCAGTATCGGCAACGATACACGAGATCGAGGCGGAAAAAACGAAACTCGAAAGCAACGGTACGACGCTGGTTCCGCTAATGATCGAAATTCCGACGAAAGCGTTTGGCCCAGCCGGCAACGCCGATGGTAGAATACGAGTTACCGATGATGCCGGAAATGAGCGACTTTTAAGAATGCAGCTATTAGGCCCCCGGCGATAGTCGCTCGTTCGCATCAAGACGGATCATGTAGTGGATCTTGTTAAGGATCCCTCATCGCAAGGGATCTTTCGCAAGATCCACGAGGGGGTGCGGCGAAGCCGCTTTCAGTTAAAGGTTCAAACGAATGAAAAATGAAAAAGTTAGTCGTGAGTCAAATCGGATTGCGAACCATAAAGCAGCCCTACGCTGGGGTGGCTTCGTGGTCGCGCTTCTCACCGTGCAAGTGCTCGTTGGTGTCTATGCCATCTACCTTGCCTCCGGCGATCCATCGGTCGCGGCACTTCCGAATTACTATGAAAACGCATTGAACTGGGACGAAAAGGTCAAGGCGGAGGCGTTTTCAAGAGAACTCGGTTGGACGTTGGTTCTGGGGGCAATCGAAGATGGCGGCACGGTAGGGCTCCAGGGGAAATTGACGGACAAAGATGGCTCGCCCGTCTCGATCGCTTCGGGAACGATCGAGTTGTATCATCACGCGCGGGCTTCCGAGATCGATCAGATCAGGCTGAAACCGAGTTCCGAGGGGACCTTCGGCATCGTCGGTTGCTTGCCGACCGACGGTTTGTGGCAAGTCAATGGAAAATTCACAAATGGTGATGGAACCGAGTTTGTAGACTCGCGAGTATTGATGGTCCATTCGTCGAATCAAAGATCCACACCGCAAGGGGGTTAGAAGTGTTTACGTTGGGAATGGCTGTGTTTGTCGCTAGCCTTCTGGGTAGTTTACACTGCATTGGAATGTGTGGCCCGCTGGCGCTTTGGGTCACCGGTGGCGGTTCGAGCCGATCGACGATTGTCTCCTACCACCTGGGCCGATTAACGACTTATATGATTGCCGCAGTCGCCGCAGGGATTCTGGGTGCGGCCGTTTCGTTCGGTGGAGAGATGGTTGGTTTTCAATCAGCCGCGGCAATCATCGCAGGGTCCTTGTTGATTGCGGTGGGGCTCTATCGATTGGCTCAGCTCCATCCAAAGTTCAGCACACTGTTTGCCTTCTCCACAACGGGACCATCCAAGGTGGCGAGCGTTTTGCAAAGGTTCAAGCCACTGATTGAACGGCGTGGCCGGAATGGCAAAGCTTATCTCGGCGGCTTGATTACGACTTGGCTTCCCTGTGGTTGGTTGTATCTGTTTGTTTTGGTGGCCGCTGGGACGGGAGGGCTATTGCCTGCGATCGTTGTCATGTTTTCTTTCTGGGTCGGCACCCTGCCAGCATTGACCGCAATCCTTGTGGGTGCCCGGTCGTTGACCCCACGGCTGCGCGGGATGCTTCCGATCGCGGCCAGCATTCTGCTGATTGTGACGGGACTCTACACGGTCACCGGACGCGCGGCCGTCGATGTTTCCTCGCTCGTCGCGCCGACGATGGCAGGCGATTTGTCCGCAAGCTCGATGGTCGATTTGAAGAACGAACCGCTGCCGTGTTGTTCCGGTGAAGCGGTGGAGGAAGCCGGCGTTGATGCTGAGGAGCCGCCATGCTGCGATGCGGAAAGTGACGATGAACCGGACGATTGACGAGTCGAAGACGGAAGTAGCGGCGGAGGGAACGGTCGAATGTGCCCATTGTGGATTGCCTTCGCCACGGCCTCGCGATGAGTCGGAACCCGCATTCTGCTGTAACGGGTGCCGCGGTGCATGGCAATTGATTCACGGTTGGGGCTTAGAAGATTTCTACGCGCTTCGTGATTGTGATCCGAACGAAACGTTTGCCGAAAAGAACCATCGTACATTCGAGGATTTGGATGACCCGAAGTTGTTGCTTCCATCGGTTGTCAAAACGGTTAGCGGACCCGATGGTATTTCGCTTGCCAAAGTGCGGTTGTCGATCAGCGGGCTACATTGTGCGGCCTGTTCCTGGCTGATCGAACAAACGCCGAACCATGTCATTGGCTGGTACTCCGCTGAAGTCCAAATGCATTCGCGATCGGTCGAATTGCTCTACGATCCGTCGTTGATTCGGCTTAGTGAACTCGGACAACTGCTCGATCGGATTGGGTATCGGGTCCAACCGTACGATCCGTCGAGCGAGCGGGACGCCAGTGACCAGGAGAGCCGTCAATTGTTGGTCGAGGTAGCGATTGCCGGATTTTGCGCTGCCAATGCAATGTGGATTGCGGTCGCTCTCTATGCTGGAACGTTTACCGGGATCGCCGATTCGCATCGTGGCCTTCTGCGCCTTGTCGGTGTCGGTTTGGGGGCACTCGCAGTGCTCATCCCTGGGCGTCTTTTTATGCGTGGGGCATGGGCATCGTTGCGGATGAGAATTCCGCACATGGACCTGCCCGTTGCGGTAGGACTTTTGGCTGGATTGGTCGCCAGTATCTACGGCTTGTTCGTCCCGGCATCGGAGATCTATTTCGACTCGATTGCGACGCTCGTGTTTTTTCTACTTGTCGGTCGTTGGATTCAACTTCGGCAACAACATAACGCCGGTCGCTCAATCGCCGCACTCTTGAACCTCACACCTGCTGCAGCAACCCGTGTCGATAAGCAGGATGGAGTTGGGCAGGATGGACTGGTGCGTGTACCTGTGCGAGAGATCGTTCTTGGTGACGTGGTGAAAGTTGGACCGGGTGAGAGTATTCCGGTCGATGGGGTGGTAACGCAAGGGGAATCGTACGTCGATCGATCCCTGTTAACCGGCGAGAGTCGGCCGATTGCGATCGGTGTTGGCGACACGGTTGAAGCGGGAACGGATAACCTCGAATCGGACATTTTGATTTGCACGACCGCGACTGGAGGACAAACGCGGCTTGGCGAATTATCACAAACCGTTGCATCGGCAGCTGCAAGTAAAACGCCGATCGTTCAGTTGGCGAATCGGATTGGTGGCTGGTTCGTCTGCATCATTTTGACATTGGCCATGATTACCGCCATCGTTTGGTGGCAAATCGATTCCTCGGTCGCCTTGAGTCACAGCGTTGCCTTGTTGATCGTTGCTTGTCCATGTGCTTTGGCATTGGCAACCCCATTGGCGATCGCAGTCGCCGTCGGCCGACTTGCCGAACGCCGGATCCTGGTTCGTAGCGGTGATTCCATTGAACAACTGGCAAAGCCGGGAACGATTTTTTTTGATAAGACCGGCACGTTGACGCAAGGCCGAATGCAGGTGACCGATTGGTTCGGCGATGAGGAAACGCTTTGCATCGCTGCGATGGTGGAAGCGAAGGTTGGCCACCCGATCGCGCGAGCGATTGTCAGCTATGCGAAAGCAAACACAAAGATTGAGATGCGAGACAATACGGTCGTTACGAATGTTATCAATCGAGTTGGCATCGGTGTCGAAGCCGAGATGGATCAGTCGCGTTACCGAATCGGAAGTGTCAAATGGTTATCGATCGATGAGGTACGAAAGAGTGTTGCCCAGCAATCGAGGATCGACTCGATTTTGAATTCCGGTTCGACTCCCATTGTTGTGCTACGTGACTCCGAATTGGTTGCCGTTTTAGGCGTCAGTGATCCGCTTCGCAGCGAAGCGGTCGAAGTGATCGGAAGGTTACGATCGTCGCAGTGGAAGGTATCGATTTTGTCGGGCGATCATCAAGCGATTGTTCGCTCGGTTGCTGCGAAATTAGGAGTCCCCGAGGAATACGCACTGGGTGCACAAACGCCTGAGCAAAAATTGTTGGCCATTCAAAACGCGAAGGGAAATGGTCCTGTCGTGATGGTCGGCGATGGTGTCAACGACGCCGCAGCATTGGCAGCAGCCGACGTCGGCGTGGCACTTAGAGGGGGGGCAAACGCATCGCTAGCTGCGGCACCGGTATTGATTGGTAACAGTCATCTCGGTGGCATCGTTACCTTGATCACTTCCGCAAAACGGACCGTTCGCTGCATTCGTGATAACTTTATTGTTTCGATTAGCTACAATGCGGTTGCCGCGGTCTTGGCAATGACGGGTGTGATCAGTCCATTGATTGCAGCGGTATTGATGCCGATTAGTTCGTTAACGGTCTTGACCATGACATTGGCAACTCCAACGGTTTCGCCGAGTCAAAGTGTTGAGACATAGTTGGCTTATTTCACCGGACGATGTAGATATTTTTGGTAGGCTTCCACGGCTAGCTTGTCGCAGCGTTCATTTTCGACGTGACCATCATGTCCTTTGACGTGATTGAAAACGATCTTGTGCTTTTGCAACAGTTTGTCGAGGGCACGCCATAGTTCTTCGTTCTTGATCGGGACGAGTTTTGAACCGTCTTTGCGTTTCCAACCTCGTTTTTTCCAACCTGCCATCCAACTACTGATGCCTTGGCCGACGTAGGTGCTGTCAGCATGTAGGGTGACTTCGCACGGTTCCTGGAGCGCTTCCAAGCCTCGGATCACGGCGGTCAACTCCATCTTGTTGTTGGTCGTATCGGGTTCCCCGTCGCTGCGCTCAAGTTCTTTGTCCGTTTTGGGGCAACGAAGAATAAAGGCCCATCCGCCTGGTCCGGGATTACCGCTGCAGGCACCATCGGTAAAAAGGTCAACTTGTTTCATGCTATCTATCGGTTATCGGTTATCGGTTTTGGGTTGTTCGGTGATCGAGCGTTTGGCGCCGGAGGTTGGCAACGGGGCAGGCGACAAGAGTGTTGAAGCGAGCAGGTTATCGTTAGCGATTTGCTCGTTCAGCCGCCAGGGCAATGTTACCCAAAAGGTGCTACCATGTCCGAGCTCGCTTTCAAAGTCAACTTCGCCACCGAGTAGTTTCGCCAACTCTTTGACGATCGATAAACCTAATCCAGTGCCTGAAAATTCGCGAGTCAGTCCTTCATTGTTTAGTACGTTTTGACTCTGACGAAATTTTTGGAAAATGATTGGTTGATCTTCTTCGGCGATTCCGACGCCGGTGTCTTTGACGAGTAAACGAAACTTTCCGTTTTGCTTGTCCTCGACTCGCACCGTGATCATGCCGCCTTCGGGGGTGAACTTGATTGCGTTACTGAGTAGGTTGTTGATAATTTGGCCGAGCTTGTTTTGATCTTGGTAAGCTTTGGGCAATTCGTCGGAGGTGTCGATGGTCAGCGAAATATTCTTTTCTTCGGACAATGAATGAATCATATCGCATTGGGCTGAAACCAAGCGTCCGACATCGAATTCGCTACAGCGCAGCTCCATCTTTCCTGCTTCGACTTTGGCCAGATCGAGAATGTCGTTAATCATTTCAAGCAGTAGCCGGCCACTCTTTTGAATGTTGGCGGCGTAGCGGCGTTGTTTGTCATTGAGAGAATCAATTCCCGCCAGGACTTCCGAAAAGCCGATGATACTGTTGAGCGGCGTTCGTAACTCGTGACTCATGTTGGCCAAGAAGTCACTTTTGAGACGGTTTGCTTCGTAGAGTTGCAGGTTCAATTGAGCGAACTGGTCAACGCGAGCATCGAGTTCCCGGTTCACTTCTTGAATCTTGTCTTGCGTTTCGGTCAAGTGACGAAGCATTCGATTAAACGCATCGGCTAGTTCACGAAACTCGTCTTCGGTATCGATCGTGGCACGTTGGTTGGTATCCCCATGCGTGATCGCGTCACTGACGTCTCGAAGATGATAGAGCGGCTGCAAGACCAGGAAGCGAACAATCGCATGCAGGACGAAGAGCGTCGCAGCAATGATCGCCATCGCCAAGGCAATCACGATCGCGCGAATCCATGTGGTTTGATCGTGAGTCTCTTTATAGGGCATGCTGATCCGAAAAACGCGATACGGATATTGAGACGCCAACTTCACCGGATCATCATTGGGCGATGTCGAGATCGAGCCGCCGGAAGGGCTATGGCAGGACAAAACGCAGGTCGGCTTGAAGAAAACCGGATAGTAATAGATGTAGCGGTCATCGATCGGACCGTCTTCGGCAAACACGGTCGTACCCAGTAGTCCGATTCGGCTCATCGCCTCGTTGTCCCCTAGATCGAGCGGACGTTCGATATCGGGTCGGTCTTCGCCAATTTGTCGTGACAACCAAGCACGGTACTGCGGTTCGAGCTGCTCGAGCCTCAATAATTCGTGCTCCGTCTCGGGCTGGGCGATCGCGGGCAAGTTCTCGTACGGAATCGAATCTTGCAACGCCAATACTTGAAAGTCGATTTGATCGTTGAGTAGCTCTGTTCTTAGTCCGCCAAGGATGAGTTCGACGCGAGAGACCTTCTCGTTGGGGACTTCGGAGGCCCATTCCGCGTCGCTATGCAACATGTAAAGTTCAGCAGCCGCATAGTCGCGAGCCCGCTGCTGGGTCGTATTGGTGACCAACCGCTTGGCGAGTAATTGAACGACGAAGAATGCGGCGCACATCAGGACCAGAATCGCTGAACCAAAAAAGAGCAGACATTTCCGCTCGAGGCTCATCGATGCGAAAACGCCCTTGATGAAGCGAAACATAGAGACGCGGCTATTTGAGGGATGTTGGATGTTTGGGGGGCGGAAGTCGCCAAGACTTGCGGATTTTCAGGATCGTTGCGGGTCTAGTTTGACAAATTTTCGCTCTCAGCGGCACCCAAGTATTTTAGAGTGAAAAAGGCAAACATTTCGATCCTTATAACTGGCAAAACCGTTTTTTGCGACTAAAGTCCTTAAATTAACCATCCAGCGCTGCTTGCCGGAGCAACAAGTCGTAACTAGCATGGACGGTTGATGAAATAGGTGCCCTGGCTTCCAAAACACGCAGAAAGCTGGGAATTCGCATGCTCACCTGTGTAAACCGCACGTAACCCATACCGTCTTCGTATGGAGGAGACAGCTTTATGAACCGCACGGCCCGAACCATTTTCCGCTTTAGTACCGTTGGTACGCTCACGTTAATCTTGGGCATCAGCCCGGCATCGGCAGGCTGGCTTCTACATCATATGCGATGTGGCTCACGTGCCAACGAGTGCTGCGAGCCGATTGTATGTTGCCCTCCTGCACCGGTATGCTGTCCAGCACCGGTCGTTTGCTGTCCCCCGCCCGTCGTTGGCAATTCCTGTGATTACGGCGTGGTTGACATGGGTGTGGTCGATTATGGAGCTGTCGATAGGAGCATGGCAGTACCGAGTGGCGAAGTGATTTACGATTCTCAGCCGCTGCCATCCGCTCCTTCACAAGAGAGTGAGATTCCGTCCAACCAGCAAAATGAATTTGAAAGTTCTAGCGACAGCGATTCGGCTCCACCATCGCCTTTCGAAGAGCAAGCGGCTCAATCCGAGACGCCTGCGGACAATACGGAAATGGAAGCTTCGGCCACAGAGCCGGACGTAGATCCGGAAACGGACTCGCCTTCGTCTCCATCGACCGAAGAACCGGCGGCGGATGATTTGTTTGGCGGTGCTGAGATGGAAGTTGAGCCCGAAATGGAAAGCCCTTCGCTGGACGAACCGGTCGCGGAGCCAGACAATTCTGATGACCTATTCGGCAATCCACCTGCGGATGAGATGCCCGAATCCGTCATGCCCGAAACCGAGATGCCCGAAGCTGAGATGCCTGAAACCGAGATGCCTGAAACCGAGATGCCCGAAGCGGAGATGCCCGAAGCGGAGATGCCTGAATCCGTCATGCCCGAGCCCGTCATGCCCGAACCTGCGTTTCCTGAATCGGAAGGTGACAGCGGCATGGATGACTTGTTCGGCAACCCAGCCGACAACGAGGCACCGGCAAACAGCGGTGGCTCGGATGATTTGTTCGGCGATCCCCCCGCTGGAAATGAAGCCCCAGCCGACGGCGGTGGCATGGACGATTTGTTCGGCGATCCCCCCGCTGGAAATGAAGCCCCAGCCGACGGCGGTGGCATGGACGATTTGTTCGGCGATCCCCCCGCTGGAAATGAAGCCCCAACCGATGGCGGTGGCATGGACGATTTGTTCGGCGATCCGCCTGCTGGAAATGAAGTCCCAACCGATGGCGGTGGCATGGACGATTTGTTCGGCGATCCGCCTGCTGGAAATGAAGCCCCAGCCGACGGCGGTGGCATGGACGATTTGTTCGGCGATCCGCCTGCAGTCGAAGAAGTTCCAACCGATGGCGGTGGCATGGACGATTTGTTCGGTGATCCGCCTGCAGTCGAAGAAGTTCCAACCGATGGCGGTGGCATGGACGATTTGTTCGGTGATCCGCCTGCAGTCGAAGAAGTCCCAACCGATGGCGGTGGCCTGGACGATTTGTTCGGTGATCCACCCGCCGTCGAAGAAGCACCAGCCGATGGCGGTGTGGACGACCTATTTGGAATGCCGACGTCAAGCGATGATTCCGGTGACTTCGACGATCTATTTGGTCGGAGCGACCGTGAAGCCGATTCAGACCAAATGACTCAACGAGACTCGCGTCGTATGGGTGAGAGATTGGTTGTCACTGAAAAGCAATTTCCGCCTCACTTCTCGCTGCAAGAAACCTCGGTGCGAGTTTGGATCGACAACACCTCCACCTTCCGAACCGAAGGTCGTTTGATTGAAATTTATGATGGTTTCGTACGCTTGCGAAAGACCAACGGAAAGACTTGCTCGGTTCCAATGTCACGAATGTGCGATGCGGACCGTGCATATGTTGAATCGATCAAAAACCAGATCGAAACGTCACGCGTAGCGATGTTGACTAGCAAGTAAGCTCGGATCCGAGTTTCGAACGCAAACCGAACGGATGACAAAATCGCTTGTCCGTTCGGTTTTTTGTTGCCATCGCCTAAAGATGCTGAGGGAAGCCTGAAGTCGAATCCTCCAGCGAGTGGGAATTCGCGATTCAGCTGTGAGATCATTTGCGAGACAACCCGCAGGCGGCGGTCCGATTTGAAACGGCGAAATTACGGAGATGGCGGAACGGTCAAGGCGGTTTTGAGACAATACGAGGCTGACAAGGCGGTCTTTCTGTCTCATTTGCTCGACCAGAATCCATCCGCTTGATTTTGGTATACTCGATATCTCGGCAACTCTTTTCCACTACCTCTCGATCTGAATGCTATGCCCCGCAGTCGTTTAGGCCCTTTGGCAATCGAAGCAAAACTTGGCGATTTTCCGTCGCAAAGTTGTGTTTGGCGAGCGATTCACGTCAAACTCAAACGGTCGGTCGCCGTCAAAGTCTTTTCGTCTCCCTTTGGTGCGACCCCCGAGGTTAGGACCGACTTCGCATCGGAATGGGAAACGTTGAAAACCCTTTCTCATCCTGCGCTCGTTCGATGCTACGGAGGTGGTTTCGAAAACAACGACGCCTACTTGGCCTACGAGCTTGTTGATGGTGAAACGTTGGCTTCCCATTTGGAGCGGAAATCGAGGATGTCGTGGGAATCGGTTCTCGAACTGGCCGAACCGCTCGTTGATGCTCTACGATATCTCCACGAGCATTCAATCCAATATGCGGCAATCCAGCCGGATAAAATCATGATCGCTGGACTCAGCCCGATTCTGATTGATACTCGAGTCAATCGGTTTGGCACCAGTATGAAAACATCACGTCCACCGACCGTTCAAGAGATCGCACTGCGCCCACCCGAACTACTTCGAGATCCTGCATTGGTTAGTAACCGATCGGACCTTTATTCGCTCGGGGCCACATTGTACTTTGCCTTGACCGGGCGGATGCCAATCCAAGGAGAGACGGTCGAAGAGGTGATGGAGAATGTTGCCAATCAAAAGCCGGTTTCGCCGGCATCCTTGGTAATGGATTGTCCGGTTTGGCTCGACAAGCTGATTATGCAACTATTGGAAAAAGACCCTGCCAAGCGTCCCTTTGGAGCACCAGCGGTGACGTTGGCGTTGGCAGAAGTGCGTCGCAGAAGCATGTCTAAAACCGGGGTGGCCGAACATGCGTCGAGCGGTTTTAGTCCGCTCAGCGTGACCGATCAAAAGGATCGAGATGAAGCGAGAACGTTGCTCGGACGACACTTGGTTCGCGAACAAGCGATCCCCGATGCCACCGTTTGGCATGACAAACCGTGGGTCCTGGTTGGAGCGCTCGTCATGATTCTCGGGTTGTTGGCTTATTTGGTTTGGCCTCTTAGCGAAAATCAAATGCGCTCTCGCGCCGAGGAATTGTTGACACGAGATACCCAATCATCGCTCAATCAAGCCAAAGTCAATTTCCTGCGTCCGATGCTCAATCGGTTCCCCGATGGAGAACACGCCGATTGGGCGGCAGAACAGATTGATCGCGTCGATATGCTGCAGGCGGAACACGCTTTATCAGTCAAGCTAAAACGAAATTTGCCGATCCGAAACGAAGGCGAACGCTTGCTAGCGGAGGCACAAAAATTTGAGCGATTCGGTGATACCGCAACCGCACTCGATCAATATCGAAGCATGTTGACGCTACTCGGCGATGACGAGAAGTATCGACCCTATGTCAATTTGGCCCGCCGACAAATCGCCAAGATTGAAACCCAATCGGTTGCCAAAGATGAGGCGGCGATCATGATCCAAGCAAAACTTGACCAAGCCGATCAATCGATGCTGCGTGGCAATGTCGTTGCGGCAAGAGAAATTTGGTATAGCATTATCGATCTTTATAGAAATAACGCCAACGTCGCACCGCTTGTGGAGAAAGCTCAAACGCGAATTCGCGAAAACCAAACCCCATCGGATACCAATGAATGAATCGCAAGCTAGTTCCATTGGTAAGGTAGGAACCGAATCAGTGATCGAAGCCAAATTGGCGAATCAAGATTCGGTGACGACCGCAGCGGCATCCGAAAGCTATCTGCAAAGCCGGATGGCGGTACTCGGTATGCTGTTTCTGGTCACTGGAGCTCTCGGAATACCGCTATTGTGGATGAACAAACGTTTTTCAACACGCGAGCGAGTCGTATGGGCGGTTGTCGTATCGATTTACACCGCCGCACTGCTCTACTTCACCTACATCCTATGCATGTGGAGTTATCACCGAATCGTTGGGATCGCTTAGGCTTGACCGTCGTAGCGGAAGCTGTCGAGATCTCCGCTCTTTTTTTTGGGGGGACGAGACTCACTAGACGAGACTCACTGGACGAGGCTTTTTGGACGAGGCTTTTTGGACGAAGCTGAATCGTCCACTTCGACGCGGAAGGAAGGAGTGACTCCTGGCGATAGCAGAATCGTTTCTCCGAAACCATTCGCCGGATCGACCGCGAATGGGAGGTTTAGTTGTTGGCAGTCGTTGCGAACCTCCCTCGGCTCTCCAAGCGGAAAGCGTTTACGGTTAGGAAGCGAAGACGGGATCGATTCGATCCATGGATACTATCCGAGATGGCGATCGGAGCGAGAGCGCCGCCTCAAGGCTTGCTGAAAAGCAACAGCGTGCTATGCGTGCACGGTTTCGAGTTTTTCGCCTTTCGGTTGATGGATCGCGGACAAAAGCTCGCCAAACCAAGTGCAATCGATATTAAATGCTTTGCCGCCTTTGATGCGTTCGAACTCGATCGCGCGAAGTTCGTCACCCCGATCTTGGTCTTCACCGATCACACCGCCTTCGCCAATCAACGCACAATCGACCGCCTTCTCGGCACAGCGGGCGATGAGATCGATATCTTCGGCATTGGCACGAGCCGCACGGCTGTAGTAGCCACTTTTTTGAATCAAGGTTTTTTCGGCACCAATCAACTTGGCAAATTGTTTACCGAACCATTTCCCAGGGTTCACACTATCGAGCTTGTAATGACCGAAGGCGTCCTTGGGGACTTCCTTACCACGTGATTCCATTTCTTCGACGATCGTGTCGACGCCTGCGCCTTCCGAGATAAAAATGTTCACGCAGTCGAACTCATCCATCACTTTTCGAAGTCGTTCTGCTTCACTATCCAAATTGAAGTGCATTTCGGGCACGTAAACCCCATGGACCTCTTTTCGTTCGCGACTCAAGCCTGTTTCAGGCAAAAAGTCGAGCGCTTCGAGCCGTTCGCGATATTTTTCAGCTGTCGCTGCGGTCAACCATCCGCAATTGCGTCCCATCACCTCATGCACGATCAACATGCGTGGATTGGCGTTGTGTTCGGCAACCACATTTTCGAAGAACCGAGCACCCTGTTCCGCAGCCGTCCAAGCGCCGAGGCTTTGACGAATGGGAATCACATCATTGTCGATCGTCTTCGGCAAACCGACGACGGTCAACTCATAATCATTCTTCGCCAGGAATGCAGCTAAATCCGCTGCCGTCGTATTTGTATCATCGCCGCCGATTGTATGCAGGACATCGACACGGTCACGGCGTAATTGCTCAGCAGCGACTTCAAGTGGATCATCGCCGGGCTGAACCAATTGCCGTTTCACACAATCATCGATGTTGGTCAACTTGACACGGCTATTTCCGATCGGACTGCCACCATGTTGGTGCAACACCTTTGCCTTATCACGGATCGCTTGAGTCACCAAAAAACTGTCGCCGAGTAGCAATCCTTTGTACCCTGAGCGGTAGCACAAAATCTCGACCTCGGGTGCCTTTTCGGTATAACTCTCGATCAAGGCGCCGATAGCGGACGACAAGCAAGGCGCGAGGCCCCCTGCGGTAAGGATTCCAACTCGTTTGACAGACATATCTCTCGACTCCGATACGACGGGGAAAAAATGTGAGTTTCTATTTTCAGGAAGATCGGCGTTTTGGTAAAGGCAAAGAATCGTCCGAACGGGCTATCGAAGAGAAGATCGCCCGCACGCCGGTTCTGCGGCGTGCCAACTCGCCCTAGAAGAAGCGTTTGTGACGATTTGATGTTGAGGTCGAGGCTTTCGCCGATTTCAACGACAGCGAAAATCGGCCAAAGCTTGGACGCCAACCGTATAGCATCCGTAAAGTAGCATTTGGGCCATCCGCAATCGGACCGGATGAGCGATGGTTTTTCGGGCACTCGGCGGCTTCAGAAAACGAGGCTGAGCCGCTGCGAGATTTCTCCGACACTTCAGCGTTCAGCGGCATTCGTTTGATGATTCCCCTTTTTCGCCACGCTTGAACTCCCGTCGAGTCGTCCAAGGATCGAGCCCTACCGACGACTCGCTCCTCTGAAACTTACCCTAAACCGCTTGTCGATCCAGCTTTTCATCGTCTACGCTTGGGTGGATCCAACGACTCATTCCACATTCACTTTTCAATGGCGGACGATTTTTATGCTACACGCAATCATAATGGCAGGTGGTAGCGGCACTCGGTTTTGGCCCGCCAGCCGCCAGCTTCGCCCCAAACAACTGCTCAACCTGCACGGCGACCGATCGATGATCCAATCGACGCTTGACCGACTCGGAAATTTGGTGGCACCCGAGCAGCAGATGATTATTACCGGCAAAGTGCTTGTCGATGCGATTGCCGAGCAGTTACCAGAATTGCCGAAGCAGAATATTGTCGGAGAGCCATGTCGCCGCGACACCGCCCCGTGCATCGGTTTGGCCGCTGCATTGGTGCAGCATCAAGATCCCGATGCTGTGATGGCGGTGATGCCATCGGATCATGTCATTACCTCGCCTGAACGTTTTCAAGCAGCACTCAAAACGGGTGAGAAACTGATTCAAGAGGACCCAAGCCGAATTGTCACATTCGGAATTCGCCCCGACTATCCCGCCGAATCATTCGGATATATCGAACGAGCAATCGCGATCGAAAACAGCGAAGCTGCCGTTTTTCAAGTCAAACAGTTCCGCGAAAAGCCGAATCGAGAAACCGCTCAGGCGTATTTGGACGCAGGCACGTTCTACTGGAACGGCGGTATCTTTCTATGGAAAGCTTCCACGATCCTCAAGGCTTTGCAGGAAAACGCCCCTGAGATTTATGCTCACATCGATGCGATTGCCAAACGCATCGGCCAAGACGATTATCCCCAAGTGTTGGAGCGAGAGTTCGCTGCGATCGAAGGCAAGTCGATCGACTACGCTGTGATGGAAACCTATCCGAACGTGGTTGTCATTGAAGCGGATTTTCCCTGGGACGATGTCGGCAGTTGGCAAGCACTATCCCGGCTGCACGAGCCAGACGAAGACGGCAATACGGTCGTTGGTTCCCATGTCGCCATCGACTCAAGTGGCTGTATCATCCACTCAACAGGCGAGCACACGATCGTCACCATCGGACTCGACGACATGATTGTCGTTCAAACGCCCGACGCAACCTTGGTCGCTCCAAAACACGCCGAAGAACGAGTCCGAGAAGCTGTCAAAGCCCTCGCCGAGCGCGGGCTCGATGGGTTGCTTTAGATCCGGTTTAGGTGCGTAAAAAAATGGGAGGCAAAAAGTTCAATCAAGCATATTTTGCCTATTCAGATCGGTGAGTGTTTTTCATGTGCTGGTAGGCGTGGAAACGGACTCAGGTGTTGCTTGCTCGGTTGCGAGCGGGACCAGTAATTCGGATCGTTGTTTGGCAACTTCATATTCCAATTGCGCCCGTGCCACATCCGCTTGCTGCTCGCGCTTGACCAAATGGTCGTAGACTTCGCCTGACATCACCCGGTCGGTTTCCTGCAACAACTCGGGGTCGTAGGTAAGTCCAGGAAACGTTTGTGCCGACGTATACTTATTGAGCGAGACATTCTGTTTTCGCAGTTCGGATTCGGTCTGCTCGATCAACTTGTCCGCCAAATCACGAGCCGCTCCTTGCGGCACTTTGTTCTTCGCGGTTCCAAATGGATCGTAGTCATCGGGTGCCGTCCATTTGTCCCACCAAGTCATTTTCTGGCCGAAGATGCTAGCGCTGATCCGATCCACCCGATTGACCATGTACTTTGATACCGCACGACTGCGTTTGAACAACGCGGTTGGAATGAACAACGAATCCCAGATCGTTTTGCTCCGCCAAGCCATGTAGTGAATGTTGCCTAGCAAATCAATCAAGAGTCCGATCGATGCTTCGTTCTCTTTCATTTGCTGGAACGTGACCCCGTAGTTGAGCGACCGTTCGGCGAGATAATTCAGTTTGGGCATCAGCGGGCGCACGCCACCGAGTCCCCAGGTTCGGCAGGTTCGTGCCACGTGTTGTTCGTTATAAAGATCGACTAAAATCGAGTCGATCAATTCGTGCCCGATTTGCTTGATCTCGTCATTGGTCAATGGCCGATCGATGTAATGTTCGTTGAATCGAGGAAAGGTTCGCTCGCTGACCAATCGAATAAAGCGATCGACCTTGTCTTCGAATTTCAACGCTAAGAAAATACCGTGCTTGTTTTGTTCGCTGTTGATGAAGTCCTCATCGGCCACCGCGATCGCGTCGGCTTCAAACAGGACGGCTGAGCCTTTACTCGAATCGAGAGTACGGCGGACTTCTAGTTTTCCGACTTTCCGTTTTCGAAAAAATCCCCATGACGTATCGGTATCGCCAGTGTCATAGCGGTGAACGATGACCCAGCGATGTAGCGGATCAACCTTTGTCAATTTCCGTTGTAAATCACGTGCTTCATTGACAAGCCACCGAGCATCGGGTTGGAACAAAAAAGTTCGTTTGTCGATTGGGAATTCGTGAACGCTGCCAAGAGCGGCAGCGGCAACGTCGGCCGCACCACTGGTCACCCCGCCGACCACCTCTCCACTACGGGCGACGTATTTCGATAGTTTCTTGATCCGTTTGATAAATGCCTTTTGCGTCTTCAACCCACTCGGCGATTTTTCGTCGCTGATCGGAATCAGTGAGGTTTCGAGTAATTTTTCACCACCCGTACGTGAATCGCCGACGACGTAGAACGAGATGTTGAAGTCGGCTGCCGCGCGTAAGAACTGAGACTTGGCCAATTGGTTGAACGCGGTTGTCTTTCCTGCTGCGGTAAAGTAATAGTTGTTGGGGATGATGACGGTCATCCCCGCCCAATCCTCTAAGATCGATTTGTCTTCGTTGACTTTGCGGACCAGATCCAAAAAACCGTAATAGGCAACATCCCAAACATCCAAGCCGCTACCGAAATAGTCAGCCAATTGCGTCCATTTTTGGATGTCATCGACATCGGTTTTTTGGTTCGCGATCAACAGGAAACGCGATCCTTCGTCGCGGCGATAGATTTCCGACACACGGATCGTTTCACGTCGGTAATCGATTCGTCGGTACTGGTCATGTCGATCACTCGATTGAGGGCGTTGGGCGTGCAAGTCGACGCCGAGTACGAACGCTTGATAGGCGATCACGTCGCCTGAGTCTCGAATGCCAATGCGCGTTTCGATCCAACGCGTTTCACCTGGGGCCAAATTGCGAACGGCATGCCGGAATTCTTGCTCGAGTAAATCGCAAGGACGATCGGCATCGTCGAAAAAGAGCAATTGCCCGAGATCGACGTCGCCGCCGAGCAACCGAGCACCGGTTTGCACACTGCGGAAGGTCAATGCATCGTCAAACGTTTCGCTACTGACGTTGGTGATTCCGTAACGAACGCGAGTCGATTCGCCTGGCGCTAGACTGTTGAGCGCGATCACGTCGGTCAACTCGATCGGGAATCGCACCTCGACGATTTCAGCGTTTTCAAAATTGCGAAAGGGTCGATGGATACCACTTTCCATAAACGCCACGGGGCTTATCGGATGGTCGAGTGTGAATCCGCGTTTGCGAGGTCCTGAGACAATCACGTCCGCCAATCGAAGGCGAAGCCCCGCATCGGAAAAGGTGTACGATTCATTCGGCGCAAGCGAGCGTGGTAAGACCAAGTCGATCTCGTCGCAAAGTAACCAATCGTCGGATGGCAAAAAGGTACGGATGGAGTAGTTTGGCGGTGTTGGCATGCCACCACAATTGCGCACCGTGACATTATCAACGCTGACCAAAGAGTCGGGTTCGAGAATCTCGTATTCGCTAGCGATATCGAATGAGACAAGTTCCAAATCGTAGGGGGCATCGTATTGCTGTTTCGATCCGTTTGCATGATGGACGACGATTGATAGTTTCCCATCATTGCCGCTGCGTCCATCGAGGGCTCGGCGTCGTGACGGAGCGCCATTTCGTCCGCTTGGCCCTGAAAAGCCGCCGGGGTTGCTGCGCATGACGGTTCGCGTTCGCCGCTTGCCCTGCGAATCGGTGTAGGACTGTGTTTCGGTCCAGTGGTAGCTATTGCCGCCGGGACCACCGGGACCGCCCGGGCCGCCCTTTGCTGGTTCACCGGCAAAGCCCAGGTCGCCCCCCGAGAGGTCACCTTTCATCAGCATGAGAAGGCCCAGGTTCTCCGCCTCGACGACTACCGTGATTTGTCCGCCATCGCCGCCAACCTCGCCATCGGTAGGGTTACCGGCATCACCACCGTCACCGCCCGGACCACCGTTACCGCCGCGGCTGTAGCGGGTGGCGTTGCGTCCTTTGTGTCCGCGAGCTCCCGGTTGCCCGTCGCCACCGCGTCCGCCACTGCCCGCCCGCCCGCCGGTCGCATCGATAAAGATGTAGCCTGAATCACCGATCGGGTGTGACGCTTCGATCGGTTGCCGGGAATGGCCAGGGGTCACCGCCGAACCAGAGATCGCGACGACACCACGATCGCGAGAATTTCCGCTGTAGCCAATCTCGATCGTTGCCGATGCCGCACTCTTTCCCGGTTTCGCTGGCGTTGCATCTTCGCCGTCGCGGCCATCCGCACCTGGACGGCGCACCGGATCGAAAAAACTGCGTCCGTCGATGCCATCCGCTCCGTCATCGCCCGCCAAATCGAAATGCAATAGACACTCGCGTTCGGCATCCGAATGAAAGGCACCCGAGTCGGATTGGTTTGCATTCGCAGCGGGCGGGCCCGGATGGTCGGGTGATTTCAGCAAATCTCGGAGCTGGTTGTGACGAGAAGTGTTCATAAACGGCGGAGAGGGGAGCAAAACGGTTTCGAAATTCAGCAGGCTATAGTGTATGCGATGGAGCAAGATGAGTGGGATAGGCTAACGCTTTGTCAGGGATAAGAATTAGGGTAGGGTGGCGGTAGTGGATCTCGTTAAAGATCCCCATGCGGAAGGATCTCTAACAAGATCCACGCCTCAAAGGCATCACGGATAAGGCATCACCGAGTATTCGTTATACTGGATACCGGCGAATATCCAATTGTCACTTCTTTCAAACGCTAAGATGAGCAAGTCAATGTCTGATCTAAACCGTGATATATTTTACAAGCACTCGGGGCGAATGGGCTTAGCGGTACCCGCGATTTTGATAATCGGGTTGCCCGCCGTCGCGGTATTGTCAGCCATCTATTCTTACATCGTTGTCTATTGCCCCGTGATTGGGTACGTCAATATTCTTTTTCTTGGTGGTTACATTGTCGCCGGTGGATTTGTCCTTGCGGCGCTAGCAAAAATCTCCAAATGCCGTAGTCCGATGATCCTTTTCCTGCTTGGTCTTGTCGCTGGCCTTGTCGGCCTCTATTTCGCTTGGGTCTTTTTCATTCATGCTTATGCCCGCTACGCAGGACAGCCACTGCCGATAATACCGCTCGTCCTTAGTCCTGCTGGTATCTGGGAGATGACGAAGGCGATCAATGGCGACGGTTGGTGGGGGCCGAGCGGTATCGCACAATGGGCACTCGTGAGTATCGAAGCAGTGGCAATCGTTGGCGGTTTGACTTTGTTGACGATGAACAGCATCGATCAAGAAGCGTTCTGCGAGGATTGCGGAACATGGTGCGATTCGTTTGAAACGATGTACTTGGCGATGCCAGCTGAGATTGCCGGGAAGAAGTCGTCAGAATTGAACCATTTAGAATTGCTAGCCTTAGACGAAGTCGATACATCGACTTATCCACGAATCGATGCGGAGGTTTTGCAGTGCAGTGGGTGCAAGAAGACGCAAGCGATACGCTTTAAAAAGGTCCACCAGTATATGGACGAAGGGCAACTAAAGGAATCGAGCGAAGCGATCCCAGGGATTCTGATGCAGCGGTCTTCATAACCCGCCGACGTCGTTTCCTCATTGGATTGCAAGCGATTATTTCTCGATGCAGTACAGCATCGACTTGCTTCTCAAAAACAATTGATTTCCCGCCACGGCCGGCGAAGCCATGAAGCCATCGCCGAGCGTTGTTTCGGCAAGCGGCGAGTAGCTGCGTATTGGCAGTAGCGTCAAGATTTCACCGTCCATATTGAAAAAGTAGAGTCTTCCACTGGCATAGATGGGTGAGGCGGCGAACGTACCCTGCAAACGATGTTTCCAAACGATTTCACCCGAGTCGAGCTCACGGCATGTCAAAATCCCTTCATCGGTAACCATAAAGATTAGATCGCCAACCACGATGGGTGAGGAGCGTTTTGCGACGCTCTTTTTACTCGACCAAACGATGTTCGAATCGGTGATGTTTCCTTTTCCACCCGCGAGAACAGCGACGATTGCTCCTAGTCCGTTGCTAAGCAATAGCGTGCCATCGACCAGGATAGGGCGTGCCGAGGCGTTCATGCCACCGTGGTATACCGTCCATATTTCGTTACCGGTTTGCGGATCATAAGCGATGGTTGCCACTGCACTGGGGTAAATCAGTTGGTCTTGTCCGTTTACATTGATCACTTCCGCGGTCCCGTAGGCTTTCATCTGGTCACCAAT
Organism: Novipirellula aureliae; assembly: GCF_007860185.1. Lineage (NCBI taxonomy): Bacteria > Pseudomonadati > Planctomycetota > Planctomycetia > Pirellulales > Pirellulaceae > Novipirellula > Novipirellula aureliae. Next base: position 506,317 of record NZ_SJPY01000001.1, read on the forward strand.
ATCGGTGCCGTAATCGATGCTGCGTTTTTTTCGCCAAAGGGTCTCGCCCGTTTGGGCATCGAGAGCGACGACGAATTGGACATCAATGCCGTCGAAAGCGATGAAAATCTTGCCGTCGTATAGAATCGGCGATGACGCTGGACCGCGATAATGGTCGCACTCAAAGTCACGCCGCTCCCAGACAAGATCGGCGCTCGCGGTGTCCAGACATGCTGTTAAGTAGGCACCGAAATGAACGTAGACACGTCCCTCTTCAATCACGGGCGTCGGCGACGCGTAGCTGTTCATCGGATGGCAAGACGATGGCTCTTTGTTCTCGATAAGTACCTTGTCATGGACGATCCTACCACTCATGCGATCAATGCACACTACCGACATTCGCTTGCCATCTGCGGTTGCGGTCGTCAACCAGATTTGGTCTTTCCAAACGACGGGCGACGACCACCCCTTGCCATGAATCGGTGTTTGCCACGTGATAACGGATTGATCGATCGCGATTGGTAAATCCGCATCGGCCGCAATGCCGTCACCGGATGGTCCGCGAAACTCGGGCCACGCCGACTCATCGGCAAACGATCGGGTGGCGAGAAGCAAAGGAAAAGCTAATGCCAGTAAACGAATAAGCATGGTGTTTCGCCGTTGAAAAATGGAGTGGGTTTCAGATTGATAGTTTATACACAATTGTTTGGTCACATTCGCATTTCTTTGGGCCCGACCCAACCTGGGCAGAGCTTCTGGTTTGGGCAAGTCGTTCTAACCACTTACTTCAACCTTCCGGCGAAGCGGTCGTACGGCTTTTAACTCCAGCCAAGTCAACAACTTAACTACCCCCAAAACGGAGTTTGGGGGAGGGCGAACGCGGCGTCAAGCCTCCGTTCGGGAGGGGGGGGCCAACACGATGTGATTTGTGCAACAAGCGTAAACGCGTGCAAACAAGCACTCAAAAACCGGACGACTTTGAAGCCAGGCAGACCTCGGAAAGTCGAGTTTTCAACGAGATTTCAGAGGAGGCCCTTCCCACTTTGAAACGCCCGTTCCCGAACCTCGGCGCTTCGCTGGTCCGAGCACCCCAAACTTCGTTTGCGGAGCGTGAAGGAGTAGGGAGTTCCCCGCTTCGACGGGCTAATCTTTTCTCTTGGCTTTGCGTTTTGCTTCTAGCAGCCTTTCGGTGTAGCTCGGGCCTTCGTCGGGTTGCTGCTCAATCGTCGGTTTCGTTTTCGATGGTGCGACTCGAATGTCACCGATCGTATCGGTTGCGGATGATTCGGCTTGTTCCGCTGCGGAGGGTTCGAATCGTATGCTTGTTCGTCTCTGCTCAATCGTATTGCCTAGTGAATCTTTGCTCTTACGAAGTGCATCGAGCCGTGCCGTTGTTTGCGTTTCAACCTCGTTGGCGCTGCCGCGAAGTCGGTCAATGGTCCGCCCGACCCAGTTGAAATTGATTGCGACGCGACGAACAAAAACGTCACCAAGAAATAGTCCACAACTGACCAGCACGAACCAAGGCCATGCATCCTTGAAACTTCTGGCTAGAGACAAGCCACCGCGAAATGCGTTGGAATCGATCAGCTCTTCGCTAGGTTGTCCTTCGAGTGGCGGAAAGATCTCGCCTGGATCGCCACCACGAGGTTTGGTCGAAGCGAGTGCTTGTAACAAGGCTTGGTTCGTTTCACGGACGCGGAATTCATCGCTATAGGGAACCGTCACGCCGGTGGTCAGTGGTGCGGCACCGGGGCCAGGGATAACGTTGACAAAGTAGCTGCCAGCTTCATCCGCTGGAAAGGTACCAACATAACGTCCGGGAGCGGTTTGGCGCATTCTTAGCGGCAGCGGCTTTAAGCTGGGGTCGAGTGCGGATGCATTCATGTCCAAGAAGTTTAGAAATGAGTCGTCTTGATCGAGTGCACTGACGACCACCTGCACCTCTCCATCTCGCACCTGAGTCGCGACCGAAAATTTACCACGATCGCCGGTCGGACGCATCAGCCAACGCACCAACTGGGCATAAAACTTTTCGTACCCAGGCCACTCGGTCCAAGCCGATGCCCATCGTGCACCGGAGTCTGTGGTCAAAACGGCGGTGCGTCCGAGGCCGTAAGTCCAAACGGCCAAGATGGTCGCATTTTCAGGCGAATCGGGTTTGGGAGATTGAATCAAGACTTGTGCCAATGGGCTATCTTTGGTTTGGGTTAGGACGAACCCATTGACGTTTGGCAAGGAGCGGTCGACGCCGTCGAGCATCGCGTGTGGAAAGATGATTTCAGGCGACGCTCCACCGGGAGGTTCGTAGACCAAAGGACGCGATACACGGCGTGCTTCGCGCTGGAAGATCTTCGGCAATGCCCTGCCGTCGCGAACGGCGTAGTACTTGCCGCCCGTCGCTTGAGCGATCTCTTGCAGCCGCCGACTGTCGGACAAGCCATGCGATTCAACCGCCACGGTGCTGATCGTAATATTGTTGGTTTTAAATGATTGGATGGTCGTCGGTGATGGAGCGCTAGGATCACCGTCACTGATGATGATACAGTGTTTGATCGACGCGGGCGTTCGCGTCAAACCAGCGACGGCCATCTTCATCGCTGGGTCGAACTGAGGCATATCGCCGGGGGTCATTCGTCCGACCGCAGCGAGCATCGCTTTGCGATTCACACCGACTTCGAGCAATCCATTGCGACCACCCCAAAGCCAAGCATCGCCGTTAAAACTCCAGTGCAACACACCGGCATAGTCGGCCGGTCCAAGTTGTTCGATTGCCGAACGAGCGATCACCTTTTGCCAATAATTCCCCTCTGCCATCTCGCTGGCGTGCATGATACATGCTAACGCTCCGACCGCTTGAATCTTCGTGTTGCGAATTTTGAAATCGACCGGCATCGCTTTTTCGAGTTCCGTTCCTGCCCAATAGCCAGCACCAAATGCTTCGGGACCTCCGATCATAAATAGCCCCGCCCCGAGTTGCTGTGTGTTTCGCACCAGCATCTCGATTTGCTCGTCCGAGAAGGAACTGACCAGTTCGCTCGATTCGCCTGCGATGCGAGGTACGTTCGCCAAAATCACGGCGTCGTAAGCTTGTAGTTCTGCTAATGAGCTGAACAGATCATCGCTCGGCATCGTGACGACCTCGATGTTGTTATCACGAAGTGCTTCCGTCATCAAATCAAAGTCACCGAGGCGTGTTTTGTTCTCGATGATAAGGACGCGGCCTTTGCCTCGCACATAGGTGTAAGCGGTGGCGCTATTGTTTTGGCGGATTCCATCATCGTCGGCGGTGTCGGGAACAAATTCGGCTTCGTAAGTGTACGCCGCAGGTTGTTCAATTTGATGCCGCAATGGAAAAACGTTCTTACCACGGTCGAGCGTGACCGATTGTTCCAGCAACAGCGATTCTTCGCCGCCAACGTTTTGCTTGACTCTTAGTTTTCCATTGACCGGTTTACTAACACTTGCATCAGAGTAATTACTGATGACGACACGTGCTTCGAACGGTTGCCCCTTACGAATGTTTTCGGGCAGGTCAATCTTTTCGACAAGAACTTCGCTTTTGGCATCGAGTTGAACGGGGACAACATCGATCCCAATTCCCGATTCGGCAGCTCGAGCAGCTAGTTTTTGTGCTTGCCCGATGTTCTCGTTTCCATCGGTCACAATCACGATTCGCCGCGACGAATCTTCGGGCATCGAAGCTTGGGCTAAATTGAGCGCCGATTCCAAGTTGGTCGCATCGGTGCGATCACGTAAACTTTCAAGTCGCCTAAGCGGAGGGATGTCGTCATCAAAGGGAGGGACTTCGATCGAAGCGTCGCGGCCAAAGACGACGATCCCCGCGCGGTCTTCACGCTGGCTGTCGCGGTGCCTGCGGACGTTGCGGGTAACGTAGTCGAGCATCGCTTGCCGTTTGACTCGCGGGATACTCTCGGATTGATCGAGCAAGTACATGACCGTGACCCGGTCGCTGACCCACACCAATTGAACGCCCGCGAGAGCCAGGACGACGCACGACCAAACCGACGATCGAAATAAGAATGCCAAGAAACGGCGAAAACGACCGAGCGCGGCCAATGAGCGATAGCCAATCCACCAAACCAGTGGTAGTCCCAACAACAGCCAAAGATAGGCAGGATGGTCAAAGGAGAGGTGGAACGGAAGCATGTATGCGAACCTGCGAAATGACTAACCTTCGTATTGCGGTACGTGAATCGTACCACAAAACGAGGCTATCCATACAGTCAAGTCCGATAAGCCAAACGGGGTTCCGCTAGCCCAAACCGGGGACTCGGGTGATCTTAAAAGACGTCCAAAATAAAGTGGTGACCTTGGTGGAAGCGGCGGCTACTGGGGTAATAGTTGTGCCAATTCTTGTTGTACACCGGAATCTGCATCTCTTGCGGATAACGCTGGTACATACTGCCATTGCTTTGAAAGTACTCTTGGCTATAGAAATTTTGCGGATAGTATACGTACGGATAGTGATAGAAGCGGTTCCAGTCACGAGGACCGGGTTGGCCTCCCCATTGTTGGCCGTAGGCTCGTTGGTCGGCCGAGGCAGAGTCGGCGGTGGCGAGGCAACCACAACAGACCACAGCAGCAAGTATTAGGTGGCGGATCATTTGTTTTCTCCCACTCGGGGTCTTCGTTTTGGGTCTTCAGTCGAAAGGGGGCCACAAATTCGGACCCGCCGTGATTGTAAAAAGGTTTGCAGTATGAGTATCGGCACAATCGGTACCACCGGTTTAACGCTTCGTGATGCGAATTGTCCCTTAAATCGTTCCATACCTCGAATTTTTTGATACTCTGGGCGATCTAGGCCAAAGATCGGCTTCTCAGTTTGCCCCTGGGCCACTTATGATGTTGATATGGGTTTTACCCGTTTTGCTCAAATATCCTTCCTCCAGAGTCCATTCCATGTCGCTTCGCCTCGTTGCCACACTCGCTCTGACCATCTCTTTTGCCACCTTTACCGATAATTTTGCTCAGGCGTGCCCGTTTTGCAGTGCCGTGGGTCAAACCATTCGTCAAGAGATGTCGATCATGGATGCCGTCGTGATTGCCACGTCGCTCCCCCACCAAGTCGGTTTTGATCCTGACACGGGTGAAGTCCGGATGCGGATCGAAGAGATCCTCAAGGGCGATGACTTGGTCAAAGTGGGTCAAGAAGTCGATGTCATCCTCTATGGCGAAGTCAAAGAGGGCGAGAGGTTCATGCTCTCGGGAGTCGATCCACCCGACCTGCAGTGGTCTTGTTTGCCGTTGAGCGAACGAGCGGAAATCTACGTGCGAAAAATTCCGACGCTTCCCGAGGATGAGGGCCAGCGGTTGAGGTTTTACTACGATTACTTGCAAGACGACGAAACGATGCTCTCGAGAGACGCTTATGACGAATTCGCGATTTCTTCGTATTCTGCTTTCAAGGAGATGGGACGGATCATCGAGCACGACAAGCTAATGGAATGGATGTCGATTCCCGATCTGAGTGCCGACCGCAAACGGTTGTACTTGACGATGTTGGGGGTGGTTGGCTCCGAGCAAGATTTACCCTTTTTAGAAGCCATGATGCGAAGCAGCCAAAAGAGCAGTCGCAGCGGTCTCGATGCGCTGATCGGGTGTTATCTAACGCTGTCCGGTGAAAAGGGCTTGTCGCTGGTCAACGACTTATTCCTCGACAACAAGAAAGCGTCCTACGCTGACACGTATGCAGCCATCATGGCGATCCGATTCCACGGGACCGAGGGGGATGTGATCGCCCGCAGCGCGTTGGTCGAATCGTTGCACCTCGTCCTCGACCGCGAAGACCTGGCTGATTTGGTCATTCCCGACTTGTCGCGTTGGTCGGATTGGAGCCAAGTTGAAAAGATGAAGGAGTTATTTCTAGAAGCGGACGCGGACAACAACTGGGTGCGAGTACCCGTGGTGAACTATCTAAGGGCGTGCCCGCTACCTGAAGCGGATGAGGCACTCAAGGAGTTGGAGAAGGTTGACCCCGAGAGTATCCAGCGGGCGAGCACCTTTTTCTCGATTCCGGTCCCGGCGCAGGACACCAGCGGTGATGACGCGTCGATTCTGCGTCCATCCGATCGTTACGTAGCGGCGTCTCTCCGAGACGACGAAGCAAGCGGCGTGTTTGCAGCCGTGCGGCGAGAAAAATCGTTTGTAAACCCGCACAAATCGAACCCTTGGCATTTGTTTTACGTAGTCTCTTTAGCCCTGTCGTCCGTCATGATTGGGCAATACTTGATATTGTCGGGCGGTGCTCTCTAGCTCGCCATCGCCTCGGGTTTGCCCGTAGCGGTTTGTTTCAATCCCCAAAGGTCAATACCGATATGACTATGACTGCCGAACCAAAAATGTCGACCACAGAGCTCTACATGTCGACTTCGGACTCATCGGTCGATTTCCCCTATCGAGCACTTAGCCGGGCGGCGATTTACTCGATCTTCTTCTTCGTTTTGTCACTGCTGGGTTTGATCCCTTTGTTCGCTCCGATGATTGTCTTGGCACTGATCGGATTCGGGTTTGCGCTCGCAGGCCTACGAGCGATCCGGCGGTATCCGAATGAGTTCAGTGGTATCGGTATTGCTCGGTTTGGCATCATTGCCAATGCATCGTTGTTCGTATGTGCCTTAGCAATGCATACGTACATTTACATGACGGAGGTTCCCGAAGGATACACGCGGGTCCCGTTTTATGAGCTGAAACAACCCGACAACGCCCCCGACGTCCCGACTGAGTTTGCAATGGAAATTGATGGTGAAAATGTCTTTATCAAAGGCTATATCCATCCTTCCTCCGGTGGTGGATTGCTAAGACAATTCATTTTGGTGCCCGACCTTGGCACATGTTGTTTCGGCGGCCAGCCGCGAAGCACGGCGATGATCGAGGTAACCGTGACAGGCGGAAAGAGCGTCGAGGGAGGAATGACGAAGCGGAAATTGGCTGGCAAATTTATTCTTAACCGCGTTCCACAAAAGAAGACTGACTTTGACAACATTGTGTTCTATCGCTTAAAAGCTGACCAAGTCCAGTAAGTTCAGTGTTCAGTGTTCAGTAAGTCCAGTAAGTTCAGTAGCCGTGTCTCTCTGAGAGGCGAATCGCAGCGGTGTCTCGGAGAGACACCGCGACTTGTTCCACAAACCCTTGGGTATTGTTTTGACATTTTTACTCGCTCGCCATCGCCAAGCCGTTGCCCTTTTGATGTTCGTTTTTCTCTCGAGCATGGCAACGGCTCAGGAGGAGGAGACTCGCAAGCCGGTTGAGATTCGCAAGAGCAGCGAAGCATCGATTGCGAAGGGGGATATCACCTTTGATGATCTACAGTTTGAGATCACGAAGGATGCCTCCTTCGAAAAAGGGATGTTAAGCAAAGACGTCAAACGGCTTGATGGGTTGAAGGTCAAACTTCGCGGCTACATTTTGCCGAGCACCTTGTTCAAAGAAACCGATATCGAGCAATTCGTTTTGGTTCGTGACAACCAAGAATGTTGTTTTGGTCCCGGTGCGGCATTGTTCGACTGCGTGATCATTGAAATGCTTCCCGGCCGGACGACCGATTTTGTGACTCGCCCCGTCACGGTGACGGGGAAGTTCAAAATCGAAACGGAAAAGTACAAATATCCTGGCGGCAAAGGGCCTGGCGGGGCCAGCCATTTTGCGATCTTCAAAATTGCTGGCGAATCGGTAAAGTAGTCAATCAACGACTTGGGCCGCTATTCGGGCAACCTGCCTTGCTCGACCATTGGGAAATCGCCCGTCAAGCCTTCCACCATGAACGCAACCAAGTCCTTCTTCTCTTGCTCGGTCAGGTTTAGCTTCATCATTTTGTCGCTGAGCCAAGGGTTGGCGTGTCCGCCGAGGTCATACCATTCGATCACTTCTTCGAGTGTTGCTTGGCTACCATCGTGCATGTAGGGCGGCGAAGCGGCGACATTTCGCATCGTTGGCGTTTTGAATGCGCCACGATCCTTGTCTTCTTTCGTGATTTCATAACGTCCAAGGTCAGGCTTCTCTGCGTCCATTCCAACGCCAATATTGTGATATTGTTCGTCCGTGAAATTCGCACCGGCGTGACAAGCGGTACAGTTCGCTTTTCCAAACGTCAACTCCATTCCTCGCTCGGCCGATTCACTCATCGGGTGTTTCGCATACGCGGCTTTCAACGCATCGTATTGCTCCTTCAATTCCGGTTCTTCATCCAAGTAATCCAGGTCCTCGGCAAACGTTTTTTCAAACTGTTTTAGTGGAGCATAGTAGTCATAAGGTGCTGGCCCGGTCACGATTGCTCGTTCGAAGGTTGCAAGAGCTTTACCCACATTCTCGATCGTTAATCCATCGGGGAAAATCGCATTGAATTGAAGTTTGTAACCTGGGATCGCGGTCAGACATTCGACACAGGTTGAATGTGTATTTCCCATTTCGATCGGGTTTTCGATCGGACCAACGGCTTGCTCTTCGAGCGATGCGGCGCGTCCGTCGTGGAATTGAGCTTTGCTCAAAATGCGATTGTAAGCGACGGGTGAATTGCGATTTCCCTCTTGATCACGCACACCAATCCCGAACTGCGTATTGGCACCGTAGCCTTGGTCTGGGTCGTGGCAAGACGCACATGAAATGGTGGAGTCCGAAGAGAGACGAGGATCGAAATAAAGTTGTCGCCCCAATTCGATCTTCGCTCGGGTCATTGGATTGTCGGCTGGTATGTGGAGATTCGCTTTCGCGGCATCAAGCCCCTGTGGAAGCGATACCTCGAGGGTCTCGTGGACGCTGGGGTTTGCCAACCATTCCATCAATTCCTCTGTCGTCAAATCACCTCCGCTAGAATCACTGGTTTGGGGAATGCCGGTAAGCAGGTCTCCTTCCCCAAGCACCACTTGGTTGGACATCGCTTTCGATGCGGTTGGTAGATCGGCCATCGCGACCGAATGAGCACTGACAAGCAGTATCGCTACCGAGAGCGTTAGAGAGCATACGCTTGGACAGGTGGTTGGCAACAACGGTTTGGTCAAATGACGATTGCACATAAAAGTCATCTCGTGGTGGTAAGGAGGTAGGAAGGGGGGCAGCATTCGGATCAAGCGGCCCATTGTAACCGAGTTGTCCCGCGGTTTCATCTATTGGCTCAGCGAATTCAGGCAGCCTCGCCGCGGGTGTCGCTCTGTTCCCCGAGCGGAAAGCGTTCACCGGCTGGCTCGTTCCAAGTTACGAACCCAGGTCTTTCGATTTTCAGCAGCCGAGATTTTTTCCGCCCCAAACGAGACGGGTTGACTACGTCGACAAGCCACTAACGGACGACTCGCCCGCTCGTGCTGCCGCCCATTAACGATTCCACTTCCGCACGTGTCGAATAGTTGACGTCGCCGAGAATGCTGTGTTTCAGACAGGATGCGGCGACGGCGAAACGGAGTGCCGTTTGTGGTTCGCTTAGCTCATCGGTCGTCAACGCAAAAATCAGTCCTGCGGCAAAGGAATCCCCGCCACCCACACGATCAACGATGTTCTTAATCGAATAAGCATGGTAGTTGCCGTTTTCGTCGAGCGGGGCAAAGTACGGTTGGTCGCTAGACGCGTCATAGAGCATTGCACCCCAATTGTTGTGCGAAGCCGAGATACTTTCGCGTAGCGTGATGCCAACCTTTTTGACATTGGGGAACTGAGCTACCAATTGTCGAGCGACGTCGGGGTAGCGACGGGTATCGAGAATCCCACTTTCCACATTCGTCTCGTGGGCGTGAATGCCTAGTACATCGGCGCAGTCCTCTTCGTTGGCAATCACGACATCGAGATAAGGCAGTAGTTTTCGCATCGTTTGCTCGGCCAATTCACGAGGTTTTTTCGACGCCTCCCATTGCCAAAGCTTTTTGCGAAAATTCAGGTCACAGGACACGGTGACTCCCGCAGCCTGTGCGCGCTCAGCGGCCACCCGTGTTGCCTCGGCGGCGGTTGCTGACAACGCAGGCGTGATCCCGCTGAGGTGCAACCAGGATGCGTCGACGAAGATCTGGTCCCAATCATATTCGTCCGCTGGCGTGATCGAGATCGAGGAATCCGCACGGTCGTACACGACGTTACTCGGTCTTTGGTTGGCACCGGTTTCCAAAAAGTACAGACCCAACCGACCGCGGTCGGTACGCACAACCGAATGGGTATCGATGCCAACCGAGCGGAGGGTGTCGATGGTTGCATCGGCGAGAACATGCTTGGGCAGCGCGGTCACGAATCGTGCTTGGCCGCCAAAGTTACAAATCGATGACGCAACACTGGCTTCTGCACCGGCATAGATGACGTCAAATTGACGGGTTTGTCGTAAGCGTAAATGGCCGGGGGTTGCCAAGCGGCACATGATTTCGCCAAAGGTTACAATCGTGTTCATAGTCTTGCGTGAGTGGGATGTAGCGATGTCGAGAATTGGAACCGATTATCTTACAATGGTCAGAGGCAACCACAAGTGTTGCTGTTTCACCGCGAGGGCATCGCCCCGCGAACGCGTCACAAAAACGCGTCCCTACGGGCGCGCAGCAAACGAAACAAAGGATGAACAACATGAAATCACTATTTTCAGCCGACTTGCTCCAGCGAATCGAGAGGTGTGCTGTGATCGCCGTCCTCGTGATCGACCGCGTGGAGCATGGTCCTCCATTGGCCAAAGCACTTCTAGCGGGTGGGATCGATGTGATGGAATTGACGCTTCGGACCCCCGAGGCCATTGGGGCCCTGCAGGCGATTCGCGCCGAGGTTCCTGAGATGGTCGCAGGGATTGGCACGATTTTGACGGCGGAGCAAGTCGACGAGGTGGTTGCCGCCGACGCCGCCTTTGGAGTCGCCCCCGGCTTCAATCGTCGCGTCGTTGAAAAAGCACAAGAGCGAGGTTTGCCTTTTGCACCAGGCGTCACAACCGCGTCGGAAATCGAGGCAGCTGCCGAAATGGGATGCCGAGAACTGAAGTTTTTTCCAGCCCAGCCAAGTGGCGGAATGGCCTATCTGTCAGCCACCGCAGCACCCTACGCGCATCTCGGTTTGCGATTCATTCCGCTCGGTGGTTTGAACATGGGTAATATGGCGGACTATCTGAAAAGCGACTTGGTTGCGGCGATTGGCGGATCATGGATCGCACCAAGGAATCTCATCAAACAAGAGGACTGGTCTGCAATTACCGACAACGCTGCCGAGGCAAAACGGCTAATTGAGCGGATCAAGGCTGCTAGCTGAGTGTTTTGCTCCTGTTTTCCGCAGGGAATTTGAAAGAATTGTGTAAAATTGAGGGAAAAAGTATGCGAAACGCCAAACATTGGGCATACTAGGGGACGCTGAACGATTATTCGATCGTTCAGCGTGGTCGATTGTTGGCTTTAGGTCACTTATTGGGGCCAGCGTTGTACCATTTTGAAATCGCTTGTTTACAATAATAAAGGTGGATTCGAGAACGCTATGCTGGTCCTAATGGCTGGTTCAGGATCGAATGCACAAGCGAATGCACAAGCGAATGTCCAAGCGGTTACGCGATTCACAGCAGAGCAACGACGAAAGCATACAGGCTGAATAGAAACAGGCTGAATAGAAACAGGCCAAAGGAAAAAACAGGTTCAAGAACCTAAATTGAAGGGTAGAAAGTTATATGGCTGCTAATGAGGGAGTGTGGGGAATCGAGATCGGTCAATCAGCGCTCAAAGCGTTGCATTGTTCGTTGGTAGACGGTGAGGTTGTTGCCGATGCCTTCGATTTAATCGAATACCCAAAAATCTTGAGCCAACCGGATGCCAATCCTGATGAATTGATTGCCGATGCGCTTGAACAATTACTGCAGCGGAACGATGGTTTCAATGACAACGTCACGATCAGTGTACCGGGGCAAAGTGGTCTAGCGAAATTTTTCAAGCCACCTCCGGTCGAAGTCAAAAAGATAGCGGACATCGTCCGCTACGAAGCACGCCAACAGATTCCGTTCGATTTGGCGGACGTGGTTTGGGATCATCAAATGATGCCTGGCAGTATGATTGAAGAGGGCTACGCTTTGGAAAGCGAAGTCGGGCTGTTCGCGATGAAGCAAGAACAGGTCTATCGGCAAATGAAACCGTTTGCGGAAGCTGATCTGGAAGTGGACCAAATTCAGTTGGCTCCGATCGCGCTCTACAATATGGTCGCATACGACCGGATGCATGAGCGTCTCGATAACGAGATTTTTGACCCCGACAATCCGCCTAGCTCCATCGTGCTCTTGTCGATTGGCACCGATTCGAGCGACTTAATCATCACCAATGGTTTTCGCATTTGGCAACGCAGTATGCCGATCGGTGGTAATCACTTTACGCGTCAATTGTCAAAAGACTTGAAATTGACGTTTGCCAAAGCGGAGCATTTGAAACGCAATGCTCGTGAAGCGACCGACCCGAAGTTAGTCTTTCAAACGATGCGTCCGGTGTTTAATGATCTTGTCACGGAAGTCCAACGATCGATCGGGTTTTTTCGTAGCATCGACAAGCAGGCCGAAATTGGCGAAATGCTGATCTCGGGCAATACGGTCAAAATGCCGGGTTTGGCTGCATACTTGGCAAAGAATTTGGGCTTCGAGGTCAACACACTCGACCGCTTCAATCGTCTCAGTGGCGATGATGTGTTGTCGATCCCCACATTCCGGGACAACGCACCCACGTTTGGCGTTTGTTACGGATTGTGTCTACAAGGATTGGACTTGGCACCGATTCACGCCAGTTTGGTGCCGCAAGAGATTTTGACCGAGCGTATGATTCGAGCCAAGAAACCGTGGGCCTTGGCCGCCGTTGCGGCGCTGTTGGTTGGGATGCTCGGGCACTACATTTTTGTCGAACGGAGTTGGGCGGTAACGCATCCCGATCTTTGGCAACAAGCTCAATCCGCAGTGACGCAAATGTCGAGCTATTCGGGACAACAGAAAGAGGCCGATGAGCTGTTGTTGACGAAATTAACGTTCCTCAATGAGCTTGGGAAAGAGGTGTCGGGAAATGCCGAAAAACGTTTGAAGTGGATGGAAGCTCTGCAAGCGATCAATTCGGCAATTCCTCGGATGGAATTCCCTGACGGCAAGATCCCCAACGCAAAAGAATTGCCCTATGAAGATCGCATTGATATTCACATCACTCGGATCGAGAGTAAGTATGTTAGCGATCTGACACTATGGTGGTCCTTCTCAACGGCCGCACGATTCAAGGAAGAAATGCTAAACTGGACCAAAATCACTGGGAAACCGATTCCTGATGATGTCGACACCGATCCCTACGCAGGATTCGGTACCGAGGCGGGTATGGCGGCGCCTGCGGAAGCACCCATTTATGATTCAGCCTATGATTCAGCAGGGACTGCCTATGATTCAACAGGGACTGCCACCGGAGAGTTTGGCGCTGAGGTGAACCCAGCATTGGCGAAACTCGCCACGTTGCAAGGACCTTCCGGTGATGGATGGATTATCGAAATGCATGGGTATCACTACTACAACAGTTCGAAGTATATGGGCAAGGAAGGCAATAACCACATTCAGGCCTACTTGACGACCAACTTCATGCTCAAACCGATTCTGGTTCCTGATGAGACGGGCAAGATGGTTTCATTCACGCCGCGCCAATTTGGATTTTCGTATCCGATTTTGCTTGAGGATGGGAGACCTCAGTTGGTTTCAATCCCCAATCCTGATTTCGATCCTGAAGCGATCGCCTTGGCCCAACAGGCCTTGCAGATGAATGAGATTCCACTCGGACAAACGGCTCAAGAGCTAGAAGATCTCATCGAAGAACCCGCTACATTGGAGGTTTTGAAGCTTGACTTCGTTTACCAAATCGTTTGGCAACCGACGACGATGGCGGACCGGTTGGAAGTCAAGCGTCTCGCCGAAGAAGCCAAGGCCGCCGAGGAAGCCGCTGCCGCCGAGGCCGCGGCCCAATCGGTTGCCGCCATACCACAGTAAACCGTCCCCAGTCATAAACCGCCCCTCGTAACGCGTCTACTACTACTTCACTTTTCTATTCGCCTGCTCGTCACTTAACCGAGTTATCTCATGGGTCAACTAAAAGAACAATTCGCCGTCGTCATGCGTTACGGGTTTTGGATTGGAATCGCTGTTTCGGTTCTCGTGTCGCTTGTCGTTTGGTACTTGGCAACGTCAAGCTTGGTGGCGGAACGAGAGAGCCAGAAACAAAAGATTAATAGCGCGTTCACTTCGGTGTCGAGTTTGCAAGGAGAGTTAGCGACGCATCCCAATCCCGCTTCGCATGAGGTGATGGAACAGATGATTGACGCTAGGACCGACATCGTGTTACAGGCTTGGAAAGACATGTATGAACGCCAACGCGGCTTGTTGACTTGGCCTGATTCCCTGCAACAGGATTTCATTCGTGAATACGAAGACTTGATTCCGATCGAAAAGTATATCGATTTCCCGCCGACCGAAGCACAGAAAAAAGAAACCTATTTGTTGAGCCGGTATGGAACGTATATCGGCCGCGTTTTGCCGGACATCGCCAAGTATGCACGTACCGAATGGGTGGCAACTTTCGATCCCAACCGAGCAACCCCGACAAAGAAAGAACTCGATCAACGCAGAATCTCGGGTCGCGAAAATCGGCCTTTGGTTGAGTGGAGCTCAACAAGCCAACAAAGCCTCTTGAATGACCTGTTTCCCTGGCGAACCAAACCTTACCCATCGACTTTGGAAGTTTACTACTCTCAGGAAAATCTGTGGATCTTAAAGCAATTGCTACAGATCATTGATACCGTTAACAAGGATGCTAACGAGCCATTTGAGGCGAAGATTCACGCTATCAAGGCAATCAAAATAGGTCGATCCGTCAATTTCAATGCCGGTTCCATCCAACGCGTCCCAGCACGTCTATCGGACGGCATGGATGCTATGGGCATGGGGATGGATGAAATGGGCATGGACGACATGGGAATGGACGATATGGGGGGTGACATCTATGGCGGTGGCATGGGCATGGACGAAATGGATATGGGTATGGGTATGGGAGGAGTCGCCATCGATCCGGCTGACAATCGATATGTCGACCCGATGTATCAACCGATTACGGGGGCTGCCCTGCGTACTGCACTGACCAGCGAGCTGCCCACGGATGTGAACTTGGCGGTGGCAAAAAAGGTGCCAGTGATGATGAGTGTTTCGATCGATCAGCGTGCGATCCCAGACTTCTTGGCCGCTTGCGGCAGTGCAGCGTTGATGGTGCAAGTTCGCCAAGTCCGTGTGCTCGAAAAGGATGGTTCAGTCGTCTCCGATTCGGGTGGCGGCTATGGCGGCGGCGGTGGATTCGGCGGTTATGACAGTGGTGGGATGGAGGATTACGGTGGGATGGAGGATTACGGTGGCGGTGGCGGTGCAACCATGATGGACAGCGCACCCGCGGAACGACCGTACGATATGGATGTCGAAGTGTACGGTCTGATTAATATCTACAACCCGCCAAGCCGAGAAAGCTTAGGACTCGATCAATTGACCGAAGATACAGTCGTCGATGGACTCGATTTAGGTAATCAAGCGACCAAGCCTGCGGAACCGCAAACTCCCATCCCAAGTAATCCTGTCCCAAGTAATCCTGTCGTGCCCGACAATCCGGCTGGTACCGTTCCACCAGCAACCGATGCGGTTCCAGACGCCGGGCAACCCGCTTTGCCACCCACTCAGCCGGAACCTCAGCCCGCTGGCCAGCCACCGGGCCAGCCGACTGCTGCAGCGACTCCCGGCGGACCTTTCGTCGCTCGCGGAGCGTAAGCTTCACCTGCGATTGTTTTATGTTTTCAGATTTCTAGACGCTAACGACAATTTTGCGATGGACACTCAAAAAATCAAAGATCTATTCATTCAGCATGTCGAGAAAGCAGTGCTCGCGGTATTCGTGCTCTTCTCTTTGCTGTTGGTCTACCAAGCGCTGAAGATCGAGAGTTTTGAAAAGCAGCCTGAAAAGCTGCGAACGGATGCCAACAACGTTGCACAACAAGTCGACGTCAATCACAACGAAGAAATCATCCCATTGCGAGAGCCGAAAGAGGATATTTTGGCTCGCACCAATGCTGCGCAAACCCCGGTAGACCCTTCGATCTATGTCATCAAAGAACCTTGGCAGCGACTATCGGTCGACACCGAGTTCAAACGGAAAGATCCAACGATCTTCCCACCAACGGATCTCATCGCCAAAGGGGTTGTTCGGTCTTTGGCCATTCGCTCCACAGATCCTCAATATCCTTTGCTAGACAAAGAATTCGCCAAGTATTTGATTCCTGAAGATCAAGGAAGAAGACCTCGCGGGGGCGCTAGAAGTGGTCGTGGCAACCCGATGCGGGGGGATTATGTCGACGATTATGAAATGGGCTCAACCGACATGGTCGATCGGGCTCGTGGTCGGGGCGATCGCGGGCCAAATGCCGTCGTCGTGGAACAACCAAATTGGTTTGCTGAACCTGAGATCAATGAGTCGCTTTACAGTCCTCCACCAAACTTGACTGATTTTCGTGATTCGCGTGTCGAGCAGTATCCGGTTCCTCAGATCGCACGCTTTGTCGCAGGCGTTGCTGTGTTGCCGCACGGAAAGATCTATCAATCCTATCGGAAGGCTCTCGAGGTCGAATCCGCGGACTACCGTCCAAACGATCGCGATACTCCGAAATACTGGAATTTCCAAGTTCAACGGGCTGACGTAACCAACAAGTCCGTTGACCAATTGACCGAACGAGATTGGGTCGACCGACGCGATCGTGCCTATCACACCAAGTTGGCCGCGCTCTATTGGGCAGGTTTTGCACCTGAGCTTGTGCCCGTCGATTATCGTGACAGCATGATCACGACATGGATCCCACCCGTTCTTATGGACGAGTATGCAAGTTTTACAATGCATCCGAAAATTCCAACGTTAACTCAAATGGAAATCGACGAGATCGAGAATACGGAGGAATTGAGAATCACGGATCCTAATAGTATCTTTGCCCAAGACGGGACCATCACAGGCGTCGACATCGCAGGCCCCGAGTTTTCGATGGCCGATTCTCTCGATAACGAGTACGGTGGCCGAATGGGAAGCGGCTACGATACGACGAGTCGATCCATGTATGGCTATACCGGTATCGAAACTCGGCCAGCCGAGTACAAATTGGTTCGCTTCTATGATATGGCGATCGGAAATGATCCCCAGGCACCAAAGATGGGCCGCAAGTACGTGTACCGGGTTCGAATCAGTGTCAATGATCCGAACTTTCCATCGGACCCAATGCTACAACCCAAAACGAGTTCACTGGCCCCCGACGTCTATGGCCGAGTGAGTGAGTTGATTGCGAAAGCAGAAAGAATATTCCAAGAAAAAACTGCGAAACGCGAGCGATTTGACCCGTCAACGATTCGAGAATTCGAGCGTTGGTCCGAGTGGAGCGAACCGAGTAATCCGGTTCAATTGCCGACTGGCAACGGTTATCTCGTCGGTCCGGTGAGTGGAGCGGAAACCACAACCCTCTCGTTCCAAAATCGCAGTGTTCCCTACGAAAAGAAACCTGCGACGGCAAAGATGGTTGTGACCGCTTATGATCCATCTGTTCAGACGAAAGTGTCCTTGGAGATCGATGTTGCTGAAGGCAGTGTGTTGAGTGCCGAAAAGGTTAAGATTGAATCGGATAAACCGACGGTAACCGAAACCGAAGGTGAGAAGGGAGTCGTTGTCATCGATCCATTCACCTTGGCGGCTCATTCGTTAGACAGTGCGAAAATCAAGAGTCGAAACACGGTGGTGGGCATCGAAGGCGGGCAGCGGCTTCAAATCGTCGAGGAAGATGAGATGACTCAGCCTGGTCTCATCCTTGTCGCTGACGAGGATGGGAAACTTCGACTCGGTCAAGAGCTCGATGATTTACAAAGCTATCGTGCCCATTCGTTTGCCGTTCAGAAAGAATCGCATGTTGAAAGCAACTAGCTGATAATTTCTCGGCGATTTTGTACGTAGTCCCATAAAACGAACCGATCCAAATCGCGCCCGCTCGTAAAGAAGACGCGACCCTTTGTCGATTCAGCCAATCGATAGGCAAAGCGAATATCCTCTTCGCTTTGCGACCAACTCGGCACCAAAAAGATGTTGATGGTAATCCCTTCTTTTTGACACATCCGCGCCTCACGCATCGTCGCTTGCTCGGTCATCGGATCGGGCGGATAGAGCATGTACAACCATTGTTGTTCAAAATGGGCCGTTGGCAAACCGTCGGTAATCAAGACAATCTGACGATTCGGCGTATCGGTATTGACCAAGTTCTGACGAGCCAATTGCAAGGAATGCTGGATATTGGTGAAGTGAGGATGCACCTCGTGCTCGCTCACCTCCGCATCACTCATGTCCGCCTTCAAACGAACCCACGGATCGTGAATGGTTACTGGTTTGGGCATCAAATTGATGATCTCTCCAGGCGGCGTTAGCTTTGCGAATGTGTACATTTCGATGAACCGGAGAAAATCGCCAGGGTATTCTGAATGGATCAGCCCTTGCATCGCCAATGCCATACGTTTGACGTTGATGTATTGACCGTCATAGCGCATCGATCCGCTCATGTCCATAATCACACAGGTCGCACACTTGGGATGATTGCGTGTTTTGTGGACGACGATGTCATCGTTGTGCAGTCGTATCGGACGTTCATCCCCTTGGCGTAGCAGTGCGTTGATAACCGTTTGCGGCAAATCCAAATTCGCAACGCTATCACCAAACTCGTAAGGTTTGGTCCGCTGCATCTCGACCGCCCCTTCGCCGATGACATCACCTTGGTGCCGCCCGCTCCGAGATGGAGCGAGTTCACTAAAGATCTTTTCGAGCAATCGGGCTTGAAAGATCTTGTGTGCTTTTGGGGTGAGTCGAAAAGCACCTCTGTTATTGGGATCGCGTTCGAGACCTTGCCGCTCAGCTTGTTCACGAACCAGGTTTTCGACTTGACGCCGCATCTCTTCAAGCTGCTGCATATCGCCTGGTTCAGCAAATTCGTTCATCAAGTCCATATCGATCAAACCAATTTGAGCTGTCTTCGCTGCCTCTTCGATCTGGTTTAGCAGTTCGTCGATCTTTTCGAGTTCCTCCTTGACCTCGAGAGCTTTTGGGATGGTCAGCGATTCGACCCCAACAAAGTCGTATTTGGAAGCCATCTCTTCGATTTGGTGCTTATCCGCCATCCGCTGCGATACGTTGAGAATTCCGCGTGCTGGATCGCTGTTATCATCACCGATTTGGTACCACAATGACTCTAACAAATAAGGCTGCTCTTGAACGACGGCGCGTCTGAAAATCTTGTCCGACTCTTCCGGAAGCCGCACCGACTTGGTGGATTGCAGGAAGACTTTCTTCGCTTTCTGCAGCACGGAACGGGTCTCATACTTCTCGAGGATTTTGCGTTTGCGTTCTTCGAGCATTGCGCGAAGCGTATCCAAACTAGGTCCCATGCCCGCAATCTGGCTGGGGTCCAAACGGATCGCTCGCGCCAATTCCTCTTCGCTCAATTCACGATAGTTGCCATACATCAACGCTTGTTCGAATGCGGGGCTAACTAAATCGGGCGGCGGTTGTGTGGGGGACGGAAATTTTAACGGGTCATACTTCTGGTAGGAATGGATGACGCCCCCTGGTCGATATGCCGTTTGCCGATATGCCATCTGTGCGAATTCCTATAGCTCGTATTGAATTTGACCGTGACGTTGTGATCGGCTAATCCGATCCATGCTGTAGAGCCCCGCCAAAACGAATTCGACACAGCTAGCTCGTACCGCTTCATCTTCACTGGCGTTCAGTTCAAACGCCTTATCCCAAGCTGGCGGAACATTTTGTAACCGCTCGGCATACTCACGGCTCGGCAACATATCGCCAACTTCGACACGTACGCCGCTGCGGAAAATTTCGGCGATTTCGGACAAGCCATGCTCTTCGACATATTCTCGAAATACAACTTCGATCGCCTGAGCGATGACGGAATCGAGGACTTGACGCTCGCTCATTTGGTGGGTTCCCATCATGTCGAGTTCCAATTTCCCAAGCGAACTGGCATACAAGTGACCAAGATCGCTGATACGAGGAACAGCTGGCTTCTCGCCATGGATCACACCACGTTGGCGAGCTGAGGCAACGATGGTACGGAAATTTGCCATCGAAAAAC
This sequence comes from Novipirellula aureliae, assembly GCF_007860185.1. NCBI lineage: Bacteria > Pseudomonadati > Planctomycetota > Planctomycetia > Pirellulales > Pirellulaceae > Novipirellula > Novipirellula aureliae. The sequence goes on from NZ_SJPY01000001.1 coordinate 526,447, forward strand.
GAGCGGATACACCCGAAGATTGATCGATGTACTTGCTTTTCCGCGCTTGAACAGTGATTTCTTCGACGATTTGATACATAAAGTAAGGGACCTGAACCGGGTAAGCACCGTCAAGTTCGCTGCCTACCTCTTGTTGCAGAATTTCAATCCCTTGATCTCGCTCATCGGGATAGTGCGTTTGCACGATCGTGCCGATACGGTCCTTCAATTGTGGGATCACTTTGCCGCTGCGGTTGTAAGTCGATGGGTTGGCCGAAAACAGAATCACCAAATCCAAATCGAACTGGATCGGATAACCCCGGATTTGCACATCTCGTTCTTCGAGCACATTGAACAAACCGACTTGCACCAAGTCATCAAGTTCAGGCAATTCGTTCATCGCAAAAATCCCGCGGTGCATCCGAGGGATCAAACCGAACGACAATGCCTCCTCGGCACTCATACTGACGCCGCCGGTCAATTTGGCCGGATCGATTTCGCCAATGATATCGGCAAACTTCGTTCCAGGGCTAAGTCGTTCCGCATAACGATCGCTGCGATGCCACCAGGCAATCTTGATTTCATCGGGCGAATGGTTGGCAACCAATTTTTTGCCCGCTGCGGAAATCGGTTGTTCGGGATCTTCGTGGACTGGCAAATCAGGATGATCGATGTAGGGAATCCATTCATCGAGAAAACGGACGAGCATTCGCATGATGCGACTCTTTGCTTGCCCTTTTTCGCCGAGAAATAACATGTCATGGCCAGCGAGTATCGCCAGATTGATTTCGGGGATGACGGTCGCATCATAGCCGATAATTCCGGGGTACAACGGTTCGCCCGCAGCGAGCATCCGGACAAAGTTGTCGCGCATCTCTTGCTTGACCGTCTTCGGTTTCCAGCCGCTCTCGCGAAGTTCGCCCAAGTTGCTCGGTTTGGTAGTTGTCGCCACGACTTTCATATGCAAATCATCCAAAACAGAAAAAGGGTCATTCAACACGATGGCTGTATTGTAGTGACAAGGCCAGAGCCGAGAACCTGCGAGAAAGATCGACCCGTCGAACTTGCCATCTATCGATGGAATCCGTTAACGGCAAACCAAAGGCGTCGAAGAGTCTATTAAGGGACGGAGCACAACTCGACGGTCAGCGGCAGCAGCACTGCCGTTGTGAGCCAGCCCATAGCGGTTGTGCGGCGTTTTTTGGCAAGCGAGTGAGGGCACCTTGATTTTTTCAAGTGTCACCCACTTGGGGCAGCTTTGTTCCTATGTGTTTTCTTGATCACGAACACGAACACGGCGACCGCAGCGATGAGAAGTCCAACCCCCAGTAACGGACGATAGACAATCCAGGCGATACTGATCGTCAGCAATGACAAGCTGATTGCGATCAATGCGGCAACCATTGTCGTTCCAAACTCAACGATGCTACCGAAGAACGGGACAACATCGCCCAGGACCGCCAACGGTTTCAGGAAAAACGCCAATCCAGCGAACATTAGCAGTGTTCCCACGCCACGAAGAATCCAAGTCATCCTCGCATTCGCTGCCTCGGCTTGTGCGATCATCGCTTCGGGGCTAACGATCCCCATCGCCAGCATACTCAGCTGGGTCCCCGCTTTCGTCTGGTACGGCTCAAACGTTTCTCCAAACTGTTTCGACATCACGCTCACTTCACCAACGGGTGTCGCTGTGAACCAAACTCGAACATCCCCAATCTGAGCGGGTCCCGATTTAGAGCCAGACGTCTCCTCTGTCGAAGTGGTTTCTTCCGCATCCGCATCCGAATCCGCTTCGATATCTTTGACTGCGAACTCGGAGCCATCCTCTTTGACGCTCTCCACTTCAGCCTTCACTTCTTCTGTCGCAGCGTCCTTTTGCTTAGGACTCCAGTACAACCTTGGCGAACGATTGGGGCCATCGTGTCGGATGACTGATTTCTGTGCGATTTCCGCGGGCAACTGTTCCATCTCAAACGGCAGCGGCTCATCTTGACTTATCTGATCGATCAGCGATTCTGGCAACCGGAAGCCCCCGAGCATGACGTGAGTCGCCTGCTGCTGTCGCGACGGAAACGGCATTTCGTTAGGGTTATGGTGGCCCGATTCCTTGAAATCATCCGAGTTGATCAGATCGTCGGACCAGACCTTGTCATAGGAGTACGTGGTCGTGGTCGTCGTCCCACCGCCCAGTTTCTTTTTCTCTTTACGTTTTTCGTCCTGTTCCCACTGGTACATTTCGGCATGTCGTTCGAGCCGGATACCTGGGTACGAGATATTGAACGTGTCATCGGTTAAGACATCGGATGTGGTTGTTGTTCCGCTAGTGTAAACGAATTTGCTTTCGTTCGCAGGGTCAGCCGCTTCGGCGTTCACTTTGACGACTGCACCAGCACCTTCGGTCAAACCCTGGGCCGTATGCACGGCTCGACCTTCATTCCAGAATAGCAACGGAAATGAGACCAAGAACAGAACGCCGCCGATCAAGATGCCTTTGAGTGAGCTTCCTAGCCGGCTGAACCAAGATTCATGCGTGACCTCAGTAACCATCAGTTTTTTTCCAGGTCTTTTGCGAGAGAAGAGGTAGGATTCGCGTCCGATTCTAGCAGAAGATCGCTGCAGTTGAAAGCAAAACGTCGCCCGACACAGATAGGGTCCAGGTCACCTCAAACTTCTCCGCTTGGAGAGCGACGGTGTTTACAAAAAGTTGGGCGGTCGTTTCTCTAAGAATGCCGCCACACCTTCTTTTGCCGCATCGGTGCTGCAGGCGGTTGCGCTATCCGCAATTCCGGCCGCGATTTGAATCAATAGTGTTTCGCCAATCGTTTCGTTCAGGACTCGCTTGGTCGCCTGAACCGCTTCACGAGGTGCATGGCCGAGGCGGGTTGCCAAATCGGAAGCCGCGACCCAAATCTGATCCGATGATACTGGCTTTTCGCAAAGGCCTCGTCGATAGGCCTCGTCGGCATCGATCGATTCACCCGTTAACAACATCTTTGCAGCCGTCGCGGCCCCCGCGCGAAAAGACAGTAGCGCCGCCGTCGCCCCGCCAACCAAACCTCGCCGAACCGCTTCGGCGGACAGACTTGCAGAGGTCGAGACGATCATTAAATCAGCAGCCAATGCTAAGCCCAACCCGGCGCCGACGGCCGCGCCATCGACGGCTGCGATGATCGGTTTCGGAAATCGTAGAATCATTTCCAACAGGTCAGCAAAACGCTGCCAAGCATTGAATGATTCGCTGTAAGCTTGCGAGCTCGGCAACTTCGCGATCTGTTCCAATACCGACAAATCGATGCCGGCACAAAAGTGATCGCCAGCCCCCGACAACACGACCGCTCGAACGCGGTTTTCTTGATGAATGTCGCTAAATGCTGTCTGCAAATCCTCAATCATACGAGGGCCGAGCGTATTGCAACGCTGTGAATCATTCATCAAGACCGTGGCAACCTTGCCATGAATTTTGACGTCGACGTATTGCAATTTCTTACCCTCGCTTCTCGTTCGGTTAGGCTTGGTCTGAAAACCTGCCAACGCTCGCTACCGTTTTGAAAACAGCCTAGTGATTCTGCTGGACGGGTTGCCCGGTCCCAAGTTGTGCGAGTACTTGTAGAACTCCGTTCAAGTGGGCCAATCGCGGTCCAAAGCGGTCGACAAATTCGTTCAGCATGAATTCGCCTTCCATCAAATGTTCGTCGTTATCCAAGATGTCCTCGGTCATGGTATCGAGGAAACGGGTTTGGACTCGACTAAGCGTTTCGGCAGCTTCGCGACAAGCACGTGATAGCTCTGGATTGGAGTCCTTCCAGGCTTGCAGTTCACCTGCACGTTGTTTTTGAATCGCCGCGTTCTGCTGAATCATTTCTTGTAGCAAGCGATTTTGCTGGTTCTGACCCGTGACCAATTGGCGCAGTAATTCGATCATGATCTTATCATCCGAGAGCGAAGATTCCGAGTGACTCTCCGGCGACACGTCGATACGGAACATTGGCGATGTAGGCTCTTGATCGAAGGACATATTTCAATTCTCTCTTGGCTTTCCAATTGGACAGGCAAAAACAATGCTGAGAACTGAGTATAACCAGCAAAAAGTGAAGTTGTCCAACAAACCGAATTGGCCAGCCGATTTTTTTTGAGATCGCCCCTTTTGTTCGAAAGGACCGCCGTAATGTTCCTAGCTTCTCTCGCGACCGCGTAATCGGAAAAAACGGCATTTTTGACGCTTCTCGGTAAACGCCACCATGCTTGCCAAAAAATGTGTTCTCGTGCTCCATGAAATCGCACTCGGGCGCCCAAGTCCCTTCGAATCCCAGTAGGAGATACGAATACCGCTGAAGGCTGAGTAGGAGTAGGAGTAGGAGTAGGAGTAGGAGTAGGAGTAGGAGTACGAGTAGGAGTACGAGTACGAGTACGAGTACGAGTAGGAAAACACAGTCTTTTCAGGTGATTGGCAGCAATCGGCGGTTGCGTTTACCGAGTCGTGGCCATTTACCTGCTAAGGTCATTGTTTTTTGGGTTCGCCGATAATTCGGTTGATTGCATTTAGCATCGCCAATATCGTACTTTCGACACTGTCGGTGCTGACTCCGACGCCGCGATAGCTACGCCCTTTGTGCTCGACTTCCAAGTTGACTTCGCCGATCGCGTCACGTCCGAGAGTTGCACTACGGACGGAGAAATCCTTGCAAATGAGTGAAATGCCGGTGATTTTTTCAACGGCCCAAAACGCGGCATCGATCGGTCCGTCGCCTTGTTCGACTTGCTCGGTGTGTTCTTCGTCACCGTTCTTTAAGGTCAACCGGACCATCGGTTCGCGATTGGTTCCGCTGGTCACTTCGTAGTCGACCAACGACCATTCCTGCTTCATGTTGTCGCTGATTTGATGCTGGACCAAAGCGATGATGTCACCATCGTAGATCTCTTTCTTCTTATCCGCCAATATCTTGAACTGCTCAAAGACCGCTTGCAATTGTTCGCTCGTTAAAGTGAACCCCAGTGTTTTGGCTCGATCCGCCAAGGCGGCACGTCCACTGTGTTTTCCAAGCACCAAATCGGTCTTGGCAAAACCGACATCTTCAGGCGACATGATTTCGTAGGTGCTGCGTTCTTTTAGCATTCCATCTTGATGGATACCTGATTCGTGTGCGAACGCATTGCGACCAACAATCGCTTTATTTCTTTGCACGTGGATACCGGTCGTTTTGCTGACCAAACGGCTCGTAGGAACCAATCGCTTGGTGACGATTCGCGTATCGCATCGAAAGAAATCACGACGCGTTTTCATTGCCATCACGACCTCCTCGAGTCCCGCGTTACCCGCTCGTTCACCGATGCCGTTGATGGTGCATTCAATTTGTCCCGCACCGGCGGCGACGGCAGCCAAGCTATTGGCAACTGCCATCCCCAAGTCGTTGTGGCAATGTGTGCTCAACACCGCTTTGTCGATGTTGGGTACCCGTTGGCGCAGCATGCTAAAGCGCTCGAAGATTTCGTTGGGTGTGGTGTAGCCTACGGTATCGGGAACGTTGATCGTTGTTGCTCCGGCGTCAATCGCCGCCTCGACGACGCGGCACAGAAAATCGTGTTCGGTGCGGCAGCCATCCTCGGGAGAAAACTCGACATCGTCACAGTAGCTTGCGGCTCGCCGCACGCCCGCGACCGCTCGCTCGACAATCTCATCGGTGCTCATTCGCAATTTGAATTCGCGATGAATTGCACTGGTGGCGAGAAAGACGTGAATACGTGCCGAGGGTGCGTACTTGACCGCTTCCCACGCTGCATCGATGTCTTTGTCACTACAGCGGGCCAAGCCACAAATTGTTGATCCACGAACCGTTTGAGCGATCTGTTTGACCGCCTCAAAGTCTCCTGGCGAAGCGATTGGAAACCCTGCTTCGATGATGTCAACGCCCAAGTCTGCCAGTGCCTGAGCCACTTCCAATTTTTCCGCCAAGTTCATGCTTGCGCCTGGCGATTGCTCGCCGTCGCGAAGGGTTGTGTCAAAGATGCGAATCATCCGTGATTCGGTTTCCAATGGTCCGGAATTGGGTGCGTTGGGATCAGGTGAGACCGTTTGGTCATCCGTTGCAGAATTTGGCATCGTAAAATCAACCTCAAAATAGAATCGGTGGAAGCAGAAACAATAAAAAAACCCGAGTCGCTTAGCGACTCGGGTTTCGTGTGTTTTCAAAGATTGACCAAAATTATGGTCGAAACAAACCCTCATCGCCGCCACGTAAACGTGGAATCAGGAGCAGCGATAGGAGGAGTGACGTTTGGTTCATCCTCGTATCATAGACAGCTACCGACCGCAAAGTCAATGGTAGGAAAGAGGATTCCTTTTCGTCGTCAAGCCGGTATGGGGGCCGATTGGCTGGATCGAGGAGGTGTCCGGAGTGAATGGCAGGGCGCTGCCCCCGCAGCCTCAGCGATAGAATCCAAAATCGCTCGCCCCGCCAAACTGGCTGGTGACGACCCGGCGGTCATGTTCAAGATCGCATCGCGGGTGTCGGTCAATAAAAGACAAAAAAAAGGCTCGACGTTTCCGCCGAGCCTTTCCGTTATTGAGATGGATGCTTTTGCCCATGACAAACTAGTCAGCGATCTTAGCAACCAGGTCGAGGACTTTGCAGGAGTAACCCCATTCGTTGTCGTACCAGGAAACCAGTTTGACAAAGGTATCGTCAAGTTGGATTCCGGCTGTCGCATCGAATACGGAGGTACGCGATTCGCCACGGAAATCGGTCGACACGACGTTCTCGTCGGTATAGCCAAGAATGCCCTTCATCTTGCCTTCCGAAGCGGTCTTGAATGCCTTGCAGATATCTTCGTAGCTAGCACCCTTTACCAATTCCGCGGTCAAGTCGACGACCGAGACGTCCGAGGTTGGGACGCGGAATGCCATGCCGGTGAGTTTGCCGTTGAGCTCAGGGATGACCTTGCCAACGGCTTTGGCGGCACCGGTGCTCGATGGAATAATGTTTTCCAAAATGCCACGACCTCCACGCCAATCCTTCTTCGAAGGTCCGTCAACCGTTTTTTGGGTTGCGGTTGTCGCGTGAACGGTCGTCATTAACGCTCGCTTGATGCCGAAGCTGTCGTTGAGAACCTTCGCCAAAGGAGCCAAGCAGTTGGTGGTACACGATGCGTTGGAGACAAATTGTTGGCCCGCGTAGGTATCGCAGTTGACGCCCATGACAAACATCGGTGTGTCATCTTTGGGGGGTGCCGACATGACAACCTTCTTGGCACCGGCGTCGATGTGACCTTGTGCAGATTCCTTTGTCAAAAAGAAACCGGTCGATTCGACGACGATATCCGCACCGATGTCGCCCCAAGCCAACTTGGATGGATCGGTATCGGCAGTAATGCGAATTTCTTTCCCGTTAACGACAAGGTTGCCGCCCTTCGTGGAAACGTCGCCATTGAAACGACCATGGACGCTATCATACTTCAACATGTAAGCTTGGTAATCGACGTCCAACAAGTCGTTGATGGCAACCACTTCGATGTCGTCGCGAAGGACGGACGAGCGGAAAACCATACGACCGATTCTACCGAAACCATTAATTGCAACTCGAATAGCCACTGTTTCTTTCTCCTGCGGTGATGGGGGCCTGACCCTGTCGCTGGCCGGCATCAAATAAAATGGACTGTTTTAACTCTTTTTCTGAACGATTCTCAAAATCTGATTTCGAGTCTCTGCAGCGATTATAGGAAGTTGTGCCCTCATTGAACCAGCCCCCGAAACCCACTCGTTTGCCTCTTTGGCGTCGCCCGCTCGGCGTTTCGCCTGGAACTTGGGATTACGTCAACGAACGGACGATCGCCGACCATTACGACGCATTTGTGGCGGACACGCCACTTTGTCGTTTGGACCAACAAATCGTCGCAGGCGAATTTCCGCTTCTCAATTTGGATAATTCTCTAGCAAATTCAGTTTCGATCCTCGATCTTGGCTGCGGCAGCGGGCGAGTGGCCCTGCCATTAGCGAGCCGCGGCTATGAGGTGATCGGCGTCGATCTAAGCAATCGAATGCTGGAGGTCATGTTGGAAAAGTCTCGCACTGCCGAATTACGAGGAAGCGTTCACGCAGTCCGTGCCAACTTGGTCGAACTTGATGGTTTTGCCGATCACAGCATCGACCACGCCATTTGCATGTTTAGCACATTGGGGATGATCAAAGGTCGCCAATATCGTCAACAATTGTTGAGGCACGTCGCGCGTATCTTGAGACCAGCAGGCAAGTTGGTTGTGCATGTCCATAACCGCTGGGCCGTACTACGCGAGCCTAAGGGCCCACAGCGGGTCATTGGAAGCTATTTGCGGTCTCGATTTCATTCCGAACACGAATTCGGTGATTACATCTACAGTTATCGCGGTTTGAGCAAGATGTTCATGCACCGTTTTAGCCGACGCGAATTAGCAGCCGACTTGGTCCACTGTGGTTGGAAGATCGACCGCATCGAACGAGTGACTGCCGACGGCCAATCCTTGCTGCATGGTTACCACTTCTTCCCGCCCGGCGGCTTTGTGGCGATCGGTACAAAGGGTGATTAATCACGCGCCATTTGCCACATGGTTTGACGAAAGAAGCACGTAGCTTATGCTATCACGGCCCGATCTGAATCGACTGCTAATTCCTCTCTCACTTTGACAGACCGATCTAATGAGTATTGCTCCCCAAAAGAACGCCGCCCCAAATGTTCCGCAAAGTTCTGGTATTCATCTCGGTGACGCCGATCCCCAAAGTCGACTCGATTTTGGAGACGGCTTTATCCGGCGGCATATCGGCCCGTCCGATGGAGAGATTACCAGCATGCTTGAGAGCCTTGGGTTTTCGACCCTCGAGGATCTCACGGATGCGACCGTTCCAGCAGACATTCGACTCGAGTCCGAACTCGATATCCCAGACCCGCGTGGCGAGCACGAGTTTTTGTCGGCTCTGAAAATGATTGCTGAAAAGAACAAGGTGTATCGCTCTTGTATCGGCATGGGTTACACCGGCACGGTCACTCCACCGGTGATTCTGCGCAACGTGTTGGAAAACCCCGGTTGGTACACACAATACACGCCTTACCAAGCCGAGATTGCCCAAGGGCGTCTCGAAGCGTTATTGAATTTTCAAACGATGATTGCGGAGTTAACGGCGTTGCCACTTGCCGGAGCCAGTTTACTTGATGAGGCGACCGCGGCAGCCGAGGCGATGGGCATGTGTGTTTCGATCGCAGCTCACAAAAAAATCGGTTTTTGGGCAAGTGACGATTGTCATCCACAAACCTTGGCGCTGCTCGAAACGCGGGCGGAAGGTTTAGGCGTTGATTTAAAGGTTGGGCCGATTAGTGAAATTGATTTTGATCATGGACAAGGCGGTTTGTGTGGGCTATTGGTGCAATATCCAACCACTGATGGACGGATCAATGACTATCGTGAATTGACGGCGAAGGCCAAGCAGCACGGTACGCTAGTGGTCGCTGCTGCGGACATCTTGGCACTGACCATGTTGATGCCGCCCGGTGAATGGGGAGCCGACGTTTGTATCGGATCGGCGCAACGTTTTGGCGTGCCGATGGGTTTGGGCGGCCCCCATGCGGCGTTCATTTCCACTCATGAAAAATATGCTCGCAAGTTACCCGGTCGGATTATCGGCGTATCCAAAGATTCGCACGGCAACCGGGCTTTGCGGATGGCGATGCAAACGCGTGAACAACACATTCGCCGTGACAAAGCGACCAGTAACATTTGCACGGCACAGGCCTTGCTGGCGATTATCAACTCTTTCTACGGAGTCTACCACGGTCCCGACGGGCTGCGCCAAATCGCACAACGAACGCAAGGCTTTGCATCGGCGCTGGTCAAGGGACTCGATCGACTCGGCCACACCACCCTTGATGACGGCCCGGTTTTCGACACCCTGCGTATTCGCTTGGGCAAAGGGCGTGTTCATGCCGCTCGTCAAGTGGCCGACGCCGCTCGCGAACGGCACATCAACTTGCGTGAATATGCCGATGGGACTTTGGGTGTAACGCTCGACGAAACCGCCGACCGAGCGTTGGTGGCCGATTTGTTGGCTGCGTTTAATTTCGGCCACTATACCGGTTTCGATATTGATGACTTATTGGCTGAAGCGGACGCCGATGGCATGTCCGACTTCGGAGCGATGAGGCGAACGAGCGAGTTCATGACCCAAGAGGTCTTCAATGTCTATCACAGTGAAACGGAACTGCTGAGGTATATCTTCAAGTTAATGGGCCGCGATTTGTCGCTCGCCCATTCCATGATTCCGCTTGGTTCCTGCACGATGAAACTTAACGGGACCAGCGAAATGATCCCGGTGACTTGGCCTGAGTTTTCTCAAATGCATCCATTTGCACCTGACACGCAATGGCGTGGCTACACCCACATGTTCCGCCAACTCGAACGCTGGCTTTGTGAAGTCACCGGTTTTTCAGCCGTTAGTTTGCAGCCCAACTCGGGTGCCCAAGGCGAATACACGGGGCTACTTGTCATCCGTGCTTACCATGAACATCAAGCCCGGCAAGAAGGCCGCGAAAACGTTCGCACGGTTTGCTTGATTCCCACATCGGCTCATGGAACCAATCCCGCTTCGGCGGTGATGGCTGGGATGAAAGTCGTCGGTATCAAATGCAACCAACGCGGCGATATTGACGTGGATGATTTGAAAGCGAAGGCGACCGAGCATGCGGAGCATCTATCGGCCCTGATGATTACTTATCCATCCACGCATGGCGTCTTCGAGTCGACGATTCGAGAAGTCTGTGCGATCATTCATGACAATGGCGGGCAAGTTTACATGGATGGTGCCAACATGAACGCGCAAGTTGGCTTGACAAGTCCAGGGCGGATTGGCGCCGATGTTTGTCACTTGAACCTACACAAAACGTTTTGCATTCCACACGGTGGTGGTGGTCCAGGAATGGGGCCGATCGGTGTGGCTGAGCAATTGGTGCCGTTTTTGCCGGGACATCCCGTCGAACGTCCCGATACCGCAGGTGAGTTTGCCATCGGTCCCGTTTCGGCTGCTCCCTACGGTAGCCCGAGCATTTTAATGATTAGCTACGTCTACATCGCTTTGATGGGCTCGGCTGGTCTCAAAAAGGCGACTCAGGTGGCGATACTCAATGCCAACTACATGGCCGATCGTTTGAAGAACGATTATGACGTCCTGTACACCGACAAGAACGGACGTGTCGCTCATGAGTTTATTCTCGATTGCCGACCTTTCGAAAAATCATCGGGTATCAAGATCGATGATATTGCTAAGCGGTTGATGGATTACGGTTTTCATGGGCCGACGATGTCATGGCCAGTGCCCGGGACATTGATGATCGAACCGACCGAGAGCGAATCGAAGGCAGAGCTTGATCGTTTTTGTGATGCGATGATCTCCATTCGCAAAGAGATTGCCGCAATTGAAAAGGGAGAGATGGATCGCGAAGACAACCCGTTAAAACATTCGCCGCATACCGTCGATGCGATCGGCAGTGATGATTGGCCGCACGGCTATTCGCGGTCGCAAGCGGCATGGCCAACCGAGTGGCTTCGAGACGCCAAGTTCTGGCCAACCGTCGGCCGTATCGATAACACCTACGGCGACCGTCATTTGGTTTGCACCTGCCCCAGCGTCGAAGAAAGCGAAGCGGCTGGTTAACGCTTTGTCAGCATGGAACCTTAGAGTAGTGGATCTTGTTAAAGATCCTGGCGGACAGGGATCTTTAACAAGATCCACTACGGGTCTACTCTGAAATCGCATAGTTGCACCACTCGTGCTCTTTCCGATCCGGCACCGACAATTCGCGATGAATCACCTTCGCCCACGATCGACATCTTATCGCGATTCCTCCACCACGTGGTGATTTCATGGGGTAGGGCGTTCCAGCAATCGGTTTGCTCGGCGACAAAATCCAGGTACTCTCGATAGACATCAAGCCGTGCAGCCGAATCAAGATAATCGGGATGGGTGATGACCATAGCCATCCCCGCTAATTTGCGCAAAAATTGAAACTTGTCAATCCAGATTTGAGGGCTCTGTTCGCCCAGCGAAACAAGCAGCGTGTGATCTTGTGGTTGAGTGTAGGGCAGTTCAACAAACTTTCCGACGATGATCGGCCAGACACTTCCCACGCCGCCCGGCATCGCTTGAAACGGATCGATGTCAAACGTTGACGTATCGTAATCGATATCGAGCTGCTGCATCCAAGCCAAATTTCGGTGAACCATCGGCGACCGAAAACCCTTGGCTCCATAGGCACGAATCGATTCATTAATTGGCCCAATGCGACGTTGAAACATACGCTTCGATTCAAAAAGTCGCCCGTCATGGTTGTAGCCTTGAACGCCAACCTCATGCCCACGCTGCTTCAGTTCCCTGACAAACCCAAGATCCACTTTGTATTTGTAAGGCACCAAATTCCAAGCAGACCTAAGTCCACGATCCTCTTCCATCTTGGCGATTCGCTCGATGCCTTGCATCCCCTGTTTCGTCTCAACATCATGTGTCAGCGAGACAGCCATTTCAAAGCGATCAGGCCAAGGATGGATGACTCGGCAATCGGAATTCTGTTCAATCGCGGCCTGCAAGTCAGAAACCATTCCGCTCGGGATGTACCACGATGGCGGCACTTTGATCGATTGGTTTCGCCACTTTTGCAGCCATTGACGCACGAAAATGGGTAGGAGCGGTCTAAATCGATAGTAGAGTCTGAACTTTGAGCCCAGTGTCTCGTTATCTCGATCCTCAATAAAACGACGACGTAGAACCTCTCCCACGGGACCATCAAAGACAAACCGCGCACCCAAAGTGGCCACATCCCCCTGCTCGAACGAGGTCGTTTGCTCTCTAGTCATCGCAAAAATGCCTTTTCGGGTACGGCAATGAACGATTGGTGGGCTGGGCTCAACGGAATGACCAAGTTTACATTTTAAGAAAGACCATTGGGTAATGTTCGCCAATACAATAGTCGGAAAGTGTACCCGTTTCCAGTGAAAGGGACTTTCCGCCTGAGAATTCTTCATGCAACGCTACAAACAAATACTCAAAGCAACGGTCGGGCCTCGGACGATCACAAAACGGCGGCGAATCTCTCCGTTGGCAAACGGATCGATAGAGTCTGCACTCATTCGGTTATCACCTCGCCGCGCTGGCGACATCATCGACAAACGTTTAATTATAATCGCTGCCATGCAATACAAATGTCTTCATCATTGGTTTGAACAACAAACCGCTTCGTCGAGCGGATCGGTTGCGGTTGTGTCGGCGAGTCGATCGTGGACGTATCGTGAACTGAACCGCATTGCGAATCGAATCGCCAACCAATTGACCGAGCGTGGCGTCAAAGCAGGCGATTTGGTAGCACTGTGTTTGCCGCGCGACATCGAATTGATTGCGGCCATCCTCGGTATTCTCAAAGCGGGAGCAGCATACGTTCCGATCGACCCCACCGTGCCGCCCGCCCGCTTCGGTTTCATCATCGAGGATTGCCAGGCCACTTCGATAGTCACCAATCACGAATTGGCAGATCGCTTCAACATCCCGAATGACAGCCAAGTTCTGCTAGCTGACGCGTCGATCACAGCATCTGACTCGCGCTGGGATGCCAACCCAAACGTCGACGTTGGTCCAAATGACCTGGCTTACGTCATCTATACTTCTGGTTCAACGGGGATTCCCAAAGGCGTCTTGGTCGAGCATCACAACGTCACTCGGCTCTTTCAGCAAACCGAGAAATGGTTTGGTTTCGATGGAAACGACGTCTGGACACTGTTTCATTCCGCTGCGTTTGATTTTTCAGTCTGGGAGATTTGGGGCGCTCTGCTCTACGGCGGCAGATTGGTGATCCTACCCTACGCCGTTAGCCGATCGCCTCGCGACTTCTATCGCTTACTCATTGAACAAGGTGTGACGGTTTTGAGCCAAACTCCGTCCGCGTTTCGGCAATTGATGATTGCCGATGAAGCGATGTTCGATCGCGATCAGCCACTCTCCCTGCGTTACGTTATCTTTGGTGGCGAAGCGTTGGAGTTTAGCTCGCTTCACGATTGGGTGGATCGGCATGGTGACGATTCTCCCAAGCTGATCAACATGTATGGGATTACTGAAACGACGGTTCATGTGACTTATCGGCATGTCACCGCCTCCGATGTACAAAGTGAAACAAGTAGCTGCGTCGGAGTTCCGATCCCCGATCTAAGCTTGTCTGTTTTGGATCAGAACCAAAACCGGGTAGTCGATGGACAAGTCGGTGAAATCTATGTTTCTGGTCCCGGTGTGGCACGCGGTTATTTGAATCGTCCGCAGCTCAATGATGAGCGTTTCGTTACGCTTCAATCATTTGAAGGTGAGTCCGATGCGGTGCCCGATGGTAAACGCGTGCGGTACTATCGAACGGGCGACCTAGGGCGTCTGCGGACGAACGAATGTGGGGAGACCGAACTTGAGTATCACGGACGTATCGATAGGCAGGTCCAACTACGTGGTTTTCGAATTGAACTAGGTGAAGTCGAAGCGAGGCTACAACAACACGCCGCTGTCGCCCAGTGCATTGTGATCGTTTGTAGCGAAGATCCCTCATGGCAGGATTCCCTTTCACAGGCTGGTCCAGTTCTGGCTGCTTATGTTGTGGCGAAACCAGAACAAACGTTGTTGGCTGAATCGCTTCGTCGTCATTTGGCGGTCAACCTGCCCGAGTACATGATCCCATCGTACTTCGTCCCCATCGACACGATTCCGTTAACCATCAACGGGAAACTTGACCTTGATTCCTTACCGTCACTCGATCGAGCGATTGAGCGAATCGGCCCGCAAGTAGACGTCCGCTCAGCGGCCAGTGACGCTGAACGAACGATTGCGGAAGTATGGCAAACGTTACTCGGTACCGAGGCCGTTTCCTACAACGCTTCATTCTTCGAGCAAGGCGGTCAGTCGTTGATGTTGTTGGAAATGGAGCGACAACTACAAGGAAAGTTTCCCAAGCCATTCGCGATCGTTGACTTGTTTGAATATCCAACCATCCCGCTGTTGGCTGAGTTTTTGAGTGGTTCGGTGCCCGCTCGGGTTGTCTCGCCACGCGGTGACTCAAGGCCGGCCAAGGACGATCGTGAAGACTCGGATGCTATTGCCATCGTGGGCATCGCGGCTCGCTTTCCGGGAGCGGATTCAGCCGAAGCGTTTTGGGACAACTTGAGGAATTCGGTAGAGTCGATCCGCCGATTTTCATCTCAGGAATTGGCCGATCATGGTGTCCCAAGTTCGATTTACCAAGACGAAGGTTATGTTCCTGTAGTGGCAACGCTCGATGGCATCGATCAATTCGACGCGTCCTTTTTTGGATTCAGCCCACGTGAAGCGATGCTTACCGATCCTCAGCATCGGCTCTTTTTGGAATCGGCATGGACGGCGCTTGAAGATGCGGGGTACGACTTTGCCGATGCGCAGCGGCGGCGGATCGGTGTCTTTGCTGGATCGAGACCGAACGGGTATCGCGATTTGATTCAGCAAGCGATTGACGCCACACAGCCCGATGTCAACTTTGAAGTGCTGTTGCGAAATGAAAAGGATTTCTTAGCCACCCGCGTCTCGCATTGTCTGGATCTACGTGGTCCGGCGCTGACGGTACAAACGGGATGTTCGACCTCGCTGGTTGCCATCCAATTGGCTTGCCAATCATTGCTTGCTGGTCAATGCACGATGGCATTGGCTGGCGGAGTCAGTGTCGATTTAGAAAACCGACATGGCTACATTGCGGTTGAGGGGATGATTCATTCCTCCAGCGGGCAGGTTCGCGCCTTTGATGCCGATGCAAACGGAACCGTTTTCGGAGAAGGTGTGGGGGTCGTGGCATTAAAGCGATTGTCGGACGCTCGTCGCGACAACGATTCCATTTACGCCGTGATCGCTGCGACCGCAATCAACAACGATGGAGCTGTGAAGACAGGGTTCGCAGCACCATCGGTTAGTGGACAAGCGGAAGTGATCGAAATGGCGATGCAGCAGGCGGGCGTGTCGGCGAACGACATCGGTTACGTCGAAACGCATGGCACTGGAACGTTCATCGGCGACCCGGTAGAAATCCGCTCACTCGAACGTGCGTTCCGCGATCGCTGTGCGGATGTTGGTGCGTGTCCGATCGGATCGGTCAAAACAAACATCGGTCATCTTGATGTTGCCGCCGGTATGGCAGGACTGATAAAAGCCGCCTTCATGGTGCGCGACGCATTGATTCCGGCGAGCCTTCATTTTGACAAACCGAATCCCAACATCCATTTTGAAAATAGTCCTTTTCGGGTCAATACGAAATTGGTGCCCTGGCAAACGAAAGGTCCGCGGATCGCTGGCGTCAGTGCGTTTGGGGTCGGTGGCACGAACGCTCATGTGATTTTGCGAGAGCCAACGGGGCAAAAACGACAACGGAGTAGGCGAACGCTAAACCCGATCACGCTTTCAGCGAAAACACCTACGGCGCTTTTGAACCAGCGTAAACGGTTGGCGGATTTTTTGATCCAGCATCCTAAGACATCACTCGCCGACTTGGCGTGTACTTTGATGCGTCGAGCTCGGTTTGATTACCGTACTACGGTCACGGCTGAGTCGGTCGAATCGCTGATCGAAGGCTTGCAAAGACCTCAGCCAGTCGAGTCACTTCGTCCGGCGGTCGCTTCGCCATCGATCGTGTTTATATTTCCTGGTCAAGGGTCACAGCATCCGAGGATGGCCAAAGAGCTGTATGACACCGAGCCCGTTCTGAAAACGCATTTGGATGCCTGTTTCGATTTTCTCTCAGCCGACCGCAAGCTTGATCTTCGAGATTTGGTCTTTCGTGACAACGCCGATGAAACAACCGCGGCAAAGCTCAATCAAACGAACATCGCGCAACCGGCTCTGTTTTGTCTTTGCTATTCGCTCGCTCGATGGCTCGAATCGCTCGGTATTCGTCCCGAGAGCATGGTCGGACATAGCGTGGGTGAATTCGTCGCCGCAACGATCGCCGGAGTCTTTACGCTTTCCGATGCACTGCGTTTGGTTGCGATTCGGGGTGAGTTGATGCAAGCGATGCCGGAGGGAGGCATGATGGCCATTCGCACGTCAGCCGAGGATGTCCAGAGATATCTGCCTCGTCGTGTCTCGATTGCAGCAGTCAACAGCCCGCAATTGTGTGTGGTTGCCGGCCCCGAAGAGCAACTCGATGCACTGGAGCGAAAGTTGGAGAAGAAATCGATCGTATGCAAGCGGCTGCATACCTCGCACGCCTTTCACTCGGCGATGATGAAGCCCGCCGTGGCACCATTCGCCGAGCACATGAAGGCGATTCCGCTATCGGCTCCGACGATTCCAATTGTATCGTCCGTCAGCGGAGAAGTACTCAGCGATGACCAAGCTACCGATCCATACTACTGGGCAGCCCATCTGTTAGAAACCGTCCGCTTCTCCGACGCCGTGACCCGTGTGACCGAGTTGGCACAACCTGATGCCGTCGTCGTTGAAGTGGGACCAGGCCAAGCGTTAAGCGGATTGGTGCGTCAATCCGCTTCGAAATCACCCATTCGACTCACGCAGCCACTCCTGCCCCACCCGCAACAATCCGTAACTTCAGCTGAACATGCCTGGGCATCCATCGGTCGATTGTGGCAATCGGGTGTCGAGGTCGATTGGAAGTCGCTCTATCGAGGTGAAGCAAGATCCGGACTGCACCTGCCTACGTACCCGTTCGAAAAGGATCGCTACTGGGTCGACGGTCTGGGGCCGCCGGTCGAGAAATTTTCGGAAACCCACGTACAAGAAAAAACGGAACCGATGCCAGCTCAAGATTTAACAACCCAACAATTGATTGCCCAGCAACTGCAGATAATGCGCGAGCAACTTGAAGCGTTTCGCAGTGGATCTTGAGTTCGTTTGTGTCGCCGCCAGAATCGATTGAGAGGTTTTTTCGTAGGAAACTTGTGAAGATGGAATGACAATTTGAGATGCGACTTTCGCTCATGTCTTAAGGTTCTGCAGCCGCATCGGGGGGGGATGCGAGCGATGAAATTCTGCGGAAATGTCCATTCTTTTCCTGGCCATTAGAACTATTCGATTGGGCAGCTATACTGTGGATACGACTACCCCAAACCGTTCGCTCCGCCATCGATCTTTTCCGCCTCTCCTATGAAGACTGAAACAAAACATTCTGCCGTCGAGTTCAAACTCGCCGAGATTTTACGGTCGTCGAGTGGGATGGATTTAGCGGATCTTGATCGGAATGCCAGCTTTCTCGAACTCGGCTTTGACTCGTTGTTTTTGATCCAGTTCAGTCAACGCATCAAACAATCGTTGGGGGTCAAAGTCACGTTTCGTCAAATGATCGAGGATTTGGCTTCGTTTGACGCATTGATCGGCTACCTTGTACCGCTAGTCGAAGTCGATGCGGCTCCCAGCGGTCGGATTGCGGGAACGCCGACGTTGGACTTAGGTGGCCCCACAAATGGTCCTGTCGTACCTCCGTCCATGACGGCGGCACCGGCAACAAACGGACAAGCGATCGCCGCTGGGCTAATACCGCATCAAATCACTGATGCTTCGCGCCAATCGAGTGGATTGGGAGCCGGCATTGGTCTGGAGCAGATCATTGCTCAGCAAAACGAGTTGATGGCGATGCAATTGCAATTGCTAGAGGGACCCATCGGTTCGCGAAAACTAGCAAATTCATCAAGCGACCGAGAGGGCGTCCCCGTATCGGAGAATTCTGGCCAAAAAAAGGACACGAAACGATTCGGCCCTTACAAACCGCTGCGGCGTAGTCCCAGCAGTGAATTGACGGCAAACCAACAAGCTCATCTCGACGCACTGATCAAACGCCTAACCGCAAAGACGGCCAAATCGAAAGCTCACTCCGAACGCCATCGCGAACACTTTGCCGATCCTCGCGGCGTTGCCTGCTACCGTCGGATGTGGAAATCGATGGTTTACCAAATCACGGTTTCCAAATCGGCAGGTTCGCAATTATGGGACATCGACGGAAACGAGTATATCGATATCGCGATGGGATTCGGGTTGAACTTGTTTGGCCAATCACCAGCATTCCTTACCGATACGATTAAGAAACAACTCGACTGCGGCATCGAAGTGGGGCCGCAATCACCGCTCGCCGGTGAAGTGGCTCAGCTATTGTGCGATCTGACTCGCAAAGATCGAGCAACGTTTTGTAACACAGGTTCCGAAGCCGTGATGGGAGCGCTTCGAATTGCTCGTACGGTAACTGGCAAATCGAAAGTCATCTTTTTCAACCAAGATTATCACGGCAACTTTGACGAAGTGCTGATGCGATGCAACCAAGTTGCCGGGAATTGGCGAACCTCACCCGCCTCGCCCGGCGTTCCGTCGAGCTTACTTGGCGATGTGATCGTATTGCCTTACGGAGCACCGGAGTCACTCGATTACATTCGCAGTCATACCGACGAGTTGGCGGCCGTATTGGTTGAACCGGTACAGAGTGCGAACCCGCTTTTGCAGCCGCGTGAATTCTTGAAAAAAGTCCGCCAAATTACCGCCGAATCGAACGTTGCGATGATTATGGACGAAGTCATTACCGGATTTCGGGCGGCTCAGGGCGGTGTACAAGAGCTGTTTGACGTCTGGGCCGACATCGCGACTTACGGAAAAATACTCGGTGGTGGTATGCCGATCGGAGCGATCGCGGGCTCGGCTCGTTACATGGACGCTCTTGATGGCGGCATGTGGCGTTACGATGACGATTCCGATCCGACCGCCGACATGACGTTTTTCGCTGGCACCTTCGTTCGTCATCCGCTTGCCATGGCCGCAGCTCATCAAGTGTTGATGAAGCTCAAAGAAGAAGGTCCCGAATTGCAACAAGAATTGACTAAGAAAACCGAACGATTGGCCGACCGTTTGAACGAGTTCTTCGAGAAAGAACTCTATCCGATTCGGATCGCCCAGTTTGCGTCCCAGTTCCGCATGACGTTTCCCACCGAGTTGCAGTACGCCGATCTACTCTACTTTCACCTGCTCGATCGTGGGATTTTCATGCGGGGTTGGCAAGACAATTGTTTCTTATCAACCGTACATACCGACGAACAAATCGAAACGGTCATTGACGCGGTCAAAGACAGTTGCGAGGAACTTCGTGCTGGTGGCTTTCTGCCGCATCCCCAAACGACCGCTACGGAAGTCTCCCTTGCATCGACAAGGGATGATTCGATGCCGTCATCCATCTCAACGCTGATTCCGATTCAAGAGGAGGGCACACGACCACCACTGTTTTGCATGCCTGCCGCCGATGGGCTGACACTCGTCTATCATGCGCTCAGCGAATGTTTGGGCAGTGACCAACCTGTTTACGGGCTGCACTCGCCCGGTGTTTTCAAGGAACCGATTCCTGATACGCTCGAAGCGTTAGCCAAGCGATTTATTCATGATTTAAAGGAAGTGCAACCCAGCGGTCCATACTTTATTGCTGGCTATTGCAGCGGAGGTACCACTGCGATCGAGGTGGCCCGGCAGTTGCTCGAACAGGGCGACAAAGTAGCTATACTCGCTTGTATTGAGACCTACAATTGGAACACCGCTCCTTGGACAACACGCAGTACAAAAGTCCGGGCAGTTTACGAGTTAGAACGAATCCGATTTCACTGGCAGAACTTTTGTCTGTTATCTCATCGCGATAAGAGGCAGTTCCTGGCATCAAAACTAAGCTCCTTGCGAAAGCGGACCAGGGTGTGGCGTGCGGGAATCGCAAGTCGATTTAGGCGTTCGGTGCAATCGCAGACGCCCACACGAACCGTTGTCAACATGTCCGACATATGGAAAAAGCATGACGAGCTCGCCGAGGCTTATGTCCCGCCTGTCTATCCAGGTCGTCTAATCCAATACCGGCCCTGTGTTGATTACCAATGCTACATGACGGACGAATTACAGGCCGAATCGATGTCGATCACTCGGTTGCCCAATTATCCCGCCGCAACGATGGCCCGCCCCTTTGTGGAAGAATTGGCAAGTCGATTGAAGGAAGAAATGGATGCCGTCATTGAAACGAAACACAAACCACGCATTCCTAGCAACGCCAACGTAGCGGATTCGGTTGACAGCAAGTTAAGAGAAGGACCGAAAAAAATATTGTTCCCGCTTGCCGATTAGTGTTTGAACTTTGAGGGATGTGGCTTCGGTATTAGGATTGGTTTACGCGAGGCCTCTATCACGGCACGTTTGGATCACCCAAACATTGTTAGCCTTTTTGATATGGACTTGGACCCGCAGGGACGTCCATTCTTTACGATGGCGTTGAAACAGGGTCGCTCGCTGCGAGTGATCATGAATTCCGCTGCAGGAGAGGGGTTGGCAAGGAAGAGTATTCATTGCAAAAACGCTTGGAGCTATTTCTGTGAGTCTGCGACGCGGTGGCGGGGGAAGTGAGTATGCAGAAATCGATAAGACAAAATCGAACGGAAGGCCAACGAAGACGCGGTATGCGGTATACTGTTTAAGCTTGGGGGTCTTCGTGGTAATCCAATCTCTCTAAGGCGAACTTGATGATATGAAAGCAGTCCACTTTACAACCTTTTTTTCCATGCTCCTCTTCGGATGCTTGGTATTTACGACCGATACTTTTGCACAGGAGTCGACCGACGTGTCACCAAAATTTCAAGATGATTTGACTTTTCTGAAAACGCATACCCCGATCGTGTTACTACACGATGGTGATGCTGCTGTCGCCGTCGCACCGGCCTATCAAGGCCGAGTGATGACCAGCACCATCGACCAAGCGAGCGGGCAAAGCTTTGGGTGGATCAACCGTAAAGTGATTGCGGCAGGCTTGTTGTCCGAGGAAGAGCGAAAAGGCAAGCTCGAAGAACACATTTACATTTTTGGTGGTGAAGAGCGATTTTGGCTCGGTCCCGAAGGTGGCCAGTTTGCGCTGTTCTTTCAACCCGGTACCGAGTTTGTATTTGAGGATTGGACAACACCGCCGGCGATTGATACCGAACCCTTCGTGTTAGTCGAACAGACCGCGAATTCGGCGAAGTTCCAACGAGACTGCGAGATGTTGAATCATTCGGGAACTAAGTTTGAAATGGGCATCGAGCGAACCGTTCGATTGCTGGATGAATCAGCGGTCGCGGCTGCGATCGGTGCTGACAATTTGCCGCAGGGTGCGAAGTGCGTGGCCTATGAAACCGACAATCGTTTGACGAATCGTGGCCAGCGTGAATGGACGCCTGAAACAGGCTTGCCGTCGATTTGGATGTTAGGCATGTATAACCCATCGCCGCAAACAACCGTCGTGATCCCGTTCAAGGCTGGCGACGAAGCGGCGCTCGGCCCCAAAGTGAACGACTCCTATTTTGGCAAGGTGCCCGCTGAATACCTGACGGTCAAAGAGGACGTGTTATTCTTCAAAGGGGACGGAACCCGACGCGGCAAGATCGGTATTTCACCCCAGCGTACCAAGGGGATCGCGGGCAGCTATGATCCCGATGGTGGTGTGCTGAATTTGGTGATGTACAACGTCCAAGATGCGCCGCATGGTTATGTCAATTCGATGTGGGAGCATCAAGAAAAGCCGTTCGATGGCGATGTGATCAATTCCTACAACGACGGATCTCCAACGCCCGGCGCACCGCCTCTTGGACCGTTCTACGAACTCGAAACCTCGTCGCCAGCCGCCGCATTGAAACCTGGCGAAACGATGCAACACGTGCAAAAAACCCTACATATCCAAGGTTCGAGCGAAGTGCTTGAACCGATCGCTCAGCGAATGTTAGGCGTCAGCCTGAGCGAAATCAAGGTCGTCGCTCAATAGCCCCCGCGTTCAACGCTCGGCCCTTCACCGGACGACCCAAAAAAGTCTTGAAGCTCTTTCAATCCATCGATCGTTTTTCCACGGATTTTTTTTACGATCGATGGCCGGGGATTTTGGACAAAGCCGATATCCCAGCAGCGCCTTCTTGTCCACCCTATCCAAACGCGTGCCCGCTCGGCCGGGCGCTGCGAAGAGTGGCTCGCCAACGATCGCATGGGGGGCTGTCGACCGCGGCTCGACATTGAAGTAGAGGTTGTTGTCGAAAGTCGTGTGGATACTCTTGGCATTCTTGCCTCAGAATCCCTTTTTTCGACATAATGTATCCTGCTAAGTATTCTGGATCCTCACAAGCGTGTCCGCTGAGTCGAGACAACAAGATCCACCACGGCCATCCTGAATGGTTCGTCGTTCCAGATCACTTCGTCTTATTCGGTCTAGGATTGCGATGGAAGCAGGCGATGATGGACCGAGCTAAAAGTGGTAGACTGATTGTATGTCAATGAGCGAGTTTGTGTGACGAAGCGGATGTGGACAGTGGCCCCTTCACGGTGGGCCCTTCACGGTGGGCCCGTCACGATGGGGTGGCATGGGGTACGGACGATTTAACCTGCGAGAAAATTGCGAGAGAGTGTATTGTGCGAAAGATGAAGCTGCTTATTGTTTTTGCCTGTTTACTGTCGCTAGCCGACTGGACGAAGGCGGACGGAATCTACCATGAAAATTGGATTGATCGAAACAAGAACGGAGAGATGGATCCGTATGAGAATCCTGAACTTCCCATCGACGAGCGCGTTGCCGACCTGCTCGACCGTATGACGATGGACGAAAAAACCGCTCAGATGGGAACCATCTATGGGCACAAGCGAGTTCTCAGAACGACTCATCCGACCGCCGACTGGAAGAATCGTGTTTGGAAAGATGGGATTGCAAACATTGACGAACACTGCAATGGCGTTCGTGAAGTGATGGACATGACGGGGCACCGCGAACATGCCGATTTGCTGAACTTGATTCAGCGTTGGTTCATCGAAGAAACCCGGCTTGGCATTCCCGTTGACTTTACCAACGAAGGGATTCGAGGGCTGTGCCATACCCGCGCCAGCAACTTCCCGAGTCAGCTTGGGATCGGTGCGACTTGGGATCGTGATCTGGTTCGGCACATTGGCGAGATTACAGGCAAAGAGGCCAAGGCATTGGGCTACTCGAATATCTATTCGCCTATCCTTGATGTCGTCCGCGATCCGCGATGGGGCCGGACGATCGAATGCTATGGCGAGTCACCCTTCCTGGTCGGCGAACTGGGGACGCAACAGACACTTGGGCTTCAGTCGCAGGGTGTCGGTTCAACCGTTAAGCACTTCGCGGCTTATAGCACCCCGCACGGAGGCCGGGATGGTCGCGCTCGCACCGATCCACAGATCCCGTTTCGGGATATGCAAGAGATTTTGTTGCACCCGTTCCAAAAGGTTTTCGCGCTTGCACATCCAAAAGGAGCGATGAGTTCCTACAACACCTACGATGGCATCCCTGTCACGGGTAGCCGCTATTTTCTGACGGAACTACTAAGAGGCGATTACGGGTTCAAAGGTTACGTCGTTTCCGACAGCGGTGCCGTTTCTCGTTTGCATGAGCAACACGAGGTTGCGGTAGATTTTGAAGACGCTATTGCTCAAGCGGTCAACGCAGGTATGAATGTCCGAACGACGTTCAAAAGGGCAGAGGACTTCATTCTTCCACTGCGCAAAGTCGTGAAAGATGGCCGAATTAGCGAAGACACCATCAACTCGCGTGTTGGCGATGTGTTGCGAGTCAAGTTCGAGCTAGGTTTATTTGACAAACCGTTTGTCGATCCCGATGCAGCGCCATCGATCGTTCACTGCAAAGCTCATGAAGAGATGACCCTTCGGGCAGCTCGAGAAGCGATGGTGCTGCTGAAAAATGAGGATGTCTTACCGGTCGACCCAAAAACATGCGGCACCATTTTTGTCACCGGGCCTGCGGCGGATGATGTGATCCCAATGATTAGCCGCTATGGGCCCGGCACGTCCGACGTGATTACACCCTTGGCTGGTATCAAGGCGTTCTTGGGTGAACAGGCCAGCGTGATTTATAGCCAAGGAGTGGATTACTACGATGCCACCTTCCCCGGTTCTGGAATTTTGCCTCAGCCGCCCAATGAAGAAGAGCAGGCCAAGCTCGACAAGGCAATCGAAGCGGCGAAGAGCGCAGACATCATTATCGCCGTCATGGGAGACAACGATGATACCGTGGGCGAATCTCGCTCGCGCACCGATTTGAACCTACCTGGACATCAAGATTTGTTGGTACAGGAAATGGTCAAGACGGGAAAACCGGTCATTGTCGTACTGATGATCGGACGCGCCGCTTCGATCAATTGGATCGACCGCAATGCGGACGGAATTTTGGTCAGCTGGCATGGTGGCGAAAAAGTCGGGCAAGCCGTGGCGGAAACGATCTTCGGCGCCAATAATCCTGGTGGAAAGTTGCCAATCACGTTCCCGAAAACCGTAGGGCAAATCCCCTTGGCTGTGCCCCATCGCAATGGCGCATGGGCCAAGCAAGAAGCACGCCACGACCCCAATGGCTGGGGGACGACTCGCGTGCTCGGTCCGCTGTATTACTTCGGCTATGGGCTAAGCTATACCTCGTTTGAATACGAGAACCTAAAGATCAGCCCCCAAGAATTGGATGCGGATGGGGAGATCCATGTGACCTGCGATGTCACCAATACGGGCGACTACGATGGTGACGCCGTGGTTCAATTGTACGTCAAAGACGTGGTGGCCTCGGTGGCACCGTTTGAACAACTGCTGCGGGGGTTCGAGCGAGTGTCGATCAAGGCGGGTGAAACCAAAGAGGTGAGTTTCAAACTATTGCCAAAACGGGACTTTAGAATGCTAAATCGTGACAACCAATGGGTGGTCGAACCAGGTCAGTTCGATATCATGGTCAGCGATTGCTCGGGTGTCGAAGGTGTCAAGTTAAAGGGTAGTGTTACGATCAAATGAAAACCTATCGTGTCGTTCGGCTGACCTTTGCCTGTTATCTTCTAATCGCTTGGACTTGGGGTTTCAGCGGATCCGCTTGGGCTGATTCGTATGACATCTATCTGCTAGCCGGCCAATCCAATATGGATGGCCGCGGTCAGGTGAGCGAGTTGACTCTCTCACAGCGTCGTCCATTGTCCAATGCGATCATCTACTATCGAAATCCACCGCGATCAAGTGACGGTTGGAAACCGCTTGCGCCTGGATTCAGTATTCCGCCGAAGTACAAAGGCGGATTTCCCTCGCCAACCTTTGGACCGGAGATTGGGTTCGCAAATGCGATTTTGCAAGCCGCCCCCCATCAAAAGATAGCGCTGATCAAAGGATCCAAGGGCGGTACGAGTTTGCGAGTGGATTGGAACCCCGGTGAGTCCGGGAAACCTGAAACCCAAGGCGAATGTTATCGCAATTTCTGTGAAACGATTCGCCTGGCAACCGAAGACTTGAAACGCCAAAATCACGACTTTCATATTCAAGGTCTGCTTTGGCATCAAGGCGAGGCAGACAAAAACTCTAACCCGGAAACCTACCAAGAGCGGTTCCACGTATTGGTTGACCGGATCAAGAAAGAGGTTGGCGTCGACGACTTGCCGGTGGTCGTAGGCGAGGTCTTCGACAACGGCAAACGCGACAAAGTGCGTACCGCTTTGCAAGCGATCGGCAACAGCGGCCCACCATTTGGATTCGTTTCATCCCAAGGCACGAAAACCTGGGATGAAGGAACCCACTTCGATGCCGCCAGCCAACTGTTGTTGGGCCAACGATACGCCGACGCGGTGTTGCGACTCAAAAAGTAAGCCGCCTTAGGAACGATCAATCGCATGGAGCGCAAACGCATGGGCTCCTACGGAAACAGCCTTGCTTGTTCCTAAGCGACTGACACCAATTGCGATGCGTTTCAACGGGTCATAGGACAATTCTCGATCGCTGTCGGGAATGCAGATGATCTTGGTCTCGCCTCGAAGGAATGCCTGGGTTTGCTCGGCGCATTCTAAGTTGAATACTCGTTGCACGATTCGGTCCATCGTGCGACCATCGTATGTGAGTATTTTGCTCTGCATTTCGCTGACCACCGATGGCATGAAAAGGCGATGAGCGTTTGAAATTCCGCCACCAAGGACCACGAGGCCGTCCAGCAGCGTGATCGCATTGGCCAACACATCACCGACGACTTCGCCCAATTCTGCGAACGCGGTGATGGCGGCTTGCTGATTGCCGGATTGTGGGTCTGCGGCAATGGCAGCGATCACTTGGGGCGTCGGGGCATCATCCATCGATGTTCCTGTGATTCGAGCGTAACTGCCACGAACGGCGCGGATGCAAGCCCCTTCTTCGGCAAAGCTTTCTGGCCTGCGTTTATTCCTCAGCAGCCATACCTCGCTAGCGTTTGAATTATCGCCGATGAACAGTTCCCCATTGTGAACCAACCCGCCACCGAGTCCGGTTCCTAGAGTAAGGGCAAACAGCGTTCGGTAGCGTTTGGGACTGCCCGATTGTTCCAGCATTTGATTGACGTATGGCAGCAAACCCGCGATCGCTTCGCCATAGGCGAACAAGTCACCATCGTTGTTGATAAAGACGGGTAAACCGAGTTGCTCTTCCAGGAACGGTCCCAGCGCGACCCCGCCTGCGAAGGCCGGTAAATTACCGACATTGTCGATGATTCCGCGTGGGTAATCCGCTGGTCCAGGAAACGCAAAGCTGATCGCCACGGGTTTGCGAGGGACTTGTTGAGCGACCTGTGTGAACCCCTCGATGATCGTCGCCAAGCTTTTCGCTAAATCCCTTGTTTCAGCTGGCAAGCGAACCGGTGCCACCACTTCGCCCGCGCCATCGATGGCCGAGAATACGAAGTTGGTACCGCCAGCATCAAGTGTCAGTACGACGCGATCGTCTGTCATGCGGCATGCTCCGCTGCTGGTGCGGTAGATGCCGTGGAATGCCGGTGACCGACCAGACCGTAGAAGGCGATATAAAGATAGTTCACGATGGGGACCAAGAAGGCCAATTGAATACCGACATAGTCAGCCGTCGCACCCATGATCAAAGGTACGATCGCACCGCCGACGATCATCATCACTAGAAGGGAAGAGCCCTGTGACGTGTGTCGTCCCAAATCTTTGATCGCCAAAGTGAAGATGTTTGACCACATGATGGAATTAAACAGGCCAGTTCCCAGTGCGGCCCAGAAGGCAAGCGGGCCGCCGGTCAGCGACGCGATTAACAACAAGGCGACCATGCCGACTGAGAACACCCATAACACTCGTGCGGCGTTGCCTTGACCGAGAACAAAGGCGCCAAAGTTGATCGCAATCATCAGCAGAAACGGTGCGACTTTGATAGGCGACAAGAAATCCATCGTAAACACGCCATCATCGAGGCGAATCGCGGTCACGAGGTAGACAACGCCAAAGACCGATACGGCGGTTGCGATCATGGCGGCGTACTTTTTCGATTGCGTACCGATCTCGCTCAGCGAGATCGCGCCGCACAGGCGACCGATCATCGCACCACCCCAGTAATAAGCTAGGTAGATACTCGCCGTCGCTTCAGGCAAGCCCATGATACTTTCATGCCTCATGAAGCTAATCAGATAGCTACCGATGGCAACTTCACCGCCGACGTACATAAAAATGGCGATCATCCCAAATCGCAAATGCGGAAAACGTAAAGCGCCCGTGCTGTCGTCATTCGTATCATCCTCTTTGCTAAAGCTGGGTAGATGACTTCGCCAAACGATCAAGGCCAGCACAACGAAGAGCGACCCGTAGATCAGATACGGCATCTTGATCGAATCGATGGTAACGACGCCGCCGTCGGCAAAAACTTTGTAGAGCAGAAGGCCGCCAGCGATCGGTGCGATTGTGGTACCCAGCGAATTGACGCCCTGGGCTAAATTCAAGCGGCTCGGTGCCGTCTCCGGTTTTCCCAGAATCGCTGCGTAGGGATTGGCCGCAATTTGCAGCAGCGTCACGCCTGTCGCCAACAGAAACAGGGCCGCTAAGAAGAACGGATAGGACCGGAACTCAGCCGCCGGAAAGAACATCGCACAGCCCGCTCCACAAACCAACAATGCGACGATGATACTGGCTTTGTAACCGATTCGGTTGATCGGATCGCCACTGGACAGCGATACGAAGTAGTACACCAACGAGACAAAAAAGAACGCCCCAAAAAACGCGAACTGTACCAGCCCCGCCTGAAAATAGCTTAACTCGAAACTGTCTTTCAAATAGGGGATGAGGACATCATTCATCACGGTGATGAATCCCCATAGGAAAAACAGCATCGTGATCGTGATGAACGGCTTGCGGTAATCCGGTGCTGCGTTGTTGGTTTCCACGGGAGACTTTTCAATCGAGGTGATGAGAGAACGTGTTTATTCGGTTCGTTGCGTGTTGGGTTGGTCGCTAAGGGTTAATTCCATAAGTCCACCCGCTGCGAACTCCTGATGAGTGATCCAAGTGCGGTCAAGCGGCTGCCCATTGAGCGATATCGATTCAATATAGCAATTCTCGGGGGCTTGGTTATGGGCGATGATCTCAAATTTCTTACCCGGGTAATACGCATTGTCGAGTTCAACCGTGACACGATCAAACAGGGGAGCTGTGACCTGGTAAACGCTGTCGACACTTGCACCACCGTCGACCTGAAACAGTCCAATCGCCATCAGAACACCGAGAGCTCCCATTTGTCCTTGGTCTTCGTCGCCATGATAACCGCCATAGGGCGTTACGTCCCCGTGTGCTTTTAGTTTGACCTGGCGAACCCATTTTTGGGATAGCCAAGGTTTGCCACTGACAGAAAACAGGTGTGCCATCCCCGTGCCCGGTTGATTGTCATAGTCAACCATGCGACTGCCATGTTGTCCGTGATCGGCGACGAAGCGTGTCGGGATACTTTGTTCGAACGAATGGTTAAGGAAATCGCAATAGGCCTCTTTGCCGCCAAATAATTCGGCGAGGTCGGCGATGTTGTGCGGCACGTAGTTCGTATAGATCATCGAATTGCTTTCACAGAACCCGCGGCAGGTAAACCCTTTGCCAACCGGTTCAAAGCCCGGCATCCAACTGCCGTCCTTCATCTTTGGCCGCATCAAGCGTAGCTCAGGATCCCAGAGGTTTCGGTAGTTATGCGATCGCTGTAGGAAATGCTGGTAATCGTCTTCTTTACCAAGTGATTTAGCGAACTGGGCCAAGCACCAATCCTGATAGGCGTACTCCAATGTCATGGCAGCCCCGTCACGATGGGCGCCCTTGCCGCCCATGTCTTCGGGAACATAGCCAAGGTCGATGTAGTACTTCATCCCACCACCGCTGGCGTTGTTTCCGTGTTCGTAACCTGCGTGGTCACGAATACCGCCTGGAAATGCATTCTTGCGCAGGCCTTCGTAAGCCGCTTCGTAGTCGTAATTCCGAATGCCCTTGTTGTAAGCGGTAGCAAAGAACGAAGTCGCTGGATCGCCGATCATCACGAAGGTGTAGTTTCCACCCGATGGACCACGCGGAATCAAGCCAGCGTTGTGGTAAATGTCGACCATCGTATTGCAGAAGCCATCCATCACGTGCGGATAGGCCATCGACCACAAAACATTCAGCGACCAATGGCTGCCCCATAAGGCATCGAAGTTGTAGTGAGGGTATGCCGGTTTGCCGTTCGGCTGCATTTTCAATTGGCGAATCACAGGCTTGGGTCCGGTCATGTCACAGTAGCTACCATCAACGTCGCTGATGGTGCGACGTCCGAGCAGCGAATGCCAAAGGTCGGTGTACAGTTTCGTACGGTGATCCGCTTGACCGCCGCTGATTTTGACGCGGCCTAGCCACTGGTTCCATTGGTCCGTGGATTCGCGATGCACGCGATCAAAATCCCAGTCGGGAACTTCGGCATTCAGGTTTTTGCGTGCGTTTTCGATACTGGTATACGAAAGCCCCACTTTGACCATGATCTGTTCGTCTTCCGCCGTGACAAACTTAACCGCCGCACCTACATTTTTTCCCTCGATGCCGTCGGATGGCTCCTGCAGCTTTCCACCCGACCATGTTGTCAATGCGTCGAATGGTTTGCTGAACTGGGCCACGAAGTAGACATACGTGTTCTTCGGTCGTCGCCCCGTTTTCTGCATCAACGAATAACCTTCAATCTCTGATTCGCCCGCTTGCTGGACCTGCGAAGAAGCCATCGGTCCATGAGCTAGGAGCGCACCGGTGTCGAAGATGATGTGGCTTTGCTCACTTTTGGGAAACGTGTAGCGATGAAACCCGACACGGCAGGTCGAAGTCAACTCCGCCGTGATGGAGTAGGTATCGAGGTGGACCTTGTGGTATCCGGGGCTGACAACTTCGTTATCGTGAGAATACTTAGATTGATACTTGTCCATTCCCAAGTGCCCCTGGAAGGGGCCTGTTGTCGGCATGACGGGAATCCCTGACATCTGCCAAGCATGGACGTGGCTAAAGCAGCGGATGGAGTCGTCGTCGTACAGGTAACCTGATTTCCAACTGCCTTTGGTCTGCGTGTCGGGGCTGAGGTTGACCAAGCCAAACGGGCGACAAGCCGAAGAAAAATAGAACCAACGAGAATTGTGGGTGTCGATTTGAGGGTTGACATATTGAGTCAAATCTTCGTTTTCAGCCGCCAACAGTGCGTTGGAAGAAATGCTCGACAATCCGTAGACAAGCAAAAACGCTGGAACAAACAAGACAGTGGATTTCATGCGATCGATGGGGGAAGGTAGGAGCGAAGGTGGTCACAAGGGTACGAGTGTTCTAAGTCAGCTCAGTTTTCCGGTAGGGGATCTTGGGAAAGATCCTTCAGTACTTGATTCTACCGTAGTGGATCTTGTGAAAGATCCTTCAGTACTTCATTCTACCGTAGTGGATCTTGTGAAAGATCCTTCAGTACTTGATTCTACCGGCTAGTGGATCTTGGGAAAGATCCTTCAGTACTTCATTCTACCGTAGTGGATCTTCAACAAGATCCACTACGGCCATCCTCTATCCTTAGCTGTGCCAAAGCACGAGGCTATCGATACAGCGGACCAAAGTTTTCACAAGCGCGGAAATCCGCACCTTCCAATTGATCGGTGCCGAAAGCATTCCATGTGCTCGGACGGAACACGCGGCCACTGTCGACGTTATGCATGTAGACAGGGATGCGAAGGATCGAAGCCAAGGTGATGAACAAGTGTCCGACGTGACCGGCAGTCATCACACAGTGGTTTGCACCCCAATGGTTCATCACTTCATAGGTCGATGTGAATGCGCCGCGACCGGTCACGATCGGTGCGAACCATGTCGTCGGCCAAGTCGGGTTGGTGCGCTGGTCGAGTGTGTCATGGACTTGCTCGGGCAATTCGACGGTATAACCTTCAGCGATTTGCAAAGCTGGGCCCAAGCCGTCGACCAAGTTGATCCGCGTCATGGTGGCCTTCATGCCGCCTCGTGTTTTGTACCGTGAACTCATGCCACCACCGAGGAAGTATTCGGTGATCGATGGATGCCACGTGGTCGCCTGCAAACATTTCTCGACTTCAACATCCTCGATTTCCCAGAATGGTTTCATCGTTGGTGTGCCATCGGCATCGGTCTGCTGACCCGTACCGTCCAAGGTTGCGGGGCCCGAATTGATCAAGTGCAGCAGCCCATCGCTTCCCGCACCTTCCAATTGGTAACCATCGCATGCCGAAGCGACCGCATCGGGACTCCAGTAGGTTCGCAAGTCGGCGAACACCTGAGCCGTGTTGGTCAGTAAATTTCCGAACAACATGGTGGCTGCGTTCAATGCATCGTTTTCCGTCGCGACGATATAGGGAGCGCGTTTTCCATTCCAGTCAAATGACGTGTTCAGGATCGCTTCCATGAAGTCACCGTTCGGGAAATGGTCTGTCCATTGGCGTTGACCTTGGAACCCTGACGCGATCGCTTGGTGCCCGTGTGCTTGTTCCTGCAAGCCCATTTCAGCCAACTTGGGGTTGCCCACCATTAGGTCACGAGCGATCAGCGACATTTTGACGCAGTCCGACCATTCACTATCGAGCTGTTCACGGGATCGCCGCGTTTCGTCACTGTTGTAGTCGTCGCCTTCGGGACAATGTTCTTTGACCCAAGCCAAAGCTTTTTCATATTCATCCTGATCGAATTGGCCCTTTTTCATTCGCCCAGCGAACTCGCTCATGTCGATGTCTTCGACCCGCATGCCGAGATACTTTTCCCAGAACCGATAGTCGACCATTGAACCGGCGATGCCCATCGATGTACCACCCATCGAAAGGTATGCCTTTCCACGCATCAATGCAGCGGCTAAACCGCAACGAGCGAAGTCCAAGATTTTCCCCTGCACGTCCGCTGGCATGTTCGCATCGCCAGCGTCCTGGACGTCTCGCCCGTAGATTCCGAACGCAGGAAGTCCTTTTTGACTATGACCGGCCAACACCGCCGCCAAATACACAGCCCCGGGACGTTCGGTACCGTTGAATCCAAACACCGCCTTGGGCCGCAATGGATCCATGTCCATGGTTTCCGATCCATAACACCAGCAAGGGGTGACCGTCAGCGAGACGCCAACGTTTTCGCGGCGAAACTTGTTCTCGCATGCGGCGGCCTCGGCGACGCCACCGATGCAAGTGTCCGCAATCACACATTCGACCGAATCGCCGTTGGGATAGCGAAGGTTGCTTGTGATCAGCTCAGCAACTCGCTTCGCTAAGTTCATCGTTTGATCTTCAAGCGATTCGCGAACACCGCCCTGCCGTCCGTCGATGGTCGGTCGGATGCCAATCTTGGGTAAGTCGCCTTGCCAGACGGTGGGTGAAGTTTGGTTGTGGTCCATAACTACTATTCCGAGGATACGTGGGGGGAGAGAGAAAGAACCAGCTCGCATCTCGTGTTCGAAGAAAGGAACTAATTGCGACGCCAGTCCGCCAGCAAACAAGATAGCATAAAGAAGAGGGCGACACTATCAATAGTGATTCGCGACGCAGCGGTAACTTTCTGCGACAAGCTGCTGCTTTGTCACCGCTTGATTTTAGGCTTGGCCAAAGTGTGGCTGCGGCATCTTGCCTCAGTAAGCTGCGACTGGAGGCCACAGCCACGAAAAACTCTTATCCTTATTCTATTCTTCGTTGTGACAACGCACTCGATGCGATGCTGCTGACTCGAAGAGTGTTTCTCCACGATCCTTCTTTTTGAGGTAGCCGATCCCGCCAAAGATTGGATCGCCGTAATGAGTGATCGAGTATGTCAATCCGCGCGTCTTGGGTTTGAGGGGGGAGGCCAGTTTGGGCTTGTACCTGGTTCGACATGGGCTAGTTTGGTGTCCCCTACCGTGGCTTCCAGTCTATCGCTCCGTCGGATAGGTTAGATGCACGAGAAACCGTTCGACGATTCACTTAAACCATCGCATGCTTCATGACAAACATTGACGCCAAGACTACCGTTTGTGCCCTGTTTGGGCATCCCGTTGGTCACTCGCTTTCGCCAGCCATTCACAACGCAGCATTCAACCATCTCGATTTGCCAATGGTTTACGTTGCCCATGACGTCGAACCGGGGCAAGTCGGCAAGGCACTCGATGGTGTGCGAGCAATGGGATATCGCGGCTTGTCGGTAACCATTCCGCACAAGGTCGAAGCAATGCAAAGTGTCGATGAAGTCGATCCGACCGCCGCTGGAATCGGTTGTATCAATACTGTCGTCAACGAGGGTGGGCACTTAAAAGGATACAACTCCGACGGACTCGGTGCCCTCAACGCTCTTCGTGACGCCGGTGCTGACCCCGAAGGAAAAAAAGTCGTGGTACTCGGATCGGGAGGGGCTGCACGTGCGATTGCCGTTACCTTGGCCTGTGAAGCCAAGCCCAATGAATTAGTTATCATGGGCGTCAAGCCGGATGAACTTGAGCAACTGGTTCATGACGCATCGCAGCGCGGCAACACGTCGGTGCGGGGATGTCCACTTAACGATGACTCACTGAAACAGGAAATCGTCGCTGCCGACGTTGTCATGCACTGCTCTCCGATTGGAATGCATCCCAACGAGGATGCATCGCTCGTTCCTGTAGAACTATTGAGAGAGGGGCTGGTGGTTTTTGATGCCGTCTATAACCCTCGTCAAACTCGTCTATTGAAAGAGACGATTGCTGCAGGTGGGATCGCCATCGAAGGCATCGAGATGTTTCTCGGTCAAGCGTACGTGCAATTCGAGTTGTGGACGGGGCAAAAGGCACCGCGAGATGTCATGCGCCAAGTGGTTGAGGCAAACCTATGAATGGCAAACCAATGAATGTTATCCTTGTTGGCTATCGTGGAACTGGTAAAAGCGAAGTCGGCCGATTGCTTGCGGGAAAGCTCGGTTTGACCGTCGTCAGTCTTGATGCGGAACTGGTCAAGAAAGCAGGCAAAGCTGTTCCTGAAATCGTTGCTGAGCGAGGTTGGCCAGGGTTTCGAGATTTAGAAGAAGAGATCGTGCGACAATTTGCCGCTCAGCAAGACCAAGTGATCGATTGCGGTGGTGGGGTGATCGAACGCGAAGCTAATTTTGAACCGCTTCGTAATGCGGGAATCGTCATTTGGCTGAAAGCCAAGCCCGAGACGATCGTCAACCGGATCGGCGGTGATGACCAACGTCCATCACTGACCGGCACGAGTAGCTTTACCGACGAAGTGGTTGAGGTCCTACGCAGACGAACACCGCTGTACCAGCGGATTGCTCATCACGAAATCGACACCGACAACGTGATGCCAGCGAAGATCGCTGATGAAATCGTTGATTTGATCTGACCAGTCGGCGCTTGGCCAAGAGACTCATTTGTCGGTCCCGGAACCAGGACCTCTCGACCAGAACACGGGAGCTCAAGAGCGGGCTCTGCTGGGAAGCAAGCTGAGCGCCGAGTCAAGCCAGGACCGAAGGGTCTACGTCGATCGATGGACCGGCGTGGACTTAAGAAAAACGGAGTGAGTTTCACAGGGGCGTTTTTCCGGCTTCCGTCCGGCTTGTCCGGGCGGAGCAACAGGTGGCAGCTACCATGAACGCAAAATTCCGCGCTCGCCCCACCCCCATGAATCGCCTCCGGCGATTCATGGGGGTGGGGCGAATTTCTTTCGGGCGTACGGTTTGTAGCCGCCACTTGTTTCCTCCGCCGAGACAAGCTCGACGGAAGGATGTTTCACGTTTCAGAATCCCTTAAGTACACGCCATCCGGATTGGCTCCCCCCCCCCTGCGAAAAATCCCCCGAGGCTCTCGGGTAGGATAGACAAGAGCCGCAAAACGGTCATTATTTTTCACCAAAGGGAATAACCGCAATCAAGCTCGACTCCCGTTCACGCTGAACCAAAACGGTGTCCGTTGGTGCTGCCGAAGCGGAAAGCGTCTCTTTCGAGCGGTGAAGCTTGAACAAAAGCGCGGAAGAGCCGATGCCCCATCGGCTCCTCCGCAACCAGATTCGCTACGATGATTCGTATAGCGTCTCTGGTATTCGGTGCACCATTTCCCTCGTGCTTGCGAATGAGCCGTTTGAGCGTTAGCCACGGTTCGCGCAACCAATCACGGAACCGTGGCTAACGCCAAGACGGCTAATGAATAATCTGGGCTAGGGACAGTATTTAACCCTAATGAATCTCTTAAAGATGCACAAGGCTTTCTTGGTCGGATTTTCAAAATAGCAATCGGGAATTGCCCGATCGTGCAGGAGGGGGGGTGATCGCGACCGATGCGACTGCAAAAAAAACGCCATCGATTGCTCGATGGCGTTTGGATGTTCAATCAGCAAAGAGGCGGGTGATTATTCACCACCGGGGAACAGTGGTCCTTCGCCGCTTCCGAGTCCGCCCTTCAAGTCGCCTTCGATTGCCGACGCAGGGACTTCGTTCTCGGCCGCTTCGGCCGCCGCAGCGGCTTTCTCTTGATCCTCGTCCCATTCGACACGCTTGAGCGACAATCCGATCTTGCGTTCGCTGGTATCGACGCGAAGCACTTTCACTTCAATGTCATCGCCGACCTTGACGACTTCTTCCGGATCTTCAACTTTCTGATCGGCAAGTTCGCTGATGTGAAGGAGTCCTTCGAGACCATCTTCGAGTCCGATAAAGACGCCGAAGTTGGTGATCTTGGTGACCTTGCCCTTGACCAATTGGCCGGGTTGGTACTTATCAGGAATGTCGCCATCCCATGGATCGTTATCAAGTTGTTTGAGTCCGAGTGCGATACGGCGACGTTCTTCGTCGACGCTGAGAACACGGCATGCCAGTTCTTGGCCCTTTTCGAGCATTTCGCTGGGGTGACCGATCTTTCGTGTCCACGACATATCGCTGACGTGAAGCAGTCCGTCGATGCCTTCTTCCAGTTCGATGAAGGCACCGTAGTTGGTCAAATTACGCACCTTGCCGGTAACGTCGGTCCCTTCGGGATAACGCTCGAGCACTTCGTCCCAAGGGTTCTTTTGGGTTTGTTTCATACCGAGCGACAACTGTTGGCCTTCGGGATCGACGCCAAGGATCTTGACTTCGATTTCGTCGCCGATGTTCACCAATTCGCTGGGGTGATTGACCCGCTTGGTCCAACTCATTTCGCTGATATGAACCAAGCCTTCGATGCCTGGTTCGAGTTTGACGAACGCACCGTAGCTCATCACGTTGACGACTTCGCCCTTGTGGTCGGTATTGACCGGGTATTTCTCTTCGATATTTTCCCATGGGTTGCGGTCTTTTTGCTTTAGACCGAGTGCAATCTTTTGCTTCTCGCGATCGATATGCAACACTTTGACTTCGATCTCTTGGTCGATCGAAACCATTTCGGTGGGATGTCCGATTCGTTCCCAAGCCATGTCGGTGATGTGCAATAGTCCATCGATTCCCCCGAGATCAACAAAGGCACCGAAATCGGCGATATTCTTGACGACACCTTTGCGGATTTGGCCGACTTCGAGTTCCTTCATCAAGTAGGTGCGATCTTCTTCGCGTTGTCGTTCGATCAACGAGCGGCGGCTGATGACGATGTTTCGCCGCGTGTCGTCGATTTTGAGGACTTCGGCTTGGATCACGCGACCGATGAAATCGCCGATATCGCCAGGGCGTCGGATATCGACTTGGCTGCCAGGAAGGAAGACGTGGATGACGCCAAGTTCGACCAGCAAGCCGCCCTTGATTTTTCGGACCACGGTGCCGGTGACCACTTGGCCCTCGGCAACTTTGTCCATCATCTCTTCCCATTCGATGATCTTTTCTGCTTT
Organism: Novipirellula aureliae; assembly: GCF_007860185.1. NCBI lineage: Bacteria > Pseudomonadati > Planctomycetota > Planctomycetia > Pirellulales > Pirellulaceae > Novipirellula > Novipirellula aureliae. The sequence continues at coordinate 564,528 of NZ_SJPY01000001.1, forward strand.
GCGCTTGCTCAGCGAGATCATGCCGTAGGGGTCGTCGGCGGCCCCAATTTCGTCCTCCATCTCCTCGATCAAGACTTTGACGGTATCGCCGACCTTGGGTGGGTGTTCGTCACCACTCCATTCGTCGAGACTAACCGTCCCTTCGCTCTTGAATCCGACGTCAATCAGCGCCCATTCATCATTGATTTCGACGATTTGCCCGTCGACGAGCTTTCCTTGGGCATAATCTTGTTGTTCGGCGGCGAGGGCTTCGAGCAGCAGCTCTTCCCCTTGATCCTCGGGGACCAAGAGTGCCAACTCGGCAAAAATATCGTCGTCTTCGAGGCTGCGAATGAGGTTACGGTTGACCATAAAATAAAACTACCAATGAGCTTCGTGATCATCATACCGCGAGACGTACGGCGGATCGATGCTCGGGGGGTTAGGGGGTACATCTGTCTCTGCTTTGCACACTGCAAAACGCATAGCTCGGTAACGTAACAAAGCAGCATTCTCGTCACAACGCCTTTCCAAGCTGTTTTCCCGCCTTTTTGCGGGAAAAAGTGAGTAATTGGGGTGGCAAAGACCGCGGAAGCAAAAATCACCCGGATATTTCGTCGCTCGGATTCATTTGCAGGACCGGTTTGACTTTCACTTCGAACGCTCGCGGACGGCTAGGACGATATTCAATGGCTAGCATGAACCTGTCGGTGCACAGGGCTACCGGTCCAAAGCTTCCGCCGATGGAAATGGTTAGCAAAAAACGGCTCACGGCGTTGGCAACCCCGCTTCTTTGGCTATGCTTGTTCCCAAACGGGGTGCAAACTCCCTTCAAAATCTAGCCCTTCGCAAAACTCTCAACTCTCACTCCCACGGCCCGCCCGCTTCCATGACCGATACACTTGCTAATCCCACGCCCCTTCGCATTGCCATTGGTGGCGACCATGCCGGTTTTCCGCTCAAAAAAATGATCGTCGAGCGATTCGGCAACGTCGCTGATTCCCTGGTCGATTGCGGTACGGCGAGTGAAGCAAGCTGCGATTATCCTGACTTTGCTATCGCAGTCGCCAAAGAACTACTCAGCGGCCGAGCCGACAAGGGCGTGATCGTTTGCGGTAGTGGTGTCGGTGTCAGCGTTGCGGCCAACAAAATCGCTGGTATCCGAGCCGCGATTTGTCACGATACCTACTCGGCCCACCAAGGCGTTGAGCATGACGATATGAATGTGTTGTGCATCGGTGGTCGAGTGATCGGTCCCGAATTAGCCTTCGAAATCGTAGCCGCTTTTTTGAATGCCAAATACACCCCTGAAGACCGCCATGCACGCCGGCTCGAAAAAGTAATCGCGATTGAGAAGAACGGGATCTAAAGCGATGCTTCCGCCAGCGTCGTGCTATGTCAACATGATTGCTTAGGGAAGGGGGATCTTGAACAAGATCCACTACCGCCAAGCCTCATTCCTCGATGTAGCGCAGCACCCGTTGTGTCGATAGGTGAGAATTAATGTTCCCTAACGTCCGAGGCAGTCCGGAATTTGGTTGCATGAGCGCGACAATTCGCCACAATGAACGTTCGGTTCTGTTTTGTTTGCGATACCTCCGCCTCGGACGATTCGTGTCATGCGTGCTGATTCAAGTTCCAACCCTCGCTCGCCAAACACCCGGTCAACAAACACCCGGTCAGCGAGCGATTGGCAAGCGATTCGCGAAGAACGCAACCGTTTGGAGAGAGAGCTGATCCGGGTGCAAGGGGAAGCCAAAGTGGCTGAGCTGAACGCTAAAGCAGCGGAATTGGAACTGCAAATCGAATGCTTAACGTCCCAGCTCGAAGGTGCTGTTTCAAGAGAACCTGTCATCCACCGTTTCGCCAGTTGGCAACAGCTAGCGGATGTGTACGAGATCGATTTCCTCCCTTCACCTCACGCGGTCTCCGAGGTGGAAACTTCGCTCGAACCAATCGAGCCGAAGGTAGAATCCAAATCCGTCGCCGAAGAAAAAGTACTCCGTGTCGATGCTGGCCATGCTGCGGTTCGTGCTCCTGTGTTGCATTGGAAACCCGAAGCGGATAAGAGTGCCGTAAGTGAGACGGATTGCCCACTCGAAGCCCCTGCACTCGAAGCCCCTGCACTCGAAGCCGCTGCACTCGATGTCGCTGCACTCGAAGTCACTGAAAGCCCGAATGATGAAGTGGCACCATCCAAGCGGCGTCCATTGTCACTAATCTTGAGTTTTCTCGTTCATGCGGTCATCCTTTTTCTATTTGCGATGGTGACATTTTCTTCCACCAGACCGAGGGATCAAGTCGCCTTATCCGCGTCGACCGTTTCGGAATCCAGTGCTGAGATGGAAACGTTTTCGATCGAATCGATTGAGCCGGTTGTTGAACCGTCCGAGTCATTCGAACCGACTGAAAGCCTTGTCGAAGAGGAGCTCAATCCAATTGGCGACCCGGTCGTGACGCCACCCCCAATCTCTGCGGTTCCAGCGCCAACGGCCTCGATTGCCACGATGATGCAGAGCCATTCGAATTCGGCGTCGTCGCTGAGGATGAAGCGTTCGAACTCTGACGCAAGGATGGAGTTTTGTGGCGTCGATGGTGGCGGTAACCATTTTGTATATTTGGTCGACAGTAGCGGCAGTATGGGATCGGCATTTGAATCGGCTCGAATGGAATTGATTCGCTCGATCCATCAATTGAAGCCGCACCAAAGGTTCTACGTCATCTTCTATGACTCGAAACCGGACTTCATGCGTTTGAGCGATCCGAATCAAGATGAACAGCGGAGTGTCTTGGCGACGCCGCAGAACAAAGCGGCGATGCAAGCCTGGGCCATGCGGATCACGCCTGATCGAGGCAAGAACCCCAATGAGCTGTTGGAGTTTGCACTCGACTTGCGGCCCGATGCGATCTTCTTGCTTTCCGACGGCGAGTTTCCTCAAACGACGGAGGACTTATTGCGTGAAAAGAATCGTCGGCAAAACTTGTTCGGTGATGGAGGGATCATTAGCATCGTTCATACGATTGCCTATCACAGCCGCGAGGGGGAAAGCAGGATGCAGCGGATCGCCGAACAAAATGGAGGCCAATATCGATACATCCCCCGTCCGAAGCCGTAAGCTGGATGCCAGACCCTTGCCGGGTAACAAGAGGGAGGGAACCTGCGAAGCATCCCGCTACAAGGCGGGGAGCATTTTAGCGAGTTGGAAAACGATTAGAGTTTCGCTGTCAATCGCAACAATTCGACAACCGCTCCAGCCGCTTCCTCGCCCTTGTTGCCAACGTTTCCCCCGCTGCGCTGCAACGCTTGCTCGACGGTATTGCATGTCAGCAAGCCGAAGCCGATGGGTATCTCGGTATCGAGCGACAGTTGCATCAGCGACGTACTGACGGCGCGATTGATATGCTCGTCGTGAGTCGTTTCGCCCTTGATCACGCAGCCGAGTGTGACAACGCCGATCACCCCAGCCTTCGCAATCATTTTTTTCGAAACGAGTGGCAGTTCCCAAGCTCCAGGCACGCGGACGACGATGACTTGGTGCGTTTCAAAGCCTGCTTCGAGCAACGTCTTCACAGCCGCTTGGACCAACGAATCGCAAATGGCGGGATTGTAGCGGCTCGCGATCACCGCAATCGTGCCGTTTGGTAAATCGCCATCCAGACCGGTTCGTTCAATTGACATCTTTTACACTCATCAAAAATTCGGCGTTATTTTGCGTTTTGCGGAGTTGGGTCGTTAGGTTTTGCATCACGTCCGCTGGCGATTGATCCGCAAAGAATCGCCGCAGCGCAGAAATCCGACGATACTCTTCGGGGTCCATCAGCATCTCTTCACGGCGAGTACCGCTGTGTCCGATATCGATCGCGGGCCAGAGGCGACGATCCACTAAAGCGCGATCGAGTACGATTTCCAAGTTGCCGGTTCCTTTGAACTCTTCGTAGATGATATCATCCATACGGCTTCCGGTATCGACAAGCGCGGTCGCTAGGATCGTCAACGAACCACCCTCTTCCACTTTGCGCGCTGATCCAAACAGGGCCTTCGGTTTCTGCAGCGCTCCTGCATCGAGGCCGCCACTGAGCAATTTGCCAGTCGTCTCACCTTCGCTGTTATGGGCACGTGCCAAACGGGTGATTGAATCGAGAAAGATCACCACGTCGGTACCGACTTCGACCATCCGCTTTGCTTTTTCGATCACCATTTGAGCAACTTGGATATGCCGTTGGGCCGGTTCATCGAACGTGCTGCTGATGACTTCGCACTGGGGGCCACGGACTTCGCGTTCCATATCCGTGACCTCTTCGGGTCGCTCGTCGATCAGCAAGATGAACACATAGGCTTCGGGATAGTTCTGCAGTACGGCGCGAGCCAATTGCTGCATCAAAACCGTCTTGCCTGCTCTCGGAGGACTGACGATCAAACCACGTTGTCCGAAGCCGATGGGCGTCAACATGTCGACGATCCGGGTGCTCAACTCCTTGCTATCGTGCTCCATCATGATCCGCTTGTCGGGATGCAGTGGAGTCAATTCGTCAAACGGTTTTTGCTGAGGTCGCGTCATCGGGTCATAGCGATTAACGGCTTCGATTCTCAGCAGAGCAAAGTATCGCTCATTCTCCTTAGGCGGACGAATTTGGCCAGCCACATGGCTTCCGGTTTGCAACCCAAAGCGTCGAATTTGGCTGGGTGAGACGTAGATGTCGTCGGGGCAGGAAACGTAATGGTAGTCCGCACTGCGAAGAAACCCAAAACCGTCGGGCAGAATCTCCAGCGTACCCTCACCAAACATCAGCCCGTTGATTTTCATCCGATTCTTCAAGATGCGAAAAATCAAATCTTGACGGCCCGCTGTGTTCGGAGCGATGCCGTCGGAAGCAGCCAAAGCGTCGAGTTGCTCCGTGGTCATCGTCTGCAATTGCGAGATGTTTAGCGGTGGCGAGGTTTCGATGCCTGTCGGGATGCCAACTTTTTCACCCGACTTGTTCGCTTCGCTGACAATCTCTTCCGGCAGTGACAGTGGGTCACGTTCGGCATCGAGCTCGCGAATTCGTTGGTCCACTTCCTTGTCAGGATGGCGAGGACGATCGCTAGGATGTTGTTTGTTGCGGTAGTCGCGAGTACTGCTGTGTCTGTCGTTGGAACCACGCGGATGGTGCGGGTTCGAGGGCCGATTCGGTTGCATGATTAGTAGTCCGCAGGAAGTGCGGATGAAGGGAAGCAGGAAGGGAGTTAATCGAAAAGAGAGGGGTCGAGTTTGAGAGGATGATGGCGGTGGGTAAGAATAGCCCCCCTATTCTAATCGTTTTCGCAGCGACCGTGGGAGTCGGTATCCAAATTTCCAGCCGACTGGGTCAAATCGTGCCAATAGCGTTCAATTTGGTGGTACAGATCGTCTAAACTGCCATCATTCTTGATGACTCGTTGGCTACGCCTCCGTTTTTCCTCAATCGAAAGCTGGTTCGATTCTCGTTTTTGCAGTTCTGCGGCGTCCCAGCCACGCTTCCGAGCACGCGCAAGTCGTGTTTCCCAGGAGGAGTCGACATACCAAATTTCATCGCAACTCGAGTCCCAATGCGATTCGAACAATAATGGGACGTCCAAAATTGCAACTCGCGTGCGGCTCGATCGAGGGGTGTCGGACTCAATCTGCTCAAGCCGATGAGTGATCTCAACGCGAGTCGGTGGATGGATCACCGATTCGAGAAATCGCAGTGCCGCACGACTCGAATCATCCTCCCCAAATACCTTGGACGCCAACCGAGCACGATCGATCGATCCGTCTGCGTCGACGATTTCATCGCCAAAGTGAGCAATCAACTCCACTTGTATGTTGCGACGGCCGAGCACTTCGCGCGCCACCAAGTCCGCATTGATCCAGGTTGCCCCGAGTTTTTCGAGCGCAGCAGCAACCGTCGACTTCCCTCCTGCAGGGGCTCCGACAATGCCAAGTACAATCATCACTGCCTCGTTCCCAGTGGAGAAAATCAACTCAATCAATGGCGTTCTTTACCTAGGGTGGAATACCAACCGCCTCAACGATTCGTGCGCGCGACCCATACAGTACACTGGGCATGTCGCAAGACGAACCGCGAGGTGCTGCCGAGCAGCATCCGTGTGATCGTGCTGCGTTCGGAATCACCGACGACGACCATGTCGCTTTCGCGCTGCTCGACTTCATTGACAATCGATTCGCCGACGTGAGGTGATTCGATGATGTCGAGAGAAATATGATGGCTGGTTTTCTCGAACCGATCACGAGCTTTTTCTAGGTATCGCATCGCTGCGGTTCGCTGTTCCGCTCGGTATTCAACAATGTTGGGCATCAGGTCTTGGCTGAAACTTTGAAACAATGGAACGACGGTCAATAGATTCAACGATGTGTCCGGATTCCAATCCAACTTTTCAATTTCCGCACACGCGGCATCGGAAGCACTCGTTTCATTGAGGGCGATCGTGAAGTTCAGCGGACGGGTCGGTGGGGTGGCCGTCGCTGCTGAATCCGATTTGCCTCGTACGACGATAACGTTGCATTTAGCATGCGTGGCAACATAATCGCTTGTGCTACCGAGCAACATGCGAGCGATTTGAGAGTGCCCCTTCGCTCCCATCACGATTATGTCGGCATGAGCGTCTTCGCCCGTCTTGACGATGCTATGGCCGATGTGTCCATGAACGACCTTTCGCTCGATCGAATCGGCAAAATCGCCAAGAATGGATGTTGCACGATCGTGAAATTGTTTCGTCTCCTCCTCCTGATGCTGACGAAAATCCCGACCAAGTGGGTCGATCGTTTCGTCTTCATACGAAGGGATGAAGACATTCGATACAAGGGTTACTTTGACTGGTTTGGGGAGCGGCAACTGGCACAGAAAGCTAGCCGCATGTTCAGCTTGCTCAGACCCATCGATTGCCAAAACTACGTTCGTCATCACTGCACCTTTATCGGTTGAAAGACGCTAAACTTGAAGGCTCGTTATGAAACGAGCAGAGCAATTCCTTGCCCAATCTTTAGTCTAGCAGGCTTGATGGCTCATCGCCAATCAAATCGATGCCAAAGCGATTGATCCTAGCCCGGAATATTCATGGGCTTGCAAATTGTTTTGCTAACGTCTACGCCTTCAAGCGTTTACGTTCATTGCTCGAAAAACAGTCTGCGTATTAGCCGTTTTGGCGTTAGCGGCCTGTCGATTTAATCGGTTTGACTCGACTTATTGTTTAACGCCAAGCCGTAGGCGACCGCTTATGGAAAAGCTGACGCCTTCGGCTAAGCGTTAAACGATTAAATCGACAGCCCGCTATCGCCAAAACGGCTAATGAATCATCCGGGCTAGCCGTTTGCTCGCTGCGATGAAACCAACGTCAACTCCGCACCCATGGTCGCGGTACTTGCCAGCGAGTTTAGCGGTCAATACCAGCATCCATTACGGCAACTCGCGAACCGATTGGCCAAAGGTCGCTCTGCTGCGGAAGCCCTGGCTCAAACGCCGGGCCTGGTAGCATGGCCCGTCGAAGGGTTACTAAAGATTGCATCTGAGACGGATTGTATGGTCGTTTTCTAACCCCAAAGCTTCGACCCCGATCTGTTTAGCCATCTGGGAACTGTTTAGCCAGAACTGTTTAGCCATCTGGGAAACCGCAGCGATCACGCAGTGATGAGCGTCGAATTTTAGGTGCCGATCACTCGCTAACCGGTTCGATCGTACACGACATGCTGCCTTTGCAGCGGGCGATCAATTCGTCTTTTCCAAATGCGTGGACCTGGTCTCGTTTTAGTTCCGCATGCTCAAGGGTGGTCGTCAAGCAGATTGCCTTGCCGGATGCGTCAACCTCTTTTGCGATTTGAAACCCGGTTTCGATCGGATGTCGGAACAGGCTCTTCATCATCAGGATGACGTAGTCGTAACTATGATCGGCGTCGTCCCAGAGGATGACACTGTAGCGAGGCTGTTTTTTTGTTTCTTGCTTTTGAGATGGTTTTTGTTTGGGACTGGCAACTTCGGGTTCGGCGATCTCCGGTTCCGCGACGGCTGCTTGGTAGTCTGACATGACGCAGCAAGCTCCTTTGGTATCTTCAATGGGTATTTGAGTAATCGGACAAGCACAGAATTTGGGACAAATCGAGATGTCCCAAGGAATCGTTTCGTCTGACGTTTTCGACTTTGACGACGATGCGTATATTGTAGCGCGGCTCCGAACGTCCCGGTAGGTTCGAAAATGCTGTTTTTTCCAGTCCTGCCGCGAAAAACAGTTTTTTCTGTTAATATTTGCCGAATCTGACGACGCCTCAAACACCCCAAGCGGAACAAATGAATTTATCGAATATCTTAAACACGCTGGACACTTCGTCCGAGCGTCATCTCGACGAGTTGTGCCAGTGGCTGAAAATCCCTAGCGTTAGTAGCGATTCGATGCATCGATCGGATGTTGCCGATGCCGCGAAATGGGTCGCCGAAAAATTGAAAAAAGCAGGGATGGCAACGGAGATTCTGCCAACGGACGGACATCCGCTGGTGATCGCTGAAACCCCAGCCGTCCCCGGTGCTCCGGTCGCATTGGTGTACGGACACTACGATGTTCAGCCAGCCGAACCGTTGGCTGATTGGATTAGCGGTGCCTTCGAACCGACGATCCGCGATGGCAATTTGTATGCTCGAGGGGCCACCGATGACAAAGGCCAAGTGCTGACGCACATCCAAAGCGTTTGCGATTGGTTGGCGACTGGCGAGCCATTGCCTTTGCAAATCAAATTTCTGATCGAAGGCGAAGAAGAGGTTGGTAGCGAAAACCTCGAACGGTTATTGCCCGGCCTTTCGGATCGTTTAGCCTGCGACTGCGTTGTGATTAGTGATAGCAGCCAATATGCCAAGGACAAACCCGCGATCACCTACGGGCTACGGGGCATTGCGACGTACGAACTTGAAATCCGCGGCCCCAGCCAAGATTTGCATAGCGGTTCGTTCGGTGGTGCTGTGATGAATCCCGCCATCGCTCTTTGTCATTTACTCTCATCGATCGTCGATTCAAAGGGACGAATCCAAATCGAAGGCTATTACGATGATGTGCAAGAACTAAGCGCCGCGGAACGAACGGCATGGTCAAACCTGGCCCACAGCGACGAAGCGTTCGCAAAGGAAATTGGCGTCGACGCCCTGTTCGGCGAAGAAGGTTTTACGACCAATGAGCGGCGTTGGGGCCGGCCTACGTTCGATATCAACGGATTGACCTCGGGTCATCAAGGCGAAGGCGTCAAGACGATCATTCCCGCATTTGCGTCCGCCAAAATCAGTTTCCGCTTGGTGCCAAATCAAGATCCCAAGAAGTTGACCAAGGCCCTGCAAGCTCACATCGACAAACACTTGCCCACGGGAGTGAAGGTGACGCTGTCGCCAGACCACGGTGCTGCGGGGATGGCTGCGGATCCACAAAGCCGTTATGCAGAAGCCGCTTCACGGGCGATCGAATCCGCCTTCGGCACGCCACCAGTACTGATTCGTGAAGGTGGCTCGATTCCGATCGTGTCCCGATTTCAAGATGTACTCCAGTGCGATTGTTTGCTATTGGGATGGGGGTTGTCCGACGACAAGCCTCATAGTCCCAACGAAAAATTTTGTGTCCAAGATTATCATCGCGGCATCAAAGCGTCCGCCATGCTATGGGCTGAACTAGGCTCTCTCCGGAAAGGGGTCTGACCCTTTGGATAACATTCCCGTTTCCATTATTTTATCGTTTGTTCGGAGAGGGTCAGGCCCCTTTTCGGAGAGTGCCCAGGAAAATTGAAAGCGTAATTATGCTCGACCGTAAATACATTGTCCAAAACGAAGAAGCTGTCAAACAGAATTGCAAACGCCGCGGTGTCGTCTGTGATATCGAAAAACTCGTTGCATTGGAGTCGGATCGTTTAGCCAAGCTTCAATTGGCCGAAGATTTGAATCGGCAAGCGAACGAGGTAAGCAAGAAGATCGGCCCAGCCAAGGATAACGAGGAACGCCAGAAATGGATTGAACAAGGCCGATCATTACGAGAGCAAAAAGAGGCCGCCCAAGCGGCTCGTGATGAACTTGAAGCCCAAATTCTCGAACTGCAAACCGTCATTCCCAACATGACGCACCCTGCTGCACCGACAGGCGGCGAGGAGGACGCAAACGAATTGTCGTTTGGGAAAACTCCCAAGCCAGCGTTCGATTTTAAACCGCTTGATCATCTAGAACTGGGCGAAAAACATGACTTGTTCGATTTCGAAGCGGGAGCACGCGTCGCCGGTGCAGGGTTCTATTTCCTCCGAAACGCAGCCGTGCGAATCGATCTGGCACTGCAACAATTCGCCGTTAGCTTCTTGGCCGATCGCGGGTTCACTCCGGTGACGACTCCCGATTTGGCGCTCACCAGTGTGCTGCATGGTACCGGGTTCAACCCGCGCGGTCCGGAAACACAGATCTATAGTATCGAGAATACGGAATTGAATCTGGTTGCAACCGCCGAAATTCCGCTCGGTGGAATGATGTCGGGGCAAACGCTCGATCTGGAGGATTTGCCGCTACGGCTATGCGGGCTCAGCCACTGTTTCCGCACCGAAGCGGGTGCGGCAGGCCGAGCATCAAAGGGGTTGTACCGAGTCCATCAATTCACAAAAGTCGAGATGTTTGCGTTTGCAGCACCCGATCAAAGCGATGCGATTCACGAGGAAATGCGGTCGCTCGAGTGCGAACTCTTCGATACACTCGAGGTTCCCTACCGCGTGATCGATACCGCAAGCGGTGATCTTGGCGGCCCAGCGTACCGCAAGTACGATTTGGAAGCGTGGATGCCAGGGCGTGGTGAAGCGGGTGAGTGGGGCGAGGTGACCAGTACGAGTAATTGCACCGACTACCAAGCTCGCCGCTTGAACGTTCGCTTCAAGCGACCGAAACAGAAGGGGACGGAGTTCGTTCACACGCTCAACGGTACCGCTGTCGCGACCGGCCGAGCGATGATCGCGATATTGGAAAACCACCAAAAAGCGGATGGCTCGATCAACATCCCTAAAGTGCTTCGGCCTTGGGTCGGTTGCGACGTGTTGTAGCAGGCGGCTAGCTGATACGGCGCCGAACGAATTGGCGTCGTGCCTTTTGGCGTCGTGCCTTTTGGCGTCGTGCCTCGCCGTCGGAGCATACCCTACTTCGCATACCCGTGCGGATGCGATTGGTGCCACTTCCATGCGGTTTCGACCATCGATTTAACATCCATGTATTTTGGTTCCCAGCCTAGCAGCTCTTTGGCTAAGCGGGCATCGGCGACCAATTTTGGTGGATCGCCTTCGCGACGGTCACCCATCTTTTCAGGAATCGGATGGCCTGTCACTTCGCGGCATGCTTCGACAATCTCGCGTACGCTCGTTCCACGTCCGGTTCCAAGATTGACTCGAATCCCTTTGCCAAGCTCGATCTTTTCGAGTGCCAAAAGGTGGGCGCTCCCTAAATCATCAACGTGAATGTAGTCGCGAACGCAGGTGCCATCTTCGGTCTCGTAATCGTCTCCGAAAATCGTGATCGACTCACGTTGCCCCAATGCAACTTGCAGCACCAAGGGGATGAGATGCGATTCAGGATCGTGGTCTTCGCCGATCGAGCCATCCGGTCGTGCACCGGCTGCGTTGAAGTAGCGAAGTGCCGCGTAGCCAAATCCGTAGGCTGAAGCGTAGTCCGCCAGTGCATGCTCGAAAACGAGTTTCGTGAACCCATAGGGATTGATCGGATTTTGCGGAGTTGTTTCCGGGATCGGCACGATCTCCGGTTCACCATAGGTAGCTGTCGTGCTGCTAAAGACAATCTTCTTGACGTCAGCCTCTCGCATCGCATCAAGAAGTTCGACGGCATCGATGACGTTGTTGCGGTAGTAAAGTGCCGGATCGTTGACGGATTCGTTGACCAAGGCAAATGCGGCAAAGTGCATCACGGCATCAATGTTCTTGTCGCGTAGTGTCTTGACGACCAAGTCGCGATCCGACAATTGACCTTCGACGAGCATCCCTTCGGGAACGGCCGCTCGATGGCCACGGGACAAATTGTCGAAGACGGTAACCGTATGGCCAGCGTCAATCAGCAAACGGACTGCGTGCGAACCGATATAGCCCGCACCACCTACCACTAGAACATTCATGGTAATCGTACTTCTTAGAAAACTTGGAACGGCTGAAACATCAAAGCGACGAAACGCGAACAGAACCGCTCTATTTGCGGTCAATCGCCGTCACTACCGTCGAATAAGATAGAGGCGAACGACGGATTCCACCAGCACCGAGAGCAACCAGCGATGGCAAAACGCCCCACAAAACTGCAAATGCTTGCCCAAACGGGCTCGCCCGAAAAAACATGCCAAGCGACGCAGTCGATTTGCAGCGACTTTTTGGACTACTTGCGGAGCGAATGCCATTTGGCAGCCAATACGATCGACGCCTATGGACGCGATATGAAACGGTTTACCGCTCATGTTGCGGACCGCAAACTCAATCAATTGTCGATTAGCGATTTGTCCGACTACATCGCGTCGCTTTCCAGTGAAGGGCTTGCCCCAGCATCGATCGCTCGAAACGTGGTCGCGACGCGGACGTTCTTTAAGTACCTACAGCTCGAAGGGATCGTCGAAGCAAATCCAGCCGAATTGATCGTTACCCAGAAAATGTGGCAACGGATGCCCGGCGTCTTGTCACGCAGGCAAGTGGAAGAATTTCTGCGCTCGCCAAGAAAATCAGATGCCTATTGGCAGCGAGATGTGGCGATGCTAGAAGTTCTTTATGCGACCGGTTGCCGAGCCTCCGAGGTTTGCTCGCTCCGCGTTCGTGATCTGTCGTTGGCGGAAAAACATCTGAAGTGCGAAGGAAAAGGGGGCAAGCAACGTATGGTGCCAATCGGCACACGAGCGATCAAGGCGATCGAGCGATACTGCGAAGAAATTCGCGGAAAGCTAGCTGCCAAAAGCCCGCATCCTCCCGAACCACTGTTCCTGTCGAGAAGTGGTCAAGCTCTTGACCGTATTCAGCTTTGGAGACTCGTGAAATTCTATGCCAAGCGAGTCGGGATCGACCCGGCCATTAGTCCTCACAGCCTACGACACAGTTTTGCCACCCACCTGTTGGCAGGCGGAGCCGATTTACGGCATGTCCAGGAAATGCTCGGCCACGCCAGTATCCAGACAACTCAAATCTACACGCACGTCGAGCATTCGCGACTCAAGAAGGTCCATCAAAGTTTCCATCCCCGAGCGTAACCGATTGTCACTCGGCTCTCCGAGCCAAAAGCGTCTTTGGCCTGGAGGCACCATCGTTGGACCGAGCCAATCGGTGGACGCTGTCAGCTCGGAGAACGGAGCGACATTTGCCTTGAGGTAAATCGAACCCAGGTTTTCTCAAAACCGAAGTGACTTGCAACGTTCCCCCAAACGTCTTTGAAGGGAGGATCCGAACGTCTTGGCGATTTTCGCTTCGGGAAATACGACGGGGAATACGACGGGGAATACGGCGGGAAATACGACGGGAATTCGGTCTGATTCCGTGCTGTATTGGCACATCCGCTGCGTGCTTGTTCGCTCACTCGGCAAGCGATCGGTCGGCCAAAACTGCAAAATGTTGTGCTGGCATCGGCTAAACCGGCGACGGCAAAAAAAGAGTTCCTGTTTTGGTCCTGTTATTGCACCTCTAGTCCGCGCGGCTCTGCGCGAGTTTGGACGGGGGTGATGTGGATCGGAGGTTTTGGCAACTTCCGCAACCGCTCCATCCTGGGGGAGAATAAATCGAGGGGGGGACAAGACATGACGGCGATTCAAACATCAATCAAACCCGAAGAACTGGTGGAACAGCTTCGCGATTGGCGGTCCTATCGACTGTCTCGGGCTTGTCCCGTTTCCGTTCGTGAAACACACATATCATGGGTTTTTTTGGTTGGCGATTATGCCTACAAGGTCAAAAAACCGATCGCGACGGACTTTTTAGACTACCAGACGCTGGAAAGCCGAAAACGATTCTGCGAAGAGGAGGTACGTCTCGACCGTCGTTTCGCCGATGATTTGTACTTGGATGTGGTTCCCATTGCCCTTGACCGAACAAAGGTCCAAGTCGAGGGTCGGGGAACACCGATTGAATATGCAGTGAAAATGCGGCGGTTCCCCGAAGATGCATTGTTGGTGGATCGTTTAGCGGCGAGAAATGTATCGACACAGGAAGTGAAAGACTTAGCAAACCAGATTGCTGATTTTCATACGACGGCAGCCGTTTGTGACTCCTTCGAACCCTACGGCAGCGCTGATCGCGTGCTATCGGATGCAACCGATAATTTCTGGGAGTTGCACCGTATCGATCTGGGCGAAAGCATGAAGGTGATCGACGACCTTGAGGCCTGGACACACGGCTATTTTGCAAACTTAGAGAACCGTTTTAAAGCTCGCTGGGTTAGGGGATTTATCCGCGAATGCCATGGAGACTTGCATAGCGGAAACATCGCTTACTTCCATGGCCGTTTCGTTCCCTTCGACGGAATCGAGTTCAACGAATCGCTTCGCTGGATCGATGTAATCAATGACGCCGCGTTCTTGGTCATGGATTTTGATGCTCATGATCGGACCGACTTGGGTAGCGTTCTACTGAATACCTATCTGGAAAATACCGGCGATTATGAAGCGATCCGCTTGCTAAAGTTTTACTTGGTGTACCGAGCTTTGGTTCGAGCCAAGGTTGCCATGATCCGCTCTCGCCAACGTGATCCAAATCAGCGTGAACGCCAAGAAGATCTGGATGAGTGCGTAAAGCAGATCGATCAAGCCGAGCGTTTGTCGAAATCGACGTCACCGACGCTATGGATTACTCATGGTGTCAGTGGCAGTGGGAAAACGACCATTAGTGAGAGCTTCATTCAGAAGCATGGTGCGATCCGGTTGAGGTCGGATTTGGAAAGAAAACGCCACTATGGTCTATCCCCTACCGATCGTCCGACGGAGTGCCAAAAGTCCGAACTCTATAGCCCATCGGCAACGCAGGCCACCTATCAATGTCTGGAAAAATTGACAGCTGAAATTTTGAACGCAGGTAGTTCGGTGATTGTCGATGCCGCCTTTTTGAAACGGGAACAACGGTCACGGTTTGAGCACTTGGCAAAGCAATTCCAGGTGCCGTTTTGTATTATCGATTGCGACGTGGACGAATCGGAACTACGCCAACGCATCGCAAGACGCCTAGCCGATAATTCCGACGCATCCGATGCGGACTTCGATGTCTTGGAACGCCAATTACGCACTCGCGAACGATTGAATGATCAAGAATGTCGCTCTGCTCTCCGAGCGGACCGCATCGAATGATGGGCTCGGCTCAACGTTCGTTTCCCTTTGCGAAAGTGTTTTCCGTTCGAAAAGCAGAGTGAGGATCGCCGCCTAAAAGCAGGCTTTCGATTTTTCGTATCGTCTTTGCGACATTGTGATATTCGTTCACATATCGCCAAGCGGTTTCCACTTTCTGGTCCGAGGAGTTTCGATGATGGGCAAATTGGATGATAGCCCTGGCTAGCGATTCGGGATCCTTGGGCTCCGCCCACTCGACCGTTGGCTCGTCACGCTCTAACTCCACGGTTCCACCTGCTCGCGTAGCGATGACCGGGGTGCGCAGCGCCATCGCTTCAAGCACAACATTGGGCATCCCTTCAAAGGTAGATGGCAAAATCAGAGCATCGGCTGCTGCAATCCATTTCTCAGCATTGGGATCGACGCCTACGAATTGAATCCGGTCGCTAGGAACCGATTGCCTTGCCAAAACTTGTAGTGATTCACGCAGGGGGCCGTCGCCGACCAATGTCAGTGAGAGCATCGATGCCAAGCCTGGCTCATGCAACTCAATCGAGCTCATTGCTTTGATCAAGTCTGCATGCCCTTTTTCGCCGCTCATTCTGCCGACGCATAGCAATCGTATTTTTTCGCTCGCCAAGCCCTCGAAAGGTGACGGTGTGTCAGGAAACTCCGCAACCTCGACGGGGTTGTAAACCACTTTGACGCTTTGCGGCTCGAGACCATAATAGTGTTCCGCCGATGCGGCTGCCACACGACTGACGGCGACGACGGTCCGCGATTCCTTGTAAGCCTTCGCTAGCCGCGATCGCTTGAAACGAACGAAACGTCGTTCCACCATCGGCAAAGCTTGGTGAGGAGGGCTGACGATCGTCGAAACTCTTGGGACACCGAGCTTTCGACATGCTTTGCCTGCGATCAACGTCATGTGAAAAGTTCGATCGTAGACAACATCGATCTCGTTCGATTGAAGGAGTTGCCGCAGGTGCGCCACTTGCTGATTCAATCGACGTCCTGGATAGTACCATCCCATCGGCGATTGGTGTTGGTCAAACGAGTGAATCGGCACATCGGAAGGAACCGAGCCAAGCAATTCGCCTGTCCGTTCGGTTAAGTATAAATGCGGTTCAAAGCGAGACCGGTCGAGATGCTTTAGGATCAGCAGTGTTTGCCGTTCGCTGCCGCCTCCCCGCATGGAGCTGATCATAAAAAGAACACGCAGCGACATCGTAATTGCCAAAGGGAGAAGGGCGTCAGAATAATATTATCGCATCGGATTCGCCTATGAAAGCCATGGAATCGTCTGGATGGAGATCCACAATCGGGTAAGGTACTTGACGATTCCGTTGCCCTGAGGCGTGCTGCAGCTAGCTTGCGTTGACGCTTCGCTTAGCTGACATTCCAATGCGGGCTGTTTTTCGGTGAAAGAGATCATTCTAACCACATTTAGCCAGAATCTTATACCCATGAAGTCACGATCGATTCCCCAAATGGACCTGCATCGCCACTTGGGGGCGCACACGTTAGCCGGAGACCGCACCGGATTCTTGGTTTGGGCGCCTCAAGCAAATAAGGTCGAAGTCGTGTTGGTCGATCAAGACCGTCGGATCTTGCTCGATCGCAACGGAGAGGGCTATTTTTTAGCGGTTGTTGAACGATGTGGGGCCGGCGAACGGTACATGTTTTCGGTCAATGGGGGAGAACCTCGTTGCGATCCGGCATCCCGATATCAACCGCTTGGGGTGCATGGACCGAGCGAGATTATTAACGAATCCTTCCAGTGGAGCGATCAGGATTGGCAGCCACCCAAGGCGGAATCGCTCGTCATCTATGAGCTGCATGTCGGAGCATTTACCGAAAAGGGGTCTTTTTTGTCAGCCATCGACCGACTTGATGAGCTCGTCGAACTGGGAATCACCGCCATCGAAATGATGCCGCTTGCCGAATCGGCAGGCCGCTGGAATTGGGGGTATGACGGCGTCGGTTTTTTTGCTCCTAATCATAACTATGGCTCACCCTATGATTTGAAGATGCTCGTTGACGCGGCTCATCAGAAGGGGTTAGCGGTGATCGTCGATGTCGTTTACAACCACTTTGGGCCTGAGGGAAACTATCTGGGTGAGTTCGCACCCTACTTCTCAACAAAACATGCGACTCCCTGGGGAGACGCCCCGAATTTTGATGATGCTCAATTCGGTGTCGACGTCCGTCGCTTCTTCATCAGCAACGCAATCTATTGGCTCGATGAGTATCACATTGATGGACTTCGTGTCGATGCCGTTCATTGCACCCGAGATGATTCTCCGGTTCACATCATCGCCGAAATGAACGAGCAGATCCACGGCTGGAGCAAAGCATCGAAGCGAAAAACCATTTTAATCGCGGAATCGAACGTCTATGATCCGGAAATGACACAGCTGCTCAATGACGGTGGAATTGGTTTTGATGCGATGTGGTGTGACGATTTTCTGCATAGCGTTTTTGCAACCGTGCGTCCGGGCGAGCAGCTCTCCAATCGGACCTACTACCCCAATACCGATTTGTCCCAAACCCTATCGCAGGGCTACGTTTATGAAGGCAGCTTGAGCCAGTTGCATTTTCGTAGCGATCCGACAAGATTCGGTCCGGGAAGTCGTCAACGGGTTCAAAGCAATGAGTTGGTCTATTCCATCCAAAACCATGATTTCATTGGTAATCATCCGCTGGCAAAACGGCTCCATCAGCTTACATCGCATGAGACTCAGCGAGCGGCGGCAGCGTTATTGTTGCTGAGTCCGGCGATTCCGATGCTATTCATGGGCGAAGAATTCGCATCCGAAAACCCTTTTTTGTTCTTTGTTGATTTTGGCGACGAGGCGATGCGAAAACAGGTCGTCGAGGGCCGGCATCGCGAATACCCACAACATGATTGGTCAGCAGGCACGTTGCCAATTGAACCGATGGCCTTCGAATCCTCTAAGATCGGGCCACGTGACCAAGGCGACATGCAAACTTGGGATTGGTACCGTTCTCTTATTCAACTTCGCAAAGCGTGGTGTGAATCGGGGTTGCTTTGTGATGCTAATTTGGAAACAGAGTACCGTCCCGAGAACAACGTTTTTGCACTTCGCTATTGTCGGGACGATACAGTCGCTAGCGTTGTGACCCGATTTTCGCCGAGCGTGTTAGATTCCACGGCCGCGTTCGGCTCACCCGTTCCGATCTCACCAATAGGTGAAATGATCTATGATTCCCGCCCCGGAGCCTCAGCCCCGGACGGGCTGCTGCTCAATCACGCCAAAGTCTATATCCAAAATGGTTCTTCGCGGAACTCGGTGGTCGGGGAATTCGGTGGTCAGGGAATTTAGTGGGGATTTAGTAGCTCGTGCGGTACACGCAGCGTGTTTTTTTTGGGGGGATGGCTCCGATCTGCCGAAATTTGATTTGCCGTAATCCAACCGCTAGGATTGGATCGCCAAGTGAAGCGGAGGGTAGGCTCGGCTGAGGGGCACCCATTCCGAAGAGACTGTGACAAAGGCCTAGGCGTCCTATTCGATTTGGATTACGATTTGGCGTTCCTTTCTCCACCATATTCTCCCATTTGGCAACCCTATTTGCGTGGTTTTCCCATGACATCCTCTTCCACTACTTCGCTATCTACATCAGCGGCTCAATCAGCGGCTCAGCGGCTCGGCACGGTCGCAATGGCTCCGCCCGACGCCATACTCGGGTTAACCGAGGCATTTGTTGCGGACGCGAAGCCGAACAAGATGAACTTAAGTGTCGGAGTTTACAAAGACGCGTCTGGAAAAACGCCTATCTTGGAATGCGTCAAGCAGGCCGAACGAAAATTGCTGGAGGATGAGACGACAAAAGGATACCTTGGCATTGACGGTTTGCCGAGCTACCGCGAACACGTCCACTCCTTGGTATTCGGCGATCGGGTTGCGTCGGATCGAATCGCCGTCCTGCAAACGCCTGGCGGCACGGGAGCCCTTCGGGTCGCATCGGAGTTTTTGGTCACCCAGTTGGCCCCGATTCGCATTTGGATGTCGTCCCCGACTTGGGCCAACCATCCTGCGATCTTTCGAGCGGCTGGATTGCCGAGTGAGACGTATCGCTACTTGGCTGCCGATCGTACGTCCCTTGATGTCGATGCGATGCTGCAAGACTTGAACGAAAAAACGTCACCGGGTGAAGCCGTTTTGCTACACGCTTGCTGTCACAACCCGACCGGGATCGATCCGACACCCGAGCAGTGGAAGGCGATCGCGGAAACGGTCGCCAAGCGGCGTTTGCTGCCGATCGTCGATTTTGCTTACCAAGGGTTCGGCGATGGGCTTGAACAGGATGCGGTCGGTTTGCATACCGTTCTCGATGCGGTCGACGAAGCGATCGTCTGTACCTCCTTCTCAAAGAACTTTGGTCTCTACAGTGAACGTGTCGGAGCGATTTGTTTGGTCGCAGCCGATTCCGATGCGATGAAGGCGTCGCAGAGCCAACTGAAAACGATCGTGCGAACGAACTATAGCAACCCGCCGCGGCACGGCGGTGCGATCGTCGCATGCGTTCTCGATGATCCGTCCTTAACGGAAATGTGGAAAAGCGAAGTCGAAGAGATGCGTCAAAGGATCACCCGATTGCGGACTCAGTTCGTCGAGACGATGAAGTCGACAGGCAAAGGCCACGACTTTTCGTTCCTGTTGCCGCAGCGAGGCATGTTCTCTTTTAGCGGTTTGACTCCGATGCAAGTGGATGAACTCAAGCATAAGTTCGGCATCTATATCGTCGGCAGTGGCCGGATCAATGTCGCGGGGATGAATGAGAATAAGATGCCAGAGTTATGCGAGGCCGTGGCATCGGTCTTAGAGTCGTAAACGCCCTAAATGATTAACATCGCATCGCCGTAACTAAAGAATCGATACTCTTCGGCAATCGCTTCTTTGTAGGCTCGCATGATCAATTCGTGACCAGCCAGCGCACTGACCAATACCAGCAAGCTACTTCGCGGTAGGTGGAAATTGGTCATCAGTGCATCGACAGCTTTGAATTCAAACGGAGGTTTGATGAACAAATCAGTCGAGCCGGTCCATGCGGCCAACCTTCCATGGTTCGCCGCCGCAGCGCTTTCCAAGACTCGAACGCTTGTCGTGCCGACAGCGACACAGCGACCCTTTTGACGACGATCATTGATTTTGTCTGCGGCGATCGTATCGAGGCTACCCCATTCGCTATGCATCACATGTTCGTCGAGTTGTTCGACAGCAATGGGCCGGAATGTCCCGATTCCGACATGCAAGGTCACGTCAGCGACGTCGGTGCCAGAACGACGAATTTGATCGAGTAACTTTTCCGTGAAATGCAAGCCGGCGGTCGGCGCCGCGACGCTGCCGCGATGTTCGGCATAGACGGTTTGATAATCATCCACATCCGAGTCGACCATTTGGCCGTCACGAATGTAAGGAGGCAGTGGAATCCGACCGTAACGCTCGAGCCACGCAGACGGTTCGCTCGGCGGTTCGGAGGTGTCACCTTTGGGCATCGTTGGTGTCACAATCAAATGCCCCTCGTCGGTTCGCGCGACCACGACCAATTGCATTCCATCGCGGCCATCACGA
Organism: Novipirellula aureliae; assembly: GCF_007860185.1. NCBI lineage: Bacteria > Pseudomonadati > Planctomycetota > Planctomycetia > Pirellulales > Pirellulaceae > Novipirellula > Novipirellula aureliae. The sequence continues at coordinate 585,402 of NZ_SJPY01000001.1, forward strand.
TCTTGGATCGTGATCGTCTCGCCCGACTTGAGCGTGCCGCGCGTCTTGGTGAGCACTTCCCATGCACCGGTCGACGCATCGGCTTGCAAAAATAGTCCTTGCCAACGGCCGCCGGTTTCCGTTCGAAAGCCGACCAATTTCGCAGGAACCACGCGAGTGTTATTGACGACCAGGCAATCATCGGCATTCAGCCATTGTGGTAGATCACGGACGTAGGCATGGTCAATCGAACCATCTTGTCGGTTAACGATCATTAACCGCGAATCGCTGCGAACCGCCATCGGTTCTTGAGCAATTCGTTCGCGAGGCAGTTCGTAGTCGTAAGCATCAATGCTTGAGTTATTCAGGGGAGTAGTCATGCGGCCATTTTAGCAGCGACGGCAACCACTGCGTAGGCAGGGTCAAATGGCGTGGACTTAAGGAATTTTGGAACGCGATACATCCTTCCGTCGAGCTTGTCTCGGCGGAGGAAACAAGTGGCGGCTACAAACAAACCGCATGCCCGAAAGAACTTCGCTCCACCCCCACGAATCGCCCCGGGCGATTCGTGGGGGTGGAGCGAGCGTGGGATTTTGCGTTCAAGTAGCTGCCACTTGTTGCTCCGCCCGGACAAGCCGGACGGAAGCAGGAAAAACACCCTCTGTGAATCTCACTCCGTTTTTCTTAAGTCCACGCCATTCTAAGCAGGGTCCGGGGTGCTCAATGCTTGCTGTTTATGTGAAAAATGATTTAAACAGTTTTTGGGCACTTGCCGCCCGTCGCAACCAAGATTAGCAAGGAAACCCTACTCCTACTCCTACTCCTACTCGTACTCGTACTCGTACTTCGACGCCCAAGACTCTTCGAGTACGAGTAAGAGTACCGCCGAAGGCTGAGAACGAGAACGAGCACGAGAACGAGCATGAGAACGAGAACGAGAACGAGTACGAGTACGAGTACGAGTACGAGTACGAGAACGAGAATGAGAATGCAGTCCTTTTGGATGTTTGGCAGCAATCGCCGCTTTGGCGTCTTGGCCCAGCCTACGGCATCTACATCAATCATTGTATTTATGTTAGTTTCCTGTTGATTCAATTCATTTTGCGCAGATCATGATGGAGATTTTTTTGGCTGCTAATGACTCGGAAACGCCCTTCGACGATTTTCAACTCTCGCCTGTCTCGATCACTCGCGATGGAGATGTGGCAATTCAAATTCATTGGAGCGATGGTTCGATCAATCGCTGGACCGCCGCTGAACTCCGAAAAGCATGTCCCTGTGCCACCTGTCGCGAAAAACGCAATGCGATCGAGCAGGACAAGCGGTCTTCAAAGCCAGTGTCTTTGCCCGTCTTAAGTGCCCAAGAAGCTCGTCCCTTGCGAATCGAATCGATGTCGCCCGTTGGTTCCTACGCCTATAACATTGCGTTTAGTGATGGGCATTCCTCCGGGCTCTATCCGATGCGTTTGCTGGCAGGCAAAACAATTGAAATGGAATAGTCGGATGGTAAAGAGAAGAACCAAAATCACGGCGAATGTGATCGCTGCTGCGGAGCGATTGCGGGATCGAGTCGAAAAGCTGAAGTTTGAATCGCCAGTGGCCTACGTCTACAATCCGCTTCAATATGCATGGCAGTCACACCGCGACTACCTGCTCAAAGCCAATCCCAAAAAAGGAACCGTCTTCTTCCTAGGTATGAACCCAGGGCCATGGGGGATGGCGCAAACCGGAGTCCCATTTGGCGAGATCGCAGCGGTCAGGGATTGGCTGCAAATTGAAACCGTGGTTAACCGTCCCGAGAACGAACACCCGAAACGCCCGGTCGAGGGTTTTGAGTGTGAAAAAAGTGAAGTAAGTGGCCGAAGGTTATGGGGTCTTTTTCAAGAAAAATTCGCGTCGCCAGACGATTTTTTTCAGCATCATTTTATCGGAAACTACTGCCCTTTGGTTTTTATGGAAGCGTCGGCGCGGAATCGAACGCCTGATAAATTGGCTGCTAGCGAGCGGGAATCACTTCATGCGGTATGCGACGAACACCTGATGGAGCTGCTCTCTATTCTGCAACCAAAGCACGTTGTCGGCGTTGGTGCTTATGCGGAAAAGTGTTTGCAGCGCGCCTTGGATGCCGGAGCCTGTGAGGCAAAGTTGTCCAGGATTTTGCACCCCAGCCCCGCGTCACCAGCGGCCAACCGCGATTGGGCGGGGACCGCAACGCGGCAACTTCAGGAAGCAGGTATTTGGTGAGTTGGAGTCCAGGCTTTCGCCGCTCGGCGCGCTTCCCCGAGTCGCCTAAAGGCTATACTCCAAACACGGTCATGGTGTCATCGTTAGTATCTTTTGGTCTGTATCAGGCCAACGGCATGCAATCTCGAAGCGTATGTTGCCATTGATGCCAAGGGTGGTTGCCATCGCTTGCAACTGAGAAACTCGAGTCGTCATTTGGGTGACCCATTCGATTTGTGATCTCATGCTCGCTCGATTGTCTTGCAGATTTCTTCGTCCGGCGGTGTCGGCTTGACCGTAAATCGCTTCGAGGCGGATCCGTTGTTGTTCGAGTCGCTCCGATTGCTGTAACAGTTGGTCCGACAGTTGAGCTAACCCAGCATCCGTAAACGTCTGCCACGGCAATGCAGGATCAAGTCGCGCAGCAAAACGTATCTTCGCTGCAAACTTCCTCGAACAACGCACATTCAAGAGCACGGCGATTTGAACAAACTCGAATTCTTTATGCGATAGAACGGCTAAGCATCTTGAACCTCGCGGACGATCCACTTCAACGGGCTCAATCCAACCAACTTCGATTTCATCGGGTAGCGTGAAATCGACCGAAAGCTTCGATCTCTGAGCTGGGATCATTCCACCCAAATCCCAACTCGGTTGGTGGTCGGACTGAACGAACGACATCGCCCACGGGTCCGCTTCGATACAGGGACGCAGGTACAAAATATGCCCTTCGGCGTCTTGCAGTCGTCCCTGCTGAAGGGAATTTGCAATGATTCGCTGCTTCCCGTCATTGTCCCAAGCAAACAGCAAATGGCCAGAAGCACCGCGACGAAGCATGGCAATCGTTTGATGATCTTTGCCGTCGCAAATCAAGTAAGATCGATCCGACGGGCGTTCCTCAAGATACAGGTCAATCGAGTTGGGGAATTCAAGTGACAGATTGTTGGTTGATAAGCCCTCAATGCTTTTCGACTCTGCCACGGCGTTTGTATCGGGCAACGCGATCGCATGGACTTTGGCAATACGAACCGGTTGAGGTTTTTCTTCCGCTGAATTTTCTGGCTGCTCTTCAAACGCATCACGTTTTTCTATCTCGACATCGGTTGGGGAAATTACATTGTCGTCATCTGCTGAATCGATATCATCGGTTTGGGGGACCAAGGGATGGATACGGGGCATGACAAGTTTGGGGATCATTTCATGTACGGGCATTCGTTGGATAGGACTGTCGTCGGAAGTTCCTACATGCTCGTCGCTATCACTTCGACTCGCATCAAAGGTTTCAAGAGCCATTGCTTCGGAATGAGTCGAAGCATCGACCATACGCTTTGATTCGCGATTTCTGTCTGGGACAATGGGGGACAACTCGGCCGAGCGGCTTGCATCGACGATTGTGACCGAGTCAGCTGGACGACTCACCGCCCAACCAACCATCGCGGCGATGAAGGCAAGGATGGCTGCGACGATGCCAACCAATTTCGTCGTGGAACTCGCTCGATTTGAGTCCGACTGGTTCACCGACTTGGCGGGGGCGCATGTCTTGAGTTCGCTCCTCTCGTGTTCATCAAATTCCACTTCGAGAAGTCTGCTTCGAAAGGCTTCAACGCGACGCTGGTTCTCGTTGCTGATCGGCTGTCGTGTATTTTCCCGCAGTGTATTTTCCCGCAGTGTATTTTCCCGCAGTGTATTTTTCTGAGAACCAACCGAATAGGTTCGATCTCCGCAGCGAAGTTCGCCGCTTGGAAGGATCGTCCATTTTGATAGATCGATTTCGGGAAGCACCGATGAGCTTGAGACATCGGATGAGCTACCGTCTAAGTTACTGACAACGCCCGCGGCGCGAAGTTGTTCACACCATTGATCGACGATCGCTTCGGGGGGGCGCCCCAGCCGTTCGATAAGATCAGCGATCGATTCAAAATCATGCGCCGGATCGAAATGGTTAGGCAAGTTCGTGTGGCTCATCCTATTCATCGTCCATGTTTTGCGGTTGCCAAGATGACTTGGTTGAGTGATCAATTTTCATTTGCTTGCAATGAATCAGGACTTGGGTTGAGTCGAAAGTCAATACAGAAATGAGGATTCAGTCAATTTTCCTGGGTAGAACATTCAGAATAACCCAAACTTTGCTGCCGGTCATGCCGATAAAAACGCATGAAGGAGTTATTCCAAACGATCGGATGACTCTGCCTACTTTTGAACCACCTGCCGTTTGTGAGGCGGCGAATGCCGCGGAGACGTTTGCAATGCACCGAATGATCCCAGTAAAATCAATTTGCCTAAGCTTGTTGGCCCTCGGGGTCTTCGCAATCCACGTTGGCATGCCAACCTCGGAGGCTCAGCCACCTCGCGTTGCCCAGGCAGACATTGACTATGCCGCCAGCGGCTATGTGACGCCGGCCGGAATGGTCCCGCCCGAAATGAATCCTGGCATGTATCCTGGTATGGTGATGCCGGTCAACTATGACCAAGGCGGCTATGTCGCTGCACCGGGTAATGCGATGCCGATGGAGGCACCGATGCAGTATGGCCAAATGCCCTACCAAGGCATGGGTTACGGTGGCTACGATCAATGCGGTTCGTGTGATGCCTGCGATGGCGGATGCGACGGCATGGGATGTGGCGGCCAATGCGGCTGTTTGAGCTGCCGTGTGCTTGGCGAAGGTGGCTTGATCGGTCGACTCGGTAGCCGTGGCAATGGTTGTGGCGGGTGTGGAGCGCAAGGGTGCCCAAGTTGCGGCGGCCTGACCAATCTCCGACACTACTGTATGTTTTGTCAAGGCGAAGGATGTAGCGCGTGCCAAATGTTCGGACGCGGTTATGTACTCGGTGCCTTATCGTCCCTGCTTCCTTATCAAGACGCAGGCCGTGGTGCACAACGCTGGTATGACCTCTCCGCCGAAGCGCTGTTCCTTAGCCCCGACTTTGACGGCATGAGTTCGTCCGTCTTGACGACTCGCGGGATCAATGGCACTCCGGTTCTACGGACTTCGGATGCCTTTGATGATGATTTAGAAGCGGGGATGCGTTTGTCGGCAGCTTTGATCTTTGGTGCGGGTGGAAACATTGAGGGCACCTACATGGGAGGTCAAGAATGGAATGGTTCCGCTACTGCATTGTCGCCGGCCCAAACAGCTCCTAATCCAAACTACGATCCATTAGCACTAAGCGGTCCTGATAGTTTTCCGTTACAAATCCTTGACGGTGCCGATCTTTACTCATTCATTAGCGAGTTTGGTACGGACCCCAATGGTGGTTTCGACGACACCGACCGATCGATTTCGCAAAGCATCGACATGCAGACGAAATTCGATAGTGGCGAATTGAATTATCGTCGCCGAACGGTTGGACCGTACAATCGCTTTCAGGGGTCATGGTTATTCGGAATGCGTTACTTGCGAGTCGACAACCGCTTGGGACTCAATATTGTCGGCTTGAACAATGACGGAACCGATGCATCGTTGACCGACGGAACGCAGCGATTCTTCAATGCAACCGATGATGTTAATAACAACTTGTTCGGAGCCCAGATAGGTGGCGATCTCTGGTGGAACATGATCGCAGGCGTCAACCTTGGGGTGGAGCTGAAGGGAGCATGGTTGAAGAACGAAGCACGTCGAAATTCAACGATCAGCGCCAACTCGATCGCAGGCGGTGGCCCAGGAACGGTTACCAGTTCGTATCGAAACGACGAGGGGACGTTTGCTTTGGAGTTGTCTGCCCAAGCCGTCTACCGGCTAACCCATTCGTGGTCTTTCCGCTCGGCGTACTATCTGATCTCGATTGACGAGATCGCCAACGCGAGCTTTGATGCTTCAACGATCCGCGATTCGGTAGCAAGCGGCACGAACGCCAGTCAAGCACCACTGAACTTTGATACCTTCACGGTCGACGGTTTCTCGTTCGGTGCCGAATATATTTGGTAGAGAAAGGTGTGGTAGTGGATCGTGTGAAAGATCCCGTGCGGTACAGGATCTTTGATAAGATCCACGACCAAGACCAAGACTCGCTCACTGAGCTTGTTGGTTGATAGGTTCGTCGACAATCAATGCGGATGGGAAGTCAGTCGGTTCAGGTCCCTTGTCATCCCAGCGTTTGTTATTGCTACCGCCTCTGGGTCGATTCATGGGAATTTGCATCCCACCTTTTTCGCTCAGCATGGCATAGAGGCGGTCTTGCATTTCCTTTACCACCGATTTGTATGCCGGGTCATACAGCAAATTGTTCGATTCTCCAGGGTCCTTGGTTAGGTCGTATAGTTCATCGGTGTCCCACAATCCGTAGTAGGTGATGTATTTGAACCGGTCGCCACGAAGGGCAAATTGGGTTGGGGTTTGCGGGAAATTCTTTTCCCAATAGTAGACGTATAGGAAATAGTCTCGCCAATTCATATTGCGATGATTGGGCAGGTCGAGAAAGCTTTGCCCGTCCATGTACTCCGGTGCGTTTAGACCGGCGGCGTGTAAAATGGTTGGGCCGACATCGATATTGCCGACGACATTTTCAATCGGATTGCCGCCATCAAATAACGCGGGACATTGCATTAGCATCGGCACGCGTATCGATGCTTCGTAGGCAACACGCTTATCAATCAAGCCATGTTCGCCCCACATAAACCCGTTGTCTCCCATGTAAATGACAAGCGTTTGGTCGTGTATTCCCATCGCTTTTAGTTGCGCCAACACACGTCCGACACTGTCGTCTACCGCCAAAATCGACTCGCAGTACCGACGGTAAAGATAATCCAGTCCCCGATCACTGTGGTAGGCGAAATCGACTCCATGCCAGCTATTGCGTTGATCGCGCACCCAGCGTGGCGTGTTATTGCTAGCCGACAAGTCAGATCCATTGGGCAGGAAACTCAAGTCCGCATCCGCATAGCGTCCTTGGTGCCGTCGAGCCGGCGTGAAGTTTGCATGAACGGCTTTATGCGAAAGGTATAAGAAGAAGGGCTTGTCTTTGGGACGCGATTCGAGCCACTCGACCGCATAGTCGGTCAATTCGTCGGTGATGTATCCCTTTTGTGGGACCCGTTCACCGTCGACATTGAGCGTGTATTCGGAGGTGGGGGCGAGATAATGACCCTGCCCACGGAAACTGACCCAACGGTCAAAACCGGGCCGAGGTTCATCGTGTTCTCCGCCCATGTGCCATTTGCCAATGAATGCGGTTTGGTAGCCCGCTCGTTGCAAGTATTGTGGGAAGAACAAGGTTCCCTTGGGAACGAGGCGGTTGTTATCGATCACGCCGTGTTTGTGCGTATAAAGTCCCGTCAAAATGGAGGCGCGACTCGGCGAACAGAGACTGGTCGTCACAAACGCATTCTTAAGATGGACACCGTTGGCTGCGATCGAATCGAGATTTGGAGTTTCTAGAAAGGGGTGTCCAGCGCAACCCATCGCATCGAATCGATGGTCGTCGGTCAGTATGAAAACCACGTTGCGAGGTTTTGAGCCATCGCGAGCCGGCGTTGGCGGCAGATCGGCGGCTAAACTGTAGGGGGAAATTTGCAGCGCGATGGCGAAGATAAGAGACTTGTATCGAAGTTGGAGCATTGGGTTTCCTCGGAAATGATTTTGGTAGGTTCCGCTTTGGTTTCGTGCGATTTGACAAGAGATCGTTGCCTCTTGGTCTTCGCAAAATTGTAGTCTAAACGTTCCTTTGCGGAGCGAAAGACGATGATCACGCACTCAACACATCACATGATTAATCCACTGCCTTCGCCGGTTGAGCGAATGGCTAAACGATATTCGCCTGGCGTTTGTCCCGTTTCGCGTTTGAATACCGCGCTAAGGCTCTCTTTGTGCCGGTATCCCGCTTTGGGTGCAATCTTTTCCAAGGTCATGTCGGTTTCCTGAAGCAATCGTTTGACTCGGTCGATTTGAGTTTCCGTGATTTGCTCGTGCGGGGTCCGTCCCAATTTCTCGCGGAACCGTCGTTCCAATTGGCGGCGTGAAAGTGAAGTTATCTGCATGATGCTGCTGACATTGATGCCATCACAGGCATGTTGTCGAATGAATTGGCAAACCTCGGCCAATTCAATATCATCGATCGCAACCACCTGGGTTGACTCCCGCTCCCTAACATGCAGCGGTGAAACATACTCAACATCCAATTGTGGTCGAATCCCTGTGAGCATGAGGTGCAAAATTTCCGCCGCTCGACAGCCAACGCGTTCGGCGTTGGGGCAAACGCTTGATAACGGGGGGTCACACATCATGCAAATCGTTTCGTCATCGTCAACACCGATGACGCCCAAATTGTCAGGGACCGCTATTCCCACGGTACGACAGACATTGAGAACTTGTTGACCACGAATGTCGTTGCAAACGAGCATACCGGTCGGCCGCCTTAGCGTCAAAAGCCATTGCGACAATCGTTCGGTATCCCGAAGCCCCGATTTTTCTAACTCGGTAATGGAACGCCCCGGTCTGCCTCCTGATTGATAGCTCGTGAAGGAACAACCCGATTGTTTGACCAATTCACCAAAGTACTGCAGTCGAGATTCAGAGTATGACGCAAATTGGAAACCGCAAAAGGCAAAGCTGCGAAACCCGCGGTCCCATAAATGATCGAACGCCATTTGAGCAACGATTCGGTTATCCGTCTCCACTTGTGGAACGTTACTGAATTTGCGGTCACAGCGGACGTCGACGATCGGTATACGCAGTTTTCGCAAAGGCTCGATCGTGTCGTAATCCACCCTTGCTATAATGCCATCGATATGCGAGCTCAACATCCAATCGGGGATCGCGGAATCGAGCATCATCTCTTGATGCAGCAGCGACCAATTGACTTGGGTGCGAGCAAAGTAGGATATTCCCCGAAGCAATTGCCGCCCGTAAGAACGAGAGGCCTCGACGAGCAAAGCAATTTTGGGACGCCGTTTCGAATTTGGGAAGTTCGTTGCAGTAATCATCGGCATCTCTCGGCTTCTCTATTGGAGGTTCTCATCTTGGTTCAAGTTAGTGATTGCGTCTGCCTATGCTGCGGCTTGACGCGTTTCTCTATCAAAATCCACTTTCCTAAAACGATGCGGCGACACAGGATGAGAGGAGGCTAAACCTCTTCGTCGGTCACTTCCTTGGATGCTTTCGTTCTCCATTTGCCCCATCAACCAAACGGGCTGGCACTTCCGGTCAGAAGGCAGTGGATGGTATGGCTGCACACCGTCTTGTTGGTCGCGTTGCCGGTATCGATAAAGTCGCTTCGAAAGTCTTCATCTATCTTTTTTTTCGCGTATACGGGTTGAAGCACGAGTCGTGGACCGTTCAATCCGGGGGGTCATTCAAACTGGATGTTTGTTCGAGCCGGGATATCGAGCCGGGATATTACGAGTAGATGCCCACCGCCCTGCAGTTCTTAACAGAATAAAAGTGAGAAAAAGTTAGGATCAGGACGATTATCGTGGCAGTCGAACGGAATCCCTTCGTTCAGGTGGTGTGTCCGGTCGCCTGTTAGGGATTTGCGACACCTTGAGCCCTGTGCTTTGCCCCGCTTGTTTTTCGGCTTGGCAACAGAGTGGCTGGAGCATCTTGCACCCTAGTGAACTGCGGCTGGAAGCCACAGCCACGAAAGATTCTTACCCTCATTCTACGTTGTGACAAACCACGAGTGTGCAAGCAGCCTGATTTTCGTGCTCGTGGTGCGACCGAAGACAGTTCCACCTGGGGCGTGCCTACTTGAATTGCCTTCGGAAATCAGAAGGTGTGACACCCGTTGCCATACGAAATGCTCTCGAAAACGCACTCTGGTCATAGAAACCGCTCGCTAAAGCAACCTCGGAGAGTGGATCGTCCGTACCAAGTAGCAATTGTGACGCGACGGCGATTCGCGTCTTGCTGATGAACTGACTCGGCGTTAACCCAAACAAGCGTTTGGTGAGTCGGGCCAAGCGTTGGAGTGACATCTCCGACCGCTCGGCCAGCGTGGAAGGTGTGTTGAGTTCTATTAGATTTCGTTCGAAATCATCCAACACCAGTGCAAACGTTTCCGGTATCTCATGTTTTTCAACGGGGACGCGTACATCACGTGAAAAACCGACGACTCCAACGATTTCTCCCGCTTCATTCAGGATAGGAAGCTTCGTCGTCAAACACCAAACCGGCTTGTGTGGCTGATGCCACTGCATCTCGAGATGATCCACCAGCGGCACTCCCGTCCGCAACACTTTGGTATCTTGACTGGTGGGGCCGAGTCCAAATTTCCCAATACAAATGTCGATGGGACGTTTTCCGATGGCATCCTCGCAGCGATCCAAACCATGGCGATTGGCGAGCGATGTGTTGACCGCCACGTAGCGCCCCTCCATGTCCTTGACGAAAAACGCGACATCTGGCGCATACTCAAAAAGCTGCGTTAGTAGCCCGATATCGATTGCTCGCACCTCGCGAGGCAAGCGGCCGTCGATTATGGGATGGACTGAACGGTTCATGCGGTGCTTTTACGACCCGTTGCAGAAGTAGTTTACAAGAAAGTATCAGTGATCCTTCCAATCATAGCTTGAACCAATTCAGCCTTCAATGGAATGCCCTGTTGTGCGTTAAATGGCTGCGACGTCGATTTGCGGCGAAGCATTTGCCTTTATTAGCCGTTCGCTTGACCTTAGTAGTCGTCCTTGGGACAATCCATTGCCCCAGCGATCTTGAATCACGAAAGATCCGAAAAAAGGAAATCTACCCACCATGAAAGAACCCGCCATGAACATGAATAAGTCACTCGCTTTTGCGTTGTCCATTTTTTCGCTGTTCATTCTATCATTCAATAGCCATGCGAGTGAACGCGACCGTATGCTTTCCTTGCGGAAGATTGGTTTTAATACGGGCTGGGTCTTTCAGCGGGGAGATCAGCCCCACGCGATCGAAGCTGACTTTGATGATTCGAATTGGAAGGTCGTGACCATCCCGCATGATTGGAGTATCGAAGGCCCCATCGATAAGAATAATCCATCCGGTAGGCAAGGTGGATTCTATCCAGGCGGGGTCGGCTACTACCGCAAATCCTTCCCATTCGATCCGGCCTGGAAAGACAAACGGGTGCAGATCACCTTTGATGGCGTGATGTCCAACAGTGAAGTCTGGATCAACGGAAAACCGCTCGGAAAACGCCCCAATGGTTACGTCGGTTTCACCTACGAGTTGACCCCCCACTTAAACGAGGGAAGCAATACGATTGTTGTGCGTGCTGATAATTCAGCGCAACCCAACAGCCGCTGGTACACCGGTTCCGGGATTTATCGCAATGTATGGCTGCATGTAAAAAACAATGTTTCGGTAGCACAGCATGGGACGTATGTCGTTGCCAAGGAGGTGACTGACACCTCCGCTGAATTACAGATTGAGACCACGATTGAAAACAATTTGGCCACGGACACAGACGTTCAGATTATTTCAGCCGTCTACGGTCCTCAGGGTGAAAAGATCGCCGAGCATTCAACGGTGAAACAGATTTCCTCCAAAGGAGCGGTAACCGCAGGGCAGAAAATCGACGTAAAAGATCCCGCTCTTTGGTCGATTGAGTCTCCTCAACAATACGTGTTGGTGACCACGTTGATGGTGGGAGACCAGCAGACGGATACCTGCCGAACGAAGTTTGGGATTCGGGATATTCGTTTTGAAATTGAAACCGGGTTTTGGTTGAATGGTAAAAACATCAAGGTCAAAGGTGTCAACAATCACCACGACGCTGGACCCGTCGGTGCGGCGGTTCCCGAAGACGTGCTGTATCGCCGATTGGCGATTTTAAAAGAGATGGGCTGCAATGCGATTCGTACCGCACACAACCCCGCAGCGCCCGAGTTCTACGACTTGTGTGACCGCATGGGCTTTCTCGTCATGGATGAGGTCTTCGATGAATGGATCGCTTCCTGGCCATGGACGAACTATCAAGATCAAGGAAAAGTGAAGTATGGATACCATCTGCATTTCAAAGAATGGGCTCAACAGGATCTGAAAGACATCATCCTCCGGGACCGAAATCACCCCAGCATTTTCTTGTGGAGTGTTGGCAATGAAATCCCCGATCAATGCTACCCCGAAGGTCCGCTGCGGCTCAAACCGCTCATGGACACCGTCCGTGACTTGGATCCCACGCGTCCAATAACATGCGGTTGTTGCTTTATCCATTTGGCCAACAAAACCGGTTTTGCTTCGATGCTTGACGTTACAGGGTACAACGGGGGTGGCGGTTCGATCGTGTATGAAAAGGACAAGGCTACCTATCCAACCCGAAAATTCATCGCCACCGAGATCCCGCATTCCTTCCAAACACGTGGTGTGTACCGAACCAAAACCGTGATGAGGGCTCCGAAGGAGGGCGTGCCGGTTCCCGATTTGACCGAAGAAGAGGTTTTCCCCGAATTCTCTCCGTTCTATGCGTCATCCTATGACAACGCCAGTGTCCGCATCAGCGCAGGCGATTCATGGCGAAAAACCGCTAGTCTACCTTATGTCGCGGGCGAATTTCGTTGGACCGGCTATGACTACCTGGGCGAAGCCATCCGAGGTTGGCCATCGCGTTTCTGGGATTTTGGGATCATTGATCTCTGCGGATTTCCCAAAGACCATTATTACTTCTACCAAAGCCAATGGACCGACAAACCGATGGTTCATATCCTGCCGCATTGGACATGGCCAGGAAAAGAAGGCAAGGTCATTCCGGTGTGGACTTATTCCAACGCAGACGAAGTTGAACTCTTCTTCAACGGCAAATCTCTCGGTGCCAAGTCAAACCGTGACCAAATGAATCTATCGTGGGACGTGCCTTATGCGCCTGGCACCTTGAAAGCCATTGCCAAAACCGACGGAAAAGAGGTGGCTCAGTACACCGTTCAAACCGCGTCGAAGCCCGCGAAGATCCAAGTCATCGCGGACAAGCAAACCATGGCGGCGGACGGAGTAAGCTGCGTTCATTTAGAATGTAATGTGCTCGACCAAGACGGCAACTTTGTCCCCAATGCTGACAATCTGATCCAATTCAATATCTCGGGGCCAGTATCGAATATCGGCGTCGAAAACGGGGACGCCTTGGACTTGGCTTCCAATAAGATCAACGAACGGAAAGCTTTTAACGGAAAGTGCTTGCTGATTTTACAGAGCCAATTACGCGGGGGGCCAGTTACGGTGGAAGCCGTTTCCGAAGGCTTGGTCTCAGGCAAAGTCAGTATCACGGTTCTTGAATAGGCCCATTCCCTTTCTGCGCCTTGGAACGGCCCCAGCGGTTTTCCGAGCAGAATCCAAGAGCGGAATCGCGAGAGCGACAATCCAGACGCCTGCCCGAGTGACCGCGATCAAAGTAGAATAGTGCTTTGTTCTACTTCGGTGGGTTCCAACGGTTCTCTCCTCTTTCCTTCTACCTCTTTCGATTCTTCATGGCTGCAACCTACAAAGACGCTGGCGTCGATCTCGATATTTATGCCGAATCGATGCGCCGGCTGCCCCGTTTGATGCACCGCACTTTTAGTCCTAGGGTGATCCCGAGCGACGGAGGGTTTGCGGGGCTGTTCCAGCTTGATTTTGCTGGGAAATTGTTTTCACGCAATTATCAAGAACCGGTCCTCGTCAGCGGGACCGACGGTGTCGGCACGAAACTGAAAATAGCCCAGCAAACCAATCGCCACGAGACCGTAGGCATCGACTTGGTCGCAATGTGCGTCAACGACCTGATTTGTACCGGTGCCGAACCACTGTTCTTCCTCGATTATGTCGCCATGGGACGCGACGATCCGGCCCGACTTGAACGAATCGTTCAAGGGATTAGCGACGGCTGCGTCCAAGGCGATATGGCTCTCCTCGGCGGCGAAACCGCGATCATGCCCGATATGTACCAAACCGACGACTACGACCTTGCCGGATTTGCTGTCGGAGTCGTCGAAAAGAAGAAGATTATCGATGGCCATCTGATCGCCGAAGGCGACGTGGTGGTTGGTTTGGCTTCGAGTGGGCTGCATAGCAATGGCTTTTCATTGGTCCGAAAAGTGATAGCCGATGCCAATCTCGATTGGAATGCGACGGACGAAACCCTGACCGACCATTCGGCTTCTCCTACTCAACCGCAAACGATTGCCGATGCCTGTTTAGAGCCAACACGGATTTACACCTCGGCAATCCGCAAAGTTCAAACGAACTACCGTGTGAAGCAGGTATTGCACGGCTTGGCACACATTACCGGTGGCGGGATCGAAGAAAATCTCGATCGTATTTTGCCAAAGCACGTTGACGCAATCATCGATTCTTCGACTTGGGATCTGCCTCCGATTTATCGTTGGCTACAGAAAACAGGATCGATCGAGTTGTCCGAAATGCGGCGGGTTTTCAATATGGGGATCGGTATGGCTGCCGTCGTGAATGAGTTTTACGCCGACAGCGTTATCTCGCAGATCGAAGCTTGCGGCATCAAGTGCAACAAAATCGGCAAAATTGTCGCGGGCAAAGGCCACGTCGTCTACGCGGACTAGTGGATTGCCATCAATCGAATGTGAGTTTACAGGTGGTGGAGCTTGTTAAAGATCCCTTAGCAGCAGGATCTTTAGCAAGATCCACTACCTAAAGTTCAATTCTAACCAACCACGGGTGTGGCCCGTTGGAGATCTATTCACAAGATCCCTACCGACTCGTCTTTACTCAACGCGTGTAATTTCATATACCCCTTTTTCGCCGGCGGCTCATTGCCGCAAGGTCGATGAAACGGAATTTACGAAGACGACTTCGAAAGGACTCAGAAGTGGCTGACCTCGCGTTACCTCTTACCGAAATAGCGGAAAGCAATCCAGCGCCCTCTCCAATCCCCTTTGGCGAAGCCACCCAGCAAGTGATTAATGAAGTCACGCAAGGCGACATGTCGGGCGTGATCGAGTATGCGACGTTACATCTCGTCCCCCAATTGCTGCTCGCTGCAGTCGGTCTAGGGGTCATTTTTATTGGTTATTTGGTTGCCAGCTATTTGTCGCGGATCATCAGCAAACCGGTATGCCGGCGTGTCGATGAAACACTTGGCAAGTTCGTCGGGAAGGTCGTGTTCTACTGCGTCCTTGCAGCTGTCGTCGGTGCGGTATTGTCGAAGATGGGAGCCCCACTTGGTGGCTTGGCGGCGATGTTGGCGGCAGCGGGTTTTGCAATCGGCTTAGCCTTTCAAGGCACCCTTAGCAACTTCGCATCAGGTGTATTGATGTTGGTCTTTCGTCCCTTCAAAGTGGGTGATTTCGTCAATGCCGCTGGAGTGATGGGCAAAGTCAACGAAATCGATTTGTTCACGACGACTCTCGATACGCCTGATAATCGCCGAATCATCGTCCCCAACAGTTCGATATCGAGTGCGATCATCGAGAATATCAGCCACCACAAACATCGACGAATCGAAGTCCCCGTTGGAGTTTCCTATTCCGCAGACATTGCTGCCACTCGCCATGCACTCAACGCAGCGTTAGCAAAATTTGAAGACGAAATCGTTCAGGGCGAAGGCCGAAATTCTGCAGTGGTGCTCAGCAATCTGGGGCCGAGCAGCGTCGATTGGTTGGTCCGAATGTGGGTCAATTCAAGCGATTTTTGGCGACTGAAAGAGGGCCTGGTTGGCGAGGTCAAACAGCAACTCGATTCCGCCGCGATCAGCATTCCATTCCCACAAATGGACGTCCATTTGCATCAAGTAAACGGGGACGAAGAGGCATCACGATCACGGCCCAAGATCCGACCCGTCCGGCGAGAATTTGAAGCGTCCTCCAACCGTCAAGCATCGTAAAATGATCCACCGTAGCGAAAGCCGCCAAGACGTTCGAGGAAGGGGAACACGGATTGACCTTTCAGCGTCGTCCCCTACGGCAGCGGGGTCAGCTCAATCTTGCGGAACTCGACTTCCGAGCCTTCGGCTTGAATCGCGATTTGGCCTTCGCTGGCGGTTGCGCCGGTTCCATGGTTAACCAGGTCGCCGTTGACCCAAACCTTGATGCTATTTCCCTCACACTCGATCACCATCTTATTCCACTCGCCAGCCGGTTTTTCAGAATCATCGGTCAAGTTGAGAATTCGGCGAGTCTTTTTCCCATCAACGCCCCAATTTTCTTTGGGACCGCGCCGCTCGACCATATTGGGCACGGTGATGTCTTCACCGATACACCAAAAATCACCTGCCTGTAGGTGTTGCATTTGCACTTCAACCGATTGCGGGAACATGCTGTAAAGTCTTCGCGGCTTAGAGGCATGGACGAGGACGCCACAGTTACCTGGTTTGGCTGAAAAGCGATACTCAACCTCCAACCGGTAGTCCTTGTAGACCTTGTCGGTAATCAAATGGCCACGGGGCGTGCCGAGGCTAACCAAGAGGCCATCGCGGACGATAAATGAATCTGGCACGCTGGGATCTTTGTCCTTTGCCGGGACGTCGGTATGCCAGCCTGATAAATCGAGGCCGTTAAACAGTTCAATGGTGGGCGACTCGGCAGCGAGGTTGGAGACAAAAAGTGTCATTGTCAAAACCGAGGCGATCGACAGCTTCACAAACATCACAGTTCCTTGAAGAAAGGGAGGTGGGGAAACGACAAGTTTAACCAGTCCCGACGTATTTTGCAGCCCTTTAATCGGTCAGGAGTAGAGCGAAAACGGGTGGAATGGGCAAAAGGAAAGGAAAAATGTGAGCAGACCAGTCGTCTTTGGACTTGACGAGTCACCGGTCAAAGAACTAAATTCTCGTTCGTCCATAAGGACGGTTTTGGGGGATTAGCTCAGTTGGGAGAGCGACGCGCTGGCAGCGCGTAGGTCATCGGTTCAAGTCCGTTATCCTCCACTCAAAAAGCCGCTTGTGATTTCACGAGCGGCTTTTTTCGTGCGCTGAAGTCGTTCAAGACCAATGGTTTACGGCGTTTCCTGGCCCTAGCCGCTTTCATGGGGACAAGTGCGTGGGTCAGGAAATGGGGTGGATTTTGGGTCGGATTGGGTCCCGAAAACTTGCTTCTCTAGAGTCAGTATGATCGTGATCTGACCGCCGAAAAATGACTGGGCTACTCATCGTCGGCAAGCTCATCGAGCCTGTGGGCGCAACTCCAGAATCGCAGCTTTCAAAGCCGCATATCGTGGATCTGAATAGCGATTGGTGATCGACGTGCGTGACACCTTTCTGGCGTTGGACAGGTCGGCAAATTCAACACCGTACTTTTGGCGAAGGAGATTTGGCAGCACCTTCCGAAGATTATTGAACGGGTGTTTCGGGAAGCTCGGATCAATGCGTTGGACTCTCGTGATGACACCCGGTCTTTCCGTTCGGTACTTCTCCCCACCACTTCGTCATCCGCTGGGCTGAGTTGCGTTGCTCGGTCCGATAGGCTTTGGAATCTAACGCCGTTGGCGTGAACGTGCGCAAATACCGCAACGCGGTTACATTCCGTAGCCCAGGGTCGCGCAAGCGCACCCTGGGTCGACGATGCCTCCGGTAACCATGAACCCCAACGGGGTTCGACAACGCGTGTGGTGCTGGCGGTTGTCAAACCCCGTTGGGGTTTTTCGTTTTCGTTGGTGCCGGCAACCCAGGGTGCGCCGGGGCGGCGACCCTGGGCTTTGGAATTTAACGCCGTTGGCGTAAACGTGTGCGATACCGCGACGTTCAATGATTTTGTCGTGTTCCAAACCGAATGGCGTTGGCGTAAAGGTGTGCGATACCGCGACGTTCAATGGTTTTGTCGTGTTTCAAACCGAATGGCGTTGGCGTAAAGGTGCGCAAATACCGCAACGCGGTTACATTCCGTAGCCCAGGGTCGCGCAAGCGCACCCTGGGTCGCCGATGCCTCTGGTAACCATGAACCCCAACGGGGTTCGACAACGCGTGTGGTGCTGGCGGTTGTCAAACCCCGTTGGGGTTTTTCGTTTTCGTTGGTGCCGGCAACCCAGGGTGCGCCGGGGCGGCGACCCTGGGCTTTGGAATTTAACGCCGTTGGCGTAAACGTGCGCGATACCGCGACGTTCAATGATTTTGTCGTGTTCCAAACCGAATGGCGTTGGCGTGAACATGCGCGATACCGCGAAATCGACTGAGAGGGAGCAATGTTGTACCGTGGAGTCTATGCCAGCCTACACACAGACCAGGATGGTTGCCATTGGAGTGTAGCTACTTGTCCTTGATTGGCACGGGTCGGCGAGTTTTACCAGTTGATTCAATCGCAACGTAAGTCACCTCCGCTTCAGTGAGTTTCTCGATCTGTCCATCTCGTTCTGCTTCCACTTCAACATGGATCGTAATCGAAGTTCTTCCCATTTGAACCAGCGTTGTCCAAAAGCTCACCACGTTTCCCACAAAAACAGGACGATGGAACTCGACGCTTTTCATGCCAACGGTGACGATTGATTTTGGTCCGTAACCTGCCGTCCTGATCTCATGGTACGCCCCCACCGCCCCTGCTTGATCGATGTAACTGAGAAGCACGCCACCGAAAATGGTCCCGTGAGGATTTGTGTCTCTCGGCATCATCACGACCTTGATTGCCATGTGTCGGTCGTAGGTAGCTTTGTCGGACACGGGTATACCTAAGTCGAATTCAGATTGTGGGGATTGAGGAACGTGGTTGTGTTAAAACATCTCATATACGGAAAACTTTCGCAATCAGGAGTGAAATACTGGCTAGACAACCCAAGGCAATGACGCGTCCTCCATGGCATAAACTCGACGGTTTGCGTCGCAAATCGAAGGATCCCGGGGGGATCGGTAGGTCACCTGTGAAAGGGTAAAAAGTGTCACACTTTGGAATCTCGTGACAAATTATAGGAACAGGGACACCGTTCTCAAAGCGTCAAGATTGGACGCCCCTCCCCGCGATGAGACACAAGCAATCATGAATCTTATCCAAAAATACCTTCATTCGATGAGCTTCCATCGGTCGATCGGACTGGTGTTTTTCGGCAGCGTTTTGTCTGGCATGCCAATGCCGAGTGAGGCAATGGCCCAAGAAATCGCTGCGGCGCACGGGCTATCGCTAGAGCAAGTTAAAGCATCGGGAAGGCAGCGTTCGATTTACCGCAAGCCCGTTCTGGAAGCGAAGGCCTATGAGTCGCCGGAGGCGAACGTGCAAGCGTTTCGGGCAGAGATCGAGCCGATCTTACGAGAGTCCTGCTACGATTGTCACGGACCGGAGACCGCCGAGGGTGATTTGCGAGTGGACGCGTTGGACCCCGATCTCTTTCGCGGGGAAGACGTGAGTTGGTGGCTGGAGGTTTCCGCGGCTGTCAACAACGGCGAAATGCCTCCCGAGGATGGTCCTGAGCTAGCGGACGAAGACCGCAGCAGGATCATCGATTGGCTTTCCACCGAGATCCAGATCGCTTCGCAGGCGCGACGTGACGAGCAGGGGCATTCGTCGTTTCGTCGGATGACGCGTTACGAATACAATTACGCGCTACAGGATTTGCTTGGGCTTGAATTGGATTTTGCGAAGGACTTGCCGCCAGACCCCGTTTCCGAGGATGGTTTCAAGAACAGTTCTGAAATGCTGCAGATGACGCCCAAGCAATACGCTGACTACATGAATTTGAACCGCAGCGCGTTGAATCGAGCGACGGTGCGTGGTGACCGTCCCGAGATGCTGTACTGGGGAATCACCGCGAAGCGGGCAGCAACCCGGAGAATTAAAACGCGTCAGGAGCTCGATGCTGAAATCGGACGGGTTGCCGAAACGATTGGCGAGGTGATTGCTGAGGAGCAATTTGAAGAGGAGGATGAAGAGAAGGAGGAGGAAGATGAAGAGAAGAAAGAGGTCGCTGAGGTGCGTCCAACGGCGCGGCCAGCGGCAGCGAGAGGTGGCCGCGGCGGGCGTGGTGGTCAAAGTGCGCACTACTTGAACATGGAAACGGGTGAGACGTCAGCGGCGAGCTGGGCTTTCCGCCGGGCGGTCCATGCGTGGACGCCCACCAGTGTACCTCCCGCCTTGCCTGAGCCATCGGAGTACATTGTGGTGCTTCCGTCAGGTCAGCGGTTTGTGGTCGATCTCGGCAATCGGATCCCGGATGAGGGGATACTTCGCGTGCGGCTCCGTGCGTCACGAGTCTCCGATGACGACAATTCGATCCCCAGTGTCGCTTTGGAGTTCGGCTGGCAGGGCAGCAATAACTCGAAGGGGTCGGTGAGAATCAGTCAGCATGATCTTGAGATCGATGCGTCACCTGGAGAGCCGCAGTTCTATCAATGGGATATCCCCCTGAGTGAGATTTACCCTCGTAATCCGGTGCGAAAGACGGTGGCATTGGGTGCTCCAAAGCTTACGAATCCGTCCGAATACATTCGGCTGCACAATACATCGTTGTCACCAACGGCTGGCATTCAGTTCGATTACATTGAGGTGTCGGCGCCTGTGTACGAACAATGGCCGCCCGCTTCGCACAAGCGAATTTTTATCGGCAGCGAGAACAGCGACGACGAAGACGTGTACGCACGCGAGATCGTGTCGCAGTTTATGAAGCGGGCTTGGCGGCACAGCGTCAGCGCGGCGGAGGTCGACCGCAAGATGGAGTATTTTGCTCGCGTACGCCCTCTTTGCGAGGACTTTCAACAAGCCGTGATTGAAGTGTTGGCCACGGTGTTGTCATCCCCGCGATTTCTGTATCTGGTTCAATCCGATCGGTCGACGGCGGACAGCGACCGCACGCTCGACCCGTTCGAGTTGGCGACTCGTCTTTCCATGTTCCTCTGGTGCAGTACGCCCGATGACGAACTATTGGACTTGGCGGCGCAGGGGCGACTCGGTGACAAGGACGAATTGGTCCGTCAGACGCATCGTATGCTTGCCGATCCGCGGCATGAGCGTTTTTCGGAGCACTTTGTGCGGCAATGGTTAAACATGGAGTTGCTTGATTATCTGACGGTCGATCGGTCAACCTATCCGCAATTCGACGGGACCTTAAAGGATGCGATGCAACAAGAGCCAATCGCGTTTTTCGAAGAGATGTTGCAGAATGATCGCAGCGTGTTGGATTTTCTCCACGCCGATTACGCGATGGTCAATGAGCGTCTGGCCCGGCATTACGGGATCAGCGACGTGTCTGGAATACACTTCCAAAAGGTATCGTTGAATTTGGCGGAGGATCGCGGCGGGTTGTTGACCATGGCTGGGTTATTGGCAATGAATTCCGATGGCAAAGATTCCCATCCGCTCAAACGCAGCATTTGGTTGCTTGAGAGCGTATTGAATGATCCGCCGCCACCACCACCGCCGTCGGTCCCCGAGATTGATTTGGCGGATCCCGAGATCTTGAAACTCACCATCAAAGAGCGGATGGAGGATCACCGAAACCAAGCGGCTTGCATGTCGTGTCACGTCAAGATCGACCCGTGGGGGATCGCATTGGAGAATTTCGATGCGGTTGGCAGATGGCGTGATCAGATCAAAGGCGAGGCTATCGACGCGTCGAGTGACTTATTCAACCAGCATACTCTTGACGGGATCGAGGGGCTGAAACGCTATCTGCTTGCCAACCGGCAAGACCAATTCGCTCGTGCGATTGTCCACAAAATGACCACCTTCGCTCTAGGGCGGCCGCTGACGTTCAGTGACCGCGCGAGCGTTGACGGTTTGACTGCTGAACTTCGGAAAAAAGAAGACGGACTTGCGTCGCTCGTTGCCTTGATTGTGGCTAGCGATCTTTTTCAGTCGCGATAGCGATTTTGGACGCCTGTCGCGGAGGAGTCGACTTGCCGTTCCCTCGGCTTTTTAACCAACCTGGATGTAGGATCTAAACCAACCATGAAAACCAAACTTTCAGCGCTTGACCGTCGGAATTTCCTTCGTGGGGTAGGCGGTTTTGCACTTGCGCTGCCGGCCTTCGAGACATTTTCCGGGACCGCTGCTGCCGCCGAGAATATCTCTCGTCGCAAACGGCTGGCCTGTTTCTACTTGCCCAACGGTGTGCCAATGCCTCGCAAGGACGACCCGGCCTACGAGGATTGGTCTTGGTTTCCACAAGGTTCAGGAAAAAATTTCAAGCTCAGCAAATGCCTTGATCCTCTGGAGCCGCTACGCGAGCAGATGACGGTGTTTTCTGGTCTGTCGCACCCGGCGGTACGCAATGTCCACGGCCATTCCAATGCGGACCAGTTTCTCACCGGCGCGGACACTGGCGGCAGCGGCGATTACAAGAACTCAATCTCGATGGACCAGATGTACGCGGCTCATGTCGGCGAACAGACTCGCGTCGCGTCGCTCGTGATGTCGACCGATGGAGGTGCGGGGACACCTCGAGGTGCTCACACGATGTCGTTCGCTGCGAATGGACGTGCCATCCCAGCGGAGAACAAACCGAAGCGAATTTTCGACACGCTGTTCGTGAAAGATGACGGCAACGCGGCACGGCGTTTGTCGCTCAACACCAGCGCGCTGGACGAACTGATGGGCGATGCCCAGTCGTTGCGAAAGGATCTCTCTAAGTATGACCAGCGGACGTTCGACCAGTTTCTCGATTCCGTGCGCAGTACCGAATTGAAAGTCGAGAAAGCGGCGCGATGGATCGATATGCCGCTTCCCACCGTCGATGTCGATCACCTGAATCTCGACATCACGCCCAATGATCCGCGAGAGTATGTCCAGACGATGTACGAATTGATCTACCTCGCCTTCCACACCGATTCGACACGAGTCGCAACGTATATGATCGGCAAGGAGCTTGGTGCCGGGATCAGCGATTATCTGGCGAAGGCCGTCGGGCTTCCGCTAACGCACAAGCTGTCGCACCAAGTCAAAACGCCGGGTGGATGGAAGAATTTCGGCACGTACTGCCGATTCATCAGTGAGGAACATGGTCGCTTCCTGACCCGCTTGAAGTCGACGCCTGAGCCTGGAGGCGATGGCAGTATGCTGGACAATACCCTGTGTCTGTTCGGTTCGGCCTCCAGCGCCTTTCACCTGTCCCGGAATTACCCACTTATCCTCGCCGGTGGTGGGCGGACGGGGATTCGTCATGGGCAATATTTGCAATATGGTTCCACCGATCTTGATTCCATTTCGGGCATGGCCAACGATAATATCCGAAGGGTTCGGACGGAAGAGGATCCGATGGGGCGGCTGCTTCTGACGATGCTGCAGCAGTTAGGCGTCGAAACGAATGAATTCGCCGGTTGCAACCAAGTGCTACCCGAGATGTTAGCCTGATCATCCTTCTGTTCACCGAAATGAATCGCTGACACAATCACGTCGACGGATCACCATCAAAATATTGAAAGGCATCAAGATGATTTTTAAAGGTAAAGCAATCTCGCAACGACCGCTCAATCCGTGCCTCAGGGCTTTCTCGTTTTGCCTCGTTGTTTTCATTGCGTTTGGCTGGGCTGATCATGCGTTTTCGGATGATTTGCCACTGCCGACCATGCTGGCGAAACGAGGCAAATTGATTGTGGACGATGATGGATCCATGGATCGCGGCGGCAAGACGCTGCGGAGTTTGGGCAACGGCGTGAGTCTCAAGTCCGCATTGGGAATATGGGAACGTTCGGAATCGGATGCGAATGTCTGGCGTTCCACTTGGACCGAGGGAATGGGACACCCGCCCGTCGTTGCGTATCCAGGAGTCACCGCCGACAACCTGATCGTAGAAGTCACGTTTCGTTACGGAGGAAATACAGAACCCTGGCATAGCCAGTTTTTGCGGATCGCTGCGGATCAACGTCCTCAAATCAATGGGCACATCGTATCAGCATGGGTGAACCCAGATGGTCGCTACACGAAAAAGAACAGTATCGTGCTCGAGCACGTTCCTCCGCGCGGCGAACAAGGGATTTTGATGGACCATCAACCGCTCACCTCGGAACCCAATACTTGGTACACGGCGATCCTTGAGATTGTCGGTGATGAGACGTTGTTTCGTATGGGCGACCAGGTAGCCTACTCAAAGACAGAGGAAATCACTCTTCCCAAGAACCTTGTCTCATTGACGCTGGGCACAACTTGGCACGAGATCAAACGGGTTCGCATTTGGAATGCCGAGGCGAATCCCGATTGGGAGGCAAACAAAGCTGCGACTCTTCAATCACGTAAACCCTTTCGTCCCATCCCGCGATGACAAACAGACGTCCCGCGGTGCTAGCCGTCAACTCTCGACGACTTGCTTGTGTTGAGCTTTAAGGGAGTGTGGCAGCTTTCAAATCTCTTCGTTACAATGTCTGACAGCATCGGAGCGGATTGACTGAACCAATCGTTCGCAAATTTCCTTGATCATACTTTTTAGAGTTAGGTATCCCGATGAAACGACGCCATTTCATTCAAGCTGCCGCTGCCACGGCGTTGGCGTCTCCTCAAACGATTGTGTTTGGATCGGACGATCGGATGCAACCGACTCGTGTCATCGATACTCATACCCATTTCTACGACCCCACGCGTCCTCAGGGCGTTCCCTGGCCAGGCCCAAAAACGTCACTTTATCGGACGGTGCTGCCGGAGGACTTCCTAACGGTGACGAGCCCCTTGGGCATTCGGGAAACGGTGGTCGTGGAAGCGAGTGAATGGGTGGAGGACAATCAATGGATTCTTGACATGGCCGAAACGAATCCTTCGATCGTAGGATTCGTTGGTAACCTCAATCCCCGCGACGCTAATTTCAAGTACCATCTGCTTCGCTTTTCAAAGAATCCGCTGTTCCGTGGACTGCGGTGGCGCAGTAATTTGGTACCATTCAACGGCGATGGCGGCTTGGATCCATTGATTGCTGGTGCCAAGGGATTGGCGGATCACGATCTCGAACTTGATTTGAACGGGCCATGCACGACGTTGCCGATGATTGACCAGATCGCTCAAGCGGTTCCAAACTTGCGAATGGTTATCAATCATGTTGCGCATAGCGGCGATCCCAAGTCACTGCATCCGCAATGGAAAGCCAACGTTGCCCAGATCGCGAAGCGTCCCAACGTGTTGATGAAGGTATCGGGGCTACTCGAGCAAGCTCCTGGGAAAGCTGGTAAAGCACCTCGCGAAACCGAGTACTACGTGCCGGTGCTCGATCACCTTTGGGATCACTTTGGAGAAGATCGATTGATTTATGGAAGCAATTGGCCCGTGTCTGATTCCAGTGCTTCTTACGACGCCCAGTACAAAGTGGTGCACGAATACTTTTCGGGCAAGGGGCCCGAAGTCGTTGAAAAATACTTCTGGAAAAACTCGCTCACAGCCTATCGGTGGATCGAGAGGTAATCATGCCTCATCATTTGATGGGAAACTCATTTCTCCCTGTATTCCTTTTTCTTGAAATTTGATTTCGTCATGACTTCATTGCAAAAACTTGCCATGGCGTTTGTTGCCATGGTTGGGGCCGGTCTCTCTCCAGCAGACATGATGGCTGATAATACCAGGGCTGATATTCGTGTCTTAATTGTGGATGGCTTCAGCAACCACTCCGTTGAAAAGACCACTCAGAAAATCCAGCAGATCCTCGCTAGTGATGCGACTTTCAAGGTCACTGTATCAACGATGCCTGAGTTCAAGTCGGCTCAATGGGCTTCCTGGAATCCGAAGTTCACGGACTACGATGTTATTATCCAGACCTGTAACAATATTGGGAAAACCAATATTGTATGGCCTGATACGGTGAAGTCGAATTTGGAATCCTACCTCAAAGACGGCGGCGGCATGTACGTTTACCACAGTGCAAACAATGCCTTTGCCGATTGGGACGAGTACAACAAGATGATTGGGATGGGATGGCGGGCCGCGGATTTCGGAAAGGCACTTGAGGTCAAGGATGGGCGATTGGTGGAGATTCCCGCCGGCGTTGGAAAGAAGACGGGGCATGGACCACGAATCGATGCGGTTTTCCATCGATTCGGTGACCACCCGATACATGTGAACTTGCCGCAAAGTTGGAAGTCTGCGGACGTCGAGGTGTATGCGTACGCCCGTGGTCCACTACAGAACCTTACCGTCCTTTCCTACGCAAGAGAGCCGGTAAACGACATGGATTTCCCTACCGAATGGGTCGTTCAATATGGAAAAGGTCGAGTCTATTCGTCGACGTATGGGCACTACTGGAAGAATCAAGACAACCCGAAAGGTGTGCAGGACGTCGCATTTCAAACGATCTTGATAAGAGCCTTGCAATGGTTGGCGCGGAGTCCTGTCACGGAAACGGTTCCCGCGAACTTCCCGACCCGTGAAACGATCTCACTGCAAAATGTTCCTCCTGACGCTTCGTTGGATACGATCTCACCCTAGCCCGGATGATTCATGGGCTTGCAAATTGTTTTGCTAACGTCTACGCCTTCAAGCGTTTACGTTCATTGCTCGAAAAACAGTTTGCGTATTAGCCGTTTTGGCGTTAGCGGCCTGTCGATTTAATCGTTTAACGCTTAGCCGAAGGCGTCAGCTTTTCCAAAAGCGGTCGCCTATGGCTTGGCGTTAAACAATAAGTCGAGTCAAACCGATTAAATCGACAGCCCGCTATCGCCAAAACGGCTAATGAATAATCCGGGCTAGCCGGCTCATGCTCGCGCTGGGCACGACGGAAGAGAATTTCCACTGGGGATTGCAATTTGGCCTTTGAGGTTCGCCCAGCGATGAGCCGAGTATGCGGCGAAGTGTCTGTCGTTCTGTCGTGGGGTGATGGGGTGATGGGGTGATGGGATCCAACTTGCCTTGTACCGCAGATTGCCGTACAACCAAGAACGACGCATTCTTTCGCAATTTGGCGTTAACCGGTGACACGGATCATGCACGACGAGATCGGCGATTTCGCCTATGAAGATGACTCGATACCTGTCGCCGAGTTTCAGCCTGCTCGCTTCGAGTTCCGGCTTGATTTGCCCGAAGGCGATGCCCAGAAACAGAAGGATGCGGCTGCTGCGGTTCGTCAGGAGTATCGTGACGGGTCACGGTGGAAACGTCTAAATTGCCACCGAGTCAGCATCTTTGCTGAGCAGGATCGTGGGACCATTTTTGTCGTTCATGTCGGCTCGTCGGTCGAGTTTGATTGGACTTGGGAAGGTGCGAAAGCGTTTCGTCCGACGTCGCTTGACGGCGAGGAACGCTACTCGGATCACTTCTCTGAAGAGGCTGCCTATGAGGAAGGCATTGTCTGGTCGGGCGAGATTGTCGAAGTGGACGAGCGGAATGGTTGTTTGTTTATCAGCCTTGATGATCCTGAGATGACGCCGGCGACAGGGCCTTTCTTTGTTCGTCCGTTTGAGTTCATGTCGGTCTTGGACGCCATATACAATGGAGATGAGTTTGAAGAGGTTCGCGAGTATCTCCCCGCCAGATTGAACGCTAGCGAGGGCAATGTGCATCCGAGAGTCGCTCCGTCGTGTGGGGTTGGCTTGCCACATTTGCGTGATTGGTGGCAGCATTCGTGGAGCGTTCTTTGGGGACCGCCCGGCACTGGAAAAACTTGGACGACGGGGCAGCAGATCGCCAAGGTGATGCAAGCTGAGAACGAGCGAATTTTGGTGGTGTCGACGACCAACCGGGCGACCGACGCCGTGGCAATCTCGATCGGCGAAGCGGCAAAGGAATTCTGCCCTGATCGACTCGATAACGACTTGCTGCTGAGAATCGGGAAGGGGGCTTCGTATCAATCGTTCGTCGGGAAAAATCTCGATCCGATGCTCCGAGGGACCGAGTCGGAAGTCTTGTCACAGATCGACGGGCTTGCACAGCAACTTCAACTGTTTGAATCGTCGGAAGACAAAGCTCTCACACGAAAACGGATTGGTGAACTGCGAACGTCCGGTAACGACCAAAGCAATCGCATCTTTGTGGATGCACAGCGACGAGTGGTTGTCGCCACCGCTTTCAAGGCGATGAGCTATTTGAAGGACCCGTCCATCCGCAAGATGGTCGCGGATGGCGATGCACCTTTCACCACCATCTTTATTGACGAAGCAGGGTTGATCTCCAGGACAGCGGTTGCTGCGTTGTCGTTGTTGGCTGCTAGGCGAGTCGTGTTGGTCGGGGATTCAAAACAATTGGCTCCGATCAGTCGAATCTCACGGATTCTGCCGACTCGCCAACAAACCTGGTTGGCGAGCAGTGGGTTGAGTCATCTCGATGGCACAGAAAATCTTCCCATTGCGGTCCATTTATTGTCGCAGCAGCGACGTATGCACCCCGATGTATGCAAGGTCGTGTCAAGCTACCAGTACGATGGCGTGTTGACGACCGCTCAAGACATGGGGCCGGCAACATTGCGGCTGCTACTGTCGATCGTCGAGAAGTCAGACGAGAATGACGCCAACAGTCGTTCGGCACATATCTTCTACGACAACGCACAAAACGTTTACGACACCAAGACTCCGAAATGGTCAGAGTTCGGTCTCGACATGCGTGGTCGTTCGACGATTATGCGTGAGAGTTTTCGCTCAACCACGCCGATCACCGAGCTTGCGGTCAACGTGTTGAGCCGACTTTCCGAATCAAGCACGCGACAAGAGCAGCAAGAATTGCTTCAACTCGGACTGCTAGAGAAAACGGATCGAAATGGTGAAGAGTGGTTGCGAGTACGGTACAACCAGATCGATGGACCGAAACCGATCTACCATAGCTTCGATAACCGAAGCCAAGAAATGGCTTCGATTGCCGGCCACTTGAAGCACTTGATCCAGAAAGATGGCATTTCACCAACCGATATTTGCATCCTTTACAATGGTCGGGTTCAGAATATTTTGCAATCCAGCCTTGCACCGGCACTTGCGGAGATCGGTGTTGAGCTTTCGTTTCAGAAAAACCGTTCGTTCGAGAGACAGCCCAACACGCTCATTGCCACCACTCCGCATTCCTTTAAAGGTTACGAATCCGAAGCCATTGTGATCCCGTGCGTGGACAATTATGTGGCTCCCGAAGGCAAAACATTGGAGAACAGCCTGTACGTGGCGATGACTCGTGCTCGCTCGTTGCTGGCGATCTATGGAGTGAACGGTGGGTCGGAAGCCAGTCGAAAGATTGGCGAAACGATCCGAACGTGTCTTTCGATCCAGAATGCTTAACCGATCGATCGTTCAGAATTTGGATGATGAGTCACCCGATCCAACAGGGTGATGCGCCCCGTGTCCCGAGCGGTACTCGCCACGCCAATGGCTCCGACGAATCCTGATCTTTTCCTCGTCCGTGTCTTGACCGATCGGTACAAACCAGGTAGGGTTGGTACAATCAAGCAGGAATTTCAGGCGAGAGGAAACCGATGCCGTGGGAAAAGTCATTTAAAGAGTCGGACGTAATCGAGCAGGCGATGGAGGTCTTCTGGGAGAAGGGTTATGCCGCGACATCGATCTCCGACATAACCGAGGCGACAGGAATCAAGCGGGGTAGTCTCTACAACGCATTTGACGGAAAGCATGATATTTTTGTGCGCGCGTTGCTGAAGTACGGTGGTGAGCGGCGGACGAGTAAGTTGAGAATACTGGAGACGGTCGATGATCCTCGTGAAGCGATCACGATGTTCTTCGACTCTCTCGTAAAGGCCACGCTGGACGATCCCGACAAGAAGGGATGTTTATTGTTCAACACCGCGCTCGAATATTCGTCACACGACGATGACGTCAAGCAACTCGTGTCGGAAGGGATCCAAGAGGTCGTCTGTTTTTTTGAGGGACGGATCAAGCGAGGCAAGGAACTCGGGACAATTCCTGACTCGGTGGACGCTCGCCCTACCGCAAGGGCGCTTGTTGCATTAGTGGTTGGAATTCGTGTGTTAGGTCGGGGGGCGTTTGGAAAAGCGGCATTGCAACAAGTCGCCCGCCAGGCCGTTGAGATGGTTTCATAGAACAATCGAGAAAGGAAAATGATTCAGCATGCTGCGAAGGGCGGCAAGAAAAATATTGCTGCCATTGAATTTTTTTAGACGGATGCGATCGAGCAACGGCCATTAACCGATGGTTGGCAATCGCGAACGGATTGGCATGGCATATGCCCGGCTTATCGGCAGAGCTGTCGCTCGACGCGGCCGCGAAGTCACATCCAACTTCACACTCCAAAACGAAATTAGAGAGATGAACACCAATACCATTCTTTTAGCCGTGACCGTTTTCGCGATCGGATTGAGCGTCAACGGCGTGAATGCTCAAAGCCCAAATTCACAAAACGCAAATTCACAAAACGCAGTCACCGACCAGGTTCAACCAGGAGAAACACCGTTGCTTTCTGAACTACTTGAAGCGAAAGCGGCCGCGAGTGCAGCTCGGGCTCCGGAAGAAGTGCGTCAGGCATACGCCCAAGGTATCGAGACGGTCCGCGCGACCGAGATTGAGAAGTCGGCCAAGCAGGTCGGTGATGCGGCGATCGATGCCCAGCTCTCCGGTTGGGACGGTAAGAGTGTCAAGCTTAGTGATCTTTGGCAGGAAGGCCCGATCGTACTGATGTGGTACCGAGGAGGTTGGTGCCCGTATTGCAACATTCAGCTGCGCGCCATGCAGCAGAGCATGGACCGCATCGAAGATGCTGGAGCGAGATTGGTAGTACTAACACCGGAACTGCCCGAGAAGGCGAAAGAAACGGCCGAGGCAAACGATTTGGATATCGTGGCTTTGCACGACAAAGGCAATGCGGTGGCACGAAAGTACGGGCTGGTATTCGATCTTCCCGAAGCGATCATCCCGTCCTATCGCGACAAGCTCAAACTGCCTGAATACAACGGTAACGATGTGATGGAACTACCGCTTGCGGCAACCTACGTGATCGACAAGGTTGGCAAGATCACGTACGCGTTCCTCGATGCGGATTACAAGAAACGAGCCGAGCCGTCCGATGTCGTCAAGGCAGTCAAGGCGGCGGCTCAGCCGTAGTTACTTCTGCATGGCGAGGTAGGAACGAACGGAGAACGTGTTCGATATGAATATCAAGGACCAAGCTGACTTGAAGGTCCGGGCTGCTCTTGTGACCGGGGGGTCGGGTGGCATCGGAAGTGAGATCTGTAAGCGATTGGCTCGTGACGGCTATCAAGTGGTGGTTCATTACGGAAACGACCGTGAGGCCGCTGAAGCCGTCGTCCAATCGATCGCGGATTCGGGTGGCGTTGCGATGGCGCATTCGGCAGACATTGCCGAAGAAGATGGCATTGAGCAATTGTTTGAATGCGTGATTTCCGAGTTTGGCCACTTGGATGTTGTCGTGGCAAACGCAGGAATTTCCGGAGGCGGTGCCGTCGAGCAAGTCGAGTTGGCTGATTTCAAGAAATTGGTTTCTGTTAATTTTATCGGTGCATTCTTGACACTTCGCGAAGCGGCACGGCGGCTGAACGACGGTGGACGGCTGATCTTTGTCTCATCGCAGTTGGCCGAACGACCTCGCATGGGGACAGGTACCTATGCGGCGACAAAGGCAGGGATCGACGCGATGCTTGTTTCGATGTCACATGAACTCGGGTCGAGAGGGATCACCGTCAACAGCGTCCGCCCAGGGGCCACCGAGCCTGGCATGTTTGCCGGGAGCGACGAAGCGCGAAAAGATTATTTTCGCAACCTTTCTCCGTTCAAACGACTTGGTCATCCTACGGACATCGCTGCCGTCGTTTCGTTTCTGGCCAGTGACGACGCGGCCTGGATGACCGGACAACACCTTCGTGCGGATGGCGGAGCTTCGAATTGATTCGTTGATGGCAATCACTTACAAGCTCGAGATCGTGTCCGTCGCTTGCAGCTTGCGAGTCTTGGTTCCGCTAACCTCCACCTTAACCCAGATGATTCATGGGCTTGCAAATTGTTTTGCTAACGTCTACGCCTTCAAGCGTTTACGTTCATTGCTCGAAAAACAGTCTGCGTATTAGCCGTTTTGGCGTTAGCGGGCTGTCGATTTAATCGTTTAACGCTTAGCCGAAGGCGTCAGCTTTTCCAAAAGCGGTCGCCTATGGCTTGGCGTTAAACAATCAGTCGAGTCAAACCGATTAAATCAGCAGGCCGTTAGCGGGCTGTCGATTTAATCGTTTAACGCTTAGCCGAAGGCGTCAGCTTTTCCAAAAGCGGTCGCCTATGGCTTGGCGTTAAACAATAAGTCGAGTCAAACCGATTAAATCGACAGGCCGCTATCGTCAAAACGGCTAATGAATCATCCGAGTTAGCTCTGCTGAGGAGCAACTTACTTAGGGACAACGGGTCAGGGAGGGAAGAATGTCTTGCTTGGCCTTGATAAAACGGCTTGTTTTGCCGAGGTTTATTATTGAACGTCCGATTGCCGATGCAGCGAAAACATTCTTTTTGCCCTGCGGTGCCTGAAAAACCTACCCTTCGGTACTTGGGATGGATGAATCAACCCACGGATTCTTCGGTGGAGCCTTCTTTGCAAGCACCGATTTTTTTCAAGCACCGATCCTTCGGAAGAGCCGAGCTTATAGAGACAATAGGTATTCCACCAAATCATCAATCTGGTCTTCGGATAGTTCCGAAAGTTTACCACGGCTGTTGCCGTGTTCAAACGTGGTGACAACATCCTTCATCGTTGCAGCGCGGCCATCATGCAGGTAGGGGGCCGTTCGCCATGCTTCGATCAAATGCGGTACGTCAACCGGTTTGCCTTCGTCCGGGCCCGACGTAAAGCCAGCGTCATGCAGTCGGAAATCTGTAAACAACGGGGAGGGATGACAGTAGGCACAGCCGACTTGCTCGAATAGGATTTCTCCCCGCATGGCGGAATCACTTAGGCGGCCATCCACTAAATGGGGACTGGGGATCGGTTTCAGACTCTTCAGGTAAGCGTCGATTGCAAGCGCGTCTTCTTCCGGTCGAACTGAAAATTGAATGTGTCGAATTCCAGCGCGAACGGCCGTTTCTGCATCGGCTCGCACACCGAGCCACATCGCCGGCGGCGTTTTGTGAGCGTAAAGCATCGATTTGACGTTCTTGGGATTGCCAATACCATCATTCATCAAGTCCCAATTCAACCCATCGGTTCGCGCATCGGGGTGGCAGGTCGCACAGCTCAGCCAATTCTGGAAACAAAGGGCCGAGTCATTGAAGTAGATTTCCCCGAGTCGTTCAGGGGTGATCGCTTGTTGGCTTCCGAGTTGCAGCAGATCGCTTTCGGTATGTCCAGTCGAAGAAGAGCGAACGATTTCGATTGCATCCGAAAAATAGTTGCCAACATAAACGACTTGCTCATCAACCACCAACGATCTTGGTCCGATGCCTTTTAGTTTGACCCGCTTTCGTATCTCGGAGAGGAATGACAAGTCGTTGTGGGCATTCAGATGAGCTTCCCCCTCAAGCTGACTTGATCGAGAAGCTATCTTTGCCGTCAGTGCGGGCAAATCAATGAGTGAAATCTCTTGGTTTCCGGTCGAGGAGACGACCAATGTTTTTCCATCGGGGGAAAAACCGATTGCCCACGGATTGGAAAACCCTTGTTCGATATCATCTAACAGAACGGTGTACTGGAGCGTCTCACTGGCCACGTCGATGACACTGAGCGCATTGGTGGAAACCCAGCCACGTTCAAGTTGCGTGGTCGGCACGAGAAACCGGGCCATCAGGTGCGTAGCGAATATTTTCTTTCCATCGGGCGAAATTTCCATGGCACGCATCCCCTCGGCACCGTTCACCAGAGGTAGCGTTTTGACTTCTTGGGTTTCCGTGTTGATGATCGAGACTTGTGAGGCAACGTATTCGATATCCGCACGGCCATCCGGGATATGGTTGGCGACAAACAACCGCTTGCCATCGGGCGTCAGTACGGCCGCGATCGGTTCTCGCAAAACGGCAACTCTGGCCATCGTCTTACCGGATTCCAGGTCGATGATCGAGACATCGTTGTCGAACCGGTTGCAGACGTACAGCCATTTCCCATCTGGCGACACGATAGGTGACATCGGCGTGTGCCCGGTCTCGATTTCGCCCACTACCGAACCCGAGTTGACAATCCATACGCGCCCTTCTGGGCCCCCGCCTGCGACGTAAAGCGTTTCACCGTCGCCAGACATCACCATGTCGGTTGGCTCAGCAGGCAACTCCAGAGAACGACGAATTCCGTTTTCCTGCAAATCGAAATCGATCAACTGCTTTCCCGTTGATGCGAGAACATACAGCGTTTCTTTGTCGTGGGAAAGGATCAAATCGCTCGGCGACAAATAGTCCTGGGCCGAGACCAATCCAGCCGAGAGAATTGGCATTGTGAAGGACAATGCCATCACACAGATGGTTACAATTTTCATGATCGACGTTCAATGGGAAACGGTGGGTGGTTTAGCGTCTTGGCTTCGTGGTTCGATGACCACGCGGAAGCCGACGTTGAAAACCTTCTGGTAGGATTGGTAAGGTAGGCGATAGGAGCTCGTTGCTCGGTGAGGTCGATCACGCCACGAACCGCCGCGAACCACTTTTCTGGTTTGTAGGTCCAAGGCATTTCGGCCATCGTCGGCCACGTAGGGATATGGATTATAGTCTGACCTCGTCCATTCGGCCACGTTTCCGTGCATATCGTAAAGTCCCCACGGATTCGGTAGAAATTGACCCGTTCCTTGGGGCGTCAGCGCACCATCGTTAAAGCGGTTGTCACGTGGCACAAAGTCATTTGTCGGTGATCGACGGTTTGGGGCAACGGGTTGCGGATCGACGCCCCGGACCGCGAGCAATCCGATCGATTGATCGGCAAGGTTGGCGTGCTTCTCGAATCCCGCTTCGCCAAAGTAAAAGGGCTTGTCACTGCCAGCACGTGCAGCCCATTCCCATTCCGCTTCGCTGGGCAGCGTCATACTCAGGCCCGTCTTTTCCGACGCCCAATCACAATAGGCCATCGCTTCTTGCCAACTGACGCGGATCACCGGCATCTCAGGATCATTGGCCGGATACCCAGGGTAGATATGATCTTTCCATTGCTGGTCAATCGCACCGCTATCATGCTTGGGATCAAAGCGTCTGAATTGTTCATTCGTAATTTCTTTGACCGACATCCAGAATGGCTTGGGAATTTCGACGACGCTTTGAGGAGCTTCGTCAGCGGCTCCTGCTAGCGATCCCATCACAAAACGTCCCGCGGGAATCCGAGCAAACGTGATCGTCTGGCCATCGATTTCTACGTCGCGGGTCGCGGAAGCCATTTTCTGCACCATCGCTTCGCTGAGCGGCCACCCTTCTATCTGGACGGCTTGGTAATCCACTTTTTCTTTGCTGGGCATTACGAAATCGGGACGCACAATTTCATCTTCCGGCATCCACTCAATATTGTCATCGAGACAGGCAAAAGCCCGCTTCATCTCGATCGTTCTCTCGGCTTGCACCTTCGTCTTCTCGGAGTAATTTCGTTGTTGCATCCAAGTTGCGTGATACGGAACATTCAAATCGATCCAGGTCACGAGCCGATTCCAGCCGTCTTCATCTAATTCGACGCCATGGTGTCCTTTTTCGAGCATTTGAATCAACTCGCTGGTGGACGCATGGTATTCCATCGGTCGCATCAGGTGGATGTCGCTTTCAGGCCCTGGGCGGCGCACATAGGGATGCAGCGCATGATAGGAATTCGCGAACCCCGCATTCCCAGGTGAGTTGTCCTTAAAATTGGGGCGATCACTTTCGCTGCCGTCGTGGCATCCGACACAGTGGCGATCGAGTACGGGTTGGACTTCACGCTGGAAACCAAAGCCGTAGGCTCGTTCAATGCCCGCCCAAGGCTCCAGTTTCTGAGGCATTTTGCGAGCAGCCAAAGCCATGCGTTCAGGTGGCGGGGTGCGAGTCGATTCGTGGCAACCGACACAGGAAAGTCGTTCACCTGGCATCGCGGCAAGCCAACTTCGCATGATTTGAAGAGCTTGGCCATTTTCGTCCAATGGCTGAATCGAGATCGGGACGCTGTGAGGTATCGAGAGCATTGCCGAACCATCTTCCTCGACCGGGACCGTTCCTAAAACTCGTTTCGTATCCCAACCCCCTTCGATCGCCAACGCATCATGGCTGCCATGCAATCGGTAGGCATAACCGTAGTTAAACAGTCGCAGCGATTTGACGGTGCCGCGCGGGATGTCTTTCAAGCCGGGGCCTGCGTAGATGTCTTGAATAAACAGAGTAGCGTCTTCCGCGTCAAAGTCGCGGCGATCAGGAATGATCGGTGGTTGCTCTCGTTTCTTCAGCGGAATTGGCTCGAACAGAAACTTTCGGTCGGATGCCAACTTGATCATATTGTCGAAGCGGTCCACCAAGTACAGCGACCATCGTTCCGAAGGGTTCAATTGTCCGGAAACCAAAAAGTAGTTTTCGCTCAAAGGATACGGATGCAGAAAACGAGGCCACTTGTCTTTCATGTATTGATCGATGATGACCGGTTCGACTTCCTTACCATACCCAGGGATTCGTTGGATCACGCCGTCGGCTTCGAACTCGCCTTTGGCGGTATCGAAAACGATCAACTCGCCAGCCCGTGAAACGCCGTGATGGCCTGAGCAAATCGCGGCGAATTGCGAAGTTTTTCCAGGGATCTGCTTGGCATAGAACATCGTATTGGGCCAAAACGAGTTCGATCCATAGATGCTGCGCAAATTCGTCCCATCAGGATTCATTTGCATCAAGATACGAGTGAAGTAGTGCGCGTTGTCCGTGTATTCCCAGCGGCAGAACATCACGCGGCCATTTTCCATGACCCACGGATACCAATCGTTTTCCTGGTCAAAAGTAATCTGACGCATGCCAGTTCCATCGGGATTGATTTCGTACAGATTGCCGACGTAATCACTGCCACCCACACAAGGAACCGCATGCAGAGGCGCTGTGGAACAGAACACCAATTTTCCGCTTGGTAAATAAGTGGCGCTGTAGTGATCGACCTCAGGCATCACGGTTGTAATCCGCCGCTCGCCGGTCCCGTCGATATTGATCTCGTGGATTTGCTGTGTATTGCTGTCGATGTCAATTCCGGTGAACAGTAGTTTGTCGGCTTCGTAATGCAGGCTCAAATCCATCACACACTGGCGACTGTTCGCTGGTTTGAATACGGTCTCGACAGACCTGTTTTCGAGATTCAGGATTCGAAGTTCATCGTCAAAATTGGGTTGCCGTTCGTTGCCTCGGCTGCGCAAATAGTTCGCGTTTCCTTGCCAGTTTGCAGGTACGAGAGCATTCTTGCTAGCTCGAAATAGAACTTGATCAAAGTCAACCTCTGGATTGTTGAGCACCAAAGCCTTGTAGCGAACGGCTTCGACCTCGGTATCCGAAGCGTTGTCGGATGCCAGCTTGTCAAGCTGCTGGAGATATTCGGTTGCTGGATACGTCGAATACTGTGCGCCCAAATATTCGATTGCACGTTTGGCGTATTCGATTTTCTTGGCGACAGGCGTGAAGACATAATCGAGGTCTACCGGAGCAATGAAGAGTCCGGCACTGGCTCGATTTCCTTGATTCTTGTTTACAAATTGAATTTCAAAAACGTTGCTGCCCTTATTGAGTGGAAGCGAATAGAACGTCTTTTCGACACTTTGTAGAACGTTTCCATTGAGTCGCAAATTGACCGGACCGCTGACGTTAAAGCCTTGCGTGTAGTCTCGGTCGGCAACCAAGTCCGCGACGATGAATAGATCGCCACGACGGAGGTTCACGCTATAATTGTGGCTGATGCGCAGGCGGTTGTCGGCTTGCCAGATCTCTGGGTTCGCAGCCGCTTCCGAAAGATTGCCGATCCAGTCTTGAACGTGGGCGGGGTCTCCGACATAGACGTCACCGAAATGGCAGGTCTGAGCACGCAGTGACGACGCAAACGTAGCGATTAAAGCGAGTGCAATCAACTTTCGCATAAACATCTTTTCATCAGCCTTCAAGTTTGGGGTGGGAAAATACGGATGGAGGCCCTGAGAACCGAAAAAATTAGGAGAGATCTTTATACATTTCAAAGGCTTGGTCGGCCGTCATCCCCTCATGAACGACGCCGCGAACCGCCTTAATCATACTAATCGGATTTTCGGACTGGAACACATTGCGTCCCATGTCCACACCCGAAGCACCTTCATTGATTGCGCAGTAAGCGAGTTTCAGAGCATCCTGTTCTTCCAATTTCTTACCTCCAGCAATCACGATCGGAACCGGGCAGGCAGCGGTAACCTTTTCGAAGTCCTTCTCGCAGTAATAGGTCTTGACGAATGTTGCACCGTTCTCAGCACAAACACGTGTCGCCATTCCGAGATAGCGAGCATCACGCGTCAATTCCTTTCCGACAGCGGTTACACCAAGTGTTGGAATGCCGTATCGGTTCCCCAGATCAGCGGTGCGGACGAGATTCTCGATCGTCTTGCCTTCATACTGGCCACCAATCGAAACCATGATCGCCAGCGCCGACGCATTGATGCGTATCGCATCGTCGATACCAAGAATGCACTCATCATTTAGCTCGTTGAGCACGGTCGTACCGGCTGAAAATCGAAGCGAGATTGGCTTGTTCACTTGCGGCGGGATGCAGCTTCGCAGGACGCCTCGGCTGCACATCAA
Organism: Novipirellula aureliae; assembly: GCF_007860185.1. Taxonomy (NCBI): domain Bacteria; kingdom Pseudomonadati; phylum Planctomycetota; class Planctomycetia; order Pirellulales; family Pirellulaceae; genus Novipirellula; species Novipirellula aureliae. Next base: position 623,931 of record NZ_SJPY01000001.1, read on the forward strand.
GCAATCCGCGTATTCGACGAGCGGTAAAATCCCCAGATCGATGCGTTCGAGTCCAGACGTTGGCCCCATAATGTAGCCGTGGTCAAACGCCAGCATCACGGTGTTCCCACTACGCGGGTTAAAGATCCGGCTCATTCGGTCCTTGATTCCCCAATCGACGTGATCGAGTCCTTTGAGGAAGAAGGCTTCCTTCTTCACGGGGATGTTGAGTCCATAATCGTTTGCTTCAATGTTACCGGTAGCATCGGCCATGATTTTCCTTTATGTGTTTAAACTGCAGCGGTAAAACCGCGTGAAAAAGCTTCAAAAGTGCAGGCGGTCGACACCGCGCCTGCGTCCAGGTGTCCGATGACTCGCTCGCCAAGATTTCGAGCACGTCCAAATTTCGCAACCATTTCCTTCGTGTTTTCCGCCCCCTTTGCCGCCGCTTCCGCAGCCGCTTGTAGCATCGTCGGGATGCCGTTTTCCACGTTGGCAACCAGCGCATCGACCGCTGGTTCCAAGGCGTCCATCATCGTTTTATCTCCGATGCTTGCCTTGGTTTGTTGTTTGACTTTTTCGAGTCCTGCTGAAAACATTGCGGCGGTTTCAGCAGCGTTCAATGAATCGCCTTCAACGCCGTCACTCATCCCCAGAAAAAGGGCACCGATCAACGTGCTCGTCGATCCACACGACTCCATCATCGCCGCAAAGCCCATGTCCCCAAGCATCTTCTTGAGGTTCGTTCCCTCTTGGGCAACTCGGTCAACCGCTGTCATGGCACTGACGATCGCGGTCCCATGGTCGCCGTCGCCTGTTTCTGCGTCTAAAGCCGAGAACTCACTCGCTCGTTCTTTCAACGAAGCAAGTGCAGTCGCCGTCATCTTCGCAAGTCGCTGGCAATCTAAAAAGGCCATCGATTCATTCCTCTAATCGTTCGCGTATAGCAAAGTTCTAGTGTAAGTTCTTGGATCCGGAAGGCTTCTATCGGACCGTCCAGTAGGGTGTGTTGCAGGGGGCCTTTAGCAGCGGCACATGATCGGCATCTAACTTGCAGAGGATCATTTGGAAGCCGGCCATTTCTTGCACCGTTAAGATCTCGTCGATCAAGCCAGACACAACGGTGATTCCTCGACTTTCAAGGACTCGATAGGCTTTGCGGAAAATTAAATTCATTTCCATCAGGGTTGTCGCACCCGTCCCATTGATGATCAACATCGTCTTGTCACCCGACTTTGCATCGACGGCTGTGATCAACGGCTCGATCATTTTCTGAGCGGTCTCGTCGGCGGAGAGAATCTTGGTACGTCCTCCACCGGCTTCACCGTGTTGGCCCATGCCAATTTCCATCTCATCGTCCGGCAATTCGGAGATCGCTTGTCCGTTTTGTGGATGCGTGGCCCCCGTCATCGCGACCGCCAAAGTTGCCATTTGTTTGCTGAATCGCTCGGCAATCTCGTAGACTTCATCGAGTGATTTGCCTGCCTCCGCGGCCGCACCAGCGACTTTAAAAAGCGGAACGCATCCCGCCAAACCGCGGCGGTCTTCATCGGGAGTCTCTAAACCCGCGCTGATGTCCTCGTGAGTCAACAGCATGCGGACATTTAATCCTTCTCGTTTGGCCAATTCCATTGCCATGTTCGCACTCATCACGTCGCCGGCGTGGTTGAGCACGACGAGCAAAATGCCTACGTCTCGATGGAGAGCCTTGAGAGCTTCGAGCAACTTTGGTGCACCGGGGGCCGCGAAAATATCACCCACGACACTGGCGTCGAGCATGCCTTCACCAACAAATCCGCTCAGTGCCGGTTCGTGTCCCGCACCGCCGAGAGTGACCAGAGCGACCTTGTCCTCGGATTTCGCATGGGTCCGCACCACAATTTTTTCCGACATCAAGCTCACTTTGTCGGCATAAGCAAGCGTGTAGCCTTCAAGCAACTCCGCCGTAATATCATTGGGGTCATTCAGGAATTTTTTCATGGTTCGATTTTGTCTGGTCATCATTTGCTCTTGATTAGGAATTGGATTCTTCGATTTGCAGAAACTCGATTGGCACACCTTCCTCGATCACAAACGCAACCGTCACGCCGGGCATCGCCGTAAAAGGCTCAACCAGCATTTCTGCGTTTTTCAATTCCGCAGCCAAGTCGTCGACGCGATAGGCAATATGAGGCATCGCTTTCAGAATTTCTGGCAACCCGCTGTGATCTTCGAACCGCAGCCACTCAATCCGATTGCGACTCTGATCGGGATCCGACACATGGACTCCCGCGTCCTTCAAGTACGTCATGTTCTCATCCAAGCGGTCCGTGGGGATGCCGATGTGATGCAACGTTCGCATAGTCCTACTCCAAAACTTTCAACAGAATGGATCTTGGCAAAGCTCCCTGAATAGCCCCGATCCCAAAAAAAACCGATGTAACGTCCTAAAAGACAACCGACTTGTTCGTGAACTCGAGCGCGTTACCATAGTGAGGCGATGCGTATTCCGAAACGATTGCTCCCTCGGGGCCTGCAATCATAAAATGTCGAGCTTGCAAGCGGTTGAGCGAGCCCACTTCGCCCTGTTGAAGCGGTGTGCAATGCCGAGCCGTGATCCCACCCGCATTCAATTGACTTTCGGGAAGTTTGATCGGCAGATCCTCGGTCGCTTCGTCGTCGCTAAATGCATAAACCATGCCGTGACGCACATGCCAGGATTCCATTTTGGCCGGACCTTCGGGAACGGGCCGATGACAATGTTCGACAATCATTTGGCCAGGCAACAAAAAGATCTCATGGGCAAAGTACATGTGTTCGGTATCGTTGACCCAAAAGATGCCGCCCATGCCGACGTTCAAAAAGTCGTCTTGCGCGAAATCGCTGGTCCAAAACTGATCGCTTCGCAACAAGGGTGAGATCGGGTAGCCAAACCGGTTCATCATCTCATAGTAGGCCGCAAACGCTTTCTTCTTATTGAAGGTGTCGCCATCGTAAAAGTCATTGCGCGTGTAGTTCTTGCGTTCACCGCCGACGGCCCAGGTTCCAGCCGCGAGCGTACCGGCTACGACGCTCGATGTTTTCAGAAGGGTTCGACGGGTGACAGGATCAGATTTGCTCATCGCTTGGCTCACTCTTTTGTTCTTGTGGCGGTGCGGATTGAAGTTGTCAGGCAGAAACCAATTGCCTCACTCTCCCGGCGAAACCCGCGAGCGTGAAGGGGCGTTCGGTATATGGAACTATGTCCCATATAAGCACAGTTGCAAGAGAACGTCAAGCTTTTCCTCGAACCAAATCGACCGAGAAATAGTCCATAGCGAGAGTTTATTGAACGTTGAGAGCAGGGAAAGACGCTTCAGCAACCAAACGGGGATTCGGGAGACTCCAGACTTCCTGGGGCTTTTCAAAGAACGTTCTACATATAGAATAACCTTGGCGTCTTGGTTGAGTTGGGAAGCACCCCTAGAAATAAGTGAAAAAAAATATGCAAATCGATTCCCGATACCAGGTCCCCAATCTCGAACGTGCATTGGTGATGATGGAGTACCTACTCGATCATCCCGATGGCTTGACGCTGTCGGAGTTGACGGTCGCTCTAAAACTACCCAAAAACAGTGTTTTTCGTATCAGCAATACGTTGTTGGCACATGGTTATTTGAACCGCGATGCGACGGAAAAACGCTTTACGCTCAGTCGCAAGTTGCTGACGATGGGGCAGATGAGTTTGGCCGAGAAACCGATCGTTCCTACAGCGATCGACATCATGCAGAAGTGTCGTGATGAGGTCCATGAAACCGTCCTTATCGGTACGCTCGTCGAGTCCCAATTTGTGGTGATGGAACAGGTTCTCGGTTCACACCCGTTTAAATTCTCTATCGACTTGGGCGTCCAGTTAGAAATCCATGTCTCCGCCCCTGGCAAAGCGATGTTGGCGTACCTTCCTGAGCGTGAAGTCGAGAAGCGGTTGAAGGGCTATCGCTTCGTCCGATACAACGAGCGGACGATCACGTCCAAACGAGCTTTGATGAAAGAGTTGCGTGCGATTCGCGAGTGTGGATTTGGCTTGGACCGCGGCGAGCAGTTGCATGGGATTCATTGTGTCAGTGCGCCCATCTTCAATCGCCACCAGCGTCCGATTGCAGCGATCTGGGTCACCGGGCCAATCGACCGACTTCCCAAAGAGGCGTTCCCCGGTCTCGGTAGAACGATGCGATCCTACGCAGACCAAATCTCCGAGCGACTGTTGTAGTTCCTCCTCGCTGCTTTCACGACATCTCCTGATGCCAATGCACGGAATCGAAGGGTGAAAACGAGATCCTACGAATCACTTTGGATCGGCTCGGTAAAACACGGCTAGCCAGATCGTTGGCTCATCGGGGGCCGTCCATTCAACACGATGTTTGCGATGGGCTGGGATCAGGACATGATCGCCGGGTTTTAAGTGAAGCGGGTCATTGTCGTTCTCAAAAATCAGCTTGGCTTCGCCGTGGAGCACGACCACCCATTCGTGTTCTTGCTGATCGTACCAAAATCCTTCAGGGCTAACGTGGCCGTGGGAAACGATGCGTTCGATGCGGGCATGCTGATCCTCAGCAATGACCTCCATCAACTCTTCGGGAAACGATTGCGGCAGGTCCGAAAAAAGATTTTTGGGTTTCTTACTGCCACGTTTCATGTTTCTCATATCGGGGAAGTCACCTAGTCAATCGAGCCAGCGGACGCGGCCGTCGAGGTCGTAGATGGCGCCGACGATTTTGACCGCATGCGTTTCGGAAACACGCTTCAGTTCAGGGCTCAGCTTAAGAGCCCGCTGAGAACAGCGAGTGTTCTTGTGGACGGCCGTGTCGATGTCCGTTGACGGCCCTACATCGGGTTCGCCATCATGGTGCTCGCGGATCTCATCGTGAATGTGTTGAACGAGCGATGTTAGTTCACGAGGCCCTCCACTTGACAAATGCTGCATGGCCGCCGTCACCGCACCGCATTTTTCATGACCAAGCACAACGACCAAATGGGTATCGAGATTGGCAACCGCATACTCGATGCTGGCCAATACATCGTCATCGACAATATTGCCAGCGACACGGATGACAAACAAATCACCAAGTCCTTCGTCAAAAATCAATTCGGGTGTCACGCGCGAATCGCTACAGCCCAGAATGGTTGCGAAAGGCTTTTGTCCGCTTTTAAGTTTGCTTCGCCAATCGGGATCTTCATGAGGATGTTCTGATTTGCCACTCAAGAATCGCTTGTTGCCTTCCTTGAGCATCGCCAACGCAACTTCAGCCGAAACATTTTCGCCGGACTTCGCTGCTTTGTGCTCCACAGGGTTCGTTTCGGACTCCTTCTCTGGCAGAGCGGTCGGTGGAGCGGCGACTAGCGGGGCGAGACCAGACACCAACAGCATTGCGGTAAGGAAAGCGAAACGATTTAGGTGACCGATATGGGGCGCTCGACAAACACTCGGGAGGCAGCAATAGTTCATGGTTCCTGCTCAATTTTGGAGAATGAAGACGTCGCCATCTTAGCTCCTTCCTTTGTTAGCTCAAAGTAAGAACGTTGCACCCTTTGTCAGGCGTGAAAGATATCGCCCCTGTGAATCGCACTGTGCACTCTGTGCCTCCTTTACGGTCGCTAGGGCGACCTTTAGACGCATCCACTTTTTCAGTTGTCGCCTCGATTCGTGTTGTTTCGTGGCGGTTGTTGCTCTGCTCTCGGAGCGGAAGACGCCTTTGTCTGGAGAGCGTTCGTTGTCCGGATCCGATCTCTCGCTCTGGCTCTGGCTCTGGCTCTGGCTCGATCGGCTACCGCCTGAGCCCTCTTTTCGCAGGGCAGAACGCGGATTATGTCAAACCAGGTGGCTTGCAGGTAGCTTCGGCGGAGGGGAAACTGGTAGTTGGTGTTCTTGCTACGATTCTTTCTTCTACGAGCGAACAAGATATGTATTGCCCAAATTGTGGTACCCCCATGGCTGACGGGACTCTCGTTTGTCCCTCTTGCCAATGGCGCGAACCGGTATCGAATTCGATTGGTGACGATCCTGCGATGCGTTTGATCCTGCCCGTCGGTCGGTCCATCTATGCGATCATCGCCGGTTACTTGGGTCTTTTCAGTCTGATCGTGCTGCCTGCACCGTTTGCCATTCTGTTTGGAATCCTTGGCCTCAGGGACATCAAGAAAAATCCTCACCTTGGTGGCAAAGGCCGGGCAATTTTTGGTTTGGTGATGGGAGCGATCTTTACGTTGCTGCCGATGATCTCGATCGCAATTGCTGTCGCAACATCATAGTCTTACGATGCGTTACAATGCTCGAAGTCTGTTTTTTTTCTTTTCAGGTAGGTGATCGAGAGGGACAATGTATTGTAAAAAATGTGGCGTTCAAAACGCCGATGGTGCGCCAACATGCACAGCCTGCGGGGCGCCGTTGACGAAGAATCCTTATCAACCGGTTGGTGCTCAGCAACCATTCGGGCAAGTTGGCGGGAGCATGATGGGCGAAAAGCCTAAGAACTACTTGGTTGAGTCGATTCTTGTGACCCTCTGCTGCTGTTTGCCCTTGGGCATTGCAGGCATTGTGTTTGCCGCTCAGGTCGATTCCAAGTGGAATGCAGGGGACCAACACGGAGCGATTGCGTCGGCGGATAATGCCAAGAAGTTTACACTGATCGGTTTTGGAATTGGGTTGGTGATGAACGTGGTCGTTTTCGGTATACAAATTCTGGCGGCGATTGGTGCAGCGAGTGCGCAGTAAGGCGAAATGGTTGATTGCTTCGGTGGCCCTCTACTTGGGCTACCGCTTTGCCATCGGTGATTTACCGATCTGGATGCCAAAGTGTTTGTTCCATCAATGGACGGGATTTCATTGTCCCGGATGTGGTGGCACGCGAGCGGTGTCAGCATTGTTTGAAGGCAACTTCGTTTTAGCGGTTCGCAACAATCCGCTGTTGATTCTTGGCACGCCGCTGATTGGCTTGGCGATCTACCGGCAACATCGCCGTGAATTGGCTGGCGGTAAAGCGTCACCCCGGTTGGTCTGGACGTTGTTCATTCTTTTCGTTGCCTATTTTGCGCTGCGTAACATTCCATCGCCGACGACCAGTCCGCTGGCACCGGTGCCAGAGATCCAGGATTCTCTTCGCCCTGCCATGCCTCAAAAAAAACTTCCGCAACTTCCTTCTAACCCGCAAAATCATCTGAAGAGCTAACTTTTTGGGTTGGTGCGCGCTGCTCAACATCGGAATCTTGAGTTTCGCTTTCGTAGCAATTGCGATGGCGAGAGAACCGATCTCGAAACTTCATGCCGCATGTTTGGATTAGAGCCCGCGGATCTTTCGAGGGCTTGCATCCATTATTTGGCAAACTTCAATACGTTGGTGTTGAAATTTAATTTAGTGCCCTATTTGACGCTGAGAATCATGAATGCAGCTTAACGAAAGGGTCGTTCGCGGCTAGGCAACCAAACCAGCATCGATAAACTAATTGGGAATGTTGACCCACCCACCTATCGATTAACGGCGTAGACGATGAACGAAACCCCGCCCACTCATTCGCAATCGGAATCGATTGTCGCGTCCGTTGCCGATCGTCCGAGTCTTTTTTCGGAGATGCGTACTAGCGAAGATTGGTGGGCTATCTGGTGTGCCGGCATACTTCTGGCCGCCTCGTTTGCGGCCGTTTGGGTAGCGAAACCCGTCGATTTCGCGACTCAGATTGCGGCTGGCGAGAACGTTCCGGTCACCAATCCGCTAAAGTCTTGGCTGGCCAAACCGGGGGGCTGGGACTCGAAACCGATCGATGCCTTTTTCAAAGAATCGAGTGATGGGACGTTGCACTCGATTGCACCTCAACTGCTAGTCGTTTTTTTGACGATTGGAGTTCTATTTGCAATCGCGACCTGGGTGCGCGGCAAATCGGCAGTCGGTTTTCTCAAAGGTTTCCCGTTTGTCTTTCTGTTGGCGGTTTTGTCGTACACGATGGCGGGGCAAAGCGTCGTCAGTGCTTACAATTTGGAATATGCTCTTTGGGCTCTGTTGGTCGGCTTGATCATCAGTAATACGGTGGGCACGCCAAAGTTCTTGAAAGAGGCGGCACTTACTGAGTTCTATATCAAAACGGGTTTAGTCCTGCTCGGTGCCGAGGTGTTGATGAGTCGCTTGTTGGCGTTGGGTCTGCCTGGCATCTTTGTGGCTTGGGTGGTAACGCCAATCGTCTTGGTGAGTACTTATGTGTTTGGCCAGAAGGTGTTGAAGATCAAATCCAAGTCGCTCAACATGGTCATCTCTGCCGATATGTCGGTTTGTGGCGTATCGGCGGCCATCGCGACGGCGGCAGCTTGCAAGGCTAAGAAAGAGGAGTTGTCGCTGGCGATTGGAATGTCGCTATCGTTCACCGTCGTGATGATGGTTGTATTGCCCGCAGTCATCAAAGCCGTCGGGATGAACGAGGTACTGGGCGGAGCGTGGCTTGGCGGAACGATTGACTCGACCGGTGCGGTCGCCGCCGCCGGTGCGGTACTAGGAGATCAGGCGCTTGAAGTCGCTGCGACCGTCAAGATGATTCAAAACATTCTGATCGGCGTGACCGCATTTTTCGTCGCGATCTATTGGGTTACCTATGTCGAACGTGATCCATCGGCTCCGCGACCGGGAGCGATGGAAATCTGGTATCGATTCCCGAAATTCGTGATTGGTTTTGTCGGCATGTCGATCCTGTTCTCGATCCTTTACGTCGAGCTTTCTGGCGGCCCTGAGCTGATTGACTCGATGATCAAAGGATCGACCAAAACGTTTCGCAGTTGGTTCTTCTGTTTAGCGTTCGTCAGCATTGGATTGCAGACGAATTTCCGAGCGTTGATGCCTTACTTTAAAGGTGGCAAGCCGTTGATTTTGTATGTCGTTGGTCAATCTTTAAACTTGGTTTTGACGTTGTTTATGGCGTGGTTGATGTTTCGCGTGATCTTTGTCGATTGGGTCGAGCAGATGGTACCGTGATCAAAACAGCTGGAAAGGAAATAGACACGCTCTATCGGTGGCTGCGATCACCATGGTGCTCGCTCGTTGTCGCTGCGGCCATGCTTGGATCGATTTGGTTGGTTGTGCTGCCGAGGGTCGCACGGAGTCCATCGATGCAGCAACGGATCGATTGGCTTGATGAGAAGGGGATTGATCCCAATGCAATGTATTACACCGATTTGGAGATGATGGAAGAATTGTTGGTGCGCCAGCGTTCGCCTGAAAAGCGTTTGCCTGAAATACGAGAAACGTTGGTGTTGGTTGCAGCCAGCACGCGAGAAGCAATCGGTGAGATAGCGAGCAAGTTTGAATCGCAAACCGGAATGGGCGTGACCCTCAGTAGCGGTCCCTCTAGCGGTCTCGCACGCCAAATTGTCGCGGGTGCATCCGTGGATATTTTTGTTTCTGCGAATCAGCAATGGGCGGACGAAATCAATGATGCGAAGCTATCCGCAGAGGAATACGTGCTACTTTCGAATCGCTTGGTGCTCGTCGTTCCCGAGGGCAATCCAGCAAAACTGTTTGGCCCGCGCGATTTGAATTCCGAGCGAGTTCGCCGCATCGCGATCGCGGGAGAGAACGTTCCGCTAGGGATCTATGCCGAGCAAGCTCTGCGAAAATTCGATATCTTTGAAACACTGGCTGATTCCAACAAGGTGGTGCGGGGCACGGATGCTCGGGTAACGCTGACGTATGTCGAGCGAGCCGAGGTGGAGGCGGGGATCGTTTATGCGACCGATGCGAAGCAATCCTCGTCAACCGAAGTGGTCTATGCGTTTGATACCGCATGTCACGATTCGATCGTGTACCCTATGTTGCTATTAAGGCATGCCGCAGGGAACGATGCGGCTCGAGCATTTTACGAGTATCTAAAGTCGGACGAGTCGATTCGCATTTTTCAAAGCCACGGATTCGATATCTCCACAGGGGCGTAGCCTGGGCTTCCAGCCTGGGACCATAATGGCACCCAGGGTGGAAGCCTAGGCTACGGTTAAACAGCGAGGCGACGGTCAATTCCCAAAGGTTAGTCGATGTCATATGGAGAATGGAGTGCGATCTGGCTTAGCATTCGGGTGTCTTTTGTAGGTGTCTTGTTCAGTTTGCCGTTTGGAATCACGATCGGGTGGTTGCTTGCCAGAAAGCAGTTTTTTGCAAAGTCGGTTTTGGAAACCGTTGTCAACCTGCCATTGGTTCTGCCGCCTGTCCTGACCGGCTATTTGTTGCTCATTACGTTTGGGCGGCGAGGGATCATCGGAAGCTGTTTCGAAGAATGGTTGGGTCTGCGATTTGTCTTTGATTGGAAGGGAGCTGCTTTGGCGGCTGCGGTCGTTTCGTTTCCGCTAATGGTCCGAGCGATTCGGATTGCATTTCGTTCGGTCGATCCAAAGTTGGAGCAGGTGTCTCGAACGCTTGGTGCCAGCCCTCTTGATACATTCTTTACCGTTTCGCTACCGTTAGCCCGTCATGGCGTCATTGCTGGATGTGTGCTGGCGTTTGCCAGAAGTTTAGGGGAGTTTGGGGCGACGATTATGATTGCCGGAAGTATCCCAGGTCAAACCCAAACGATTCCTCTGTATATTTTTGACCAACTGCAAACGTCCGATGGGATCAAAGGGTCCACCACGATTGTGTTATTTTCAATCGCCATCGCCGCCATAGCGCTTTACTTTGGTGAGCGGATGGATCGTCGAGTATCGCCGAAGGAAACGACCTTATGACATTTTCTTTCCGCGGTTGTTACCATCGTGAAACGGGCTTTATGCTTGAAGCTGCCTTCCAGACCGACGCTCGCGTTACGGCGATTTGTGGTCCTTCGGGAAGTGGGAAAACAACACTTTTGTCGCTAATCGCTGGACTCTTGAAACCGACGGAGGCATGCATCTGTGCTGGTGATCATGTCTTCGTTGACACGCAAAAAGGTATTTGTATCGCTCCTGAAAAACGCCAAATTGGATTCCTGTTTCAGGAGGACCGCCTCTTCCCTCATTTGCGAGTGAAAGCAAATATCGAGTACGCTGTACGTCGCCGAGGCGATGGGGGGATTGCGTTCAAAGATCTAGTGCAGACGCTTGAACTTGAAGAAGTCCTTCATCGATTTCCTGACTCTCTCAGCGGAGGACAGCGACATCGCGTTGCGCTAGCGAGAGCGGTTGCATCGCGTCCAAAGCTTCTTTTACTTGACGAACCGATGTCGGCAATTGAGGATGTTCTTCGTGATCGGATCACTACATTCGTCAAGCGATTGATTGACGAGTTTCAAATCCCAACCTTGCTCGTTAGCCACAACCGAGTATTGGTGGAGCGAATGGCATCCAAGGTGATTGAAATGAATAAGGGAAAAATCGTGGGGCAGAACACTTAAGGCCGCTTTGCCGCAACCAAATGGCTCCGTCCCATAATCGACATCCTTCGGGCTAGGGATCACGACCCGGCATCGCCTCGAACAGGGGGACAGACAAAAGAATCGGCGCTATCGCCCAAGCGGTTCAAGCTCAATCCGAAGCGTGGGTCTTCTTGTGCCGGTAGGGGTTGAACAATAAATAGTTCAAGTGCCGGTACAGGTCGCTGTTGGCCAACAGTTCCGAGTGTTTTCCTTCGCCAGCCAATCGGGGTCCGTTGAGCAGTACCACCCGGTCGGCCGAGCGGAGGGTTTGTAGTCGACGTGGCAAAACAATCACGAGGCTGCCGTTTTGAGAAAGTTTTTTGAGGCATGCCAACGTTGGGTCCTCGGGCAAATGCTCCGCTGGCGACGATGGTTCGACAACAATCAAGACAGATGGTTTGTGCAGCATCGCCCGAGCGATGCCGATCGCATAGGTCGTTTCCTCTTGCAACTGGCCATCGCCAAGCGTGATGAATGTATTCAAGCCTTCGGGTAGTCGTTGCAGTCGATCGTAGACATCCAAACGTTCGAGCACGTTCATCACATCGCTATTGTTAAACCCGCTATCCCCGCCCCGAACGTTCTCTTCGATCGTGCCATCCCAAAGCGGCCCGGAAGGGTCCACCCACATGACATTTCGAGACAAGGCTTTGGGGTGAATGTCTAGCAGTGGGATATCGTCGATCGACAATTGGCCTTCATGAGGGCGGCCAAATCCCATCATCAATTCTGTCAACGCGCGAGTCGAAACGGAGTCGGTTCCAAGAATCGCAACAAGACTCGCGGGTTTCAGCTTCAAGCTAAAATTGCTCAAGATCGAGCGACCAATGGAATCGTGCAAGCTGACATCACTCACGTCGAGAGATTTTCGCAGGCCGACCAATCCGACACGCTGCTCACTGGCCGGCGCGTCTTCGCTTTGTCGCAGGTAGCTATAAACGGAATCGCTCGATTCGTCGCTGATTTTCAGTTGTCCCGACAATTGGACCAACCGATGAATCCCGACGACGGCGGAAGTGAGGGAAAGCCCCAAGACGAAGGCCGCTGGGACGCTTAAGCCGTTGTCACCGACTAGTAAATTGCCGCCAAGGCCGAGGATTAAAATTCCAACCGCGAGTGCTCCGCAGAAAAACAAAATGGGCCACAGTCGGCTGTGCCGTGATTGTTCGCTGCTCAACCGACGGTAAAGCGATTCGAGTTCTGCACCAAACGCCCGATCTGCCATCCCCTGGGTTTGCAAGCGGGCTAAGAGTGGAGCTTGGCCGACGATTTCAGCCATCCGCTGCCGTGATCTGGGAACTTCCCAATCGAGGACCTCATCCTCGTCGCTGACACTAAGCCATTGGTACAACAGCCACAGCAGAACGCCAAAGATGACGGCCAAGACCGCTAGCCAGACATTGACAAGCAAACCAACGATCACGCTACCGAGAAGCGTCACAATGCTGCGTGGAATAGCGCGAAACCACATCGAAAGGCCCGCTTGAATTTGAGGCAGATGAGCGCTGATCAACTGCTCGACGCGAACATACTGTGCCGCCGCACCTTCAACTTCTGCGCGGCGAAGGCTTTGCTGCAAGACTCTCCGGTGCAGACCTTTCACGATGCTACGAGCGAGTGCGTCGGAGCTGCGGCGCTGCATCCAAACCGCTAGTGAGAACAGGCCCGCTACGAAGACGGTAAAGAATACCAACTCAAGTAGTTGCAGTAGCGGACTCTGAGCCAAGAAGCGATCCGGAATGGCTACCTTCAAGTAGGTGCCGAGCCGTATGGAGGGGCTCATCAATCCGCTTGAATTGAGCAAGGCGACAATCAAGCCCACCAAGATGATTAACAGCAGTGGAAGTAAGCCAGCAACAAGTGACCAGACGTGACGGCCCAATTCGCCACGCGCCTCGGGTTCACTTCGGGGGGCGGCAAGTCGTCTCATCGGTCAACTCATGCAGTAAACAAGGTGGTTATCGGCAAAACACGCAGGCTTACTCCGTGTGCCAAGTCGCGGGCAGTGTGCCAAGTCACGGGCCTTACGCCAAGTCACGGGCCTTACGCTAAGTCACGGGCCTTACGCCAAGTCGCGATCTTCAAACAACAACATGGCCAGCATCCAAATCGCAAAGGCGAAGCAGACCAGATAGTTAAAAGCACCCGCCAAATAAATCAATGGAATCTGATTACCTGCGTCTACCGCCGATTGTACATTAAAAACATTCAAGTTGGGGATTACCACCGCGATTAACTTGCCCACAAATCCCACCAAAACGTTTTCTCCTCGATCGGACGCGACCAGTGGCGACGTCAGGTTTCCGATCACGTAAATTACGAAACAGGTGATGAAATTCGCGAGCAGCGGTAATCGCGTCGCCAGTGCGACGGCGATCGCTCCGATCGCCATTGTTTGCATGAAGTATAGCCCAATCACGGGTAGCGTCGTCATGATCTCTTCATGACCGGTTTGCCAAACGGTTTCACCGCGGCTGAACTCACGAGCGTCATAGATCGGCTTGTAACTCACCACGACCGCCAAAACAGCAGACAAAATGACGAATAGCACCAATACCGACAGCATGATTCCAGCGTACTTGCCTAGAACAAACGATCGGCGGCTAACCGGCTTGCTGAGGACGGTTAGCGCCGTGCGTCCTTCGATCTCTTCGCTAACCGACGTTCCCGCACTCCAGACCGCTTGCAGCATGCCGAGAACCATGATGAGTGTCACGCCAGAATCTTTCAGGAGCCGAATGTCATCGCCCAACGTGTTGAACGGAATGATCCCGAACAGCAGAATGCCGAACAGACCAATGGCGAGTAGCAGTAGATAGAGTGGTTGAGCCATTTCATTTTTGGCTGTCGAAAGCGACAATGCCCATACTCGCGGTGCCGCTTGGCGAAAGACCATCATCGCGGTAATCAGCAAAAAGAAACTAACGCCTCCCCAAACAATTGAACTCGCCTGAGGAACAAGCGGCCGGTTTTTGAACGTGAACACCACCTCGGCAGGGTCGATTTCGCGGTTTTGAATGTGTAGCTTTTCTGGATCGAACGGGACGGGGGATTCGTCGCGGTCTTCGAGTCGATAGACAAGTGGTTCGCCCTCATTCACGCGAATAGGAGTCCGGCTAAACTCGGACGGTTCCGCTGCATCGCCCAGCATAATCGTGCGATTGCTTTCGATCGTCAATTCAGAAACGTTGCGAAGCTGATAGTCGATATTGGCCGGGAAAAACGGTGTCTCCGCAGCTGGCATGTCAGGCGTCGCTTCAATGGGAACGACCATTCGCTCTGTTCCGTCGCCAACCAAATTGACCGCCTTCACCGATTCCAAAATCCCACGAGGGTTGTCGACCAAGGGGGTCGAAGCCAAACCGATCAATGCAAAAATGCCTGCGGTTGAGAGGATGTAGGGGACGACCCCTTCACTAAACATCGCCGACCATTCCGATCGAGTCCGATGCCACATTCCGTAAATCACGGCAAACCCTAAAAGCAAGCCGATTGCGATCAATGGCATGTACAGTGTGCCAGCATAATCGCCCGCCAATGGGACATATTGAGAACACAAACCTGCAGAAAACAGAGCACCTAGAATCAAAGACGCTGCGATACCGGTCTTGGGGCTGTCGGCTAAATTCCCCAGTCCAGGGACAAACGACAAAATTGATAGGCCCCCATAAATCAAGACGGCAACCAGAAATCCAAGTAGCAAAGCAAGCGAAAGAACCCAAATCGGTGTCAGCCAGACCGGTAACCATTGGGACACCTGCGCAACGATCAACCCCGAATGCAGCGAATCTCCCAATGAGAGCAGGTCAAGGCGAAAGCAGGAGAGGGAAGCGAGTGACGGATCAACGCAAGAAGTCATTTCGAGTCGACCTTCGAAAATGGAAAACATGCCGGAGCGGTAACGAATCAGCAAACAATGCTACGGGCGCATCGGCACCCAGCGTGGGATTACCTACGGATTCGGGATAGGAAAGGTTCGCCAGAATGTTGTTTTGCACCGCGAGCCGAGCGAGTGAAGCGTACGCATCGAGATACACGCAGCCCGCGGGGCACCCAGTCAAACCCGGATTCTTAGCAACTTCTCGGCAAACGCCATCGGCGATGGCTGCCAAAAATCCGAAAAGACTGCATTTCTGTACCCGTACCCGTACCCGTACCCGTACCCGTACCCGTACCCGTACCCGTACCCGTACCCGTACCCGTACCCGTACCCGTACCCGTACCCGTACTCGTGCCCGTACTCGTGCCCGTACTCGTGCCCGTACTCGTGCCCGTACTCGTACTCCTGCTCAGCCTGCGGCGGTACTCCTACTCCTGCTCGAAGCGGCCTGGGCGTCCGAGTGCGAGTTTTTGCTGATTTTGGGTGGCGATCAGCCGGGCGGTACGACCAATGTCTGCAACTGTTGGCGGATCACATCGGGAATCGTTACCTTTTTCAGGGATCCGCCAGGATGCAGTTCGCAGCAAACAGCAGTCAAGCTCCCCACGGCGACTTGGGTTGGCGGGAGCCCGTCGCTTGCTTTCGAGAAGCGAATTTCGTACTGGACACTGGAGTTGCCGAGCTTTTTGATTGAAAGATCCAGATCGAGCAGGTCTTCAAAGCGGGCCACCGATTGGTAATCGCAGCTCGCCGCGACTCGGGGCCAGGTCACCGCTGTGTTTTTGAGACCTTCGTTTTCGGGGCCCGAGTTTTCGGGGCCTTCGTTTCCGAGGCCCGAGTTTCCGAGGCCCGAGTTTCCGAGGCCCGAGTTTCCGAGGACTGAGAAGCCGAGCGAACGGATCAGTTCATGCTCGGCTGACTCCATCATCGTAAAGAAAACGGAGAAATGGGCGATTCCGGCTGCATCGGTATCACGAAACTCGATGCGACGTTGGGTTCGGAACACTTTATTCGCCGACGAACGGCAGCAGAGCCATGAATCGAGCGCGTTTGACAGCTGCCGAAACCGCATGTTGGCTCGCAGCGGTGCATCCACTCTTGCGTCGTCCGGCGATCCGGCCTTGGCGATTGACCATTTTTTTCAGCAGCTCAACATCCTTGTAATCGACGTACATTGGCCGCGGCCGCTGGCCATCGACAAAAATTGGATCTTTTCTTTTGGTGCGGGTACGTACACGGGATCGTTTGCGGGCACGGCTTCGCGTGCTCATGGGACGTGGAGGCATCGATGGCTCTCTGAGGATAAATAAAGGGTGAACGGTCTGCTCTGTCGACTTGAAAACAAATAACGGGTAATTCAGCCCCGCAATCGCGCAGTTCGACAAATACGGCCGACAAATCAATCGTTGCTTGTCGGCTCCCCTAACATGGAGTTTCGGCAGTATGCCGTTAAAAAAAGATGTTCGCAAGGGTATTTCCTTTCAGATTTGCCCTTTCGCAAAAGTCAAACCTTTGCCATATTTTCTATTCACTTCCCTCGTACCTCTCCCCTGCGATTGGTGCGACCGGGAAATTAGTAGCAGAAATTAGTAGCAGAGACGCGTGTGCGAATAGTGATTCGTGAAGGCGAATGGTGATTCGAGAAGATACCGTTTCTGCGGGACAAAACTCTCTTTCGTAGCGAACGTATGACGTCCGTGATCCATTTTCCAGGCCCTGTCTAAACGTGACGTGATTTGTAGATCATGTCCCTGGAAATAACAGAATCATTCGCAAGCCGAAGATTCAGATCGCGTGCATTGCCTAGGTAGAAGAAAATGAAGCTGGAGAAACTCAGGAACATCGGTATCAGTGCCCACATCGACTCGGGCAAGACGACGCTCAGCGAGCGGATCCTGTTCTACACTGGTCGAATTCATAAAATCGAAGAAGTTCGTGGTGGCGGCGATGGCGCGACGATGGACCATATGGAACTTGAGCGGGAACGAGGGATTACGATCACCTCGGCAGCGACGAGCGTCGAATGGAAAGGCCACCCGATTAATTTGATCGACACGCCCGGACACGTTGACTTTACGGTCGAAGTGGAGCGTTCGTTGCGTGTACTCGATGGTGCCGTCTTGGTTCTGTGCAGCGTTGGCGGCGTCCAAAGCCAATCGATCACGGTTGACCGGCAAATGAAACGCTACGGGATTCCTCGCGTGGCTTTCATCAATAAAATGGACCGAACGGGTGCAAATCCGTTTCGCGTCGTAACCCAGCTTCGTGAAAAGCTCGGGGCCGAGGCGTTCATGATGCAATACCCGATCGGCAAGGAAGACCAATTCAAAGGGGTGGTCGATCTGATCGAAATGAAGGCTCTTCTGAATGAAGGCACCGAGGGCGAAAAGCTTGTCGAAGCTCCTATCCCTGAAGACATCAAAGACGAAGTCGATGCGGCTCGCGCCACGATGCTTGAAGCGCTTTCGATGTACAGCGACGAAATGATGGAGCTTCTTCTGAGCGAAGAAGAAGTGCCCACGACGCTGATCTACAAGGTTGCTCGAGATGCTGTCTTGGCAGGTGCGACACCGGTCTACATGGGAACGGCCGTCAAAAACAAAGGTGTGCAACCCCTTTTAGACGCAGTCATCAGGTACTTGCCCAGTCCACTCGATCGTGAAATTCGCGGTAGAGATCCTTCCGACGAAGATCGCAAAATCGATCTGCGTCCCGACTTTGCACGTCCCTTCGTCGGCATGGCGTTCAAAATTGCCGACGATCCATTTGGCCAGCTGACGTTCATGCGAGTTTATCAAGGTCAAATCAAGAAGGGTGAAACCTACGTCAACCAGCGTACGAGCAAAACCGAACGGTTTAGCCGGATCGTGCGAATGCATAGCGATAAACGCGAAGAGATCGAAACCGCTTCGGCAGGCGATATTATCGCTGTCATGGGCATCGATTCTGCTAGCGGTGACACCTACGCAGCCGAACGAGACTTCTGTACCCTCGAGTCAATGTTCGTGCCAGAGCCAGTCATCAAGATCGCGGTGGCACCGAAGACACGATCGGACGGCGACAAACTCGGGAAGGCTTTGCAACGGTTCCGCAAAGAAGATCCTACTTTCCGTGTCGAGACCGATGAGGAAACGAACGAGATCTTGATCAGCGGAATGGGGGAACTTCACTTGGAGGTTTATATCGAACGTATTCGTCGCGAGTACGGTGTCGAGATAATCGCCGGTGCTCCCAAGGTTAGTTATCGCGAAAGCCCGACCAAGTCGGTCGAGTTCGACTACAAGCACAAGAAGCAAACCGGTGGTAGCGGTCAATTCGCTCATATCAAGGGAATCCTTAGTCCGATCGCCTCGGATAGCGAAGACAGCTTCGAGTTCGAAGACAAGGTCACCGGTGGACGTATTCCAAAGCAATACATTCCTGCGGTTGAAAAGGGCTTCCGAGACAGTTTGGCGAAGGGACCCGTCGCCGAGTTCCCAGTGGTTGGTACAAAGATCGAATTGATCGACGGTAGCTATCACGAAGTTGACTCCTCCGAAAAGGCGTTCTACACCGCTGCAACCGGTTGTTTCCGCGAAAACTTCAAGAAGGCGGATCCGAAACTGCTCGAACCGATCATGAATGTCGAAATCGAATGCCCCGAGTCGTTCCAGGGAACCGTCGTTGGTGACGTCATTCGTCGCCGTGGAATCATGTCAAGCAACGATATCGTCGAAGGCAATAGCGTCATCAAAGCAGAGGTTCCACTGGCCGAAACGTTTGGCTATGCAACCGACCTGCGAAGTATGACGCAAGGGCAAGGGACGTTTACGATGGAATTGGCGTTGTATCGCCAAACGCCGTCAAACGTGCAAGAAGAGATTATCGAAGCGAAAAAAAAGGCCCAGCTGGTAGGGGCTAAGTAGTGATCGCTGCGTCGATCGAATGATTGAAAACGAAAACGGCGACATGTCAAAAACATGTCGCCGTTTTTTGTGGCGTCTCTGCCGAAAGCGGCTTCGCCGCAATGTCACTCAGCTCGCCGAGCTGACGGCGGCATCGATTGACTCGGCTTCGTGATTGTCCTGATGGCTGTGGAGAATCTGATAACGTTCTAGCAGGCGATAGAGTTTACGCCGATGGATGCCTAAGACTCGAGCGGTTTTTGCTTTGTTCCCATTCTCGCGTTCCAGCACCGCCAAGATATGTGCTTCGGTCACCTCATCGAGTAGATCACTTTTGGGATCGTTTTGCCTCGAAGACAGCGATCTTGTCGCGTCATTTTCAAGTCGATGCGCTTGGATCAAATCACGAGGTAAATCGTCGAGAGTGATCTCATCGTGGTCTGCCAAGATTGTCGCCCGCTCAATCACATTGATCAGTTCACGCACGTTGCCAGGCCAATGATGTTCATTCATCGCCGCGCGAGCCTCGGCATCAATCGACCAGCCCTTCGGGATGAAATGATCGATCAACAAATCGACATCACGACGATGGTCACGCAGAGGCGGTAAATGAATTGGCAACACGTTCACGCGGTAGAACAGGTCTTCGCGAAACGTTCCTCGCTTGACATCCTCTGACAAATCGCGGTTGGTTGCCGCGATGATACGGACATCCACCTTGCGTTCCTTGTGCGAACCAATTCTTCGTATCGAGCCGTCCTCAAGCACTCGTAGCAATTTGGGTTGCAGCGACAATGGCATTTCTCCGAGTTCATCGATCAGAAGCGTGCCACCATTGGCGACCTCAAACAAACCTGGCTTGTCGGCATAAGCACCCGTGAAGGAACCTTTTTCGTGACCGAATAATTCGCTCTCGACCAGCGATTCTGGTAGCGCTGCACAGTTGATCGCTAGGAACGGGTGATCTTTCAAATGGCTCGATCGCCAAATCGTTTTGGCCACCACCTCTTTCCCCGTACCGCTTTCACCCGTGATCAAAACTGGCTTGCTGGTCGGCGCAATTCGCTTGATCCAGGTGGCGACGGTACGCATCTCTTCTGAATCGCCAATCAGCTCCGTAACCTTTTCATTCCGCGTCATCATCGCTTTGAGTTGTTTGTTTTCGCGGCGTAGCCGACTCCGATCACGAGCTAATCGGCAATGATGCTCAAGGTCGCCGAGCGGGCAAGGCTTGGTCAAGTAATCCGTGGCTCCGAGTTTCATCGCTTGGACCGCCGATTCGATCGTTCCTTGGCCGGTTAAAATGACGACCTCCATGTCAATCTTGTCGTCTCGCAGGCGTTGCAATAGCTCGATACCCGACATCCCCGGCATATTCATATCGAAGACACCCACGTCAAAATCGTTACGTTGACAGATCGCCAATGCCTCGGCACCCCCCGCAGCAGCGACGACACGGTGCCCTTTCCGTTGCATCCACCGTGCGCACGAGTCGCGAAAATCGTAGTCATCTTCGACCAGCAAAACGGAAATCGATTCAACCATTGTCCCTGCACCTATGAGCCATCGTTCTATTGCCTAGGCTTTGTCTGAATACGTGGCAAACGCGGAAGCATCTTCAGGCAGAGCCTCGTGCGTTGTCAGCGTTTTCTTTCAGGGTAGTGGGTCTTGTTAAAGATCCTTCCGCATGAGGGATCTTTAACAAGATCCACTACTGCCAACCCTAATTCTCATCCCTGACAAAGCACTAGCACCGGAAAGACTCTATGGAGTGCAGTCCTAGTGCCAAGAACGGTTTAACTCATTAAACCATCGTTTTTCAAAAGAGTAAACCAAAATAACGTGCGAATACGCACGTGTCGGTGCATGGAGTGTGCGTATACGCACTTGTTGTGAAGTGGGAAT
Source organism: Novipirellula aureliae (assembly GCF_007860185.1). Classification (NCBI taxonomy): domain Bacteria; kingdom Pseudomonadati; phylum Planctomycetota; class Planctomycetia; order Pirellulales; family Pirellulaceae; genus Novipirellula; species Novipirellula aureliae. Next base: position 644,952 of record NZ_SJPY01000001.1, read on the forward strand.
GTGTCAAGAGAATCAGCCCGTATCGTCAACCTCGAAACCCTTGGCGACGTCCACTGCCCTAAATACTTGATCTCGACGCACCGCTTCATCTTGTTGAACCGCCCCCATCCTTTATGATGAAAACGTCACAGCGAAAGCCACCACTGGTTCGAAAAGAAAGGTTTTACGAAATGAGTGTCGAGCCAGCGGCAGGTAAAGCGGGGGAGCAGCTCGAGCTCGAATCGGTGTTGACGCTTTCGATGTTACCGGGACTTGGCCCGCGAACGCTGACCGCACTGCTGGATTGTTTTCCGACAGCCTCGGCTGTTTTATCAGCCGATGAATCGAAATTGGCGAGCGTTCATGGTGTCGGCATGAAGTTGATTCAAACCATTCGTACCGCCGCCCATCACGTTGACATACAAGCGGTCATCAGGTGGTGTCGCGAAAACGGTGTCGCGATGGTTGCGGCGGAACAGGACAGCTATCCGCGTCCGCTTTACGATTTGGTCGACACACCACCGGTGTTATTTGTGCGAGGGGATTTGTTGGCTCGTGACGAGTTGGCGGTGTCGATTGTTGGTACGCGTCATGGATCGGTGTATGGGCTCAAGCAGGCGGAGCGATTCGGATACTCGTTAGCCAAGGCAGGCGTCACCGTGGTTAGTGGGTTGGCGCGTGGCATTGACAGTGCCGCCCACCGTGGAGCCCTGGACGCCGGAGGGCGTACCATTGCGGTACTTGGCAGCGGTCTGGGGCAGATCTACCCCTCGGAGCACAAGGGCTTAGCGAGCGAGATTGCTGCAATGGGAGCGGTCATCAGCGAATACGCTCCTCATTGCAAACCGCATGCTGGAACGTTCCCGCAGCGGAATCGATTGATTGCGGCATTGGGGGTGGCGACATTGGTGGTCGAGGCTCCTGATCGTAGTGGAGCATTGATTACGGCCCGCTTGGCATGTGAGATGAACCGAGACGTCTTGGCGTTGCCGGGTCCGGTGACGAGCCGCACCTCGCGTGGCTGTAACCAATTGATTCGCGACGGAGCGATTTTGATTCAGAGCGTCGAAGATGTTCTCGAATCCCTTGGCCCGATGGTTGGTTCGGTAGAAGCGGAATCGGGGCAATCGATTCGCAGCGGCAGCGAACTGTTGCTCAATGAAGTGGAGCGGCAAATTCTTGATGCGATTGACGAAACCGGAACACCGATCGACACGGTGATCAACCAAACACGATTACCGGCTCACCGCGTCGTCGCAACGATTAGCGTATTGGAGATGCGATCGCTTGTTCGCCGTTTGAGCGGTCAGTACGTCAGTCGGGTTTAGGTGGCATGGGCTTGCCCCGATCTGTGGCAAGCCCGGCGGAAGCTGGAGTCAGCCAGATAAATTGCAACCCGGATTCGCTAGCAACTCGGACTTCAGCAGGAACTCGATTTTGGCTTGTGGTCTTGCTCGAAAACGGTACAGTAAACAGGATGACTACCTCAACAAAAACGAAGCCGATCATTCGGCAATTGCCGCCAAATCTTGTCAATCAAATTGCGGCTGGCGAAGTGATCGAACGGCCAGCATCGGTCGTCAAGGAGTTGCTCGAAAACAGTGTCGATGCCGGTGCGTTTCGAATTGAAGTGACGATTAACGGTGGAGGCAGCGAGTTAATTCGCATTAGTGATGATGGTTGTGGCATGTCGGAAGAGCAATTGCCATTGGCCGTCGCCAGTCATGCAACCAGCAAATTGCCTGATGAGCATGCACTGTTTCACGTCGACACGTTAGGGTTTCGCGGCGAGGCCTTGGCGTCAATCGGAAGCGTTTCTCAGCTGACGATCCGTAGCCGCAGCGAAGGCGATTCATGCGGCAGCGAGATCAATGTTCGTGGCGGTGTTGTCGAGTCTCCGGTCCCCTGTGGGTGCCCGGTTGGTACGGTCATGGAAATTCGCAATCTGTTCTTCAACACGCCCGTTCGCCATCGGTTCTTGAAGACCGCTCAAACCGAACGAGGGCACATCGTCGAAGCGTTTACTCGAATCGCATTAGCGAATCCCAAGATCCATTTTGTGATGACATCCAATGACAAGGTCGTCTATGATTTGCCACCCTCGGTGCGTTGGTCCGATCGCATCGAGGCATTCTTTGGTGGTGAGATTGCCGATTCCTTGATCCCGATTGAAAGCGACGATGCTCAGATACGAATCAGCGGATATGCATGCGATCCATCGGTCAGTCGCGGCAACAATCGGATGCAGTATTTGTTTCTCAACGGTCGGCACATTCGCGACCGCTCGCTGCAACATGCTCTGACGGAAGCGTACCGTGGACTCTTGATGGTTGGGCGTCATCCCGTCTGTTTTCTCCGAATGGAAATGCCTGCGGAGATGGTCGACGTGAATGTCCATCCATGCAAGTTGGAGGTGCGTTTTACCGATGGCGGACGGGTTTATGGACGCCTACTACAAACGCTGCGATATCAGTTTTTGAAAACCAACATGACACACCGCGTCGGGCCGAGTTCCTCGAGCGGTCTGCAAGTGGATGCGACAGAGATCAAGTCGATGCCAAACGAAGTGGCAACGCCCGGAGAAAGTGTTTTGGGCCTGCCTCGGCAAGTTGAGTCCGATCAGCGTCAAGAGGTCATTCATTGGGCGCGTTCGGGCGAATCGAGCTCAACAAACGCGACAAGTTCAACCCAACGTTTGCCCTCTCTTTCCGTGCCTGGTTTCCAACCCTTCCCAAGTGACGCTTCGAATTCTCGGCCTGACTCGGCGACGCTGACGACGCCAGCATTGTCCGAAGTCGCCATGTCCGAAGTCGCCATGTCCGAAGTCGCTGGCGTCAACGTCCCCCAACCCGATACCGCTCCTTGGGACGCTCCGAGCGAATCAACGGCAGAACCAAACCCGAACATGAATCCGACGGCTAACCCGACGGTTTGCTATTTGGGCTTTCAGGTCCACAATCGCTACTTGGTCACGCAAGATGAAAAAGGGATGGTCGTGATCGACCAACATGCACTGCATGAGCGGGTCTTGTACGAGCGGATCAAGGACAAGGTGTTAGGGGCACAAGAGCGGCTAGAGTCACAGCGGCTACTCGTGCCTGAACCGGTGTCTTTGACCCCTGCCGAGCGAACCGCTGCGCTGGAGGCCAAAGAGACACTGGCCCGAATTGGGATTGAAGTCGACGATTTCGGTGGGGAAACGATTTTGATCCATTCTTATCCAGCGATGCTCAGCAAGTCGTCTCCGAGTGACATGCTTCGAACGTTGCTTGAATCGTTGATGTCGGCGGGCAAGCAGCCTGATGCTCAAGACTTATTGAATCATTTGCTCAGCACGATTGCCTGCAAAGCGGCGGTGAAAGCGGGTGACCCGTTGACTCGCGAAGAGATCACCGCGTTACTGGAGCAACGTGATTTGTATCAAGATACGCATCATTGCCCGCATGGACGTCCGACGGCGATGTTCTTTAGCCGTGATGAACTCGATCGAATGTTTGGTCGGCTCGGCCCGCGAGGCCGTGCGAAAGGTCAATAGCCAAACCATACATCCCATACACCTTGGGCCAACCCGAGACCCTTCTGACGAGTGCGTAATCCTCTTCATGAGATACGGAACGGACTATTTACAGCATTCTGCTTTCTGATTAGCCTTTTCAGGTACGTTGGAGTCTTCCACACATACGTTCCCACCTCGCTTTGAAGGATGCACTTCATGAAGACGTTCTCGTCACATCGGCCTCTCGGCATCCGTCTTGGCTTGATTTTTCTGGTGTGCTTTTCAGCCGTCATCGGTTCGCCGTCAAATGGAGCGGAAACCATCAACTTGAAGATCAAGCCAAGGTGGACCGATGCCAATCATTTCTGGTTCATCCGGCAGTCCGAGGACGGGTCGAAGGAAACGATCGACGTGGACGCGCTGACGGGATCCATGACCGTGCGTTCGGCGGATCCGAATCGTGCAGCGTCCGATATCGAAGGCTTGAAGGGTGGTCCAATCCCCCATTCGGTCGCTGGGAGCAGCGGCGACACGGAAATCAAATTTGTCAATCAAACGAACCAGCCGATCACTGCATTTTGGGTGACATCGGATGGCAAGCGAGTGAAGTATGCGACGATCAAGCCTGGCAGCGACATGCATCAGCACACCTACACAGGCCATGCTTGGGCGGTGTTCGGTGAAGATGGGACCTTCTACGGCAGTATCACAGCGAAAGGACTTGGGCAGGACGCGATTGCCAAAGAATCCTATTCCCTAGAAAGGGGGCCTGAAGAACGGCGGCGCGGTGCAAAACGCTCGAGTGCCGCGAGATCACTTCGTCGTCAGGATTGGGAAGTGAGATTAATCGATGGCAAACTTCAACGCCGCACGACAAAAGACCAACAAGGGTCTTGGCAGCCCGTGGCGGAGGTCAACGCCTTGCTCGGCGATCAAGATCGCCTGACATCACCGCAGATTTCGCCAGATGATCGCTTTTTGGCAATCTGGAAGAAAACGGAGATTCCGACAAAGTCAGTTGCCACCATCGAATCCTCTCCCAAAGATGGCGGCCGCGCCGTGTTGCGACAACGTCCCTATTTGTTGCCTGGCGATCCAGTCGACCAATTTGAATTGATCGTCTGCGATACCGAGACTTGGGAACCGCTCGAACTCGAATTGCCAATCTTTGATTTTGGAACGCCCCGTATTCGCTTTTTTCGAGATCACGAGATCCTGATCCAAAAGGTGGATCGTGGACATCAACGATTTCGTCTGTTTTGCATCGATCCAGCCACTGCAAGCGTACGGACCCCGATAGACGAATCAACCGATACGTTTATCTGGACAATGAATGGGCCTGGTTTTCCAATCCTAACCTATTTGGAGAAAAGCGATCAGGTCATCTACGCCAGCGAACGGAGCGGGTGGCGGCATCTATACTTGGTCGATCTTGATTCGGATGGTTTGCTGAAGCCAATCACTCAAGGGGAATTCTTGGTTCGAGATTTGATTGAAGTGGATGAAGAAAATCAAACGATTGATCTGGCAATCGGCAGCTATCATGCCGACCAAGATCCCTATCACAAGCATCTCGCTCGAGTCAAATTCGATGGCAGCCACTTTGTCGTCCTGAGCGATGGCAACGGCGACCATCAATGGCAGTTTTCGCCCGATCGCCGATATGTCGTGGTTTCCTATAGCCGAGTGGATCAACCACCCATTCACGAACTGCGACGTTGCGATGATGGCAGCATCGTCGCGACACTTGCCATCGCGAAGCGAATCCCTCAATCGGATGAAATCCTTTGGGAAATGCCAACGGTCTTTTCAGCAAAAGGCCGTGACGGACAAACGGACATTTGGGGACTCATCACCTTTCCACCCAACTATGATCCCGACGCCGATAGAAAGTATCCGGTCATTGAAGCAATCTATGCCGGTCCGCATGGATCGCATGTGCCCAAGAGGTACCGCGGATCACCGTTTCACAAAGACCTGAACGATCTCGGGTTCATTGTGGTGCAAATCGATGGCCAAGGGACAGCCAATCGTTCGAAGGCGTTTCACGACGTGTGTTGGCAAAACCTAAAAGATGCCGGTTTCCCCGATCGTATTGCCTGGATGAAAGCGGCCGCGAAGGAGTATCCCGGAATGGATTTGGATCGGGTTGGCATTTATGGAACCTCCGCAGGTGGCCAAAATGCAATGGGAGCGCTGCTTTTCCACGGAGATTTCTACAAAGCGGCGATGGCCGCCTGCGGTTGTCATGACAATCGCATGGACAAGGCATCCTGGAATGAGCAATGGATGGGCTATCCGGTCGGACCTCACTATGCCGAGTGCAGTAACGTCGATAATGCTCACCGACTTGAAGGCAACCTACTGCTCATCCTCGGCGAGCTTGATAGCAACGTGCCACCGGAATCGACACTTCGCGTTGTTGATGCATTGATCAAAGCCGACAAAGACTTCGAGTTCTTGATGGTCCCTGGAATAGGTCATAGCAGCGGTGGACCCTACGGATGGCGACGAACCAAAGATTTCTTCGTTCGGGCGCTTCAGCCGTAAGCCGGGCTAGCGAATTTGATCGCCCTGAATGATCAACATTGCCATTCGTATCGGACCGCTTTTCATTGCCTCAGCGACTCGTCGCTGATATGGCCTGCGACGATCTTCGATCGGCCGAGGTTTAAACGGATGAAGAGTACACCCGTTTGGTTTGCTATCTGGGATTCGTTAGTTCCCTGTTATAGCCGAGTTCGATCACCGAGTTGAATCAGTAGATTTCCCATCTCGGGTAGAACGTCAATTGCGGCGTCGGATTCGAGCAGGTTATCGATCTCCATTACCTCTTGAACGGTATCAAGAATCTCGGGATCGAGTTTAGCGATTTCGTTGAGCTTCTTGCCGACGATCTCTGGCCGCGCTGCGGATGCTTCGGCCATCTTTTGTGAAACCTTAAAAGCGGTTTCACTTTTGATTAACCCCACACGGTTCTCGCCATCTTGCTTCATCGCACTGGTAACTTGCACAAGTCGTTTGACGACCTTCTCGGTAATATTTTCAACCATTTGGACATCGGTAAATTCGACTTTGCGAATGTAAACCGATCCGAGCCGATAGCCCCACTTTTCGGACAATGGGGACACCGCCGCGCGAACCGTTCGGCTCAGACTGTGCCGGTCCTCGAGCATTTTTTCCATTTCCAAATTGCTGAGTGTCGAGATCGTCGAACTGGTCACATTGGCTTGCAGGGATCCATCCGGGTTTGCGTTCGTGAACAGATATGCGACGGGATCCTTGACTTGCATCTCGTACCAAATCCCCACGCCCATTGGCGTTCCTTCCTCGGAATTGACCATTTGGCTTCGCAGGTAATGCTGACGAAGCGCCGTGTTGACGACATACTTCTTTCCGAAGAAAGGGATTAGCATCGCCCGTGGACCGTAATACGAAATGGGGAAATGCAAACCAGCTTGATCGATCGTTCCGATCACTTTGCCGAACAACGTAAAGACTTGTGATTGGCATTCTCCGACACAGGTGTAAAGGCCGAATGCGCGAGCGAGTCCGAGCAGAATGGGGATCACGGCCAAGCCAAGAACAAAACCAGGAATAATACTCATTGGTTGGCTCCTTTATCGGAAGAGGTTTTAATCAGGAATCGGCCTGCTCGTTTAAACAGGGGAACGCGAGCGTTTCGCAGGTATGCTTGTAAACAGGCCGACCCACCCTCTTTCTTGATCGATGCAAGGGTTCCCGCAAGTTCTTGCAGCGGAGCGACTTCAGCTTGGGCATTGTTCGTTGCAATTTCGACTGCTCGAGCACTCATCGTGATTTGTTGTTCGGAATCCGCTCGAGCTGTACTGATATCGGCGGCGACTTGGTTGCGGGTGCTATTGATGGCTGAAAGGGCTCGGTCGACCTCCGCTGGCGGATCGATTTCCGTAATCAATGCGGCATCCAATTCGATACCGTAGCGAGCGGTCGTGTTGCGGCACTGTTCTTCCATGTACTGGTTTAACAGCGGCAAATTCTTTCGCAAATCGTTAATGGAGACGCCTTCGGAAAGTTCCACCGCACTGCTGCTTGCTGCGTCCGCTTTCCCATCTCCGTCGCCGGTTTCGAGTTCTGTGGCTTCGAGCAAGCTTTGGCCCTTCGGATCGACAAAGTTGGCGATTCGTTCTCGGAGCACCGAGACGAAGTAGCCCATCACATGTTCGAGAGGACTGGTGACGCCAAACAAAAACGGGTACAGATTGCTTTCGCTAATGCGGTAACGAATTTGGCCGTTCACGCCCGTTGTCAAGTTATCCTTTGTGACCGCTTCAATCGTTTCTTGATACTTTGACGGGTCCCACGACAGGTCGACCGCCTGAGTCGCAACGGTAACTTTGTGGACCGTTTGCCAAGGCATTTTAAAGTACGGACCGCCGGGACGGATTACTTGAACCTGTGGGTATTCGTAGCGTTGGACTTCATCATCGCTAAGCGAAGGATTGCCGGCATCGGCTGCTTGACGGGTGCCAGGCATAATCTGGGCGGCACCGAAGCTAGTCACCACCGCCCGTTGATCTGGTGACACCGTGTAAAGGCATCCCGCCAGAACACGGAAGGTAGAGTAAACGATCAAGCCCGCTACAAAGGCGGCGAGAAAAAACATGTCAAAGCACCCAATTCGAGGAAGTGTGTTATGCTCCTGGTCTCCGATTCATCGGAGAAAACTGTTATAAGTCCTCAGCGTGTCACTCGCGAGGGGGGGGCGGGATATACGGGGTGATTTGTCAAATCCATCCTCTCGATGGCGGTAGTGGATCTTGTTAAAGATCCTCAGGCATCAGGATCTTTAACAAGATCCCCAGGCATCAGGATCTTTAACAAGATCCCCAGGCATCAGGATCTTTAACAAGATCCACTACCTTTGACCGCTTCGCTCTTTTTCGATTTGCCCAATTGTTCGTTGATGATTTTCATTCGCTGCTGCAATTCGAGTTCGAAACCTCGGTCCACGGGTTGATAGTAATTTCGGTCGACGCCCAAATAGTCTTGCTTAGCGACCCCATCTTCGGCATCGTGGCTGTACTGATAGCCTTCGCCGTGTCCGAGCGATTTTGCTCCTGCATAATGGGCACATCGTAATTCCTTTGGAATCGGGACGACGCTATTTTCGCGGACATCGCGGCGAGCAAGTCCGATTGCCATCGTCGCTGCATTGCTTTTGGGAGCCAACGCCAAATAGGCAACCGTCTGACTGAGGGTTAATTGGGCTTCGGGCAAACCGACGAACTCACAAGCTTGCATCGCCGAGACCGCAAGGCCAAGCGCGGCAGGGTCGGCGTTTCCGATATCCTCGCTAGCCAAGATAACCAACCGTCGACACAAGAAGCGAATGTCCTCGCCGCCCTCTAACATCCGAGCGAGCCAGTACAAACCGGCATCGACGTCACTGCCGCGAATACTCTTAATCAGAGCGCTCGCCAAATTGTAGTGATCGTCACCGCTGCCATCGTAGCCACCAATTCGATTGCCGATCGATTCGATGACTGTTTTTTGGGTAATTGATTCTGATTGCTTCGTATTGCTTAGCACTGCGATTTCCAATGCCGAAAGGGCTCGGCGTGCGTCACCTTCACACGCTTCGCTCAAATAGGTCAACGCTTGCTCATCGATCTTCGGCGCAAACGACGCGAGCCCGAGTGAATCGTCTTCGATCGCCCGATCGAGGATGTGCCGAATGTCGTCAGCCGACAAAGACTCGAGTGCAAACAGTTGACTTCGCGATAGCAAGGCTCCGTTAACGGCAAAGTAGGGGTTGCTTGTCGTGGCCCCGATCAAGGCCACCATTCCCTCTTCGACGTCGGGCAAGAGTGCATCTTGTTGGCTCTTGCTAAATCGATGAATCTCATCGACAAAAAGAATGGGTCGCGGATCACCTGCCGAGACGACATCCCGGGCCCAGGCCAAGACTTCACGCAGTTCCTTGACTCCACTGGTGACCGCACTGACGCTGCGGATTTGGCTGCCGGTTTCCTTGCCGATCAGGTGCGCTAAGGTCGTCTTGCCTGTTCCAGGAGGCCCAAACAGGATGATTGACCCCAGACGTCCTGAATCAATCATTCGGCGAAGCAGTTTTCCCTTTCCTAGAATTTGGCGTTGACCGACAAAATCAGCCAAGCGAGTTGGCCGCATTCGAGCAGCTAACGGTTGGGCCAATTTTAGGTTATCTTCTTCTGCGTCGGCAAACAAAGATCGATGGTTAGGCATGAGAAGGCTCGAACTTGGAAACGAAAAGGCTGAAAATGATTGGATTCATCGTACTGGCGGTCGTTGCGATTTCCATCGTCGCGGTTTGTTCGCGAATTGACAACTGGAGTCGTGACTTTACCACAAACGATGCGAAATTGGCTCTCGATAGTCTCGATCCCGGCCTCCGGATAGCTCCGCTTTCCGAGTCGGCGGAAGTCGTCGCTCAGCGAATCGAAACATGGGCTGGTGAGCAGTCGAAATGGAAGGTCTTGGAACGAAAGTCAAGTGATCGCGGTATCCACCTGCATCTGACTCGCACAACGATGCTCTTTCGTTTCGTCGATGATATCCATGTGGACTTGGTCCGCGCGGGCGATGGATGCCGAATGGAAGCGGAAAGCCAATCACGGGTTGGAAAAGGTGACTTGGGGCAAAACCCTAGAAATTTGAAAGAATTGGTTTCGGCGGTAAGGTCTTGAAGCCGTTTCTTGGTGAGGGTGGCTCCTTAGATACTGACGTCCGGCGTCCAATCGATTAACGTTCGTTGATTCGATTCCCTCCGCATCAATCGACACACGATCGATGGGAGGCTTAATTCGGTGAAGGCGGACATGGTGATGATCGAATGGTTGTACTTGAGCATCGCTTGGTAAGAAGCTTCGCGGGCCTCAGCCAAACCGAGTAAGCATGCATTGACCGTGGGCAGATTCATGACGTCTTCGTCATTCTCAGCTAGACGCAGTAGTTGGTCGGTCGACAACCATAATTCCGATTGAGCTTGGGACAACGATCTTGGTAGCAGCCGATTCGCAGGTTCTTCAAGCATGGACTTCAAAATCGCATTGGCACTCAAGCGGTCACGAGTGACCTGAGTCTGCAAACAGGGGGCGAAGCGTGAGGGGATTGATTCCACCAGATGTTCTAAGATCAAATGCTCTTTGCGGATTGCGGCCAGCAAATGAGTGAAAGCATCATCACACATCGAACGCATTTTGTACATCGAGCGATAGGTCCAAGCGATGCTTGTGGCCAGCAATAAGACGAGCAACAAGACGGTGATGGCAACGGCGGATTCCACGGGAATTCATTTCGTTTCGTTGATGCAAAACAGATCAGTCGCAAAATCGATCTGCGTCCCTCTCTATAGTTACGCACATTTTTTTACCCGTTACAATAGGCAGCTCAAGAATATCGCTGAGAATTTTCTCCATCCCCCCAATGTTGCTGGTTAGCATGCTCCCACCAGTGAGCCGCTGCTTTGGAGGTCCTGGCCCCCCGATTTTGGTGGGAGGCTCCTTCCTCGCAAGTTGCTGAGCTAAATCGAGTCACTGATGCTAAGAGGTATTGAGTATGGATCGAATCGCCAGTCGTCGGCCTCTGCCTAGCGAAATCGCGTCACCTTATCAACAAGGTTTGATAGATCGGGTACGGGGTGATTGCGTTATTGAGCAGATGGAAGCCCAGTTGTTTACCATTTGCGAGTTGGCGAGCAGCGTTTGTGTCGAACAAGTCGATAAGCTGCATTCCCCTTACACTTGGACGATTCGCCAAGTGTTTGAGCATTGCGCCGATGCAGAGCGAGTGTTCGGCTATCGGATCATGCGATTTGCTGCGGGAGACTCGACGGAATTGGTTGGCTGGGATGAAAATGTCTATGCCGATTCTCGCTTCGGATTAGGGCCTTTCGGCCAATTGGTTAATGAGCTGGGTGTGCTCCGTCAAGCGAATGTCCATCTGCTTCGGCGACTGGTTCCTCAAGCATGGGATCGTCTTGGCGTTGCCGATGGAAAGCGAACTTCGGTCCGAGCAATTGCCTGGCTCGCGACGGGGCATCTCGATCATCACCTAAGCATTGTCGCAAAACGCTGTGGCTTAGCGTTGCCAGCCATGTAGAACGAAATTCGATTCGTCAGCTTGCCGTTTGTTGTCAGCTCGCGGCGATTGTCGCTCTGTTCTTTGAGCGGAATGCGGCTTCGCGACCTCAAGTTCCCTAGTGCTTTGTCACACGAAGAATTGAAGGAAAGCATCTCTCGTGAGGGTGGCTTCCAGTCGCAGCTTACCGGGGCACGATGCCCCCAGCCACTCTTTTGCCAAGCCTAAAATCAAGCGGTGACTGAGGACTAGCCGCCGATCGAATACATGGGCCGCGAAGGACGCCGAAACGATAAATCGTCTGTCCCATGGCCCGCTTTCTTTTCCAGAACTGCGGTCTTAATCTTTTCAGCGATAACCTCGTCCGTCGCTCCACTGCGCATCAAGCTCTTCACGTCACCCGAATCCTCTCCGAAAAGACAACTGCGAAGTTGCCCATCGGCGGTCAATCGCAGTCGATTGCAGGTGCTGCAGAAGGGTTCACTCACCGAGGGGACGATTCCAATGCAGCCCGCGGAATCGACAAATCGATAGTCGGTTGCCGGCGACGAGTCCTGTTTTTCGACTTTTTCCAATACCCCAACCTGCTCGCGAAACAGATCCAAGATTTTTGCACCGGAGAGCATTTTCGCTTCCTCCCAGTTCGCATCAGAATCGAGGGGCATGAATTCAATGAATCGTACTGGAATTCCTGTACGCTTCGTCAACGCTGCAAACGCTTTGATCTGGAATTCTGTCAAACCCTGCATCGCAATCGAATTGATCTTGACGGACATTCCGATCGAGATTGCGCGGTCGATCCCGTCGAGCACCTTTTGCAGGCCCGGTCGCCGAGTCGCTTGGCGAAACGAGGCTTCATCGAGTGCATCAAGACTGACATTCACACTGCGTAAGCCGGCAGCGAACAATCGTTCAAGCTGGTCCGAGAGCAATATGCCGTTGGTCGTCAACGACACTTTTTCGAGTCCTTTGACGGCAACGATCTTCTCCATCAGGTTCCATAATTCGGCTCGCACGAGTGGTTCACCGCCCGTCACGCGAACATCATCCACGCCTAACCCAGCGGCAATCTGCACAAATCGCTCGATCTCTTCGAAAGAAAGAATTTCACTGCGTTCCTGGTAATCAGGGGTCGCGGCAGGCATGCAGTAGGTGCATCGCAAATTACAGCGATCGGTAACGCTGATTCGTAAACTGGTGTGAACGCGACCAAATCGATCAATCAGCATGGAAAGGGCACAAAGAAACGGTTTTGAAATAGGCGGAAGCAGAGTGAATTATACACCTTTTGGTGTCGATTGTTACTGCCCATTCGCTCCGTCCCTCCGAGAGGGAACATTCCGTCGCTCCGTCTCTGGAGATGCAGATCCTGTCCTACGTCGACGATCGATAGAGTTTTTGCAGGATGGCGAGGTCTACCCAGGCGTTGTTCATCCATCCAATCTCTTTTTGAATACCAACCAATTCAAAACCATGCCGATAATGAAAAGCCATGCTGCGCTGGTTATCGGCAATGATGCGAGCGACAGCGTGGTGCAAGTGATGTTCCATGCAGTGCTGGTCAATCGCGAATTGTAGTTGATCGGCGATCCCCTTTCCAAATTCGCTTGGCGAGATATAGATTGCCGTTTCGCAGGTTAGCTTAAATCCCTGACGCTCACTGTATCGTCTAGCGCACGCCCAACCGGAAACGCGCCCATTGGTCTCGGACACGTACCAGCCTTCAGGCGGTTCCGCACCGATGCGTCCTGCAATGACGCTGCATGTTTGATGCACCGTATCAAACGTTGAACCGCCTTGGTCGACGTAAAGATTGTAAATCGCGGCGATTTGCTCGGCATCGTCGCTTACCGCTTTGCGTATATTCAGTAAGTTCATGGTTGCAAACTAAGACCTCATTTCATGAAACGAGTGTTTTGTCAGGGATAGGAATGAGGGTTGGCAGATCTATTCGTGGCGTAGGCTTCCAGCCTGCGATTTGCGACAGGAATGGATTGGCAGGCAGGATGCCTACCTCACGTTTTGATGTCGCTAAAACGCTAGACACCCGATTGATTGCACAACCAATCAACTCCGTTACTCACCGCCAAGCCGTGCGAGTCATCAATGATTCCATCATGTCCGATCCCCTTGAGTTCCACCAAGTATTGGGGTCCAGCATAAGCGTCCCGAATCATCTGTTGCATTTCGGGCAACACCAAAGTATCGAATTCGGATTGGAAAAACAAAGCTGGCACATCAACCCGAGGTGCCGTTAGCAAAGCATTCATCGCCGCGTCAAGTCGGTCGGTGATCGATTTCACGAAGCGTCCAAGGGGATACTTTTTTGCTACATGACGAACGACATGATCGAGCGGTGGCGGGTTTCGAAGGATCAACCCCGTTGGTTTGAAATCAGCATTGGCAGATACCCCAAGTGCCGTGGCACATCCTAAGCTATTGCCGAGCATCCAGATCGGCGGGCGCGAACCATCGGATCGATCGTATGAAAGAGCAACGTGGTCGTAAAAACAGAGTGCCGAGTTGGCGATATTCTCTAGCGAAGCTCGGCCAGCACTCTGTCCATATCCGGGCGGATTCCATGTCCAGACATGAACGCGGCGAGCGTTCAAAAAAGGGGTCGGAAAGGCGGTCGATCTTTCCCCGCGTCCAGCGGTCCCAGGGAACTTCAAGATGACTAGATCAGGCGTCTCGGTCGGAGGCTGGCTGTCGCGTAAAAAGGTTTCCAGCGGACCCAGCTTCGTCGGCACCATCACTCGCCGCTGTTCGCCGTGGTCGAGCGGGTGGCTGCTCGGGCGAAGAATCATGCGGCTAAGCATTCGGCTGCGGAAACGATTGATCGGTCGTCGGCTCATTCGGTGGCTCTTAATGGACCCGTTGTCCGGGAACCGCTCCGTCGTCAACACCTAGGATGAACACCTCGGCCCCGCCTGGCCCCGACGCGGTCACCATGCCTTCGCTCAGCCCAAATCGCATTTTTCGTGGTTTCAAGTTTGCGACCATAACGACCAAACGACCCACTAAATCCTCGGGAGCGTAGGCTGCTTTGATGCCAGCGAAAACTTGACGACGATGATCGCCACCGAGACTGAGTGTTAACTTCAGTAGTTTATTCGCTTCGGGCACGTGCTCTGCCGCGATCACACGTGCGACACGCAAATCGACTTTTGCAAAGTCATCGATCGTAATCTCCTCGGCTAGCGGTTCGGCCTTTAGTGCTTCGTCGCTATCGTTGAACGCGGCCGCAGCTGCTTCCGTCGCATTCGCTTCTGCCGCTTCCGCAGCCAATGCTTTACTCTCTTCGATCATCTTCGTAATCTCCTCGGGTTGAACACGGTCCATCATCCGCTTGAATTTTGCGACCGGGGTTCCGGTCAATGGTGTTTTACTTTGATCCCATGACGTGATCGGCTCCCCGAGCAGTTCGCTGCACTGGGTCGCTAACTCGGGCAAGACCGGAGCCAAGTAGATCGCCAATTGGCGAAATAGATTCAGTGCCACCGTACAAACGTCCTGCAACTCTCGCTGGCGAGCGGGGTCCCTTTTCATCTCCCACGGCTTGGCATGTTCGACAAACGGGTTGGCTGCGTCGGCCAGTTCCATGATTCTTCGCATCGCTCGGCTATAGTCACACGCTTCATAGGCTGCCGCTATGTCGTCACCCGCCTTGGCAGCCGCCTCGAACAGACCACCATCCTCAGGATAGGTCGTCGACAATCCAGTTGCATGAGCGAACTTGCCAACTCGGCTAGCCAGATTCACAACCTTGCCCACCAAGTCGCTGTTGATTTTGTCGGCAAACTCTTCGATTGCTAAATCCAAATCTTCGACTCGTGGCGTCAACTTCGTCGCGTAGAAGTAACGAAGATAAGATGGTTTGGAGTATTTCAAGAACGTTTCAGCCGAGATCAACGTTCCGGTTGACTTGCTCATTTTTTCGCCGTCAACCGTCAAAAAACCATGAATGCGTACTTTGGTCGGCAAGTTGAAGCCAGCGGTTTCTAGCATACCAGGCCAAAACAGCGTATGGAAATAGGTGATATCCTTGCCGATGAAGTGGTGAATCTCACATTCATCACTCTCCCACCAATCCTCTAGCTTCTCGCCGTTGGCATCACACCACTGTTGAGTGCTGGCGATGTAACCGATCGGGGCATCGAACCAGACGTACCAGAAATTGCCTGGTGAGTCGGGAATCTCGAATCCAAAGTAAGGTCCTGGGCGACTGATGTCCCAATCCCTTAACTCATCTGCCAAAAAATGCCCCTTCAAGTAGTTCGCGGTTTCGGTTTGCAGTGCCTCACTTTCGTCGATCCATTTGGTCAAGAAACCATGTAGCTTTTCAAGCTCGACAAACAGATGGATCGCTTCACGAATTTCGGGTGTCGCACCACTGAGCGTACTTTTGGGGTCGATCAGGTCCGTCGGACTGTAGGTGTGTCCACAAACACAATTGTCACCCGGTTGATCGGTTCGACCACACTTTGGGCATGTTCCGCGAACGAAGCGATCGGCCAAAAACGTTTCGGCTTCGGGGTCATACAATTGGGCGACCGGCCGCTGAACGATCAAATCTTTTTCGCGAAGCGCCGCCCAAACACGACCGCAAACCTTGCGGTTTTCATCACTATGGGTGCTGCCGTAATTGTCGAATTCAATCCCAAACCCAGCAAAATCTCGCTGGTGCGATTCACTCATCGCGGTGATCAATTCCTCTTCGCTACGGCCTTCCTTGCGAGCACGGATCATGATCGCCGTTCCATGCGTATCGTCAGCACAGACGTAGATGCATCGGTTACCAGACAGCTTCTGAAACCGCACCCAAATATCGGTTTGAATGTATTCAACCAAATGGCCGATGTGGATCGGCCCGTTGGCATACGGCAAAGCACTCGTGACAAGAATTCGGCGTGGCATGAAAGGATCGTTGGGGAAATCGATGAAAGAAAGATGAATTTACGTTCGTTGGGAAGAGCTAAAAGATAGTGGATGTGTTCGACAATGAGTAGTGGATCTTGTTAAAGATCCGACAAGGGGGTGGTGGATCCTGATAAAGATTTCACCCGTAATTCGCCTGGAATCTGGCCAGAGATCCAATTGGTAACGAGCTGTTCAACACGTCTCGGCGCGATCAAAAACAACGAAAAACGTCCGTGAAACTCAAAAAAATTAAAGTTCTACTCGATTCCCTTTTCATTGCCCTTGTCCTGACGCGTACATTTGATGGAGTATCCAGCCGCACGACAATGCGTGGATCGAGCAAGGAAGCACGGTCAATACCCTAGCCGCGTTGTCGATTTTGAACACAAACGTCCATGGAGGGACGAGCGTGAAGACGAAAATGTTCGCGGCGATGACCGTATTGTTTCTTGGTGTCTCTCTGCTTGCCGAGACATCGGTGAACGAAGCCTCCGCAGCAAATGCGATTCTAATCGATTTTTCATCGGCGTCGTGTCCACCGTGTCGTGCGATGGAACCGATCCTTGCCGACTTGGAAAACGCCGGTGTCCCCGTTCGCCACGTCGACGTACGAGCTGAACAAGACTTGGCTCGCCGCTACGGCATTCGCCAAACGCCAACCTATGTCATCGTCGTTGATGGCAAAGAGGTGACCCGTTTGGTCGGCATGCAATCGATCGAAAAACTACGCTCGGCATTGGCGATCAACCCAGGCGGGCCGCAGATCCCCACCGGAGCAAAATCCAATTCACTCGACGACTACCCGACCCCTCGCACTCGTTTGGCTCCGATGAAACGGTTGCTCGAGGGGCATCAAACGTTGACGACGGCGTTGCCGGCATCCACATCGTCAGCGATTGCGTCCGAAGCGATGCCGAGTGTCAATTTGGCCGATGCGATCGAACGAGCAAAAGCGGCAACCGTCCGTTTGCGAGTTTACGACGGAAAAGGCTTTGGGGCCGGCACGGGCACCATTGTCGACACCCACGGCGACGAAGCTCTCGTGCTGACCTGCGGTCACTTGTTTCGTGAGACCGAAGGACAAGGCAAGATCGAAGTCGACTTGTTCGTCGGTGGTGAAGTGCACACCGTGCTCGGTCAAGTGATTGACTACGATTCAGAGGATCGCGACGTCGGGTTGGTCGCCATTCGCCCAGGCTTCCCCGTTATCCCCGTCCAAGTGCTCGGCAACGATACAAAAGTTCGTACTGGACAAACCGCATTCAGTTTTGGCTGTGATCGAGGCGACGATCCATCGCGCCGCGATACTCGAATCACGGGGATCGACAAGTACAATCAACAACTTGGCGTATCGAACTTGGAAATCGAAGGAGCTCCAATCGATGGTCGTAGCGGCGGTGGGTTGTTTGATGACGCAGGCCGATTGATCGGAGTTTGCAACGCCGCCGACTACAAAGGTGACGTCGGTATTTATGCAGGTCCAGGCAACATCTATTGGCAGTTTGACCGAGTCAACTTGGCACGTCTGTACAGTCAACCGCAGCACAACCAACCGCAGCGCAACCAACTTGCGGCTGCCCCTGAGCGAACCGCAAGTCTTGACAACGGTTCGCTTGCTGCAATGGGGCTGCCCGCTTCCGCCCTGCAACCGTCGGCAACCGCACCAATCGGTGGTGACCAGGAAGTGATCGTGATCATTCGCGATCGCAACAACCCGGCAGCGAATTCTCAAGTCATGACGGTCGCCGAGCCCACCGCCGAATTCATGCAAATGGTCCAGCAATACGCCCGGTAAAACTTAAGCGGAGACCGACGCCCCAGTCCGTAACGAGATCTTTCACCAAATATTCAAAGCCTTCTAGCTCGTTATCGATCGATTGCCAGTTGTGGTATTCATAGCGTGGCGACTTTTGCTCCGCTAACCGAGTCGTGCCGTTGACGAATTCATGTTCAATTCTTGGCGGGCGAAAGTTGATGATTTTGCCATGTGCGAGATCGGCCAGTAAGAGGTGATTCGTTAATTGAGCTTGGTGCCGCGGATGAAGCTGTTCTCAGCGTTTGCACCAGCGATCGCTTGGGTGACGGCTAAAATGTATTCGCGACACAAGAACATCGGATGCCAAAGTGCGGTTCCCACAACCAACCACTTGCTGATCGAATCGACCATTAGATCAAAGCCTTCATATTTCTCCGCGGATCGCGATATTCTCGTATCGAGCAAATCCGCAATGCAGTGAACAATCTTGCGGCGGACATTGAATGGGATATCGGCGGTTGTAGCCGACCGATCGTTGACGAAGGTGTCAATATCGGGTTCCGACTGGATTAGCGTCAGAACCGTTGCATCGGATGCGTGGAATGTGGACATTTCGTGTGGCGTTCCTTTTTGCGTCTCTTTGCGCTCTTTGTGGCAATTGTCGGATGGAGAGTCGCTAGCGAAAACGGTTGGCCACAAAAAACGCAAGAAAACACAAAAAGTCACAGGTCGTCAGTTGGTGTCGTACCCACGTCAACACACCGCGACGATTCTGATTTGGTTCACGCGGAACGGAAGCCGCCGTCGCCGGCTCGTTGTACCACATAAGCTAACCGCTTGAAAATTTTTTGCACCTGGCCCAAAAGCGTTCCATGCGTTGGACAGGTCGTAGGATCTCTGGATTCCAACCCAAACGTTTGCGTCCCGGGTTCGTTCTTTGGTCGATCGACAGCCCGCTATCGCCAAAACGGCTAATGAATAATCCGGGCTAGTTCTGCAACGCGCGCGATGCGTGAACGAGTTCGCTTTGATTTAGCAATCTGCATCTTCGCTCTGCGTGCTCGAACATTGCACGTTTGATCGGCAATTTTCGGCGTTTGGCGAACTTGTTCGCACCAGTCTTGCTGCTCGGATGTGTTTCGATTTTGACCTGCCCGAATCAGTAAATGCACATTGGGAACTTCGCTTTGGGCGACTGCGGAAAAGACATCGTAAATGTCCGATTCGCTATCACCAACGCACACGCAAGTAGTCTCGGGACAAGCTAAGGCGGTACGCTCGGTACAGTGGACTCCTTCAAGCCAACGAACACTTTCTTTTTCTTCAATGGGAACTTGTTTTCGCTTTTTGTTTTTCTCCGACTTGGATTCTTTGCTGATCGCGTCTCGTGTCCAACTTTTTTTGCCCCACGATTCCTAAGGCAACTCCTGCGACATCGAAGGCAATCATCGGGTGATAGAAAGCTCCACGGCGACTTTCGCAGTCCATTGGCCCTGCTCCATCGACTTGTTGTTCTGGCCGCGTCAAGTCGATCTCGGTAGTGTCCTGGACCAGCAAGACATAGTCGACTTGATTGATTCGTTGATGCGTTGCCTCGATGTGAGGCTGAAGGATCTTTTCAGGAGTGACGTTGTCGTTGTTGAAAAAGCGATAGCAGCCCTCAATCTCAGCCTTACTTTTCAAGGCTGCAGGAATGCTCATATTGGGACTGTGGCTGAGGACATCGGCCATCTTCTTGATTCGTTTCGTGAGCCGTTCGTCCCCGAACTGACAGTCACTGAGTTCCCTCGAAAGATCGGCAACCGTTGACATCAAAACACCTCCGTGGAAGAAATTATTCCGTGAACCGCTGCACCAACGCGGATCCTCAATTGACGATCATTCGCGGTGTCCAGCAAAAAGTCCAGTGGAGACGCATAAAAAATCAACCTGCCAATGCATGCAAAACGCAGGTGTTGTGTGGTACAACGAGCCGTCGCCGGGGAGGTCTTCTTGCGGTATGATAAGACGCTCGTTCATCCCCCTTCTCGAATGTGTCTTTGTAGTAATATGTCTGATCTTCCTGACGATCAAATTATCGAATCGATTCGGCTGTACCGTGAAACGCTTGAGGAAACCAAGGCGTTGTATGTCGGTAGCGGCAATGTGATTCGCCAAAGCTATGGCTGGGCCAGTAACGAGGGAGCTGGTAGAAAAGCGGGCGAAGATTCGGATCCCCAATCGATCGCGGATCAAATGGACGATTTGCATCAGGGACTCTTGATGAAAGTCTTTGCGGCAGCCGTCCCCGATGCGAGCAGCCGGACGATGGAACAACGGCAACTCGGACGTGTCCTCCTACAACATCTGTGGGGAAAATCGGTCTTAGGGAGTCAACTACATGAAGCGGTCGATTGGTTGATTTCGGCATCGAAGGATTTTCAGTGGCGTGATTTGGTTCGGCCCTTTGTCGAAGTCGCCGCCATCCGCGACCGCTGGGGTGAACTCGAAACGCTGGTCATGCGAATGGCCAATTTGCTAGTCGCAATCGATGGTGATACCAGTGCAGCGGACAATGCAAATTTGGAAGCGATGCGAAAGCAAATGAAAGAGCTCCGTGGCGATTCGGTTCCCGAGCACAACAGCCAAGTGGATAGCGACAACGCTCGCGATGCAATCGATTGGTTGCGAGCGGAAGCGAAACGACTTCGCGAAGGAGCATCGGTCACTGCAGCCGAAAAACCGACGGTGACCACAAGTGCAGGTCCAGGCAAAGGTTATTCATCTGCAGCAGCAAAAGAGTCTGGTGCGAACCAATCGAAAGTGGCCGCAGAACCGGTCGACGAGCGGACACCCGAGCAGCGGCTCGCCGAAGCACGCGGAAAACTCGATCAACTTATCGGTCTCGAGGCGATCAAAGACCAGATTCAAACGTTGACTAATTTTCTAAAGATGGAAACTTGGCGGCAAAAGGAAGGCTTGCCGACAAGCCGCCCAAGTCTGCATATGGCCTTTGTCGGGAACCCTGGTACCGGCAAGACAACGGTCGCCCGGATCATTGCCGAGATTTACGGGTCGCTTGGGATTCTTGAAAAAGGGCATTTGGTCGAAACCGATCGTAGCGGTTTGGTAGCCGAGTACGCCGGGCAAACGGGGCCAAAAACCAACGCGAAGATCGACGAAGCGCTCGACGGAGTTCTGTTTATCGATGAAGCCTACACCTTGATCGATGAAAATGGGCAAGATCAATACGGACGCGAAGCGGTGCAGACGTTGCTGAAGCGAATGGAGGATCAACGTGATCGGCTGATCGTCATTCTAGCTGGGTACCCCGTTGAAATGCGAACGATGATTCGCAGCAATCCCGGCCTCAGCTCTCGCGTCGGCACGACGATGCACTTTGATGACTATTCCCCCGAAGACTTATGCCGAATCTTTGAACTGATTGCAAAGAAATCGAAATACTCGCTGCCGACCGAATCACGTCGTCGGTTGCTCCGAGGTTTTACTTATCTTTACGTCAATCGGGATCGGCACTTTGGAAATGGGCGGACGAGTCGAAACAGTTTTGAGCGAAGTGTGCGGCGGTTGGCCAACCGGTTGGCGGCGATGACGGAGGTGACTCGTGACGACTTGACGACCCTAAAAGCGGACGACATTGAAGTGGCGGAAGTCACTCAACAGCATTTGATACTCTTGGCGGCTGACAAAGGATCGGTGCGAGTTCGGTGCAGTCATTGCGAAAAACCATCGGTGATTGACGATCAATTACTCGGCACCACAGTCAAATGCGAGTCGTGCAAAGAAAAATTCGCAGCCGATTGGGGAGACCCCGTTATGGAAATGCCCAAACCGGGTGAGACGGCTGCGAAAGAGAAAATTCCACCAGAGTCTGGCGAGCCGGCCCCAAAATTGTCGTGAACCGATTCGTTCGCTCGATCGTACTGATGCCAGTTTCCGTGTTTTTATCTTACGACACTTTTGGGCTGAGACGTGATTCGCTTTTTATTAGTATTGGTTTTGGCGGCGGCGGTTGGCGGAGTGGTCGGATGGAGCATCAACTACTCTCGGTTCGGGCATCGAACCGCTTACATGGGCGAAATGGTCTATCAGGGCGAGATCAAAGGCGAGGATTATGCTGAACATTTAGCCTCGTTCACGCAAGCAGAGAACCCCAAAGTCGAATTACCCGACGGCGATACCTACGACTTCGGCGCGATGTCACCCAACGAAAAAGGCGAGCATCGCTTCGTGATCAAGAATGTTGGCGACGGGGATTTGACGCTGCGACTCGGGGCGACCACATGCAAATGCACCCTCGGGACTCTGAAAACGGATCGACTCAAGCCGGGTGAAGAAACCGATGTTTTGCTTGAGTGGAACGTAAAAACAAACGAAAAAGCGTTTTCTCAGTCGGCCCAAATCTTGACCAACGACCCCGATAATTATGCGATCGACTTGAAGGTGGCTGGACGTGTCGTTTACCAGATGGAGATGGTCCCCGACACGCTGACCTTTGGCGAGATTGCCTCGAGTGAAGGAACGCAGTTGACCGCCAAAATTTATAACTACATGTCGCCTCCGATCGAAAATATCGAGGCCACTTTTAGTTCGGAGGAACTGAACAAATTTTCCGATGTGACGATCGAGCCATTCGAGCCATCCGATGCCGATGGACCGAACGCCAAAGCGGTGCAAGGGTTCCGTGTTTCGATCGATCTCAAACCTGGTATGCGTCAAGGTCCGGTATCGCAAAACCTGATCTTCAAGTTTACTCAGCCAAATCACGGGGAATTGGTTGCTGAAAATGCGAACGTTGAAGTCAACGAGGCCGCATCGAGCAGCGAAAACGAGAAGATGCAATTCTCGGCCGTGATCACGGGAAAAGTGGTCGGTTCCATTGGTATGATCCCCAACCCGCGATTGGAAGAAACGGAGTTAGGTAACTTTATCTATGACTTTGGGCAAGTTGGGGCTGATGGGCCGTTTAAGGCGAAGGTGTTCGTTGTGTTAAAGGGTGAGAATCGTGACGAGGAAAAGTTAAGTATCGGGGCCGTTGTGCCCGAAGACGTTGTTAAAGCTACTCTAAGTGAACCGCTTCGGCGAGGAGCGATGACGCTTTATCCACTGGAGTTTGAGTTGATCCCTGGCCCCGAGCCAATCAAGCGTTTGGGACGCAACAAGGATGATTATGGAAAAGTGAGGGTGGTCTCGGAACGAGAAGGCGGTGACAGGTTGACAATCGGCTTGCGGTTCTCGTTGGAACCCAAATAAGCCCATCGATTGCGTGTCAGCTTGTTTACGGCTGGCCCATCCGCATGAGCAACTGAGGAAAAAGCAAAGATGATGTTTCCACCACACACCCCTTCCGCTGCAGGGCTTCGGCTTGTTGCTCGAGGAGCCTGTCTTGTTGCCGTTTTAATGGTGTTTTTAGCGGTTGAAAGTGGGCTCGATATCGCTCGCGGCCAACAGCCGTCCAAACCGATCGCTATTGATAATGGCTCTGCAAAGGGCCCTGAGGACTACACCGATTGGAAGAGGCCCGATTTGACGCTGATGGTGACGGGGAATCAACACGGATACTTAGAGCCGTGCGGGTGCACCGGTCTCGATAACCAAAAAGGGGGCGTCGCGAGACGTTTTACGTTTCTCAATCAAATACGGGACCGTGGTTGGGAGGTGATTCCAATTGACGCAGGGAATCAAGTTCGTCGATTCGGTCGTCAAGCGGAGATAAAATTCCAACGGACCGCAGAAGCTCTTCGCAAGATGCAATACGAATCGGTCGGCTTTGGTACCGATGATGTCCGGCTTGGTGTTGGCGAGTTGATTTCGGTCGCGGCGAGCGAATCGCCGGAGGAAGCGCTCTACGTTTCGGCAAACGTGGTTCTGCTGGACCCCAGCCTAATGCCACAGTTCAAGATCATGGACCGCGGCGGGATGAAGGTGGGCATGACGAGTGTGCTCGATCCGGCAACGCTCGATTCACCCCTCGGTGACGAGATCGTACTCGAACCGCCCGTAGCTGCTACAAAAAAAGCACTCGAATCGATCGATGCGAAATCACCTGATTACAAAGTTCTGACCTTTTTCGGTACTGAAAAAGCGGCGGAAAAACTTGTCCGCGAAGTCCCTGGGTTTGACGTCGTCGTCGTTGCCGGTGGTTTTGGCGAACCGACTTATCAGATGCAATCGATTGATAACAGCGAAACGAAGATGATCGTTACTGGCGACAAGGCGATGTATGTTGGAATGATCGGTTTGTACAAAGACGCACCCGCGAAGTATAGTCGCGTTGCGATGACGCATGAAATCGAGGATTCGAAAGAGATGCGTAAATTGATGTCTGATTATCAGTTGCAGCTTCGCGATTTAGGTTTGGAAGCACTGGGGCTGCGTCCAATTCCAACGCCCTCGGGGAAGAGTTATATCGGTAGCGAAGCGTGTGGGAAATGCCACACCAGCGCGTATGAAATCTGGGAAGGAACGCCGCATTCCCATGCGACCGAATCGCTCATTCACCCTGGCGAACGAGGTGACGTGCCTCGCCATTTTGATCCCGAGTGCATTAGTTGTCATGTCACCGGATGGAACCCGCAAGGCTTTTATCCGTATGAATCGGGATACCTGTCGCTTGAGGCTACCCCGCATTTGACTGCCAGCGGCTGTGAGAATTGCCACGGGCCCGGAGCCGCCCACGCGGCAGCCGAAGAGGCCGGCTCGAATGTCAGTGAGCCGAAACGCATCGATCTGCGGGATGCTATGCGTTTGACTTTCGACGACGCTCGAGCAAAGTGCATGGAATGCCATGACTTGGACAACAGTCCTGATTTCCATGAGCAAGATGCGTTCGAGGATGTCTATTGGCCTGAAGTCGAACATTACGGAATGGATTAGGCTTTGTCTGAAAAGGGGTCTGACCCTCTCTAGGCAAGCCGGAAACGATTGACAAAACCAATCTCCTCCAAAGGGTCAGACCCCTTTTTGGAAAAAGCCAGCTGTCGCTGCTATGTTTCGTTCGACGCCGATCAAATTGCATGATTGCCAAGTTCACGGCGTGGGGACGGGAGCCGAGTTGTTTGTTGTCGAAGGTGACTCCGCATCGTTATCGGTCGCCCGGGCTCGCGACCCTCGCTTTCAAGCGGTGCTACCGATGCAAGGTAAGCCGCTCAACGCCATCAAGGCGTCACCGCGCGCGGTTGCTAACAACGAATGGTTTTCGGCGTTTGCCGAAGCGGTAGGTAGTGGTATGGGTGAGTATTTTCATTTGCAATCGATTCGTTATGACAACGTGATTTTGTTGTTCGATCCCGATGCGGACGGGATCCATTGTGGAGCGCTGATGATGATGTTTTTGCATCGCTTCATGCGCCCGCTGCTCGAATCGGGCCGTGTCTCGATCGTCCGTGCACCGATGTTCGAGATCACCGCGAATGCTTACAGCGATTCCTTGTTCGCTTTTGGCGAGGAACACTACCGAAAGTTGCGTGAGCATCTCGAATCGCAAAGGATCGAGGGGTTGAAGGTGAATCGTTTTCGTGGTTTGGCAAGTTTGAATCAATCGTTGCTGACGCGAACATGTATCGCCCCCGAAACACGTTCCGCAACCCCGCTCGACACGTCCGATGCCGAGTCAGCGATTAACCTGTTTTGTCAGTAGCCGCGTCTCTCCGAGACGCGAATGGAACATGGCGTCTCGGAGAGACGCCGCTACTGTACTGTGTGGATTTGGCGTCTCGGCGAGACGCCGCTACTGTGCTGTGTGGATTTGGCGTCTCGGCGAGACGCCGCTACTGTGCTGTGTGGATTTGGCGTGTCGGAGAGACGCGGCTACTGTGCTGTGTGGATTTGGCGTGTCGGAGAGACGCCGCTACTGTGCTGTGTGGATTTGGCGTCTCGGCGAGACGCGGCTGCTGTACTGTGTGGATTTGGCGTGTCGGAGAGACGCCGCTACTGTGCTGTGTGCATTTGGCGTCTCGGCGAGACGCCGCTACTGTACTGTGTGGATTTGGCGTCTCGGCGAGACGCCGCTACTAGCGATCGCCGGCGGCGTCGAGGACTTCTTCGAGCTGCATGACGCCATCGTAAATGGAGCGTCCGACGATCGCAGCGGGCATTTCAATTTGGACCAACTTGCGAACATCGTCGATCGTCGTCACACCGCCACTGGCGACAAGCGGGATATCGGTTGCCGCTGCCATCTCAATCAGGCCTTCGAAATTGGGGCCGCTCATCATGCCATCTCGAGCAATGTCGGTGTAGATGATCGCTGCGATTTTATCGGTACGGTTTCGTAGGTCCTTGGCCAAATCGACTGCGGGCGTCGTACTCGTTTCCAGCCATCCATCGGTAGCGACCATTCCGCCGCGGGCGTCGATCCCAGCCGCCAAGCGGC